>CP107210.1:2457818-3072273 GCA_025757985.1 Oscillospiraceae bacterium
TGTGGCGCTCGTAGGGGTTCATCGGCTCCATCTCATAGAAGCAGCCGGTGCGGATAACGCGGTCTGCAATGCGTCTGGCAAGGGCAGAGAGGTCGTCCTCGCGCTTGTTGCGGTAGCCGCCGACATCCAGCCCCAGTTTGACATAGGGGCCTTCCATGCGGTTCACAACGAGGCTGGCGAGGTAGGACAGCGACTCCATCGTCTCGCCGCGGCGGCCGATGAGCGCGCCCATATGCTCGCCGGAGACCTTCAGGATCGTGGCAGCGCCCTTCTTGACGGCGCTGAAGGTGAAGTTTTCAACACCCATCAGGTTAAAGATGGGGCTCAGGTAGTCAACCGCAGCCTGCAGGCGGGGGTCCGCCTCGATGTCGAGGGGGATCTCGGTCTCATCGTCAGCCTCGGCAACCATCTCGTCCACGACCTCCTGCTCCAGAGCAGGGGCGGTCTCGTCAGAGATCTCAACGACCTCGGCGGGCTCAGCGGCTTCGGCGGGCTTTACCTCCTCCACGGGGGCAGCCTCCGGCTCCTCGACCTTTACAAGGACCTTGGCAGGGATGGTCTTAAACAGCTTGCGGGCAGGGAATTCCAGTACCTCGTAGCTGACATGGATATCATCGCGGTCAACTCCCAGCGCCTCGCAGGCGGCCTCTACGGCGGCCTCTACGGTCTTGGCGCTCATTTCCATACTGCGCATAAAAGGGAACCTCCTTCTTATTTCTTATCGTTACATTCATCACAAAGGGGAGCGGGGCGGGCGCATATAGAATGCGCCCCTACGGCGGCAGGGGATACACTCCCTCACAGCCGCCAACGGCGCGGGCGAGCAATGCTCGCCCCTACGGTTGCGCGGCGTCTTTTCTTAGTCTTTGTTCAGCGGGGTGGTGCGCTCGTCCTTGTAAAGCTCGGCCTCGCGCTGGCGGGCCAGCTCCAGACGCAGCTTGTTGGCCTCGCCGAGGGTGACCTCCTTCTGGATCTTTTCGCCGTTCTGCTCAACCGTGACGGTGCGCTTTTTCTTCTTCTCGGCGCGCTTGGCGGCCAGCTCGGCCTCATACTGGGCCTTGAACTTTTCGGGGCTGTAGATCTTGTAGGTGACATAGGACTGGCCGATCTGCAGCAGGTTGGACACGCCGTAGTACAGCGAGAAGCCGACCGGGGCGTTGAAGCAGAAGGTAACGAACATCAGGTTCATGACGAGCATCATGACCTTCATGCTGCCCTGCATCTGGGCGTCCATGCCGGAGAGCTTCTGGGTGACGAAGTAGCTGATGAACATCGTGACCGCTGCGATGGCCGGGAAGATGGCGATCGGCACAAAGCGGAAGCCGGGGACATCACACATATCCATGCCGAAGAAGCTGGTGTTGAAGTTCTGGATCTCTGCCACAATGTTGGCGGGGATGATGGACGGGTCGATCACAGCGCCGTTGTGGATGGCCTGAATCAGCGCGGTCTGCATCGTGGAGGTGTTGGCGGTGGCAATGCCGATCGCCTCACAGGCGGCTTTGACGGCGGCGTTGTCCACACCAAAGATGTAATGCACGGGGTAGTACACAACGCCGAGGAAACCGAACAGCACCAGCATCGTCAGCAGCATGGGCAGGCAGCCGCCCATGGGGTTGAAGCCATGCTCCTGCTGGAGCTTCATCAGCTCCTCCTGCTGCTTCTGGGGGTCGTTTTTGTATTTCTGCTGGATCTCATTCATCAGCGGCTGAAAAACAGCCATCTTTGCCGAGGATTTCTGCTGATGGATGCTCAGGGGGAAGAGCAGCAGCTTGAGGAGTAGGGTGGCAACGACCATCGTTACCGCGTAGTTGCCGATGAAGCTGTACAGGATCTTCACCAGCGGGCCAATCAATATGGCCAGGAAGTACATAAAGTTCATAGCCTTTCCTTCTGCCCCGTCTGCGCCCGGGACCATTATTTTTATGTAGGTCTCTGCTGCGCAGTGCAAAGACATGAGAAGCAATGTTGAAAAGCCTTCTCCCTTGGGAGAAGGTGGCCGAAGGCCGGATGAGGGGCGGGCTTGCCCGGCCACCCTTTTGCGGGGCGGCGATGGGAGGTTCTCCCCTCATCAGTCCGCTTTGCGGACAGCTTCTCCCCCAAGGGAGAAGCCTTTCAGCGGCTGCGCGTCAGCCTGCGTTCCGGGCTGACCCACCTTCCTTTCGGGGGGACCGGGTCATAGCCGAACCGGGCAAACGGCTGGCAGCGGAGAAGCCGCCAGACCGTCAGCAGCAGGCCCTTGAGCAGGCCGTGCGTGGCAAGGGCCTGCATGGCGTACTCGCTGCAGGTGGGCACAAAGCGGCAGTGATGCCCGAGGTGCGGGCTGATATACCGCTTATACCCCCGCAGCAGCGCGATCAGCGCCCGGGCGATCATTGCTGTGCGGCGTTCTCAGCCGGGGCGGTCAGGTCGGGCAGGCCGGCCTTGGCAAACAGCCGGCCGAGCGTTTTGCTCATCTGGGTGCTTTTCAGGCGGGGGGTCTGGCCGCGCGCCACCAGAATAATGTCATACCCGCCGATATTCTGGGCCAGATGCTCCGACAGGGCGGCGCGCATGATACGGCGGGCGCGGTTGCGCTGCACCGCATGCCCGACCTTTTTGGTGGCGGTCAGCCCGATGCGGGTATAGCCCAGCCGGTTTTTGGCCACATACAGCACGCAATGCGGGTGTACATAGCTTTTGCCCCGGCCATATACCCGGTTGAACTGCCAGTTTTTATTTAAAGTGCGGTAACGCATAGGTCTCCTTCCTAAAGGCTTCCCCCTCAGGGGGGAAGCTGCCGCCCGCAGGCGGCTGATGAGGGGCGCGCCTGCCCCTGCCGGCCCTGTACCGAACAGCTGCGGTTCACTTCTCCCTCATCCGTCCACGGTCGGGGCCGCGGACACCTTCCCCCAAGGGGGAAGGCATTTTATTTTTTCCTATTCTCCTATATTATAATGAATCCCGTTTTCTGTAAAGCCATTATTTGAAAAAAGGGCTGCTGATTTTACAATCAGCAACCCTTTTGTTCACATAATCTCTGAAACAAATCAGACAGTCAGGCTCTTGCGGCCCTTTGCACGGCGGCGGGCGATGACCTTGCGGCCGTTCTTGGTAGCCATGCGGTTCAGGAAACCGTGGACGCGGCTGCGCTGACGCTTCTTGGGCTGGAAAGTACGCTTCATTTTTCATTCCTCCTGTTGAAATCCCGGTATGGGCTGTTTGCTCAGGGCTTCGCCCATACACTGGGGCAGCCTTGCAGAGTTAGATTATACGCGATAAGCACCCCTTTTGTCAAGAGGTTTTTTGCAGAATTTTTCGTCTGCGCGTCAAACAATCTTTTGCTACAAACAGTTATCCACTACATTTTGTACTATTCACTGTTGAAAAACGCAGTTCTTGTGGAAAACTTTCAAGAATGCCCTTTCTGCGGGAAAATTTTCAACATTTCCACGCCGTAAAAAAATTCCTACTTTATTATAATATAGGTGTTGTTTAAAACATGATTTTGTGGTATACTGTATGCAGTGTTTTTGCGCCCTTGTAAAAGGCGTTGATTTATAACAGGAAGTGGGGAGTATCGAGTTTCATGGATTCCATCAATGAGGTAATGGAAGCGGTCAAGGCCTACTGCAAAGAAAAGACCTCCGACGCTACCTACGCATTTTACATCAAGGACATCAAGGCTGTCAGCTTTGAAAATTCCAAGACCGTCACGCTGGAGCTGCGCAGTGACTTCGTGATGGGCATTGTTTCGGACCGCTACACGGCACTTTTGCAGGATGCGTTCAAGGCCATTCTGGGCTTTGATGTAGAGATCCGCTATGTGGTCGCCCCGCCGGAGGACGGCGTGAAGCCTGGCGACAGCGAAAACCAGATGGACGAAAAATCCCTGCCCAGCGGCCGGTATGAATTCACCTTTGAAAACTTCATCAAGGGCCCGTCCAACCAGTTTGCGTTTGCGGCCGCGCAGGCTGTTGCGGCCAACCCCTCCGGCGCGTACAACCCGCTGTTCATCTACGGGCCGTCGGGCTTAGGCAAGACCCACCTTTTGAACGCCATCAAGATCGAGATCCAGAAAAACCATCCGGATTTCAACATTGTCTATGTGGATTGTGAAAAATTCACCAACGAGACGATCACCGCGATCAAAACCGCCACGATGGAGCAGTTCCGCCAGCGGTACCGCAAGGCCGATGTGCTGCTGATTGATGATATTCAGTTTCTGGCCGGCAAGGAGAGCACGCAGGAGGAGTTTTTCCACACCTTCAACACGCTGCACAACGACGGCCGCCAGATCGTAATTGCCTCCGACCGCCCCGCCAAGGAGATCAAATCGCTGGAGGAGCGTCTGCGCACCCGGTTTGAGTGGGGCCTGACCGCTGACATCCAGCCGCCGGATTTTGAGACCCGCGTGGCCATCGTCAAGCGCAAGGCCGAGCTGCTGAATCTTGACCTGCCCAACGATGTGGCCGAGTACATCGCCAACCATCTGAAGCAGAACATCCGCCAGCTGGAGGGCGCCGTCAAAAAGCTGAACGCCTACTATATGCTGGAGGGCATCGAGCCCTGCATCGGTGTGACGACCACCGCGATCAAGGATACGCTGAACGACAGCCAGCCGATCCCCGTCACGATCGAAAAGATCCTGAATGAGGTCGCCCGCACCTACAATGTAATGCCGGCGGACATTCGCGGCAAAAAGCGCAATGCGAATGTGAGCGCCGCGCGGCAGATGACGATGTACATTATCCGCGAGGTGACCGGCATGAGCATGGAGGCCATCGGTCAGGAGTTCCAGCGCGATCATTCCACCGTTGTCTATTCCATCAAAACGATGGAGGAAAACATCAACCGCGACCAGCACCTCAAGGAGATGTGCAGCGACATCATGAAGAATGTCCGCACCTAGCCTACTTTCTTGAAAGAAAGTAGGCAAAGAACTTTTAATGCCTTTTCCCGGGGACGGGAGACAATAATGCACTATATAGCGTGCATTACGGGTTATTATTTGAAAGTTTCTTTGTTTCTTTCTTTTCAAAGAAAGAAAAGCCTTTTTATCCACAAAGTTTTTAGTTTTCAACAGGCGGTATTCCACAGCGTGTGTTGAAAAACGGCGGTTTCCGGGTTTTCAACAAGAATCTCCACAGACTGTTCAAAAGTCTGCGCGGACGATTTACCGCATCGCTATCGGGCGCGGCGGAGTTTTCCACAGAACTAACAGCCCCTACTACGACTACTACCATAGTTAATAGTTTCTGCGAACAGGGACGCTTTGAAAGAGCAGCTTACCCCGGAAAATAGCAGCCCCGATGGTGGAAAACCCGAAACAGAGAAAACATAAAGAAAAAACAGACGCTTTTTGCCCCGCTTTGAACAAGCGGACGGGAGAACAGAGTATGAAATTTGAATGTGAAAAGACCCTGCTGGCCAATGCCATCGACGGCGTTTCCCGCGCGATCACCAACCGCGCCGCCATCCCTGTGCTGGAGGGCATCTACCTGAAAGCCGAGGGCTTTACCCTGACGCTGACCGGCTATGATATGGAAATGGGCATCACGACCACCATTGAATGCAACGTGCTTGTACCGGGTGAAACGGTACTTGATGCAAAGCTGCTCGGTTCGATGGTCAGCCGTATGCCGGCCGGTGACATCTGCATCGAGCTGACCGATGAGGGGCAGGCCAGGATCAGCGGCGGCGTGGCTGAGTTTGAGATTCCCGCGCTGAACGCCAGCGATTATCCCAGCCTGCCGGTGACCGGCGCTGACAACACAATGACCGTGAAATGCGGTATGCTGCGCGAGATGATCGAAAAAACGATCTACGCGGTCAGCCAAGACGACAAAAAGCCCGCCCACACCGGCGAGCTGTTCGTCATTGAGCCGGGTAGCCTGACCATCGTGGCGCTGGACGGCTACCGGCTGGCTATCATCCAGCGTGCAGTCGAGTGTACCCGCGACATCCGCATTATCATCCCGGCCAAGACGCTGCAGGAGCTGCTCAAAATCATGGGCGGCGCGGACGATGATGTCAAGATCGACGCAAACCGCCGCTATGTTGTGTTCACCTCCAACGGCTACACGATCATGAGCCGTTTGATCGAGGGGGACTTCCTCAATTATGAGAGCGTCATCCCGAAGGACAAAAAAACGCGCGTTGTCGTGGATTGCAAGACCTTCATCGACACGATCGAGCGCGCCTCCCTCATTATTACCGAGCGTTTGAAGAACCCGCTGCGCATCAATTTCGGTGAGGAGCGGGTGACTGTGCGCTGCCAGACCCCGCTGGGCAAGGTCGTGGACGAGTTCTCCCCCGTGGAGATGACCGGCGACCCGGTCGAAATCGGCTTCAACAACCGGTATCTGCTTGATGCGCTGCGCTATTCCAAGTGTGAGCGGATGGTGCTGGAGATCAACGGCCCCCTGAGCCCGGTCAAGCTGCTGCCCGAGGACGGCAAGGACTTTATCTATCTGGTTTTGCCGGTACGGTTTAAGAACGAGGGCTGAAGCAATGCTGTGCTGTAGGGGCCGGGCATGCCCGGCCCTGCAGATAAAATCAGCCGCCCGGCTAAAGGGCTGCTGCAGCAAGGCTGAGGGTCGGACATGTCCGACCCCTACGGCCGGGGTTACGATAGAGGGATGTATTATGGAAAAAATTCGTATTAACACCGACTTTATTAAGCTTGACGCTCTTTTGAAGTTCGCGGGGCTGTGTGAGACGGGCGGCGAGGCCAAGGAGCTGATCCAGGGCGGGGCCGTCAAGGTCAACGGCGAGGTCTGCACGATGCGCGGCAAAAAGTGCCGCGCCGGTGATACGGTCGAGCTGGAGGGCCAGACCGTGCAGGTCGCGGCGGGTGCGTAATGCGCCTGACCCACCTTGCACTGACTGACCACCGCAACATTGCCCATGCCGTGCTGGACCCCGACCCGCACCTGACCGTGCTGTGCGGCCCCAACGGGCAGGGCAAGACGAACCTGCTGGAGGCAATCTGGCTGCTGACCGGCGGCAAAAGCTTCCGTGGCTCCAAGGATGCCGAGCTGATCCGCCGCGGCTGTGACTTTTCGGTCATAGAGGGCGCGTTTGAGACACAGGACATCGAAAAAGAGATCCGCCTGACGGTGGGCAGCAAGACGAGCCAGCGGCCCGGCCGCACCGGCAGGCTGAACGGCGCGGACATGGGCCGCGCTGCTGCGCTGGCGGGGAACTTTCAGGCCGTTGTGTTTGAGCCGGACCTGCTGGGGCTGGTCAAGGGCGGCCCCGAGGGACGCCGCCGGTTTCTGGATTCGGCGCTGTGTCAGGTATACCGGCCCTACCTTGTGGCGCTGCGGCGCTACATGCGGCTGACGGCCCAGAAGAATGCGCTGCTGAAAAGCTACGATATTACGCCAAACGGTGCAATACTGCTGGAAACCTACGAGGAGCAGCTGGCGGAGTACGGCGCGCTGATCATGCAGCACCGCTGCAAGTTTCTGGAACAGGCTGCCCCAATCGCGGCGCAGAATTACCGCGATATATCCCACGGCGCCGAGGTGCTGGAGGTGCGCTACCAGATGTGTACCGATGCCCCCACCGCCGAGGCGCTGGCCGCAAAGATGCACGCCATGCGCACCGCAGAGCTGCGCGCCGGGTTCTGCCTGACAGGACCGCACCGGGAGGACTTGGAAATCCTGCTGGACGGCCAGCCCGCCCGGGTGTTTGGCAGTCAGGGGCAGCAGCGCAGCTGCGTGCTGGCCCTCAAGCTGGCCGAGGCCACCGTGGTCGGTGAGCTTTTCGGCGAGCATCCGGTGCTTTTGCTGGACGATGTATTGAGCGAGCTGGACGATGAGCGCCAGACCTATCTTTTGACCCGCATGGGGGAGCATCAAACGATCGTGACCACCTGCGACACTGCGGCATTTGCACGCACCAACGGGAAAATTGTGATGGTCAAGGGCGGAACCGTAGCAGAGCCGTAGGGGCCGGACATGTCCGGCCCGCAGCAGTAGGGCGGCTGCTCGCTGACGGGCAATGACGCAGAGTGGAGGGCCGGGCGTGCCCGGCCCCTACAGAGAGGTGCAGGAAATGTACTTTCACGCCGGGCAGGATTTTGTACTGAACACACGCGATGTGATCGGGGTGTTTGATCTGGATACAGCCGGGGCATCGCGGCGGACCGAGGAATATTTCCGCCATGCCGAGGCCGAGGGTGCCGTTGTGGACCTGTGCGCCCCCGGCACCCTGCCCAAAAGCTTTATGGTCACCGATTTCCCAGATGAAACGGTCTACATCAGCCAATTATCGCCCGCCGCATTGAAAAAGCGGGCGGAGAGGCTGGAATTTTAAAGAACTACGACCGTAGGGGCCGGGCATGCCCGGCCCGCAACATAAAAAGTACCGCCCGATAAAAGGGCAATAACGCAAGGCGGAGGGCCGGGCATGCCCGGCCCCTACATTGCAAAATAAGAGATACCCACCCACAACAGGAGGCTATCATTTCATGGCAGAAGAAATCATCACCGAAACCAACCGCGAAACGGCTACCGACCATGCCTACGGCGGTGCGCAGATTCAGGTCCTCGAGGGTCTGGAGGCTGTGCGCAAACGCCCCGGCATGTATATCGGCTCCACCGGGCCTTCCGGTCTGCATCACCTCGTCTATGAGATCGTGGACAACGCCATTGACGAGGCACTGGCCGGCTACTGCACCCATATCGAGGTGACCATCAAGCCCGGCAATATCATTGAGGTATCGGACAACGGCCGCGGCATCCCCGTGGACATCCAGCCCAAGCTGGGCATCCCGGCTGTCACCGTTGTCTACACCGTGCTGCACGCCGGCGGCAAGTTCGGCGGCGAGGATTCCGGCTACAAGGTGGCCGGCGGTCTGCACGGCGTCGGTGCATCGGTCGTCAACGCCCTGTCGGAATGGCTGGTCGTTCGTGTCCGCCGCGATGGGGTAGAGTATGAGCAGAGCTTCAAGCGCGGCAAGCCGGACGGCGATTTGAAAAAGATCGGCGCGGCGGCTTCTACCGGAACGACAGTCACCTTCAAGCCCGACCCGGAGATGTTCCAGGAGACAACGCTCTACCACTATGAGACGCTGCTCAAGCGTCTGCGGGAGGAGGCGTTCCTGAACGCCGGTGTCCGCATCACCCTGACGGACGAGCGCGCCGATGCCGACCGCCCGCAGGAGGAGCAGAACGGCGAAGTCCGCACCGAGACGATGTGCTACGAGGGCGGCATCCGCTCCTTTGTCAGCTATCTGTGCGAGCGCCGCGACCTGACGCCCCTGCACCCGCAGGTCATGTATATGAAGGGCGAGGGACAGGGCGCTGTGGCCGAGGTTGCGCTGCAGTATTACGACAACAGCTACAATGAGCTGCTGCTCAGCTTTGCAAACAATGTCCATACCCCCGAGGGCGGCACCCACGAGGATGGCTTTAAGCTGGCCCTGACCCGTGTGCTGAACGAGTACGGCCGCGCCAAGGGCATTTTGAAGGATAAGGACGAGAACCTCTCCGGCTCCGATGCGCGCGAGGGCATTATTGCCGTGGTCAGCGTCAAGCTGCAGGAGGCCCAGTTCGAGGGCCAGACCAAGGCAAAGCTTGGCAATACCTTCATCAAGGGTCTGGTCAACAATGTGGTCTACAAGGCCCTGACCGAATTTTTTGAGGAAAACCCCGCTGTGGCGAAGGCTATCCTTGAAAAGGCTACGCAGGCGGCCCGCGCCCGCGCTGCCGCCAAAAAGGCCCGCGAGCTGGTCCGCCGCAAGAGCGCGCTGGAATCCAACCGTATGCCCGGCAAGCTGGCCGACTGCCACGAAAAAGACCCCTCCAAGACCGAACTGTTCATCGTGGAGGGTGATTCTGCAGGCGGCTCGGCCAAAATGGGCCGAGACTCCAACATTCAGGCCATTCTGCCTTTGTGGGGCAAGATGCTGAATGTCGAAAAAGCACGCGCCGACCGCATCTACGGCAACGATAAGCTGATGCCTGTTGTGACCGCGCTGGGCACCGGCATCGGCGATGAGTTCGATATTTCCAAGGTGCGCTACCACAAGATCTTCATCATGGCCGATGCCGATGTTGACGGCTCGCATATCTGCACGCTGATGCTGACCTTCTTCTTCCGCTATATGCGGCCGCTGATCGATCATGGCTATGTCTATGTTGCCCAGCCGCCGCTGTTTAAGCTGCAGAAGGGCCAGAATGTCAAGTATGCCTACAACGATGAGGAAATGAAGCTGCTGAGCGCCGAGATGCCCGGCGCAAAGGTCAACCGCTACAAAGGCTTGGGCGAGATGAACCCCGACCAGCTGTGGGAGACCACCATGAACCCCGACAACCGTGTCATTGTCCAGATCAAGATCGAGGACGCCGAGCGCGCCGACGAAGCGTTCAGCATCCTGATGGGCGAGCAGGTCGAACCGAGACGCCAGTTCATCGAGAAAAACGCAAAGTACGCGAATCTGGATGTGTGATACATCATACGCCGCCCGTGTAGGGGCCGGGCATGCCCGGCCCGCCGCATAAAAACCACCGCCCCGTTTATGGTGTATGAATCATGGATTATACGATTTTATGCCCGCGCAAAAATCCCCGTTTGCAAAATTATGATTATAGAAGAAAAAATTATTATTTTGTGACCGTATGTGCGCATCATAAACAATGTGTGTTTGGCGCGGCAGGAAAACCAAATGTCGTCGGACAAATGGCCGCACAAGGAATAAAGGATATTTCCAGACATTTTCCCGGTGTGGGTGTGGATGAATATGTGGTAATGCCAAATCATGTTCATATGATATTGGTTTTTCCGCAGAAACAATGTAATTTGTCCGCCGTAGTGGGAAGCTACAAGTCGTATGTGTCCAAAATGTTCCATGTGGAACATCCGGGTGTGACATTGTGGCAGCGTTCATTTTATGATCATATTATTCGTGATGAAAACGCGTATTGTGAAATTAAAAGATATATTCAGGAAAATCCGTTGAAATGGGATTTGGATGAATATAACCCACACGCATAGCGTAGGGGCCTGGCATGCCCGGCCCGCAGCGTACAAGCAACGATCCGTTTGTGGGCAATAACGCAAAGTTGAGGGCCGGGCATGCCAGGCCCCTACGGTGCAGTAAAATTAGTAAGTTCAAGTAAGATTGAGTTAAGGTGATACAATGGAAGAAAATATCATCATGGTGCCGGGGTCCGGTACCAAGGTCATTGTGCGCGATGTAAAGCAGGAGATCGAGACGGCGTTCCTTGACTACTCGATGTCCGTTATCGTGGCGCGCGCTCTGCCCGATGTGCGTGACGGCCTCAAGCCCGTGCATCGCCGCATTTTGTATACGATGCATGAGCGCGGCAACGACCCGCAGCATCCCTACCGCAAATCCGCCGATACGGTCGGTGCGGTGCTGGGCTCTTACCACCCGCACGGTGACGCTTCGGTCTACGATGCCATGGTGCGTCTGGCACAGGATTTCAGCCTGCGCTATCCGCTCGTTGACGGTCAGGGTAACTTCGGCTCTGTGGACGGCGATCCCCCGGCTGCCTACCGTTACACCGAGGCCCGCATGTCCAAGATGGCCTGCGAGATGCTGACCGATATTGAAAAGGACACCATCGACTGGGACCCCAACTTTGACGAGACCAAAAAGGAGCCTCATGTTCTGCCCAGCCGCTTCCCGAACCTGCTGGTCAACGGCAGTCAGGGCATCGCGGTCGGCATGGCGACCAACATCCCGCCGCACAACCTGCGCGAGATCGTCAGCGGAATGATCGCCCTGATGGAGGACCCCGACATCGACCTGGCCGGTCTGATGGAGCATGTCAAGGGCCCGGACTTCCCGACCGGCGGAATCATCATGGGGCGCAGCGGCATCCGCGCTGCCTACGCCACCGGCCGCGGCAAGATCACGCTGCGCGGCCGCGCCGAGATCGTCGAGAAAAAGAACGGCCGCTATGAGATCCTGATCTCCGAAATCCCTTATATGGTCAACAAGACCCGCCTGATCGAGTCGATCGCCGACCTCGTCAAGAACAAGCGGATCGAGGGCATCAGCGATATGAATGACGAATCCTCGAGCCGCACCGGCATGAAGATCGTCATTGAAATCAAGAAGGACGCCAACCCGCAGGTCGTGCTGAACCAGCTTTACCGCTACACCCAGCTGCAGGACACGGTCGGCGTGATCATGCTGGCGCTTGATGACGGTGTGCCCAAGATCATGAGCCTCAAAACCATGATGGAGCGCTACATCGAGTTCCAGATGCAGGTCATCCGCCGCCGGACTGCCTTTGAGCTGAAAAAGGCGAAGGAGCGCGAGCATATTCTGGAGGGCCTGCACAAGGCCGTTGACATCGTGGACGAGATCATCGCCACGATCCGCGCCTGCAAGGGCGGCTTTGCCGAGGCGCGTCAGGCCGTGATGGATAACTTCGGCTTTGACGAGCTGCAGGCAGATGCCATCGTCAAGCTGCAGCTCGGCCGCTTGGCCGGTCTGGAAATCCTCAAGATCGAGCAGGAGTTGGGCGAGCTGCGCGCGGCCATTGCGGACTTTGAGGATATTCTGGCCAATGACGAGCATGTCAAGCGCATCGTCAAGACCGACCTGACCACGCTGGCCGACAAGTACGGCGATGAGCGCCGCACCTCCATCGAGGCTGTGTCCGGCGAGGTGGACATCGAGGATCTGATCCCCGAGGAGACCTGCGTCTTTACGCTGACCCACGAGGGGTACATCAAGCGCACAACGCTGGACACCTATCAGGCACAGAACCGCGGCGGCCGCGGCGTGCAGGGCATGACCCAGAAGGACGAGGACTTTACCGAGGAAATGTATGTCGGCTCGACGCATGACTACATGCTCTTCCTGACGAATCAGGGCCGTGTCTACCGCCTGAAGGGCTATCAGGTGCCGGAGGGCAGCCGTACCGCCAAGGGCAGCCATATCGTGAACCTGCTGCAGCTGCAGGAGGGGGAGAGCGTTACCCTGATGCTGCAGCAGAAGGCTGATGTCGATGAGGACAACACCTACGCAACGATGATCACCAAGCAGGGCCTCATCAAGCGTACGCCGCTGTCCCAGTTCTGCAACATCCGCAAGGCCGGCCTGATCGCCATCGCGCTCAACGAGGGCGACAGCCTTGTGTGGAGCCACCTGACCAAGGGCGATGATGAAATCATCGTGGCCACCCATGACGGCGCAGCCATCCACTTTACCGAGGACGGCGCCCGCTCGATGGGCCGTACCGGCCACGGCGTCCGCGTCATTAAGCTGCGCGAGGGCGACTATGTCGTCGGCGCCGGCGTCTGCCGCCCGGGTGCCACCGTGCTGACCATCAGCGAGGAGGGCAAGGGCCGCCGCAGCCGCATCGATGACTACCGCATCACGAAGCGCGGCGGGTTGGGCATCCGCAACTATTCCAACGGCAATGTGGCGGGCATCAAGATCGTGGATGACACCGACGACCTGATTCTGATCAGCCAGAACGGCATCCTGATCCGCATCCATGCGTCGGACATCAATATCCAGAGCCGCTACGGCAGCGGCGTCCGCGTTATGCGTATGCTGGACGATGACCGCGTGGCCGTTGTGGCCCGCGTGGACCGCGACAACGATGCCGAGACCGCAAAGATCGAGAACACCGGCGAGAGTGACCCGACACCCGAGGAGCTGGCTGCCATCGAAGCCGAGGAGCTGGCCGCCGAGGCCGCCGAGGACGCAGCCCCCGAGAATAATGACGAAGAATAAATAAGCAACAGGGGAGAGGCCGCGCGTTGGCCTCTCCTTTTTGGTGAACAGGTAGGGGCCGGGCATGCCCGGCCCGCCGCCTTGCGAAAGCTTGCGCTTCCGGGTGGGCTTGCAGGGAAGGCATCACGCCCATGAATTTTCTGCACCTACTGGAAAATATCCCTGTTTCATGGTATTCTAAAGTATTCCCATAAAAAAAGGAGCACCCACATGGAACTGCATACAACCATCTGCGCGCTGGCAACCCCACCGGGCGAGGGCGGCATTGCCACGGTCCGCGTTTCCGGCCCGGACGCCTACGCCATCGTCAGTAAAATATTTGCGCCGGTGCGGCAGGGCAAAAGCGTTGCCGATGCCAAAGGCTACACAGCCATGCTGGGCCACTACCTGCTGCACGGGGTCGAGATGGACGAGTGTGTGGCGCTGTTTTTCCGGGCGCCGCACTCCTACACCGGCGAGGATGTCATCGAGCTGTCGGTACACGGCGGCACGGCGATGGCAGACGGCCTGCAGGAGGCACTGATCACGGCAGGCTGTCTACCGGCCGGGCCGGGGGAGTTTACCCGCCGCGCACTGGAAAACGGCCGGATGTCGCTGACGCAGGCCGAGGCCGTAATGGAGGTTATTGCGGCGAACGGCCGACAGGGAGCCGCGCTGGCAAAATCGGCACTGGACGGGCGGTTGGCAAAGCGCATCGGCAAGATACAGACCGCGCTGCAAACGCTGAACGCCCACCTGACCGCATGGGTCGATTACCCGGAGGAGGATGTGCCGGAACTGTCCGATGAGGCGTTTGTGCGCACCCTGACCGCGCAGAAAACCGAGCTGGACGCACTGATCAACGGCTACAGTGCCGGTGCGGTGCTGCGCCATGGTGTGGACTGCGTGCTGCTGGGCCGCCCCAATGTCGGCAAAAGCACGCTTTTGAACCTGCTGGCCGGCTTTGACCGCGCCATCGTCACGCCGGTGGCGGGTACGACCCGCGATATTGTCGAGCAGGCCGTCCAGCTGGGCAGCGTGCGGCTGAATCTGTTTGACACCGCCGGTGTGCGCGAGGTCGGCGCGGACGGGGATGCCATCGAGGCCGAGGGCATCCGCCGCAGCTGGAAAAAGCTGGACGAGGCGGGCCTTGTGCTGGCGGTGTTCGATGCCGCGCAGCCGCTGTCTGATGATGATCTGGAACTGGCCCGCAGGTGTCAGGGCCGCCCCGCAATCGCCGTGCTGAACAAGCAGGATCTGGCAGGGGAGCAGGATGTTCCACATGGAACATTGGAGCCGTATTTTAAAAAGATCGTGCCGATGTGCGCGAAGGAAGCCGTCGGCCTGCAGGCGCTGACCAATGCCGTGGCCGACCTGCTGGGTACGGCACAGCTGGACCCGGGTGCAGCGCAGCTTTGCAGCGCGCGCCAGCTTTCAGCCGCGACCCGCGCGCGTGATGCGCTGGCCGAAGCCATCCGCGCAAGGCAGGACGGCTTTGGGCTGGACGCCGCCGCCGTCTGCCTGACGGACGCCTTACAAGCCCTGTATGATTTAACCGGCGAGGATGCGACAGCCGCGACAATCGATGAAGTGTTTGAAACCTTCTGCGTGGGCAAGTAAGTAAATAACAAGGAGCCTTCCCCCTGCGGGGGAAGGTGGCCGCAGGCCGGATGAGGGGCGAGTTTCCGGCGGCAACTCGGTAAAGTGGCAATAGAGTCAAGATGCCCCTCATCAGCCGCCTGCGGGCGGCAGCTTCTCCCGAAGGGAGAAGCCTTTTGGGGAGAGCCTTCCCCCTGCGGGGGAAGGTGGCCGCAGGCCGGATGAGGGGCGAGTCTCCGGCGGCAACTCGGTAAAGTGGCAATAGAGTCAAGCCGCCCCTCATCAGCCGCCTGCGGGCGGCAGCTTCTCCCGGGGGGAGAAGCCTTTAGAAAGTGGAGGCAAACTATGAAAGGCATCAAAACCATAAATCCGTTACGCAAAAATGCCCGAACCCTCCGCAAAGAAATGACCCGGCAGGAACGGCATCTTTGGTATGACTTTCTAAAAAATCTCCCGCAAACGGTCCACCGTCAAAAAATGATTGGCAATTTTATAGTTGATTTTTATATTCCATCGTGTAAACTGGTAATAGAGCTGGATGGCGCACAGCATACCGAACCGCAGGCTGCCGAGTATGACGCACATCGCACGGCGTATCTGCAAAGCATTGGCTGCCGCGTGCTGCGCTATGGCAACAATGAACTGGATACAAATTTCGCAGGAGTCTGCGAGGATATTCTGCAAAAGATAGGGTAAGAAGGAAAGTATATGGATAAACTCGGAACCTACGATGTCATCGTGATCGGCGCGGGGCATGCGGGAATAGAGGCTGCCCACGCGGCGGCACGGCTGGGGGCCAGGACGGCGGTGTTCACGCTGTCGCTGGATTTCATCGGCAATATGCCCTGCAACCCGTCCATCGGCGGCACGGCCAAGGGGCATCTTGTGCGCGAGGTCGATGCACTGGGCGGCCTGATGGGCCTTGCCGCCGATGCGACCTACCTGCAGAGCCGGATGCTCAACCGCGGCAAAGGCCCGGCCGTACACAGCCTGCGGGTGCAGACCGACCGCAAACGCTACCATATCTGGATGAAGCACGCACTGGAAAAGACCCCCAACCTTGCTATCCATCAGGGCGAGATCGTCGGCGTGGACGTGCAGGACGGCAAGGTCTGCGGCGTGTTCACGAACCTGCATGCCTACTATGCCTGCAGGGCGGTCGTGGTTGCGACCGGCACCAATTTGGGCGGCCGCATTTTTGTGGGCGATGCCCACTATGACAGCGGCCCCGACGGCACCCATGCCGCTACGGCGCTGACCTGCGACCTGATCACGCACGGATTTACGCTGCGCCGGTTCAAGACCGGCACACCGGCCCGCGTCCACCGCCGCAGCATCGACTTTGACAAGCTTGAGTGCCAGCCCGGCGACCCGGACAGCGAGCTGCAGCCGTTCAGCTTTATGACCCGCGTGCCGATGCACAACAAGGTCAACTGCTATATTGCCTATACCAACCCCGAGACCCACAAGGTCATTCTCGACAACCTGTACCGCTCGCCGCTCTACGGCGGGGATATTCAGGGCGTCGGCCCGCGCTACTGCCCGTCCATCGAGGATAAGGTCGTCCGCTTTAAAGAAAAGGAGCGCCACCCCGTCTTTGTCGAGCCCTGCGGCGAGGACACCGAGGAAATGTACCTGCAGGGGCTTTCGTCCAGCCTGCCGGAGGCTGTGCAGAACGAGATGTACCGCACGATACGCGGCTTTGAGCATCTTGAAATCATGCGCCCGGCCTACGCCATCGAGTACGACTGCGTGGACCCCACCACGCTGAAGCCCACGCTGGAAAGCAAGGTCGTGGGCGGCATCTACGGTGCCGGGCAGTTCAACGGCACCTCCGGCTACGAGGAGGCCGCTGCGCAGGGCCTGCTGGCCGGTTTGAACGCCGCCCGCCATGCGCTTGGCAAAGAAGAGCTGGTGCTGGCGCGGCATACAAGCTACCTCGGCACACTGGTCGATGACCTTGTGACGAAGGGTGTGCTGGACCCCTACCGCATGATGACGAGCCGCAGCGAGTACCGCCTGAGCCTGCGGCAGGACAACGCCGATGAACGGCTGACCCCCATCGGCCGGGAATACGGGCTGGTTGATGATGCGCGGTGGGCGGTGTTCTGCCGTGACCGCGAGGTCAAGCAGGCCGAGCTGAAGCGGCTGGAGACAACCAGCATTAAGCTGGCCGACCTGCGCGCCGCTGCCCCCGAGGGCGCCGAGCTGGGCGAGATCGGCGGCACGGCGATGGAGTTGATGCGCCGCCCCTACATCAATTATGATTTGGTCTCAAAGGTCATCGGCCGCGGCGAGGGCGTGACCCCCGCCATGGCGCAGCGCATAGAGACGGAGATCCGCTACGCCGGGTACATCGCGCGGGAGGAGCGCATCATCCGCGACATCCAGCGCCATGAGAGTGTGGTTATCCCGGAGGATTTCGACTATGCGCCGATCGAGACGATGACGCTGGAATCCCGTGAAAAGCTGGCGAAGATCAGGCCAAGGACATTGGCCCAGGCCGGGCGGATACCCGGTGTATCGCCGAGCGACTTGGCGCAGCTGAGTATTGTGCTGTTGAAGCAAAATAAGTGAACCACCCTGTAGGGGCCGGGCATGCCCGGCCCGCGGCGTAAAATGTATTGCCCCAAAAGGGTAGAAACGACAAGGTTGAGGGCCGGGCATGCCCGGCCCCTACAAAGCAGTGATAAGGAAAAAAGCAGATGATAGATAAAGCAAGATTAGCAACCAAATGTTCCACATGGAACATTGAATTGACCGGTACCCAGCTGGACCTGCTGGACAAATACGCCGAGCTGCTCGTCAGCTATAACGAAAAGGTCAACCTTACCGCCATCACCAGCCCTGAGGGCATCGAGGACCGCCACTTTGCGGACAGTCTGCTGTTTGCAGCCCAGCCTGAGGTGCAGGGCAAACTGGTGGATGTCGGCACCGGCGCGGGCTTTCCCGGCATCGTGGCCAAGATCTACAAGCCCGATTTGCAGCTGACCCTGATGGAGCCGACCGGCAAGCGGGTGGACTTTTTGAAATACGCCTGTGCCGAGCTGGGGCTGACCGGCGTTGAATTTGCCAAGGAGCGCGCCGAGGAGGCTGCCCGCAAAATCTGGCGCGAGCAGTTTGATGTCGCATCCGCCCGCGCGGTGGCGGCGCTGCCGGTCCTGAGCGAGTACTGCCTGCCGCTTGTAAAGGTCGGCGGCAGCTTCATCGCCATGAAGGGCCCAGAGGCAGACGCCGAGGCGAAGGCCGCCGCCAATGCGCTGAAAAAGCTGGGCGGTCAGTACGAGGAAACGCGCCAGTTCACCCTGCCGGACGGCAGCGCACGCGGGCTGGTATTCTGCAGAAAAATATCGCAGACTCCGACCGTTTACCCCCGAAACGGCGGAAAAATCGCAAAAAAACCGCTGTAACAGCGCGAAAAACAGAATAACCGGGCGAACGATTTTTCTTTTCCGGGCGTATAAAATATGCTATGCTTTTTGTAGAAAAAGCATAGCTATTTTTGTGGGCCGCCTTTGCGGCAGGCACGCAGTAAACCCAAGGGGAGGAAACGAAATTGCCGAAGAATGATATCCAAAAGCAGGGGCGCATCCTGATGCTGCCTGTGGATTGCATTGAGCCGTCACCCTATCAGGCGCGCACCGCCTTTGATGAGCCGGAAATCGCTGCGCTGGCGGTCAGCATCTTGCAGAACGGGCTGCTGCAGCCCATCAGCGTGCGGCGGGTCGGCATCCGCAAATATCAGCTTGTGGCAGGGGAGCGCCGGCTGCGTGCCTGCCGGCTGGCCAAGCTGGAAAAGGTCCCCGCTATCCTTGCCGACTATGACGACAGCGAATCCGCCGCGCTGGGACTTCTCGAAAATCTGCAGCGCAGCCAGTTGGATCCGTTTGACACGGCGCGCGGCATCAAGGAGGTCATCCGGCTGTGGGGCTGCACCCAGGCCGAGGCTGCCCGCCGTCTGGGTCTGAGCCAGCCCGCGCTGGCCAACAAGCTGCGCCTTTTGACCCTGACAGCCGAGCAGCAACAGCTTTGCACGGCCAACCACTTGAGCGAGCGCCATGCCCGCGCCGCGCTGCGCCTGCCGGAGAGCCGCCGCACCCCGGCGCTGGAGAAGATGGCCCGCGACAAGATGAGCGTGCGGCAGGCCGACAGGCTGGTGGACCAGATGCTGGCGGCCCCGGGCAGCCCCAGCCCCTGCCGCCGCACGATCCCGATGGTGCGGGATGTGCGATTTTTCGTGAACACGCTGCAGCACGCAGTCGATCTGATGACCCAAAAGGGGATAGCTGCCACCACGCACTGTGACAAGCATGACGGATGCCTTGAGTACATAGTGCGCATCCCCGTGAGCAGTGACGGGACGGCAGGCAAGCAGGACAACGACCCCAAGAAGGAGGACAGCGAGTTTGCGGTGAAGCTGTGAGAAAGAAAAGCCTTCCCCCTTAGGGGGAAGGTGGCCAAAGGCCGGATGAGGGGCGCGTAAGGGTGTCGCCCGGTAAAGAGGGCAGTAGAGCCAAGGCCGCCCCTCATCAGTCTGCTTCGCAGACAGCTTCTCCCAAGGGAGAAGCCTTTACCCCGGTAAATGTTCCACGTGGAACATTTACCGGGGCTTTTTTCTGTTTAACCCCTTTTTTAACCCTGATCTTTGTGCTATAATAGATATAAGCGGCCTCTGCCGCTGAAAATTGCAAGAAAACAGGGGAGGTACGGCGTGGCAAAAGTCATCGCAATAGCAAACCAGAAGGGCGGCGTTGGCAAGACCACGACCGCCGTCAACCTGAGCGCCTGTGTGGCGGCGCTGGGCAAAAAGGTCCTGATCGTGGATCTGGACCCGCAGGGAAACACGACATCCGCCTACGGCATCGCAAAAAACAAGGTCGAGGCCGACACCTACACCTGCCTGATCGACGATGATGATGTCCGCGAGGCCATCATCAAGAGCGAGTACAACGCAGATGTGCTGCCCTCCAACACGCAGCTGGCGGGCGCACCCATTGAGCTGGTCTCGGTGCCCCGGCGTGAGATGCGCCTGCGCACGGTGCTGGCGCCGGTCGTGCCGCTGTATGACTACATCTTCATCGACTGCGCACCGTCGCTCGACCTGCTGACCGTCAATGCGCTCTGTGCAGCGGACACCGTTGTGATCCCGATGCAGTGTGAATTTTTCGCGCTGGAGGGCCTGAGCGAACTGATGGGCACCCTTAAAACCGTGCGCCAGAAGTACAACCGCCACCTCGACATCGAGGGCGTGCTGTTCACGATGTATTCCGGGCGGCTGAACCTGACGATGCAGGTCGTGGCGCAGGTGAAAAAGTACTTTGGCGACAAGGTGTACCGGGCTGTCATTCCCCGCACCGTGCGGCTGAGCGAGGCACCCAGCTTCGGCATGCCGATCAACTTCTATGAGCCGAACGGCAAGGGCTGCGAGGCTTATATGGAGCTGGCGCGGGAATTTTTAGCAAACAATGAGCGATAAGGAGGGACGCCGATGGCCAAGAAGAAGATGGGCGGATTGGGCAAGGGGCTCGACAGCTTGTTTGCCGATCTGTCCGACGATACCGGAAGCGAAGCGTCCGGTTCCACCCTGCTGCTGCGCGAGATCGAGCCTGACCCGGAGCAGCCCCGCAAACGGTTTGACGACGATGCCCTGAATCAGCTTGCCGACAGTATTGTGGAAAACGGCCTGCTGCAGCCCATCGCCGTCCGCCCCAAAAAGGTCGGCCCCGGGTACATCATCATTGCGGGCGAGCGCCGCTGGCGTGCCGCCCGTCTGGCCGGCCTTGTCGAGGTGCCGGTCATCATCAAGGATGTCACTGATGAACAGGCCGCCGCGCTGGCCCTGATCGAGAACCTGCAGCGCGAGGATCTGGACCCCATCGAGGTCGCCGAGGGCTGCCGTCAGCTTATCGATAAATACGGCCTGACGCAGGAGAGCGCCGCCAAAAAGCTGGGCAAAAGCCGCAGTGCCGTGGCGAACAGCCTGCGCCTGCTGGCCCTGCCCGAGGATGTGCGCCGTCTGGTCAGCGAGGGCAAGCTAAGCTTCGGCCACGCCAAGGTCCTGCTGGGGCTGCCCGGCGAGGAGCTGATGCGGCAAGCCGCCGCCGAGGTCATTGCGCAGAACCTGAATGTCCGCCAGACCGAGGCGCTCTGCAAAAAGCTGGCCAAGCCCGCCAAGCCGCCCAAGGTCAAGGATAACTTCACCCGCCCCAAGCGCGCCATCGAGGTGGAGGCCGCGCTAAAGGAGGTCACCGGCAGCGAGGTCCATGTCGATTACAAGGACGGCAAGGGCTCGCTGAAGATCGACTTTTACAGCGATGATATGCTGCAAAAGTTTGTGAGCCTGCTGGGAATGTATGACCCGGAAGGGTGAAAACCCGGCAATTTGTAGGGGCGGATGCAAGCATCGACCCCTACAGAACAGCAACCGCTCCAAAGCCTTCCCCCTTGGGGGAAGGTGGCCGCGGGCCGGATGAGGGGCGAGTTTCCAACAATGACCCGCTGACGGGCAATGAAGATGAACCTCGCCCTCATCAGCCGCCTGCGGGCGGCAGCTTCCCCCCGAGGGGGAAGCCTTTAGGATTATCTATTATTGAAATTTTAATAGAGGAGTACCATTATGTTAGACATTCGCTTTGTCCGTGAAAACCCGGACGCCGTCAAGGAAAACATCAAGAAGAAGTTTCAGGACGCCAAGCTGCCCCTCGTAGACGAGGTCATCCAGCTTGACGCCGAGTACCGTGCCGCCATCGGCGAGGCCAGCGACCTGCGCGCAAACCGCAATAAGCTGTCCAAGCAGATCGGCGCCCTGATGGGTCAGGCCAAGAAGGACCCCAGCAAGGCCGCCGAGGCCGAGGAAATCAAGAAGCAGGTCACCGCGCAGGCCGACCGCCTGAAGGAGCTGGAAGCCAAGGAGACCGAGCTGCAGGCCAAGATTCAGGAGATCATGTACACGATCCCCCAGATGATCGACCCCAGCGTGCCCATCGGCCCTGATGACAGCCACAATGTCGAGGTCCAGCGCTTCGGCGAGCCGGTTGTGCCTGACTATCCCATCCCGTACCATGTTGACATTATGGAGAGCTTCGACGGCATCGACCTCGACGCCGCCGGCCGCGTCTCCGGCAACGGCTTCTACTACCTGCTGGGCGACATTGCCCGCCTGCATGAGGCTGTGCTGGCCTATGCCCGCGATTTCATGATCGACAAGGGCTTTACCTATGTCATCCCGCCGTTCATGATGCACGGCGATGTGGTCAAGGGTGTTATGTCCTTCCCTGAAATGGACGCTATGATGTACAAAATCGAGGGTGAGGATCTCTACCTGATCGGCACCAGCGAGCATACCATGATCGGCCGCTTTATCGACCAGACGCTGGACGGCGCCAAGCTGCCCCTGACCCTGACCAGCTACAGCCCCTGCTTCCGTAAGGAGAAGGGCGCCCACGGCATCGAGGAGCGCGGCATCTACCGCATCCACCAGTTCGAGAAGCAGGAGATGATCGTCGTCTGCAAGCCTGAGGACAGCATGGATTGGTACGATAAGCTGTGGAAAAACTCTGTCGAGCTGTTCCGCTCCATGGAGATCCCCGTCCGCCAGCTGGAGTGCTGCTCCGGCGATCTGGCCGATCTGAAGGTCAAGAGCTGCGATATTGAGGCATGGAGCCCCCGCCAGCAGAAGTACTTCGAGGTTTGCTCCTGCTCCAACCTCGGCGATGCTCAGGCCCGCCGCCTGCGCATCCGCTTTAAGGATGAGAACGGCAAGACCCAGCTGGCCCACACCCTCAACAACACCTGCGTGGCCCCGCCGCGTATGCTGATCGCCTTCCTCGAGAACCACCTGCAGGCCGACGGCAGCGTCACCATCCCCGAGGTCCTGCGCCCCTACATGGGCGGCAAGGCTGTGCTGGTGCCCAACAAGAAGTAATTTGGCAGAATGCCTTTCCCCAAAGGGGGAAGGTGGCCGAGGCCCCGCCCGAGGCCGGATGAGGGGCAAAGTTCTTGCAGTATCCCTTTGACGGGTTATAGAGACAGCGCCGCCCCTCATCAGCCGCCTTTGGCGACAGCTTCAGTCTCCGCGCTAAGAGCCGCCTTCGGCGGTTGCGCTCCGACACGCGCCTGCGGGCGCAGCCCCTCGTGGGAAGCCTTTAGAGCCTTTTCCCCGCATTGCACCCGCAATGCGGGATTTTTTTGTATTTTTTGAAATTTTTCGGGGAAAACTACTTGACATAGGGGACACTGTCGGCTATAATAATATAGCGTTCTCGAGAGCGCACAGACAAATGTGGCGGTATAGCTCAGTTGGCTAGAGCATTCGGTTCATACCCGAAGTGTCACCGGTTCAAATCCAGTTACCGCTACCACATGATACAAGATTTCGCTAAAATACTTGGGGGTCGGTTGCAATAGTAGCCGATAAGTTGCTTGCTGTTTTAGCGAAATCTTGTATTATAAGGCCCGTTGGTCAAGCGGTTAAGACACGGCCCTTTCACGGCTGTAACATGGGTTCGATTCCCGTACGGGTCACCAAAAAGCACTACTTCATTTGAGGTAGTGCTTTTTTCTTTATATTTACTTTTCAACAGGTGTCGGGCGTAAATGGTGACCCGTGCGGGAATCGAACAGCCTGCTGCGGAGGCGACCGCCGCCTGCGGCGGAAACAGGAAGCCGGAGCAGGCGCAGCGGTCGCAGAAGGCAAGCCCCGCCCAAGGGGCGCAGCCTGATGCGGTAACCGCAAGTCGCAACCCCGCGTCAGCGTCCCGCGGGGCAAAAACAGTCCTGCGGACTGTTTTTAGGGCGCGGGAGATGGACGTGAGGGTCACCAAATGTAGTCCTTGATTTTTTAATGAAGATTCGTTAAAAAATTAAGGACTTTTTCTTTTACCCCTTGCTGTGTACCGCAATCGCACCACACTTTGCAGAAAGAAGTGCTGCGTGAAAGCCGCATCCTGTGTATGGATCGCAGCAAGCCGATGCAGCCCCAATAAAAGCAAACTCCGGGAGCAAACGCCCCCGGAGTTTTTTGATGGTAATTGGTCAATTTTATTGTTGACCGGAAACCATCTTCTGATACAGTTTCATCAGTTCGGCCACACAGGCGCTCTCGCTGGTGCGGGCGGCGGTGCCTTTGGTAAAGCCGTAAGCGTCCATCACAGCGCGGTCGTTGTCCTGGTGGGCTTTGCGCAGCTCCGGCGGCATGGTCAGTTCATCGTACAGGTCAGCCAGACTGCAATCCGGGTAAAGGGCGCGTGCGTCCAGAATGGCTTGTGCAGTCTGCTCAATTTTGGCCTTTTGCTGTTCGGTTGGTGTAGGCCATGGAAAGTTGTTGTATACAGCAGGTGAATAACTATATCTCATTTCCAATCTTCCACATACAACCCGCATCCAAGCCATATGCACATTCGACATCATAACACCAAACATATAAAGTGTTGCAGATGGAATAATATACAGTTTATTGCTTCCTATTATATCAGCAGTCAAAAATCCAATCGGTATGTATCTTCTGTTTTCTGAGGACACCTCCGGAACTGCTAAATAGTCGCCGCTCGGTTGCCGAATCTGTGTAAACAGCATCGGAATGTCTGCATCTTGTCTGACCGAAGCCGTAGGACTATTTCGTCTGCACTCGGCTACGCACTTCAACCGTTGCATAATTTCAGGTATGTTGCAGTACTCTTTTGGCGAAACCCCTTTCAACCAAAGACAATATCTATATTCATTGTTAATCAAATCTCTTGAACCAACAAACCGCTTTATATAGTCTGCACACTCCGGATGTTTTGAGAGCAAGGCCATTCTCTCATCGCCAGTCAATAACAAATGTCCCCCATCTGTGGGCTGGCTTCCCTTACTCATTTCAGGCAATCCGTCCGTCAGTTGTTTTCCTCTGGATTGAATAAATACATCTGGCGCATCCAATAAGTATCCGTTGATGTGTGGCACTTCACGATAGATAGCATTGTCAAACAATTTTTTTAACGCCTGTTGGTGCTGCGTACTAAAGCCTATAATCACACAATGTACGGCAGCCTTACTTTTTGCTTCACTCGCCCATACAAAAGAGCAATACGCAAACTGTATTTCGATGCCTTTTTTATTAAACAAATGCGCCCACAATATGCCCACTGATTCGCCCTGAACAATAGAATTTGTAGATACAAATGCTGTTGTGATAGCAGAGTTTTGCATGATGTCGGCCGCTTTTTGATACCAAGCCGTTACATAATCCAGTTTTCCATGCTTAGGCAGGTCATAAAACACTGCCTTCATATCATCTGCCTGCGTCTTGCTTCTCCACTGATGCCCAACAAACGGCGGGTTGCCCATTATATAATTCAGCTCGCCTTTGGGTACAACACTTTCCCAATCAGTGCGCAGGGCGTTGCCTTCTACAATATAAGCGTTGGTTTTCAGCGGCAGAAAGTCCAGCGGCACAAGCAGGATTTTCTCGGTTTCCTTCATCATCTGGCTTTCGGCAATCCAGAGTGCGGTTTTGGCAACCGTCACTGCAAAATCGTTGATTTCAATGCCGTAAAACTGGCTGATGGAAACCTGTATCGGGCTTTCACTGGCGGTGTACATCGTCACCTGTCCGTGGGAAAGTTCCAGCAGAATTTTGTTTTCCAGCCGCCGCAGACTTAGATATGTTTCGGTCAAAAAGTTGCCGCTGCCGCACGCGGGGTCTAAAAATTTCAACCCGGCCAGCTTGCGCTGAAAAGCCCGCAGTTTGGCGTTCTTTGTGCGCTCTATGGGGTTTTCACAAATTTCGTTTAGCTCCGCCTTCAGTGCGTCCAGAAACAGCGGGTCAATGACCTTGTGGATATTCTCGATGCTGGTATAGTGCATACCGCCGCTGCGGCGCGTTTCGGGGTTCAGGGTGCTTTCAAACACAGCGCCGAAAATCGTGGGGCTGATTTCCGCCCAGTTGAAATCCTCGCTGGCTTTGTTCAGCAGCAAATTGCGGATTTCATCGGTAAAGGGCGGTATCTCTATATTTTCATCACTGAACAAGCCGCCGTTGACATAGGGGAACGCGGCCAGCTCCGGGTTATCGTCCTGCAGATAGGGGTCACGGTCTTGCAGCTTGGTGTCCAGCACGCGGAACAGCTCCACCAATGCCTTGCGCATACCGCGCGTGTCGAACGCGGCCAGATAGTCGTGGAACATACCGTGCCGCCCAAAAATCCCTGCGTCCTCGGCGTACAGGCAGAATACCAGCCGCACACACAGCTTGTTCAGACTTTTCAGCGATTGCTCGGCCTGCGGGTTGGCATACTGCTTGTAAAGCGCGTCATACAAAAGCCCTACAATTTCACCGGCGGCAATGGAAACCTCCATCTCACGCTTAAGGTGTTCGCTGCCGGTGTCCACCAGAAATTGCAGACGATAGTATTCTTTTTCAAGGTTTGCCAGCGCGATGATTTCCGGCTCGCCACCGGGGCGCTCCATATCGTAGACATAGAACTGCGCAAAGTTGCAGGTCACGACCCAACGCGGATGCTGGGAAAGCGGTAATTCTGTGATGTAACGCTTTGCCTGTTGGAACGGCGTCAGCATAGTGCCGTCTGATTGCTTGATGGGCTTGTTCAGGTCTTTGCCAAGACCTTTTTGCTCAATCAGCACTTTGGTGGACGGTATCGCGCCGTCAATAAAGCTGGCGTGGTCGAGGTGAACCTGTTCCTCAAAAGTGATGAACTGCTCCGGCTGTTGCACGCCGTAGACATCACGCAAGAGAGAAAGCCAAAAGGATTGACTTTCGCCTTTTTCATAGCCCTTATCCTTCCAGTAGGCGGCAAATTTTTTTGCGGCCTGTTGCTGTTGCGCGGCAGTCATAGCGGTCACCTCATAGCACAATGTTTTATAATTATCATAGCATAAACCTATGCTTACGGCAATTGCGTTTTACAAAAATAAGGCACCCTTTGGCGGTAAAGCGCATAGTCAGGGGTGTTGCACTTTCCCGCAAATGCGTGTACAATATGGCATATATATTTCTGGTAAGGGGGCGGGGGCTTGGCTACACAGCAGGTGCAGCAGCGCGCGGCGGGCGGCATCACCTACACGCTGACGCGGCGGCGGGTGCGCAACATCAATCTGCGCGTCCGGGCGGACGGCTCGGTTGCGGCCAGTGCATCGGCGCGGGTGCCGGCCGCCTATGTGGACGCTTTTGTGGCGGCCCGCGCCGACTGGGTGCGCGCCGCCCAGCAGCGCGCCGCCGCACGGCGCGCGCAGGAGGCCGAACAGCCGGATTTGCCGCCGAAAGCCGAGGCGCTGGCCCATATGCAGGCGTTGTGCCGGGCATACTATCCGCAGTTTGCAGCGGTATGTCCGGGCGGGCAGATGCCCAAAATCGCCGTGCGCGACATGCACACCCGCTGGGGCTCCTGCAGCCTGCGCACCGGCACGCTGGCGTTTGCACAGCGGCTCTGCGTGATGCCGCCGGCTGCACAGGAATATGTCGTGGTGCATGAATTCTGCCACTTTGCCCACCCGAACCACAGCCCCGCCTTTTGGGCGGCGGTGGAAAAAGTCCTGCCGGATTACAGGCAGCGGGAAAAGCTGTTGAAAATGCGGTGACGGCTGAAAAAGCCTTCCCCCTGGGGGGAAGGTGTCTGCGGCCCCGCCCGCAGACGGATGAGGGGGGAGTTTGCCGCGATTGCCCGTGAACGGGGTGCTGGCGGAAGGTTTGCCCTCATCCGACCTTCGCGTTCGCTCGGCCACCTTCCCCCGGAGGGGAAGGCTTCATACTCTACAAATAAGGGAGGTACACACCTTGCCATCTCCACAAAAAAAGTACACAACGCTGGTCAGCAATACGCTGCTGTTTGCCATCTCAAACTTCAGCTCCAAACTGCTCAGCTTCTTTATCCGGCCGTATCTTAGCTACGCGCTCGATTCACCCGATGTTATGGGTGTGTCAAGCCTGCTGCAGCAGGCCACAAACCTGCTTATACCGGTGGTCAGTCTGGGCGTTGCCTACGCGATCATCCGGTTCGGCCTTGATAAGGAAAACGACAAGGCCAGCGTCTTTGTCAACGGTGCGGCCACCATTGGGCTGGGCTTTCTGGTGCTGCTGCTCGCCATGCCGCTGGTCAGCCTGATCCCCAACGCGGCCGAGTATCTGCCTTTCCTCTACCTCTGCGTGCTGGCAAGCTGCCTGCGCACGCTCTGTACCCAGTTCATCCGCTCCCGTATGCTGAACCGGCTGGTGGCGATAGACGGCGTGCTGACAACGCTCAGCCTGCTACTGTACTACCTGCTGTTCCTGAGCGTTTTGCGGATGGGCGCGACCGGCTTTTTGCTGGCCAACGCGCTGGCGGACCTGACCTCGATGGTGTTCGTCTTTTTTGCGGGCGGCTGTTGGCGGTATTGCAAGCCCAAGCGGTTTGACCGCGGGCTTTGGCGGGATATGCTGCGCTACTGCCTGCCGATGATCCCGGCGTCCATCAGCTTTTGGATCATCAACGCCAGCGATATGTTCTTTGTGCAGGCCCTGTGCGAGGACTACGGCGGCCGCACCGGCAACCACTGGGTCGGGCTGCTCTCGGCGGGGTATTTTCTGCCGCAGATCATCACGATTTTGGGCAGCATCTTCTATGAGGCGTGGCAGCTTTCGGCCGTGACCGAGGAGACTGACCGCGAGGCGTTTTTCTCCAAGATCTTCCGCGTGTATGCAAGCGTGCTGTTCTGCTGCGTGGCGGGCATCATTATGCTGTGCCAGCTGCTGATGCGGGTGTTCAAGGCCGAGTATTTTGACGCATGGACCTTTGTGCCGTTCCTGACGCTCTGCTCAATGCTGACCTGCATGAACCAGTTTTTGAACAGCATCTATGTGGTCTATAAGCGCAGCACAGGGTCGCTGGTCACGATGCTGGCCGGTGCGGTGCTGAACCTGATTTTGAATTACTGCTTTATCCGGCTGTGGGGCCCGTGGGGCGTCACGCTGGCCAGCTTCCTGAGCCTGATGCTGGTGTTTTTGCTGCGCGCTTACTCGACCCGCGGCCTGCTGGAGATCGACTTCCACCCGGCGTGGCTGATTTTGAATCTGGCGCTGGTGCTGGCGGAGATCTGGTGCATGATGAAGCTGACCCACTGGGCGCTGCCGGTTGTGGGCATCACGGCCGTGATCTGCGTCATGAATATCCGCGAGGTCCTGAGCATGCTGGACACGCTGATCGGCAAGTTTTTGAAAAAGAAGAAAGCATAATAGAGCGTAGGGGCGGGGCTCTGCTCCGCCCGTGCAGCTTGGCGGCAGCGCTAAGTTCCACGGGCGGAGTAGAACCCCGCCCCTACGGTGCGATAGTAGGGACCGATGCTCGCCTCGCCCCGCCCTGTTTGCCGCGGTCAGGGGGGCACAACCACGCGGCTACCTCCTTTTGAGGGAAAAGACTTCGCAAATAAAATCACCCCCACCCAAGTGCAGATGTTCTGCGGCTGGGTGGGGGCTTTCTTATTTATTAAGGGTGAAATTATATGTTTTGTTGTCTTTATCCTGTGGTTTATGCTCTAGCGTAGTAAAGTTTTCTTTTTTATCGCTGAGAGTTTTATCGGTAAGGGATAAATCCGTGTCACCGATATAGACATATACTTTTTTGTTCTTATTATCTTCAGGAACCCCGTTCCCATAATCTTCAGGAATAACAATGTCACCTTTTTTGAGTGTTACATTTTGCTCATTATAAAAATAAGCCTTACCCGTAAGGGAAACAATATAGTCAGCTGCTTTTTTATCGGACTTTTTATCTTTGAGATGCTTGTTTAAGAAGTCCATGGGATTGGGAGCATTATTCAGTTCGGTAGAATCAGCTTTACTATATTCATCACGCTTGTTATTTTCAATATTATAGGTAAGTGGATTTTCCTTTTCATAATTGTAGTAAGCGATACCCTTCCAGCAAATAATTTCACCGCCATTAAAACTGATACTCTTATCCGTAGTGAGTTTGTGTGCCCAGTTATTTGCCTGATTAAAAGTGACCTTGTCGAGCTTTATATCAGATTTATCCTCACTTGAGTTATGGTCAATCATGGTGACTTCCTTTTTGGTACAGCCAGGTTCAACGAAAAAGGGCAGTTTATCAGCCTTGGTGTATCCGGCAGGAGCGTTTGTTTCTTCAAGCGTATAGCTCTGACCCTGCCGCACCTCGAATACGGCAGCAGCGGTAGAGAACTGCTTGGATTGTACAAAGCTTTCCATGACATTGGTGTTTACAATAGCATCTCTATTGTTGTCAGCTGTCAGCTTTAGATTGGCGCCGGATACAGGATTTCCGGCGTCATCAATTTTACGGATATAGACAGTACACAGTTGGCGCTTGGTGTTTATGACATGAAAAGAATCGTTTTCACCAACTGTTTTTTCCCGCTCATAGCTACCCCATTCTTTATGATCACCGTTATAACTACTATCAATATAGAACCAAGTTTGCCAATGGGGAGATGGCTCGGAGGGATATGCCTTATAATATAAATGAAAAGAACAGGTGATGTCTCCCTGATATCCGGCAGGAGGATAGGTTTCCTTTATAACATAAGTATGGTTAGGTTGGCTTTCGGCAGTCAGGTAAACAGAATCTCCGATATTATCTCCCTCATGCAGTTTGACAGGAATGGAACATTCTCCTTTATCATCACAAGTGAGTGTAGCAACAGTATTTGAGCCATTCTTGATCTCAAAAATAGCACCGGACAGTGCATTATTATTAGAGTCAGTGACGCGCAGCTTCAATTTGGCAACGGGAAAGCGCATAATGGTAAGCCGCCTGTTGGGCATATCGACAACACCTGAATTGTAATTTCCGTCATCCTGTATGTTATTGAGATAATAGTCGTTCCCTTTAAGGCAAACATTGATATTGATTTTTGTATCACTGGGAATGCTTTGATAGCCGGGAGGAACCTCATCTTCGGTGATAAATGTCGGCGTATCCCCGATAACAGTTTCGGAACGTTTGAGCCAAGACTCATGAGGAGAAATATCCAACAGAATATCGCCGTTGCTATCAGATTCCACATAAAAGTCGTTCTCGCCGTTCTCGCCGCTTTTAATGTGATATCTTTTGTTTGCAAAAGGCAAAGAGTTCCCAGTGCTGACATCCTGCATATGGATAATGAATTGTTTTTCGCCTGCGGTAGCAGTGCTGCCGGTTTCCCCGCCGCCGGTCGTACCACCGCCACCGGTTTCTCCGCCGCCAGTCGTACCACCGCCGCCGGTTTCACCACCGCCGCCGCTGCTGTCCGGCCCCGGTGTCGGCACAACAACGGCATCGGCCTTTGTGCTTACGGTGGAGGAACGGCCGTTGTTGGTATAAACAACGGTGATGCCATCCTTGCTGGTGTACACCAAATACACAACCTGCCCGCTGCTGCTGCATGTCAGAGTATTTATCGTGCCTGTCACGGAGGCCGCAGCAGAGATATCGGCAGTGCTGCCCGTTGCGGGGAAGCCACCGAAAGCCCAATTTGTGACATGCAGCAGATACTGCCCGCTGCCCTCGGTCAGTGCAACATCGCCGCCGGTCACGGCGGGCGGGGTGTTGCTTGTGGTGCCGGTGCAACCGACTAACGGCTGAAATTCAGCACTGCTGGTTAATTCATTACCACCTGCAAGCTGATAGGTCGTGTTTTTCTGCCATTCGGCGTACTTCTGCGCGGCAATGCGGGTCACTGTCTCCACACACGCCTGCGTCTCGCTGACGGCCTGCTTCTCCTTGGCGTTGTCGATGTACCCGGTCAGCGCAGGCACGGCAAAGCTCGCTGTTATGCCTGCAATCACCAGCACGACGACCAGCTCCACCAGCGTAAAGCCGCGGCGGCTGCGCAGGGTTCGTTTCAGACCAGTCATACGGGATTCCTCCTCTTACTCGGCGGGGTCAAAAATGCTCTGGTCCCGCTTGGCGTGGGCACCGATGTTGTTGTATTCCAGACTCAGATACCCCTTGGCCCACTCGTCCAGCGCAGGGTCAGCGCCGTACTCGGCGGTCGTGCCGTCCACCTTCATGTAATCGTTGGCGGCGGTCACAACGGGGGTGTTGTGCTTCATTTCCAGCAGATACTTGTAATAGTCGCTCAGCGGCAGACCGGCCTGCTGCAGCAGGGTGGGGGCCAGCATGACCATGTCCATCCGGTTCAGCGGGTCGGCCGTGCTGGTGGCAGCGGCCGTGTGCTCCAGCGGGTAGTTGGCCCAGATGAAGAACGGCGTGCTGCGCTGCAAAAGCTGCAAATCGTTGTCGGTGGCAGCAAAGCTCGCGTCAGCCACATGCTTGACAAAGCTGGGCGCGTGGTCGCCGGCCATGGCCACAATGACCTTGCGGCCGGTCTTTTCGTACTGCTCGGTGAAATAGTCGCACAGTTCCTGCACGGCGGCGTCGGTCATCTTAATGCAGCTCAGGTACTCGTCCATCAGCTCGTCATACTCGCCGTAGTCGGTGCCCGCGTGGACAATATCCAGCGAAGCATCGTTCATATCGTAGTCGCCGTGGCTCTGGATGGAGACTAAGAAGCTGAACCGGGGCTTGTCCTCGGGCATGGCCTCGTACATCTTCTCCCAATCCCGGTAGGTGGCGGAGTCGGTCTGGTAGGGGCGGTCGCCGTAGGTCTCCTTGGTGGGGAAGTCGCTCTCAAAATGGGTCTCGTCAAAGCCCAGCGCCAGCCATGCGGAATCGCGCCGGTAGTTGGAGTTGGTGTAGGGGTGGGCGGCCATCGTGGTGTAGCCCAGCCCCTTCAGGTAGCTGACAACGCTGTTGGCGTTGTACAGGTTCAGCCAGTTGAAGGGCGTGATGCTCGGCATCAGGATCAGCGAGTTGGAGGTCAGCATCTCATACTCGGTGGAGTTGGTGCCGCCGCCCACATGCGGGCTGATGGTGTGGCCGTAGACTGCGTTGGTCAGGTTTTTGGTCACCGGCATAATGTCGGTGTCGGCCTGCAGGTCGGTCACAAGGTCAAAGTCGTAGAAGCTCTCGGACAAAATCAGCACAATGTCGGGGTAGTCCTCGGCGCTCTCGGGGCTGGCGGGGGCTGTATAGTCATCGGCCTTGCGGGCAAAGTTTACGGCGGCCGCATCGTTGTAGTTTTCCGGCTCAATGATGGGGTCGGCCATCAGGCTGGTGGCCTCGATCGTGCCGGCCAGATAGCCGTAGGTGTAGTAGGTGTTCTGCCATGCCCAGCCGTAGGTCGTCTTGGGCTTGATGCTCACCGGCCCGAAGTAGCCGAAGAACATGACCAGAAAAACACCCAGCGCACTGCCCGCTATGCGCACGATGCGTGCGGGCCAGCCTGCGCGTTTGGGCGCGCCCTTTGCCAGCAGGTGCTGCACAAAGGCGATGCCGAGGATCGGCAGATAGAGCAGGGCGATTTTTACGACATCCTGCGTGATCTTGAGGGTGTAGCTGCCCATGACCTCGGCGGCGGTGCCCAGATTCAAAATGTCCTGGGGCATCAGCGCCGAGCCGTGCAGGTCGCGGGTGTAGTAGTTGATAAGCGCGATGATCGTGAACATCGCGCCGGACAGCCCCGTGGAGAGGCTCCATCTGCCGCACAGTGCAAAGAGGATCAGTGTCAGGCAGAAGGCGGTCAGGGCGTTCAGCGGCGCGTAGAGCGGCCACTGCAGCTGCAAAAAGCTTTCGGTCACGCCGTCGGACAATTCAAGCTGATAGCGGGAGATAAAGCCCACCGCGACAGCCAACAGGCAGGGGAGTACCCCCTGCAGGATAAATTTCTTCCAGTCTATTTTTTTAAGATGTTGCATGGGTGATAAATTGATACCTTTCTCTATAATTTTGTACACAAAAATACATAATACATTATAACATAGCAGGGCAAAAAAATAAAGCCTCTCGTGAAAGAGGCTTTGCTAAAATATTGTCTTGCTTCGCAGGGGCCGGGCATGCCCGGCTTTTCATCTTAAAACCGTAGGGGAGAGACTTGCCCTTAGCACTTATTTTACAATCATTTCCGCGCGTTCTTCTTCCATATTACATACAGCCCCTCAAGGATCAGCGTCTCACGGTAGGTGATGTCCGTTGCGCAGGTCAGCCGTACGCTGTCCGGCAGTGTGCCGGTCGCAACTACGGGGGCATCGGGGGCGTTCAGCGCCGCGCGGATCTGGGTTACCATGCCGTCAAGCATTGCGGCCGTGCCGAACACAATACCGCTGTGCAGGCAATCCGCCGTATTGGCCCCCAGCAGGCGGCGCGGGCGGGCCTCCAGTTCGACCTGCGGCAGCTGCGCTGTGTTGCGCACCAGCGCCGACAGCGAGCATTGCGGCCCCGGCAGGATCGAGCCGCCGACCAGAGCGCCCGAGGCATCCACAGCCAGCAGGGTGGTTGCTGTGTCGAAGTTGACCACCACGCAGGGCGGCGCACAGTGCTGCAGTGCGCCCACGATGGCGCAGAGAAGCTCGCCGCCCAGTTGGGCCGGGTTGTCCATCCGGATACGCACGCCGCTTTTCAGCCCGGGGCCGACCTCCATGATCTGGCACTCGCACATCTTGCGCAGAGCCTCCCGCAGCCGCGGCGTCAGCGCCGGCACCACGCTGGAAAAGATGACCGCAGTGATCTGGTGCGGCTCGGTGCCGTAGAGCGCAAGCATGTTTACGATTTTATAAAGCAGCTCATCACTGCTCAGCGCGGTGTCTGCAAACAGCCGCGAGGAAAAGACCAGCTTGCCGTCCGGCGTGTACCCGCCAAAGGTAATGTTGGAGTTGCCGATATTGAATGCCAGGATCATGGATAGCCCTCATTTCAAGTGTGTTGTCTTTATACTATTATAATAAGGAACAAATTGCAAGAGCTTTCCACAACAGCTCACCGCCGATGTTGAAAATATCCCCGTCCACCTCATCTACATCGCCAACCTTACTCTCCACCACCCCGTAGGGGCCGGGCATGCCCGGCCCGCAACCCAGCCATTACATTCTGTTCAACCTAAAACCGTAGGGGAGGGATTCATCCCTCCCGCCCACCTTGCCTATACCACCAACCTCACCCTCCACCACCCTGTAGGGGCCGGGCATGCCCGGCCCGCAACCTATCCGATACTACAGCTTGTATCAATCGCACAGCAAATCCCCAACATGCACCTTGCCCAAAAATCCCCCTCAAAATTTGTCGAAAAAATCAAAAACAACCCTTGACAATAGTCATACACATTGCTATAATAATCAAGCTGTCTCGCGGCGGACACGCCGCGAAAAGCGCTTCATAACAGCCTGTATATGTTTTTTGAAGAAAACATCTTCAAAAAAACTTTCAGAAAACCCCTTGACAATCAAGTGATTCTGATATATAATATACAAGCTGTCACGGAGACGCGACAGCACAGCAGGACCTTGAAAATTGAACAAAACTGAAACTTGTGGAACCTTGATCGTGGGTTTGGAAACCCACGTTAATCAATTCCAAATTTACAAGTAATTCATACAGGACGCAAGCGATTGTGTCTGAGTGATTACAGCGATTTAACACTTTGTAAGTGATTAAATACCATTTATAAAGAGTTTGATCCTGGCTCAGGACGAACGCTGGCGGCGCGCCTAACACATGCAAGTCGAACGGAGCTTAAAGAGCTTGCTTTTTAAGCTTAGTGGCGAACGGGTGAGTAACGCGTGAGTAACCTGCCCTGGAGTGGGGGACAACAGTTGGAAACGACTGCTAATACCGCATAAGCCCACGGATCCGCATGGATCTGCGGGAAAAGGATTTATTCGCTTCAGGATGGACTCGCGTCCAATTAGCTAGTTGGTGAGGTAACGGCCCACCAAGGCGACGATTGGTAGCCGGACTGAGAGGTTGAACGGCCACATTGGGACTGAGACACGGCCCAGACTCCTACGGGAGGCAGCAGTGGGGGATATTGCACAATGGGGGAAACCCTGATGCAGCGACGCCGCGTGGAGGAAGAAGGTTTTCGGATTGTAAACTCCTGTCGTTAGGGACGATAATGACGGTACCTAACAAGAAAGCACCGGCTAACTACGTGCCAGCAGCCGCGGTAAAACGTAGGGTGCAAGCGTTGTCCGGAATTACTGGGTGTAAAGGGAGCGCAGGCGGACCGGCAAGTTGGAAGTGAAAACTATGGGCTCAACCCATAAATTGCTTTCAAAACTGCTGGCCTTGAGTAGTGCAGAGGTAGGTGGAATTCCCGGTGTAGCGGTGGAATGCGTAGATATCGGGAGGAACACCAGTGGCGAAGGCGACCTACTGGGCACCAACTGACGCTGAGGCTCGAAAGCATGGGTAGCAAACAGGATTAGATACCCTGGTAGTCCATGCCGTAAACGATGATTACTAGGTGTTGGAGGATTGACCCCTTCAGTGCCGCAGTTAACACAATAAGTAATCCACCTGGGGAGTACGACCGCAAGGTTGAAACTCAAAGGAATTGACGGGGGCCCGCACAAGCAGTGGAGTATGTGGTTTAATTCGAAGCAACGCGAAGAACCTTACCAGGTCTTGACATCCGATGCATAGTGCAGAGATGCATGAAGTCCTTCGGGACATCGAGACAGGTGGTGCATGGTTGTCGTCAGCTCGTGTCGTGAGATGTTGGGTTAAGTCCCGCAACGAGCGCAACCCTTATTGCCAGTTACTACGCAAGAGGACTCTGGCGAGACTGCCGTTGACAAAACGGAGGAAGGTGGGGATGACGTCAAATCATCATGCCCTTTATGACCTGGGCTACACACGTACTACAATGGCGTTTAACAAAGAGAAGCAAGACCGCGAGGTGGAGCAAAACTCAAAAACAACGTCTCAGTTCAGATTGCAGGCTGCAACTCGCCTGCATGAAGTCGGAATTGCTAGTAATCGCGGATCAGCATGCCGCGGTGAATACGTTCCCGGGCCTTGTACACACCGCCCGTCACACCATGAGAGCCGGGGGGACCCGAAGTCGGTAGTCTAACCGCAAGGAGGACGCCGCCGAAGGTAAAACTGGTGATTGGGGTGAAGTCGTAACAAGGTAGCCGTATCGGAAGGTGCGGCTGGATCACCTCCTTTCTAGGGAGTCAGACAATGTGATTTAGCTGGTCTAAATGACATTGGACAGGAAAGCAAGTTTTAGTATTGTTCAATTTTGAGGGTCCTGCGGGTTCATCCCGTAAACAAAACCCTCAAAGCATAAGGGACAGCGAAACCCGAAACGCAAATAGCGCGGGGGTATAGCTCAGTTGGGAGAGCACCTGCTTTGCAAGCAGGGGGTCAAGGGTTCGAATCCCTTTATCTCCACCATTTGGGCTGATAGCTCAGCTGGTTAGAGCACTCGGCTGATAACCGAGAGGTCGATGGTTCGAGTCCATTTCAGCCCACCACAGGTTGCCTGTGAGGGCAACCCACAAATCCCTTATGGAGCTACGCAAGTAGCTGATGTACCTTGAAAACTGAATATAGAACTGCGAAATGAGATTTTATTAGCTATGTAAAATTCCTGATTTTAAATTAAAATCTATAATTTCACCAAGCGGAACTGAAGAACGCAAGTTCGACAGTAAATGGTAAAATCTCGTTGGCAAATGGAGAATCTGAAATAAGATATGTTTATCGAGAGATAAACAACGGTCAAGCTACAAAGGGCGCAAGGAGAATGCCTTGGCACTGGGAGCCGATGAAAGACGTGGTAAGCTGCGATAAGCTTCGGGGAGGAGCAAACATCCTTTGATCCGGAGATTTCTGAATGAGGAAACTCAACAGAGTTCATACTCTGTTATCCTGTACTGAATCCATAGGTACAGGAAGGGAACCGCCTGAACTGAAACATCTAAGTAGGGCGAGGAAGAGACATCAAACGAGATTCCGTTAGTAGTGGCGAGCGAACGCGGAAGAGGGCAAACCGGAAGGAGAAATCCTTCCGGGGTATGGACCGCATTTAGGACTTTAGCTGTTAATCGAATGGCATGGGAAGGCCAACCAAAGAGGGTGAGAGTCACGTAGATGAAAACGGCGAGAGCTGCGCGAGTTCCAGAGTACGGCCAGACACGTGAAACCTGGTCGGAAGATGGGGGGACCACCCTCCAACCCTAAATACTACCCAGTGACCGATAGCGTATAGTACTGTGAAGGAAAGGTGAAAAGGACCCCGGGAGGGGAGTGAAATAGAACCTGAAACCTTGTGCCTACAAGCACATAGAGCACATCAACGTGTGATATGGTACTTTTTGTAGAACGGTCCGGCGAGCGATTGTATGTTGCGAGCTTAAGGTCTTAAGGACTGGAGGCGTAGCGAGAGCGAGTCTGAACAGGGCGTTCAGTAACATGCAATGGGCCCGAAACCGGGTGACCTACCCATGATCAGGCTGAAGTGAAAGTAAAATTTCATGGAGGGCCGAACCGACCTCCGTTGAAAAGGCGGCGGATGAATTGTGGGTAGCGGAGAAATTCCAATCGAACTCGGAGATAGCTGGTTCTCCCCGAAATAGCTTTAGGGCTAGCCTCATATTAGATACCCGGAGGTAAAGCACTGAATGGCCTAGCGCCCGAGAGGGTAGCGAAGCCTATCAAACTAAGAATGCCGGAGTATTGATGTATGGGAGTCAGACAGTGTGAGATAAATCTCATTGTCAAAAGGGAAACAGCCCAGATCTACAGCTAAGGTCCCAAATTGTATCTAAGTGGAAAACGATGTGGAAATACGCAGACAACCAGGATGTTGGCTCAGAAGCAGCCACTCATTTAAAGAGTGCGTAATAGCTCACTGGTCGAGCGTCTCTGCGCGGAAAATTTAACGGGGCTAAGATACAAACCGAAGCTTAGGCTGCATCGTAAGATGCGGGGTAGGGGAGCGTTGTGTAAGCGGAGAAACAGTAGCGTAAGCGGCTGTGGAGTTTACAGAAGTGAGAATGCCGGAATGAGTAGCGCGAATGTGGTGAGAATCCACATGGCCGGAAACCTCAGGTTTTTGGAGGAAGGTTCGTCCGCTCCAAGTTAGGCGGGAGCTAAGGTGAGGCCGCAAGGCGTAGCCGATGCACAGACGGTAGAGATTCCGTCCCCACCGAAAGATTTAAGCACAGGGACACTTTCAGAAGGTCGGAGCCAGGTGTTGGTTCTGGTAGTGATCGAGGGAAATTTAGTACCGAAGTCCGGCTGGATGAGAGGCGAGAAAAGCTGTGTGTATATCTAAGGTGCCCGTACCGCAAACCGACACAGGTAGGTAGGAAGAAGATTCTAAGGCCAACGGGAGAAGGGTTGTTAAGGAACTCGGCAAGTTGACCCCGTAACTTCGGAATAAGGGGTGCTCACGAGAGTGAGCCGCAGAGAATAGGCCCAGGCAACTGTTTACCAAAAACACAGGTTTGTGCTAAATCGAAAGATGACGTATACGAGCTGACGCCTGCCCGGTGCTGGAAGGTTAAAAGGAGATGTGCAAGCATTGAATTGAAGCCCCAGTGAACGGCGGCCGTAACTATAACGGTCCTAAGGTAGCGAAATTCCTTGTCAGGTAAGTTCTGACCCGCATGAAAGGCGTAATGATCTGGGCACTGTCTCAACAGCCCGCCCGGCGAAATTGTAGTACCGGTGAAGATGCCGGTTACCCGCGACAAGACGGAAAGACCCCATGGAGCTTTACTGTAGCCTGATATTGGGTTTCGGTGTTGCATGCACAGGATAGATGGGACACTGGGAAGCGGATGCTTTGGCGTTCGTGGAGTGGACGTTGGGATACCATCCTTGCGACATTGGAATTCTAACCTGCGCCTCTGAATCGAGGCGGGGGACATTGTCAGGTGGGCAGTTTGACTGGGGCGGTCGCCTCCTAAAAAGTAGCGGAGGCGTTCAAAGGTTCGTTCGATCTGGACGGAAACCAGATGAATGAGTGCAAACGCATAAACGAGCCTGACTGCGAGACTGACGGGTCGAGCAGAGACGAAAGTCGGAGTTAGTGATCCGGTGGTATGTGAGTGGAAATGCCATCGCTCAACGGATAAAAGTTACCCTGGGGATAACAGGCTGATCTCCCCCAAGAGTCCACATCGACGGGGAGGTTTGGCACCTCGATGTCGGCTCATCGCATCCTGGGGCTGAATTCGGTCCCAAGGGTTTGGCTGTTCGCCAATTAAAGCGGTACGCGAGCTGGGTTCAGAACGTCGTGAGACAGTTCGGTCCCTATCTGTCGTGGGCGCAGGATATTTGAAAGGCGCTGTCCCTAGTACGAGAGGACCGGGATGGACGAACCTCTGGTGCACCAGTTGTCACGCCAGTGGCACAGCTGGGCAGCTATGTTCGGATCGGATAAACGCTGAAAGCATCTAAGCGTGAAGCCGGCCTTAAGATAAGATATCCCACTGAGTCAATCAGGTAAGACCCCTTGAAGACTACAAGGTTGATAGGCACACAGTGTAAGTGAAGTGATTCATTCAGCTAGCGTGTACTAATAGGTCGAGGGCTTGACCCCATCTTGATCAGATACTCTATTTGCAAAAGCGGTTCGATATTCAGTTTTGAGGGTACATCCTCAACAAAAAGAGAAGCATGACAATGGTCACGCGTTGGCCGGTGTCGATGACGGTGAGGTTCCACCTGTTCCCATTCCGAACACAGAAGTTAAGCTCACTTGTGCCGAAGATAGTTGGCTGGAAACGGCCTGTGAAAATAGGTAGATGCCGGCTTCTCTTATAAGCACCATTAGCTCAGTTGGTAGCGTAATTGACTCACACTAAAGCTGTGAATGATGAACTTCGACTGAACTATCCAAATTGAGATTTCACGATGTATCGCGTAAATCTCATATATGCACCATTAGCTCAGTTGGTAGAGCAACTGACTCTTAATCAGTGGGTCCTGGGTTCGAGTCCCCGATGGTGCACCAAAAATAGCCTTACGGAAACGTAAGGCTGTTTTCATAATGATTGCCGCTTTGTGGAGTGCTTTCATTTGCCGCTGACTTCTGTCTAAGTCAGCGGCTCTTTTTATTTTTTGAGAGAAATTCAAGAACTTTTAGTGTAAGAGAAACGGTGGCATATATGCAGCTGCCAATAAAAGTAAGCAGCAAAATTATTTCCTGAAAACTCAAGCGTTCACCTCCCTCATAATTTGGAGGCGACAATCAAGAGTAAATTATATCAGAAGGGGAGAGGACTGTCAAAATAAGCTCTCCAAATCCTTAATGGCGGTTTGTTGGTACAATACCAATGAACCGCTTTTTTCATGCAAAAATTCCGGAAGCCCCAAAAGGCAACCGTTTATTATAGATTGTAGAATACAAAAAATGGAGGTATTTCCCATGAGCATCATTATCGGCATCGACCACGGTTACTACGCCATCAAAACAGCGCATTGTTCATTTCCGGCTGGACTTACCAGCTACGGAGAACACGAACCCTACACCCGCCAAGGACTCTTAGAGTTTGACGGGTGCTTTTTTGTTTGTGGCTCCGGGCGGCAGCCTATCCAGCGGGACAAGACCATAAACGACAACTACTACCTGCTGACGCTGGCAGCGATTGCAAAAGAAATCCGGCAGCGCGGCTTGCCGCCCGAATGCTCGGTGCGCATTGCGGCGGGGCTGCCGCTGACCAGCTTTGGGCGCGACAAACCCAAGTTCAAAGATTATCTGCTGCGAAGCAACCAGCCTGTGAACTACAAGTTCGAGGGTGTGGAGTACAGCATCACTATCGAAGAAGTTGCCATCTTCCCCCAAGGCTACGCCGCCCTTATGACCGAAACCGGGCTGTTGCAGGACGAGCCATCAATGCTCCTCATAGATTTGGGCGGCTGGACAGTGGACCTTATGCGCATCGACAACGCCATCCCTGCGGCTGACACTGCGCACAGCTTGGAGCTCGGCATGATCCGCTGCGTAGATGACATCCGGGAGCAGGTGCGGCGCGAAACCGGGCTGTCCCTCACGGATGCCCAAATCGAAAATATGCTGGCGGGTCAGCCCTGCACGGTCAGCGATACGGTGCGCGACATTGTGAACAAACAAGGTCGCAAGTACACAGAGCATCTTCTGTCTGCCACGATGGAAGCGGGATTCGATTTGCACGCCATCCCCGCCGTGTTGCTGGGCGGCGGCGCATCGGTGGTGAGCCGCCACCTAAGTCCCAAAGACGGCCTTTGTAAGACGATTTTCCTGCTGGACGACAAGGTGAACGCGGTCGGATTCGAGCGTGCGTTGGCCACCGTGTCGCGCCGCAAAAGCGAGGTATGAAACGATCGCAATATGTTTTCCGCCCGAACATTAACGAACCGCAACACCGCCGCGCGTGGGCGTTGTTGCAGCAGGTGCCGCCTGCCAAACGCAAAGAGTTTCTGGTGCAGAGTATCCTTGCGGCAGAACAGACGGATAGGCTGGAGAAAAGCATCCGCAAGGTGGTGCGGGAGGAGTTGCAGGCAGTCAACATAACCGGCGCTGTTCCAAGCCCACCGCCAGTGAATGCTATACCAGACTCTGCGCTCGATTTCCTGAATTCACTGTAGGGGGTGATTCCAATGTTTTAATAATAGGTAGAAAAGCAGAAGGAAAAAGACTAACTATTAAAAGTCAAGCCCCAAAACAAAATTTTCGAGAGAAATTTTAAGGTGGTGAAAATTGGTATAGCAAACAAGAGCATCCGTTGTCGGATACTCGCTCCGTATAAAATCGCACGCTTAATAATCAGCTAAAAAGGCTTTCCCAGAACGCTGCATAGCAAAAATAAGCCTTACCAGCTTTTTAGCAGCATGAGAGATGGCAACATTGTAATGCTTTCCCTCAGAACGCTTCTTTTCAAGATAGGCCGAGAATGTAGGACACCAAAGGCAAACATATTTGGCGGCATTGAAAAGAGCATATCGCAAATATCTGGAGCCACGCTTTTCCATGTGAGCATAACAGTTTTGCAGTTGCCCTGACTGATATGTAGATGGAGAGAGTCCAGCATAAGCCAGCAGCTTGTCTGCGCTTGCAAAGTTGGAAAAATCTCCAACTTCAGCAAGAATCATTGCACCCATATGTCGGCCAATACCGGGGATTGTAAAGATGGGAGAATCCATCTGAGATGTAATCTTGTCAATTGCGGATTCTACCTCAGAAATTTCTTTGTCCAGTTCGCGGATGAGAGCAATCGTGTGTTTCAACTCCATAGACTTAGCAGGCATTTTCGAGCCAATGGAGACCCCTGCGGCTACTTGGATTTCCGCGGTTTTAGACTTGGTATAACGACCTTTAGAGGCGGTGCAAAGAGTCTCAGCGAGTTCTTCAGTATTGGCGCTTGCGATATAGCTTGCACCCGGATAGTTGCTCAGCAGTGCGTATACAACAGCGATGTGCAGGCTTGAGACCAGCTTTTCGAGCTCCGGAAACAGAATATTCACTAACCGCGCAACGGAGCTTTTCAGTTTGGCGCGCTCTTTTACCTTATCAAATCTGTATCTGGTTAGTGACTTTAGCTCTTCATTGTGGTATGCTGTATTTGAGTAGGACTTGAGGTCCACATCAGACATGAGCATCATTGCAATGGTACGCGCGTCTATCCGATCTGTTTTGGTTCTTCGCAGGCTGAGACTTTTCCGGTAGAGGTTCGTGTGCAGAGGGTTAATGACATAGGTTGCCAGGCCGCTGTCTAAAAGAAACCCCAGCAGATTGTAGCTGTAATGTCCTGTGGCTTCAAGCCCTACTTTTATTTTGTTTTCACCTTGGGAACAGCTCTGCATTCTTGAAAGAAGCGTCTCAAAACCGATGCGGTTATTGGCAATGGTAAATACATCTGCCAAGACCGTTCCTTCCGAGTTGAGGATAAAGCAATCATGCTTGTCCTTTGCAACATCGATACCAACAAAAATCATTTTTTTACCTCCGACGTTTTATTTTACAGTGCTGCTTAGAGCCACACCTCTTTGCTATGTAACCTCGTTCTATATAAACCGTCTGGCGGTATCTAACTGATTAACACTAAAAACAAAGAGCCGTGGTTGGAGCCTTTCGGAAACCGTCTTGCGGTAGGAGGTTTAAACCAATCCACAGCACCTTGTCTATTGTAGCATTTTGTCCTTGGAGAGGGACTCTAATAACTACTACTTTATAATACGAGGAGGTTTATACATTATGAACGGTAAAAAAATCTTGTTTGGTGCAGCCTATGACGGGCTGCTTTTGTTTTTGATGAGGGGCGCCTATTAAGCACCTTCGCAGATCCGGCAAACATCCCCATAGGGAGTTGTGCCCTTGATCAAGTTCGTAGATATGTTCTCCGGCATCGGCGGTTTCCGCGAGGGCCTGACCCGAGCCGGGGGCTTTGAATGTGTGGGTCACTGCGAAATCGACAAGTATGCCAATCGCAGCTATAATGCCCTGTTTGACACGAAGGGAGAGTGGTTCATTGAAGATGCCCGAAAAGCCGATCCAGGCACTATGCCGCCATGAAGAAAGCAGAGCGCGAAGCGGTTTGGATGCAGGTGGATGCCCGCATGGGTGAGGTACTGGCAGATGCCCCGGCCTTGAAGGAATTTCTCAACTTCATGTCGCAAAGCAGAAACTCGCTGCCGAACCAGCTTTTGCTCTCCGGCCAGAACGCCGACATCACGGACGCCCGCACATTCCAGCAATGGAAGGATGCCGGAAGGCATATCCGTACAGGAGAGGAAGGTTACACGGCCATTGTGGGGCAGGTGTACGAGAATAACGGCCGAAAGGCTTCCGGGTATAATATCGGCAAGGTGTTCGACATTACACAGACGCGCGGCAGACCGGTACCGCCGCCCGCTAACTACCAAGTGGATGAACTGGTCGCCGCGGCCATCGAGAGCAGCCCGGTGCCGATCCAAATCTCGGACAGTCTGCCGGACGGCATCCAAGCGCAGTATGTTCCCAAGAACCGCACGATTTATGTCCGCAACGGCATGGATGCAGGCACGACGCTGTGCGCCATCGTCCGGGAGCGCGCACAGACGGATTTCCATAAGGACTACACCTACAACCGGCAAGCTTACGCCGCGCACAGCTATTGCACCGCCTACATGGTGGCGCACCGCTATGGGCTGGACACCGCCGCTTTCAATTTTGACCGCGTGGTTGCCTTGTACGGCAATCTGGGCAAAGAACAGCAGCGGGGCTTTCTGTCGGATGTGAACACCGTTGGTGGAGGGCTACTGCGCAGTCTGAGCCGCACGCTGGCTGTACAGACCCGCGAACCGCTCGCCGCAGAATACGCTGTTGCCGTGCCGTCTGCCAAGAAGCAATCTCGCCAGCAGGAGCGCGGCTGATTGTTTTCCGTTTGTTTTCAAATGACGGATAGCTATTGCAGCAGTTCTATGATATGCTGTGAGCAAAGGATGGTGAAAAACAATGACAGAACGTAAAGTTAAACTTGACCGTGCCAACAAAAGCATACTGCTCCGGGCGCTGGGCGATGTCTACTACGGCCAGCGTGCCAACGGCGGCAGCACCGAGGTAACCGGACGGCTCATTCTGCGGGTTAACGATCTGCCCGCAGGCGGCAAACTGACACTGTCGGCGGCAGAGTATCGGCTGGCAAAAGCAGCCCTCAACCAACTGCGCACCCAGCGCTTGGCAGAGGGCGGTTATACTGATGCGGTGGATGATGCACTGACCCGGTTGCTGCACGCGCACACCCCGCTGCTGCTCTGGTGAAGAAGATGCAGAACTGGCAAGAGAACATTCCTATGACGAAAGATAAGTTTTGGGAGGTCATCGACAACGCCAGAGCCATAGCACCAGCGTTGGAAGGTGAACCACTGCGGGAATCCCTGTACAAGCAGCTTTTAAAGCTGTCCCCGGATGAATTAGTCGGCTTCGACTGCGCGTGGCAGGAATACCGCAGGATAGCAAACAGCCCGCAGTTGATTGCCGCGGCCTGTATCATCAACGGCGGTACCTCGGATGACCGATTCGACTATTTCAAAAATTGGCTGATTCTGCAAGGACAGTATGTCTTTCGGCAGGCGCTGAAAGACCCTGATGCGCTTGCTGAGTTCAAGATTCCGTTCGGCGACACTGAATGGGAAGATTGCGGGTACCTGACAAGCCTTGCCTTTGTGGGGAGAGCCTTGCCTACCTATTTTGCGCAGGAGGGCATTGCCAAGGAACTGCGCCGAAAATACCCCGCACTACTGCAAGCCCCCGGAGCGCTGGACGCCGAAATCATGCGTGTGCTGCTTTATCCGAACCGTGAGCAGGAGCAGGCTTTTGACCGCTACCTGCTCGGCCTTGAAGTGCAGCACTACATCGACATCAGCGGGCTGGACAGCTACGATAAGTTTTATCTGGAACACATTTCATGCAGGTGGCAGTTGGATTATCTGAGAGAAAGTATCCGCGAGGAAACGCCCCAACCACGGCAAGGAAAGCTAAGTCCTGACATTGCCAGCACTCTGCCCAAACTTTGGAAGAAGCGGCTGGCGTGGGATGCGGAACAGCGAACGCGCCTGCACCATCGCGGTGAGGAAAGGTAGTCCACCACGCCGGGAAGAAAGAATCCTTGGTGGGTCTGGCTGCTGCCGCTGCCTGTTGTATGGTGGGCGGCGCTGGCGGTGGCTTGCCGCTGGCAGCCGGGAATGAAAATAACGGCTCTGCTGGATGCGCTGAACAGCGCACTGGCAGAGCCGTTTGCGTTGGCGTGGGTCAGCAACAGCCCGCGCTTTTTGCTGGTGTTCACGGTGATTTACGCGGTAGCGGTTATTGTAGCTGTGACCGATCAGAAGAATACCCGCCCCGGTGCGGAGCATGGCTCGGCGGCTTGGGGCGATGTGTTCCGGTTAAACAAGTTCTACATGGACAAGCGAGGACCGAACCTGCTGCTGGCGCAGCATTTCTACATTGGAATCGACGGCTACAAACACAAGCACAACACTAATATCCTCATCGTCGGCGGCTCCGGTGCAGGCAAGACCAGAACCTACGGCGTACCGAATGTACTGGAATGTGCCTGCTCTATGGTCATTACAGATCCTAAGGCTGAAATTTTGCGTAAGACCGGGAATTTGTTGAAGAAAAAGGGCTATGAGGTCATCGTTTTTGACCTCATAAACCCTGCTGCATCGTTCTGTTACAACCCGTTTGTGTATGTGCATGATGACCGTGAAGTGCTGACTTTGATTGAAAATCTGATTCAAAATACCACGCCATCACATTCAAAAAGCAGCGACCCCTTCTGGGAAAAGTCCGAAACTGCCCTGCTCCAAGCCCTTATGCTGTACCTGCTGCACGAGGCCCTGCCCGAAGAACAAAACTTCTCGATGGTCATGGAGATGATAGCTGCCGCTGAAGTCCACGAGGACGATGACAACTACCAATCCCCGCTGGACATCCTGTTCGAACGCTTGGAAATGCGCGAACCCGACAGCATCGCATGTAAGCAGTATCGCATTTTCAAACAAGCCGCGGGCAAAACGGCGAAATCGATTTTGGTAAGTGTAGGTGTGCGCCTTGCCGCGTTTAACCTGCCGTCCATCGCCAAGCTGACGATGACGGACGAACTGCATTTGCAGGAATTGGGCGAGCGCAAAATTGCGCTGTTCTGCTGCATTCCGGATTCGGATAAGTCGCTGAATTATCTGGTCGGCATGATCTACACCCAACTCATCCAGACACTGTACCGACAGGCAGACCGCGTACACAAAGGACGCTTGCCGGTGCCTGTGCATTGTCTGATGGACGAGTACGCGAACATTTCCTTGCCGAAAGATACATTCCTGTCGGCGCTGGCCACTATGCGTTCCCGCGCTATTTTCTGCTCCATCATCGTGCAAAACATGGCGCAGCTGAAAGCCATGTACAAGGACGATTGGGAATCGCTGGTCGGTTTGTGCGACGAGTTCCTCTATCTCGGCGGTACCGAGAAAGAAACCCACAAGTACGTTTCGGAACTGCTGGGCAAGGAAACCATCTCCACGACCAGTTACAACCAAAGCAAAGGGCGCAGCGGCAGTTACAGCATCAACCACCAGCAGTCCGGGCGCGACCTTATGACCCCGGACGAGGTGCGTCTGCTCGACAACAGCAAGTGCATCTTGTTCATCCGAGGGGAGCGCCCCGTGATTGACCTGAAATATAATCTGCTGAAGCACCCGAACATCCGCTATACCGAGGACGGCGGCGCAGCCCCTTACGACTACACCGCCGCCGACAATGCGCGGGACGATCTGCCCGGTGCACCCGAAAATTACGAACTGCTGGATATGGACGACTTTCTGCCCGCTGAGGTGGCAGAAATAAAGCCAACCATACAAAGAATCAGGAGGCCCAAATGAAGCTGAATAACAACAAAAAATCCGTAAAAATTTCTCGCAGCCTGTTCATGCTGTACGCCGTTATGGTGTGCGGCATTGTTTTTGCTTTGCCCGCGTTCGCTGCAGATGACCCGCTGGTAGTGGTCGAAAATCTCTCCACATTCATCTTTTCGCTGATCCGCGCGGTGGGCCTTATCCTGCTGGGGTGGGGCATTGTGCAGGTCGGTCTGTCCCTGCAGAGCCACGACCCCAGCCAGCGCAGCCAAGGCTTTCTGACGCTGGCGGGTGGGCTGGTGATTACCTTCGCCAAAGAAATCCTCGACCTCATTACCGCGTGAGGGTCATACCAAGAGGAAGGACGGTGATGTCCTGTGGGTGAGTCATGGATCGTCAGCAACTTAAACGCCGCACTCTCCACATGGAACGACAAGCTGGCGGAAATCTGGTCGCTGCTGACCGAAAGTCCGCAGACATTTAAAGGCGGGCAGGTCTGGGGCGTTATGACAGGCATCCACGGCGCGTTGCAGGCAATCGGTTATGGGCTGCTGGTGCTGTTTTTTGCCGTAGGCGTTATGAAAACCTGCGGCAGCTTTGTCGAGGTCAAAAAGCCGGAACACGCGCTCAAGCTGTTCATCCGTTTTGCACTGGCAAAGGGCGCGGTGACCTACGGGCTGGAATTGATGCTGGCGGTGTTCTCCATCGTGCAGGGCATGGTGTCTACGATTATTACCCAATCGGGCAGTTCCGGCATGAGCAGCGTGACGCTACCACAGGAGTTGATCGACGCCATCAACAACGTGGGCTTTTGGGATTCCATTCCGCTGTGGGCGGTCACATTGATCGGCGGGCTGCTGATAACAGTTCTGTCTTTTACCATGATTCTGACCGTCTACGGCAGAATGTTCAGCCTGTGGATGTATGCAGCCATTGCACCGATTCCGCTGTCCACCTTTGCCGGGGAGCCGACCGGCAGCGTGGGTAAAAACTTCATTCGCAGTTATGCGGGTGTTTGTTTGCAGGGTGTGGTGATTGCACTGTCCTGCATTATTTTCTCCGCCATTTCGTCCAGCCCTCCCGCCGTGGATACCAGCGCATCCGTTGTCACGGCTGTCTGGACCTATGTTGGGGAACTGGCGTTCAACCTGCTGGTGCTGGTCGGTGCCATCAAGGGCTGTGACCGCATCGTCAAAGAAATTATGGGGTTATAAGGGGGCAATCTATGGAAATTAAAATACCGAAAGAAGTCCGCGACTATCACGAAAACATCTTTTTCGGCTTGAACACCCGGCAGTTCATCTGCTCGGTGCTGGCGGTCGGCGTAGCGGTGGGCATTTACTTTGCCTTGCAGCCGTATGTCGGCACAGAAGAAATCGGCTGGATGTGCATTCTGGGTGCCGCACCCTTTGCCGCCTGTGGATTCTTTACTTACCACGGCATGACCGCCGAACAGGTGCTGTGGGCGTGGTTCAAGTCTGAAATCCTCTGCCCGAAACGCCTTGTGTTCAAGTCCGACAGTTACTACTACGAAGCCATGCAGCCCGCCATCCGTGCGGGCATAAAGCGAAAGAAAGGTTTGCCTATGAAGAAAAACACCCATGACAGCGAGGAAACTGCTTGATTAAGACCCTGTCGAAAGCGCAGAAGATGGAACACGAAAAGTTCCGTATTCCGCGCAGCGTACAGGATGCAATCCCCATCCACCGCATTTATGCGGATGGGATTTTTCAGGTCGGGAACCAGTATTCCAAAACGTGGTCGTTCACCGACATCAACTATGCCATTGCGAGCAAAGAGGACAAGACGGCCATGTTCCTCGATTACTCCGAATTGCTGAATGCCCTCGATTCCGGTGCCTCGGCCAAAATCACGATTTATAACCGCCGCATCAACAAAGCAGAATTTGAGCGCAGTGTCTTGTTGCCCGACAGGGATGACGGGTTGGATGAATACCGCCACGAATTTAATAAAATGCTGACCGCCCAAGTCACCGGCACCAGCAACAGCATCGTGCGGGAACGCTACCTGACCGTCAGCGTGGTAAAGCGCAATGCGGATGAGGCCCGCAGTTACTTCTCCCGTGTGGGTACAGATTTGGTGACGCACCTTGCACAGCTTTCCTCGGTGGCAACCGAACTGACGCTGAATGAGCGCCTGCATATTTTCCGCGACTTTTTCAAGGCCGGGGAACAGGCTGCGGCAGAGTTCAACATCCACGAACACGCCAAACGCGGCCAGCATTTCAAAGATTGGTTCTGCCCGGACAGCATGGAGTTTGCCGCCGACCATTTCAAGCTGGATGCCCGTTATGGTCGGGTGCTGTATTTGCAGGACTATGCGAGCTACATCAAGGACAGCTTTGTGTCGGAACTCTGCGACCTTGACCGCGATTTGATGCTGTCCATCGACATCCTGCCTGTACCCACGGACGAGGCCGCCCGCCAGCTGCAAAGCACGCTGCTGGGCGTGGAAACGAACGTAGCCAACTGGCAGCGCCGCCAGAATGCCAACAACAATTTTACAGCCACGATTCCCTATGATATGGAACTCCAGCGCAAGGAAACCAAGGAGATGCTGGACGATCTAACGACCCGCGACCAGCGGATGATGTTCGGGCTGGTGACACTGGTGCATCTGGCAGACAGCAAAGAGCAGCTCGACAGCGACACCGAAACGCTCTACTCGACAGCCCGCAAGCACCTGTGTCAGCTTTCCACACTGCGCTGGCAGCAGAAGGACGGGCTGGACACGGTGCTGCCCTATGGGCTGCGGAAAATCCAAGCCCTGCGAACCCTTACCACCGAAAGCACCGCCGTGCTGATTCCGTTCCGCGCACAGGAAATCATGCAGCCGAACGGTCTGTACTATGGGCAGAACGCCGTCAGCAAGAACATGATCGTGGCGGATCGCCGCTTGCTGCTCAACGGCAACAGTTTCCGTTTGGGCGTGTCCGGTTCCGGCAAGAGCATGAGCGCCAAGGAAGAAATCGTGCAGATCGCGCTTTCCACCGAGGATGACATTCTCATTCTCGACCCGGAGTCGGAGTTCGGCTATCTGACCGAAGCCCTTGGCGGTGAAGTCATCCGCATTTCGGCTACGTCCGACACGCATATCAACGCGCTGGATATGGACCGCGCCTACGGTGATGAGCGCAACCCCATCGTCAGCAAGTCGGAGTTTGTGCTGTCGCTGTTCGAGCAGCTGATCGGTGATGGCATGGTGACGGCGAAAGAAAAATCCATCCTTGGCCGCTGCACCGAACAGGTGTACCTGCCCTACATCCGCAACGGCTATAAAGGTACGCCGCCCACGCTGCAGGACTTTTACCGTCTGCTCCAAATGCAGCCGGAACCCGAAGCGCAGGGGCTGGCGCTTTCGTCCGAGTTGTTCATTACCGGCACGCTGAACACCTTTGCCCGGCACACCAATGTGGACACGCAGGCACGGATTATTGCCTACGATATCCGTGAACTGGGTGAGCAGCTTATGCCGCTGGGTATGCTGGTGACGCTGGATGCGATTTATAACCGCGTCATCCAGAACTGGAAGAAAGGCCGCAGAACGTGGATTTTCTGCGATGAGTTTTACATTTTGTTCCGCTATGAGTACAGCGCCAATTTCTTCTACAAGCTGTGGAAGCGCATCCGCAAGTACAACGGACTTGTGACCGGGCTGACGCAGAATGTGGACGAACTGCTGCGCTCCGACACCGCCCGCCTGATGCTGGCCAACTCGGAATTTCTCGTGATGCTGAACCAGAGCGCCACCGACCGCGCGGAACTGGCGAAGCTGTTGAACATCTCGGACAACCAGTTGGGCTACGTCACCAATGTTCCCGTGGGCTGCGGGCTGATTCGCTGCGCGGGTAATATCGTGCCTTTCACCAACAGTTTTCCGAAAAATACTAAGCTCTATGGTTTGATGACGACCAAGCCGGATGAACAGCAAAGGGAGTGAAACAATGATTTATAAAAATAAAGGGCCGCCGAAGCGCCCTCTACTGTGCGACAAGCTGGAATATATTTATCAAGTAATTCCATTCGGTCAATATCGGTAATTTTAATAACCTCGCAACTGACAAGAATGGAACTGTCATCATAAAATTCATCGCTAAATAATCCAGTGCGGACAGAGCTGTCTTTGAAGTGAATTCTCACGAACTTATCATACATATCTGCGTATTGCCTATGAAATGCTTCACTTACTTCATACATAAAGACACCTCCCAATTCCGATTTGCATGACTGCATCAGTGCATCCAAATGTTGTTTTCCAAATCGCGCAGCCTACCTTTATAATCGTTGATGAGAGCTTCGGTATTTTCCCCATCCGGGAAAGTTACCAGATAGCCGTCCCCAGTTTCATGAAAGCCGATGATTCCGGCAAGCCCTGCCATCTCGGCCACTTTCAGCAGGGTGTGATAGTCATACTCGGCGGCACTGATATATAAATTCATGGGAGAAACCTCGCGTTTCAGAGAGATGATTCTATTATAGCAACATCTTTTCATAATTGCAAAGAAAATGCTGTATCACCCGAAATCGGTAGATACAGCATTGTTTTTATATGTAATGGCCTTGCAGCCTAATTTGTTGTCTGGCCTTGACCGAGCGATTGCTCTGGCATGGTCTAAGGCGCAGTGGTAAGTGCGGGATGCTTCCCGCGTTTGTTTTGATTATGAGACTTATTATAGCGGCGACTTGTGTGCAGAATTTAAAAGCCTTTTGAACGATTTTGAAATTCAATTTGAATAATTTATGACGTGGGGTGATGCCATGAAAGATATTAAAGAAAAGCCAACCGCGCATATGCCGAGAAGCAATGCAACCGGGAAAATCCCGAAAGCTGCGCTGAAAAAGGCGTGGACGGAGGGCAAGGAGAAAAGCCGAACCATGCTGCGGGAAAGCACTTCTACGCAGGGAGACGGTGATTATACAACTGCGCAAGATACCAGCTCGGCGGTAACCGATACATCATATTCGGTCATCAAGCAAAACACAGATTTCACCGTGCAGCAGGTGCGCAAGATTGCCCGCAAGCAGATAGAAAAATACCGGGAACGACACGCCGCTGAACAGGTCGAAACCACCCGCGTCCACACCGCCAGTGAGCGAGGTGTCAGCCCCAAACAAGCCGAGTGCGGCACGCTGCCCGATGCAGCGCGGCACCCGCGCCGTGGGGCAGATTTGCCCCGCCAGCGGGCGAAAGAAAAAGTCGTCACCGCCAAGACCGCACCACGAGATATTCGTGGTGTGACCCAAGGCCAGCGCCAACTGCGAACCGCCGCAAATGAAACTGTGCGGAGCATAACAACCCAAGCACAAATGCAGACCCGTACACGTCAAGTGCAGCTTGCTATCCAGAAAGCCACCAGCAGCACCCGCAAGACGGCTGTGGCGGTGCGCTCGGCAATACGGCATTTTCTTGTCGGTCTGCACAGTCTTGTCGCGGCCATTGCTGCAGGGATTAGCGTGGCACTCAGTATTATTATTGTCATCAGCCTTGTGGCGTTTGTGTCCGGCTCGGCTTACGGCATCTTTTTTGCCGCAAATGCCCCCAGCGCAGATACAATCACTGTCCAAGAAGCGGTAGAAACACTGACGGCAGAATACCGTGACCGACTGGAAGAAATCACCGACACCGTACAGCACGACCGCCAAGACATTACGGCCAACGATGATGTGTACTTCATCCGTTGGCAGGATGTCCTGGCGGTCTTTTCTTCGTATGTGGCGGGCAGCGAACAAGGCGCACCCGTTGCGGCACTGACGGAAGAACAGGTGGACAAGCTGCGGGAAACTATGTGGGCAATGAACGCAGTGGACTATTCCACCCACCCGGAGACGACTACCATAGACACTACCGATGAGGATGGCAACCCGACTACTACAGAAATCACCGAAACCGTCCTTGTAATCGAACTGACCCACAAAACACCCGACGAGATGGCGACAGACTACCACTTTACCACCCGACAGAACACCTATCTGCAACTCCTGCAGGACCCGCAGTACGAGGAACTATGGGCGGAATTGCTCGGCGGCTTTGAGCAGGGCGGGGGAGAAGTCATGTCTCCTGATGGTACACGCGCCCCAACAGGCACCCTGCAATGGCCGCTGCCGGTTGCGGGTACGATTACCTCGCAGTTCGGTCACCGCGTGGACCCCATCACCGGCGAAGTCAGCTCCCACACCGGCACCGACATTGCCTGTGCTGAGGGTACGCCGATCCTCGCCGCCGCAGACGGTATCGTCACCGTTGCCAACGGTCTTGACAGCTGGGGCGGCAGCTACGGTTACTACATCCAAATCAACCATGGCGGCGGGCTGGAAACGCTGTACGCTCACTGTTCGTCCATCTGCGTCACCACCGGCCAGCAGGTGCAGGCCGGGCAGGTCATCGGCTACGTCGGTCACACCGGACGGGTGACGGGCAGTCACTTGCATCTTGAAACGCGAACCAACGGAACCCGTGTGGATTCGATGCAGTTTTTCTCTTAAATTTTTACAGAAACTGTTTAATTGCATCGTTTGTGGCTGTCGGGCCAAAAACAATCTGTAATTGTCTTTATAACCGATTACTTATCGTTTCTTTTCTTGCAGACAAATACAACTGCAAGTCCGAGCAGAGATGCCACCAGAAGCACGACGTACAGCGTGGGATTGGAGGTATCGCCCGTTTGCGGTATTGCCGTTATGGTGGACGGCTTTGAAGTGCTTGCCGGGGTGGGGGCCGGCTGGTTGGGAACCGGCGCTGTGTTTGGCGCAGAGGGAGCCGGGGTGGGGGTGGGAGTGGGCGTGGGCACAGGCGAAACAACCGTGGACACAAATTCCGCTGTAATCGTCACATTTTCCGCCGGCATCACAAAGCTGGTACCGGAAATCGCCTTGCCGTTGACCAGCAGGCTGCCCTCCTTGAGCTTATAATTGGAATCGGGAGTGACGGTGAGAGTGACCGTAGTTCCTTCGATTGCTTTTTGCTGATCTGCTTCAATCTTGCCATTGGTCATCTTGGCAATGGTGATGGTATACTGCTTGAACGCAGACTCATCCAGCGCATACAGCTGCTGCAGCTTTTTAGTGAGGGTGGAGCGCTGGGCCGAAGTGAGGTTCTGGCCGCTGAGATAGTTCTGAATCCGGGCAACCACCTCTTTCAGCTCTATCTTCTGTTCTTCTGTGATATTGTCGGCTGTCACCCCTTCAAAGCTGGCCACCAACTGGGCAATATCCTCCCGAATCGCCATGATATAGTCCCGCAGCTTTTCCAGCTTGGCCTTTTGGCCTTCCAAATACTGGATTTCTTCCTGTTCCGATGCTGCTTCCAGCTTCTTTGCAATCGCTTCCAGGGCAGTGCCAATATCCGAAACATCATTCAGTGTGATGGTTTCCTCGCTGAGGTACTGGAGATACCCCTTTTCATAGGTTCCCTTGATGAACTGATAGGTGGCGTCGTAGATATAGCGCACTTTGGGGGTATTGCTGTTTGCGGCATAAAGCAAAGCGCAAGTATCCTGATAATAGGCTTTATATGCCTTGTCGCCATCAAAGCCATAGTCCACACCGGCTTCCAGATAATCCATATACCGGTTGAAACGATCGGGAGAAATGACACCGGCTTCGTTGAGCCCCGCCAGTTCCAGCTCGATGCCCATACCGTATTCAATGGCAGCCTGCGCGGCATTCTGCAGGCGCTCGGTGGTGGAGTCCGACGAGAACATATAGTTGGGCTGATAGGCCACTGCGTCAAATCCCCACCGCTTCCACTGGCTGTATCCGGGAGCATTCATATAGGGAATCCAGAAGTATTTGAGATCATTGCCATGGGCAAAATCCGCAACCGACTGCAAAACCGGCGTCATTTTGCTGATGCCTTCTTCCACCAGATAGATGCCGGCCAGCTCCAGATATTCAAAGCTGCCTTCATCCCACATCCGCAGCAATTCCTGGTTGTACCAGTTGATAGCGGCGACCTGGTCGTCCATATAGCCGTCGGGGTTGATGTCGGGCGAGAAGCTCAGCGACTTGGTGGTTCCGGGCAGTGCGCCAAAATCCACCTGCTTTTCGCTGGTTCCGGGAATGTTCAAAACGACCTTCAGCTTGTAGTCGGGATCGCCCAATTTTTCTCCGGCCATCTTGGCAGCCTGGTTCAGCTGGGCAACATCTCCGTTTTTGCCCAGAGTTTTTTCCAGATACCAGATAAAATCGTCCACAGTCGCAGCTTCGGCTGCAGAAGAGGGGCCCTGGAAGGTGTGTTCGCCGCCTTCCGTGCGAAGGGCAAGCAGCAAAACGCCGTCAAACATTGTGTCGAGTTCTCCGGTTTTGAGATCTTCATGGACCAGATAGGGCATGCAGTTTTCCGCCGTCCAGTTGCCGGAGCCATCTTCATAATAGCCGTTATAGAGCAGCACCAGATTGCCGATGCCGGCGGTATGAGGGCCTTTCTGCATATAGGTTTTCACGATTTCGCCGTCGATGGGCAGGCTGACAGCATCGTCGGTCACGCCCTTTTCGCCCAGCACACGGATCTCGTCGATAAAGCACCAGTTCTGCATGGGAACGTGCAGTTTCACATACCGGGCCTCCACCTTTGCGGTGGCCTGTCCGTCCGCTTTGGGCACATAGGGGTCGTCCGCCGCCTTCCAGTTGTAAAGCACCTTGGCAACCTCGGTGGGACGCTCGGGAATCAGAAACGCATTTTTCAAAGTGGACCAGCTGGCATTATCCTTGGAAAAAGAAACATCCACCGACCCGGGCATCTTGGCCGCAATGCCGTCGTTGCTGAGATTGTTGAACTCCACTTCGGAAACGGAGCAGATTTCGCCCAAATCAATGACAAACTCGCGGTAGGCGCCTGCCGAATAGGCGGTCCAGGGGGCATCCAGATAATCCGCAGTGGCCTCCACGCCGTCGGTCAGCTTGGTCTTTTTGGGGTCAGGGTAGGAGCTGTCCCCCGCCGCGCTGGCATTGAGCACCTCATAAGACTTCCGATAGGCCAGGTTGTCGGGATAATGAGGATCGGTGTCGCCGGTTATCTCCTCGGCTTTGGGCTCATAGGCGCCCTCCATCCGGTCGCTGCTGCCCAGGATTTCAATTTCGTCCAACGCCACCTGCTGGCTGGGCGCATCGGGAGAAACCGAAGAAAAGACGACCTTCACATACCGGGCATATACCGCGGTGGCATCGGCATGATCCTTCACCTTGTCCGTAGCCGCATCCCAGGACAGTTCCACCACCCCGTTCACAGGCTCCTGCTGGTCATAGCCGTTCTTTTTGGAAACCTCAAACCAGTCCAGCTTGTCGTTGGAAACATAGATCTGAAGGTTGGCACTCTGCTTGATTTGCTGGGTAACCAGCGAAGCGGTGGATACCCCGGTGATGGATTTCTGCGCGCCCAGGTCAAAAATGGCGCACAGGGGATCGTTGTTGTAGTTGGAAGCGTTGTCGGGATTCATCCAGGGAATGGGTTCAAAGACCGTCCAATTGGTCATATCCGCCCCGGTGGCATCTCCCCGAACGCCGTCGTTCATCTTTTTGCAGTCGGCATCCGACGAATATGCCGGGTCATTCTCCGCCGTCAACACATATTTTTCGGTGGAAGGCGAGTAGGTGTAGGAGGCGGTCCGCGCCAGATTCTCAGCGGCGGGAGGTTCTTGTTCGCCGGCGGGCTCAAAGGCGCCCTGGGCCTTGCCATCCTGCCCCAGAATCTCCACTTCTTCCGTTGTGAGGAAGGAATAATTGCCCCACAGCGCATTTGTTTCAAACACAATCCGCACATACTGCGCGTAGATTCCGGTGGCATCGGGGTGCCCCGGCACCTTGTCCGCGGAAACCGCATACCGGGCCACATAGGCGCCAGTCTGCTCCGAAATGTCTTCTCCGCAGTTTTTCCCATCCAAAACGCAGGTCCACTGGTTTTTGTCTGCCGACACATAGACGCTGTATTTGCCGATATGGCCCAGCGAACCGGCGTAGCGGCCGGTGAGCCCGGCCGAGCTGTATGCATTTACTTCCACAATGGTTTTCGGCTGGCCAAGGTCAAAATCCACCGTGTTCTGATTGGAGAACTTTGCCCCATTTTCCGCATTGTTGAAAGCGGAATTGGAATAAAAATTGACTACGCTGTCAAAATCAATGGAACCGGCGCTGCTCTTGACGCCGTCGGTGAGCTTTTGGCAATCGAGGTCCAGAGAACTGACATCACTGCCCAAAAGGTCAAAATTGGACATATTATACAGAGCATCCTCGCCGTATTGGTAGGAGGACGCCGCGCCTGGCTGCCGGAGCAAGTTGACCGGCGACTGTTCCGCCAGAGGGTTTTCGCCTTCCTTCCGCGGCAAGGGAGGAACTTCGGCCGCAAATACGGCGGCGGCATTGGAAAACAGAATCGCCGCGCACATCGCCGTACTCAGCAGCGCCTGCATTCGCTTGTTGCTTTTCATGGTTGCATCTCCTTTTTCTTTTTGAAATTTTCCGATCGTCCAGCCGCATTCCTTTCCAGGAGCAGCGCAGACAGGACACATGCATTTGATTCCCATTATAGGAACCGGATTTCAACGTTGCAATAAACAAAATTTTCAAATGCGCAGCAATATTTTTGCCGGTAAAACGAGAAAAACAGGGCCTTTGCCCGCCCTGCTTTCCACACTTTTTTCACCGGCAGAGCCAGCAAAAATTTTGCTTGGCCGCTTTTTACAAAAAGCACCCCGCAGCAGAAAAGCCATTGGGCAGCTTTTCCCCTGCGGGGTGTTTCTTATATGATTTTTATTCGTTTGTCTGTCCTTGTTCCAGCATCCGGCACAGCAGCGGCCGCAGTTTTTGAGCCAGCAGCCAAAAGCCCAGATCGGTCAAATGGACGCCGTCCACGGTGGTTTCCTTTGCAACCGTTTCCAACATATCCCGTGCCGATGCAAACCAGATAAAGCTATCTCCCCGGGATTTCCGGCGTTCCACCTCCTGCTGCTGAAAACGCTCTTCCCGCGCAAACTGTTCCGCTTCGGTGCTGTTCCAGCCGCATTTTGTCTGCCAGCTTGCCGAAAGCACCAAAACCGGCAGCTGCGGCGCACAGCCGCGCACCGCATCCAGAAAGGCTGGCAGGTTGGTTTCCAGCAGCCCCTGGGGGCCGGCGTTGGGCTGGATGTCCACCACCAGCGCCCCCAGCCGAGGCAGGCTGCAAAAGCAGGAAGCCAGACCTGACATTCCCACGCCATTGCCCGAAAACCCCAAATTGTACACTTCCCGGTCCAGTTCCCGGGACAAAATGGCCGGATACGCCATACCCGGCCGGGAGGCACAACCTCCCTGGGTGATGGAAGTGCCATAAAAGGCGATGGTCCTGCGATGTTTGCGGGGCAATGCCGGCTGCATCTGCGCCCCTTTTTCCAGGCCGATTGCAATCGACCGAATGCCAATATACAGCGGCAGATACACCAGCACCTCGGTGTGCGGCGGAAGGTCCCGCGCCAGTTCGCAGCAAAAGGAGTCCTCCTGCGGCGAAAACTTTGTCAGCCCTGCAAACTGCCAGGCCATGTCGGGCAAAGCCCTCAAATAGCAGTCGCACCCGCACTGGGCCGCCGGAGTCATATGCGCCATATAGGGAGCTGCGTTTACCGCCGCCTTTACCCACACTGCCCGGCTGTCAGTCCGAAAGCGCAGGCAGGCACCCGCCATGTGAGAAGACAATTCGATCAGCGCCGGCCGCTGGGCCTGCAGCATACCGGAAAGAGATTGGGGGAGGCGGTTCCATCGCCTTTCCTCTGCAAAAAAGCCCAAACCTTCCACCAGAATGTTTTCGTTGGGAACTTCGTGCCATAGGATTTCTTCCCCCCGGGCATTCTGCGCCGCCATCTGCCGGTCAAAATCAGCTGCGTCCGCCATGCTTTACTCTCCTTTATGCCCTGTTGCAACCTCGAAAGTTTTTTCATAGAGCTCACGGCCGCGGGCGCCGCCCCTGTTCGCCGCGTTGTATATGGCCTTCACATCCTGGTAATATCCCTTGAACACCTGGGATCCACTGAACCCAAACCGCTGTGCGCCTTTCAGATAATCCAGATAACGCCGGTAAAAATTTTCGTCGTCAAAAGCGCGCTCGTCAAACTCCAATTCCAGCCCCATGTGGTTTTGGGCGGCGAGTTCCGCTGCATTTTGAATCTGCACCGGCTGCGTTCCATTAAAGTAGTGGTTTGGCTGCAGGATGGCCGCATCAAATCCCATTGCCTGCCAGCGGTCAAACCCCAAAGCCCGGTAGTAGGGAATCCACAAAAAGGCAAGTCCGCGCTCTCTGGCTTTTCGGCCTGCATAGTCAATCAGTTCTGTCTGGGAAGCATCCTCATGCAGCCAGTACAGGCCGCACAACCGCAGCGTGTCCAGCTGCTCAAAGGGGCGGTACAGCTCCGCCATGCGGTCCATATACCGGTCAATGGCCGCTTTCTGGCTTTCCGGTCCGCCAAAGGTCTGCCGGGAGGGAAAGGGAATGGTCAGCCCCAGCCGCGCCTGCAGCTGGGGCCGCCGGCTGAGTTTTCTGGCCTGCAGCACCGCCTCGTGCAGCGCACACAGGTCCCCCTGCGGCCGCAACGTTTTGTTCAGATACCACTCAAAATCCTCCCAGGTGGCCGCCTTGGCGGGGTCCACCGCCTCAAACAGCTGGTTGCCTGTGCAGGACAAAAGCCCCAAAAAGAGAAATCCATCGAAAAAGGGCTCGCCGAAACCGGCATTTCGTTTTTGATACAGCAGATAGGGCAGCAGCTCTTGTGCGCTCCAATCTCCCTGCTGCCGGTCGTAATACCCATTATAAATCAATACCAGATTCCGGATTCCGCCTGTATTCTGTCCGGATGTGCAATATTCACCTTGCATTTTTCCCTTCCTTTTCCAAAAAGTCGCGGGGCGTGATGCCGTAGGTGCGCTGGAAAGCACGCTTGAAGGAATACTCGTTGTCGTACCCTATTTCTGTGGCAATTTCCCGGGGACAGTATCCCTTCAGCACCAGCAGTTCCTTGGCTTTTGCCATCCGCTTTTCTGTGATATAGTTGTAGAAATTTTGTCCCACCGTATTTTTGAAGATGCGGGAAACGCTGGCATTGGACACGCCAAAATGGTCGCTCAGCAAATTCAGCGACAGATCGGGGTCGTGCAGATGCTCGTTTACATAGCTCACCAGCGAGCGGTTCACGTTGGTGGCCGCCTGCTGCTTTTTCTGCATGATCTGCTCACAGAGCGTGTTGACGGTGTTTCTTGCGCGGTCAAACGCCTGCTCCAGCGTCATGCCATGCCGCGGTTCCTCCATTTTCAAAAACATCTGCACCGGCAGCTTTTCTTCCAAAATAATCCGCCGCATGGTTTCGTACAAAAGGGTGGCAACCCGGCAGATGAGCGTATAGCTCAGCCCAAGGCGCTGATTTTCCTCGTACAGCTGCTGCAGGATCGCCTGCGCTCTTTTTTCGCTGCCCTCCCGGATGGCACGCACCAGCTGCGTTTCCCAATCCAGCGGGTAGTAATACTCCATGTTGGGGCTGGCAAACTGGATGCCGCAAATTCCCTTCTTTTCCCGCATGCTCTCTTTGATTTCCTGGTACGCCGCGCTGATTCCCGTCAGGCCCCTGCGGGCGCGGGCCACAAACACGCTGCATTCTATATCCTCTTCGATCAGCGCATCGTACAGCGGCTGCGCCAGTTCCATTGCGATGTCCTCGTCCGGCAGAGAGGGAAATTCTGCAATCACAGCGGTGCACTCATCAATATTTTCCACCAGTTCGCAGTGGCTCTGGCCGCATTTGATGGTTTGCAGCGATTTTTTCAAGGTGAGCAAAAATTCCAGGTGAATCCGCGTGTCCTCGATTTCGTTGTCGGGATTGCCAGGCTGATGGCGGAACACCACCACAACATACCAGTAATTGCAGGAGGAAGGAACCGATTGCTGATCACTGTTGAAATAGCCGCGCAGCAGCTGCGCATTGGTTTGCTCCCGCAGGGCATACCGATAGGCCGCAATGGTGTTTTCCATATTGGTGTGGTCGTCGTACAGCCTGCCCACGCAGGTGGCCAGGGTGTCAATATCCTGCTGTTCGTTTTTGCCCTTGACCTTTTTGTTTATCTTTTGAATCAGGTTCCCCAAAGGCCGGTACTGAATGCTGGCCAGCACATAGGCGGCCAAAATGCCCAGCATGGCAAGCACTAATACCAGCACATAGTTCCAGGCGCTCTGTGCAAAGGGAATGGGGGCATCCTCGTAGGTGAGGTCATAGGTTACCAGCATGCTCTGGCTGCTGGTGCTGCATGTTTGGGTCGGTGCAGAGGTCTGCTGAAAATCCACCTGCCAGATGGGCTGGCCGTTCCAGTCCTTTACGAGCAGCTGGGTCACCTGTTCGCCGCATACCTGCTGAAGCAGCTTTTGCATGGCTGCCTTGTCATAGCAGCTTATGGCAATTGCCCGGGGCGGAGTAAGAATATCCAGCTGCTGCACATAGACCAGATAGTCCGCATTGTGAAAAGCAAAATTGCTGGGTTTGAGCGGGCCCTCGCACCCCGGCACATTCAGCAGATGCTCGGTGACGAGATTGGCAGGCAGCTGCAATTTTCGCTGCAAATAGTTTTCGTACTCCGAAACGGAAAACCACCCGCTGGACGTCACCACCAGATCTTTTTGCGGATAGAGCACTGCGATATCCCGCAGAGCGCTGTTGAGGCTGCACAGAGCGGTGAGATTGACCGAAATATCCTGTTTTTCCATCGGGCCGAACTCATTTTCAAAAATCTTGCTCTCCGAAGTGAACTTCTGCACCCAAATGGAATTTTGCAGCACGTTGCTCACTTCGCTGCCCACTTCCCAAATATCGTCCAGGACGTCCCGCACCTTCTGGCTCTCGGCTAAAAAGGACTTTTCGTTGGCTTCCTTACGTTCTTTCCGCATGGCGGCAGAAAAAATAGAAATCCCCACAAGAAAAACACATACAAACAAAGCGATGTATGTAAAAAAATAGCGCTGAAAGTCCTTTGAGTGCCAGTATAAACGATGCATCCTGTTTTTCTCCCTCTGTGCCGCAATATTTTACCAACAAGCGTGCTTGCTACTAGATTACATCACAAATAGGCAAATTGCAATCCATTCCGCAGCAAACACCTGCCCAGCTTCAAGTGCAATAGCCGTGCCGCGTTTTGCGGCACGGCTTTGACTATTTACATTGATCTATCGTGCTCTATCATCAGGAAGGCATATTGGCCAGGTAGCGCTCATAGCGAGCCTGGTAGATATCGACCAGTTCGCTCAGGCCCAGCTCTTCCAGCTTTTCCACTTCCTTGTCCAGGTCGTCCACAGAGATCTGGCCCAGGGTGAGTTTGGTGGCCAGCTCCTTGGAAGCGGTTTGCAGATTGGGCAGCAGGGCATTGATCTTGTCGGATTCTTCCTTGGTGGGCAGAGCCAGGAAATTGTTCACCTGATCCGGATATTTCAGATCGTAGTCGATGAGGTCCAAAGTGACCTGCCGCTTGTAGTCATCGCAATTGGCAACCTGCTGGCGCATATCCACTTCCTGCACGCGGGGCAGAACGCCGTTCCACAGCATGGCGCCTTCGGAGATGCGCTGCTCGTGGGCCATATCCGCAGTCAGACCGGGAATGGGAGTCATAACGCCGTCTTCGTATGTGAAGTTGACGCCTTCCTGGCCAAAGGCGGTGAGCACAGCGTACTCATCGGAATACACAATATCCAGCAGGCGGGCAACGGCCTCCAGGTCTTCGCAATCCTTGGTGACCACATAGCGCTCCCAAACCATGGAACTGGGCTCAGACATCGAGCCGGGCTCCACGCCGTCCAGGGCGGGCAGCGGCATCAGCGGCGCATACAGCGCATCGGGGGCAATCTCCGCCACGGTGGGCTCGTTCCACATGGCATTGGTGTAGTCCCACAGGCATCCCAGCTTGTTTTCGGCGCGTTTCTGGGCCATCAGCTCCCAGTTGCCGGCGACAGAGGGGTCCAGAATGCCTTCCTGCACCAGGCTGTTGAGGTATTCAAAATAAGGCTTGACATTGGGGCTGTTCCAGGGGCTCACCATCTTGTTTTCCACCGGATCCAGGGCGATCATATCGGTGGGCAGATCAAACCACTGGGCGATGCTGGTGCGGAAAGAGGAGGGATCGATGAACATGATCTCATCCTGCTGGCCGTTGCCATTGGCGTCCTTTTCCCGGAAGTCCCGCAGCATCTGGGTAAACTCTTCCAGATTGGTGGGTTCGGCAATCCCCAGCTTGTCGGCCCAGTCGCGGCGGTAGAGCATGGAGAAGCTGCCGTTGGGGTCGGTATTGTCGCCGTAGTACTTACTCGACACATTGCAGAACCAATAAATGTTGCCGTCCTCGGCAGTGGTGAGCGGACGCATGGTGGGGAACTTTTTGTCAAAAGCCTCCTTGGCAGGGCCCTGGGAATATTTGTCGATGATCTCGTTGATGGGGATGATCAGGCCCTGCTCCGCCAGAGCCATCAGGGCGGCGTCGTCCATGGTATGGGCCTTGGCGATGTCGGGCAGATCCTTGCCGGAGGCAAACCGGGTCTGCAGGATCACCGAGTACTGCTCAGGGGCAACCACTTCCCAGTCGATGTCCAGCTTTGCATCGTCCAGCTTGCTTTTCAGGATTTGATAGGCGCTGTATTCCTCTACCTCGTTCCAGTCGTTGCAGGGAGCCCAGCCCTCGGTGCCCAGGATCTTAAGTTTGCTGAAATCACTGGAAGCCTGGTCGCTGCCGCTCTGGGAATCGCCAGAATTGGATTTTCCGCCGCAGCCGGCCAGAGTACCGGCAGCCAAGCAGCCCACCAAAAACAGGGAGAGCATTTTTCTTTTTTTCATTGTTTTCCTCCTATTTGTGCATGATTTTATTTTTTGCTCTTCTCTCATTTAGCCTTTCAGAGAACCGAGCATAACACCTTTGATGAAATATTTCTGGAAGAAGGGATAGGTAAAGATGATCGGCAGGGTGGTGAAAATGATCATCGCATACTGCATCTGCGTTGCGGAGAGCATTTGATTCATGGCATTTTCGATATCCGCCGAGTTGAGCTTGGTGAGATCTACAGTCTGGGCCACCAGCACCCTCTTGAGGTACAGCTGCAGCGGATGCAGGTTTTTATCCGGCAGATAGACCTGCGCCGCAAACCAGTTGTTCCACATGGTCACGATGGAGTAGATGGACACCACCGCCAAAATGGGCTTTGCCAGGGGCAGATAGATGCGGCGCAGAACTGTAAAATTGCTGGCGCCGTCTATGAACGCCGATTCCCGTATATCCCGGGGCAGCCCCGTGAAATAGGTGCGGGTGAGAATGATGTACCAGATATTGAAAGACGCCGGCACAATGATGGCGAAAATATTGTTGTAGAGATTGAGCTTGCTCATGAGCAGAAAGGTGGGGATCAATCCGCCGCCAAAGTACATGGGCAGCAGCACAAAGGCAACCACATATTTTCTGCCCCGCAGTTCCGGAACCGACAGCGGATAGGCACCCATCACGCTCGTGATGATCACCAGCACCGTGGTGGACACTGTATACAGGATGGAATTTCCGTAGGCACGCCACATATCGGAATCGGTAAAGATTTTTTTATAGGCCTGCAGTTCAAATCCCGTGGGCCAAAAGGATACGTTCATCGCCAGCACATCCTGGGGCTTGCTGATGGACATGATGAAAACATAGTACATGGGATACAGGGTGAACAGGCAGATGACTGCCACCGCGATCACGATCAGCACATCCACCAGCCGCGATCCATTTGGAATGCCGTGTTTCTTGCGCGCCAATATCTGAGTCATAATTTCTTCTCCTTTCCATCCGCAGCGGATCACCACAGCGAATAATCGGCAACCTTGCGGGAGACCATGTTGGCCAGATAAACCATGCCGAAGTTGATCAGCGAGATCATAAATCCAACCGCTGTGCCGTAGCTGAAGTTGCCGCCCATCAGGCCATAGCGGTACAGATAGGTGCCGATGACGTCGGCGTATTCGTAGGTTGCGGGATTGTACAGCAGCAGGATCATATCCGAATCCGCGCCCAGCATACCGCCCACGCCCATGATCAGCATGACCACAATGGTGGGTTTGATGGCTGGCAGGGTAACATGCCAGATTTTATGCCACCGGTTGGCGCCGTCCAGACTGGCCGCCTCGTAGAGAGTGGGGTCGATGGAAGCCATGGAAGACAGGTAGAGGATGCTGCCCCAGCCGAAGTTCCGCCAAATGTTGATCACTGTGTACACGATGGGGAAATACTGCGGCTTCATATTCAAAAGGAAGGGTTCGCCGCCCATCATCATGATGAATTTGTTGATGATGCCGTCGCTGCTCAAAAAGGAAAGCGCCATGCCGGCCACCACCACGCTGGAAATGAAGTAAGGCATGTAGCTTGCCGTCTGGGCAAACTTTTTGAACTTGACCAGCCGCACTTCATTGATCAGCAGCGAAAAAATGATCGGGATCCAAAACGCGATGCCCAGGTTCATGGCGCTGAGCACCAGGGTGTTTTTGATGAGCCGCCAGAAATACGGGTCATGTACAAATGTTGAAAAATGTTTCAGCCCCACCCACTTGGTCTGCCCGGTGAAATCCATAAAGGGCATGCCGGGTGTCCAGTCCTGGAAGGAGATCAGCAGGCCATACATGGGTACATAGCAGAAGATGAAAATCAAAATCAGCACCGGCGACATAATGGCGTACAGCTGTATCTGACTTTTTAATTTATAATTGATTCTCTTGGGTGCCGTCTTTGCGTTTGGAGTTCGCACGGTCTTGCCACCAGCCTTTCCTGCTTCATGTGCTTGATTGAACAATCTCAGTGTACGCCGGCCCTTTCGGAAATGCAATAAACAATACTTTTAGCGTGGGCGCAACTTTTGCAGCAGCCTTTTCCGCACTCCTTTTCGCAATATTTTTGCGTACATTTTTTTCATTTTGCACATTTTTTGATTTTTATTGACTTGCAAAATAGTGCTTTTATAATATAGCTAACACTAAACGGTCCCCGGACCAGAAAGAGGAAATTTATGTCTGTTTCCGTTGCCGTCATCACCTGCGGCCCCAGCGACCTGCTCGCTCTGCTGCAGAAATCTCCGGCTCTTACCGTCGAAGTCCTGCACCCGAACGCTCTCACCCCCCACTGCCTCGATGGTTTCCAGTGCGCCTGCGTGCTGGGGGGCACCCGGGAGGAACCGCTGGTTTTCCCGGCGGAATGCCGCAGTGTGGTGGAGGATTTTTCGCACAGCGGCAGACGGGTGCTGTATGAATACACCCTGAGTTTCTGCCAGAACTACTGTGCATCTCCCGATTCCACCCGCTTTCTCCGGCTGGTGTGCACCGACGCGGAATTCGCCAGCCTGGAAGATGGACTTTTGTTGGATGATCAATGCAATATGCGCTGCACCCCCTACTATCGCAACAATCTGGCCAGACCTATTTTAATGTATAAAAAGGGGCTGTCGGAACACGCCCGCCAGCCGCTCAGCCAACAGGAGCGCACCGACTGCCAGCAATATGGCATCTGGCTGGAAACCCCCGCCGTCGCCGTCTGCTCCTTCCGGCTGTGCAACTTTCTGCGGGCGCGATTCTCTCCGGTGCCGGCCTGGAGCCGACTGGTGCGCTCGCTGATCGGCTGGCTGTGCGGCGCGCCGGTTCTGGAGGAGGTGGAGTTTCCGCCTCAGTACCAAACCGGCTTTGCCCGTTCCGCCGCCGACTGTGCCGCCAGCGGCATCGACTGGTTCAGCCGTTCCGGCATTCTGGTGGATGAGGGCAAACGAGGCGTGCTGGAAGGGCTGGGCACCGAAATTTACCCCGACGGCCACCAGAAAACCGCCTCCTCCATCCGCACTGACTGCTGCGGCGAAGCGGCGCTGGCCTATCTGATGCACTTTCTGGCATTCGGCGACGCCCGCAGCCTGGAGCGGGCCCAAAACCTGGAAGCTTTTGTCTACGACAAAATGCAGATCCGCTCGGGCCGCTTTCAGGGCATGCTCCGCTGGACCGACATCGCCTGGGAGGTGTGCTACCAGGACGATATGGCCCGGGCCATGCTGGTGACCCTGTTCAAAGCCCTGTACGGGCTGGGGCGGGAATATCTGCCCCAGTGCCGGATGGCGCTGGAATTTTTGATGAACACCACCGGGCCGGATGGCCTGCGGCCGGCCCGCACCGACAATCTGAACATGTCCGAGGAAGATTTTGCCGCGCTGAGCCGACAGAACGGAGCTTTCCCCTGCGCACATTATAATGCCTTTTATCTGGCCTGTCTACTGCTGTACGGCAAGCTGGAAAAGGACGCCCGCTGCCTGGCCGTGGGCGAAACCGGCATGCAGGCGCTGCTGCAGGCCTATCCCAAAACCATCCGGGAACAGAGCCAAACCGAGGAGCTCTGCCGGCTTCTTCTCCCCTTTGCCTGGCTCTACTATGCCACCGGCAAACAGGAATACCGGCAGATGCTCTACACCGTGACCCGGGATTTGGAAAAGATGCGACACCCCTCCGGCGCCTACCTGGAATGGGACGACGACTACTCCGCCGCATGCAGCAAGCAGGAAAACGGCGAATGTTCCCTGCTGGCCCGCAACGGCGACCCGGTGTGTGACCTTTTATACAGCAACAACTGGGTTCCCCTGGGGCTGATGCAGGCCTATTTTGTCACGGAAGATGCCTATTTTTACGATTTGTTCTGCCGGCACGCCGCATTTTTGTCCACAGCCCAGATCCACAGCCAGGACCCCCGGATCGACGGCGCCTGGGCACGGGGCTTTGACGCGGAGCAAATGGAGGTCTGCGGTCTGCCCAACGATGTGGGCTGGGGGCCCTGGGCCGTTGAAAGCGGCTGGACCGTGGCCGAAATTTGTGCCGGCCTGCTGCAGGGAGTTCTCAAAGACAAATTAAAGGAGTTTTACAAATGAAACTGGTTGTTCTTTCCCCCTCCAGCCTGCCGGAGGAACTCTTGGCGGGCCTGGGGCATCTGTGTGAATCCGAAGGTTTTGCCGTGGGCGAAGGCGGCATTGCGGTCACCGCGCGCCGGGCCGGTCGCTTTGCCTTCCGGCTGGAAGAAAACTCGCTGGAGGTGGAATACCGGGTGCCCGCCGAGTTTTTCCGCGCTTTGTCCTATCTGAAACAGCCGTCCCGCCAGCCCCTCGCCTGGAAGCAGCAGCCGGCCTTTGCCGAGGTGGGTGCAATGCTGGACTGTTCCCGCAATGCCGTGCTGACCCCCGACACGGTGAAGCTGATGCTGCGCAAAATGGCCCTGATGGGCATGTCGGTAGCCATGCTGTACACCGAGGACACCTACGAAATCCCTCAGCAGCCCTATTTTGGCTATCTGCGGGGCCGCTACACCCAGCAGCAGATGCGGGAACTGGACCGGTATGCGGCGGACCTGGGCATCGAGCTCATCCCCTGCATCCAGACCCTGGCGCATCTGGAGCGGGCGCTGCACTGGCCGCAGAATGACCCCGACCTGCGGGACACCGAAGACTGCCTGATGGTGGGGGAGGAAAAGGTATATGCCTACATCGAGCAGATGTTCCAGGCTGTGCGGGCCTGTTTCCACACCCGGCGCATCCACATCGGCATGGACGAGGCCTGGTCTTTGGGGCTGGGAAATTTCCGCTTCAAAAACGGGATCGTCCCCGCCTGGGAATTGATGAACCGGCACCTCTCCCGGGTGGCGGCTCTTGCCCAAAAATACAATTTCGCGCCGATGATCTGGAGCGACATGTACCTGCGCGCCGCTTCGCCCACCGGCGGCTACTACGACGTTCCCGACCAGCTGCCCCAGCCCGTTCTGGACGCCGCTCTGCCGGATGTTCCTCTGGTTTACTGGGACTACTACCACATGGACCGGGCAAGCTACCGCAAGCTGTTTGACGTTCACGAGCAGTTCGGCGCACCGGTTCTGTTTGCCGGCGGCCTGTGGAGCTGGGTGGGGCCCGTGCCCGCGGTGGAAAAAATGCGCAGCGCCAGCCTTCCCGGCCTGGAAGAAGCGCGTGACCACCACATTTCCACCGTGCTGGCCACCGCCTGGGGCGACAACGGCGCCGAATGCCCGCTGCCCGCCATTCTGTACGGTTTGCAGCTGTACGCCGAATTCACCTATACCGGCGACACCAGCCCCTCTGCCCTGGCCAGCCGCTTTGAAAGCTGCGTGGGGGAGCCCTGCGAGGCTTTTTCCCGTCTGGGCGAGTTCGATCTGCCTGCCCTGTTTGCCCCTGTGTCCGACGACCCCGTAAACTTCTCCAAATTTCTGCTTTACCAGGACCCGCTGCTGCCGCTGTTTCAGGCCGACTGCGAGGGCCTTGCCCTTTCGGGCCGGTATGAATCGCTGCAGCGCCTGTACCACGGCTTTACCAGCCAGGAGCCGCGGTTTGAGGCCATGTACCGCTTTTACGAGCAGCTGGCCGGCTTGCTGGCGCTGAAGGTCCAGTGGTTTCTTCAGGCTCCCGCCGCCCGCTGCCAAAGCCCCCAGGCCGCCCAAATGGCCGCCCTGGCCCACGCCTGTGCCCGGCAATGCGAGAGCTGCCGAGCCGCCTGGGGCAGGCTGTGGGAAGCGGTGAACAAACCTTTCGGCTATGAGGTGATCGATCTGCGCATGGCGGGCCTGACCGGGCGATTCCGCACCGCCGAAGTCCAAATGCAGCGCCTGCACCAGGGAGAGATCGACGAGATCGAAACCCTTGCCTGCCCCAAGCTGCGCTGCCTGACCAACGCCGACGGCAAATTCCGGGGCTGCTATTCCTGGGGCGAATGCATCTCCGCCTGCCGCATATAACGCATATAAAAAAGAAAGAGGTATTATAATGGATCTTCCCATCAAAATCGTCATCGGCGGTCTGGGTGTGCGGGGATATGAGGTATACGCCTCCTATGCCAAGCGCAACCCCGACAAAATGCAGGTGACCGCCATCGCCGAACCCAACCCCATCCGCCGCCGGGATGTGCAGCGGGACCTGGGCCTTTCGGACAGCCAGTGCTACGAAACCATGGAATCCCTCCTGCAGCAGCCCCGTCTGGGGGATGTGGCTGTCATCGCCACCCAGGACCGCGACCATGTGCGGCTGGCACTTCCCGCCCTGGAAAAAGGGTATCACCTGCTGCTCGAAAAGCCCATCTCTCCCCTTTTGCAGGAATGTCTGGCACTGCAGCAAGCGGCGCACCGCTGCGGCCGGATCGTCACCGTGGCCCATGTGCTGCGCTACACTCAGATTTTCTCCACTGTGAAACGGCTGCTGGAATCCGGAGAGATCGGCCGGCTCATCCACATGGATCTGATCGAAAATGTGGCCTACTGGCATTTTGCCCACAGCTATGTGCGGGGCAACTGGCGCCGCGAGGAGGATTCCAGCCCCATGATTCTGGCAAAAAGCTGCCACGACCTGGACCTGCTGCGCTGGTTTGCCGGCAGCGCCTGTATATCCCTCTCCTCCAACGGCGGCCTGTCTGTTTTTCGCGCTGAAAGCGCCCCCGAAGGCGCGGACGACCGCTGCACCCGCTGTGCCCTATCCACCCGCTGCCCGTACAGCGCTGTGCGCATCTACATGGAAAATGAAAAGACCGGCATTCTCGGCGGCAATGCCGGCTGGCCCTGCTCGGTGCTGAGCGAAACGCCCACGCCGGACAGCATCCGCGCCGCTCTGGAAAAGGGGCCCTACGGGCGCTGTGTCTACGCCTGTGACAACGATGTGGCCGACCACCAGTGTGTGAACATGCAGTTTGCCAACGGCGTCTGCGCCACCTTCACCGTGACCGCCTTCACCCAGGAATGCTGCCGCACCATGCGCGCCATGGGCTCGCTGGGAGAGCTGGAGATCGACATGCTCCGCAACCGCGTGATGCTGCGCCGCTTTGGGCAGCCCGAGCAGATCATCGAGCTGGACAAGCTCACCGACCGCTTTGCCGGGCACGGCGGCGGCGATGACCGGATGATGGACGCCCTGGCCGCACTTTTCCAGCGGGAAGACCCCGCCTCGCTCACCTCGGTGGACGTTTCCATCGACAGCCATATCATGGCGCTTGCTGCCGAGCGTTCACGGCTGGAGGGCGGCGCCTGCATCGACCTGCTTCAGTTTGCCCGCCGCACCTGATTTTTCCCCGGAGGTATTCCCCATGCCATGTGTTCGTCACCTGCCCCGCTGCACCGATTGCTCCCCCCGCCCCTACGAAGAAGTGCACCGCGCCCTTGCCCGCCGGGCTGCGGAGGAAGGCATCATCCTTTTGAAAAACGAAAACCACACGCTTCCTCTGCCCTCCGGCTGCCGCATTGCCCTCTACGGCACAGGCGCTCTGCACACCCTGAAGGGCGGGACCGGATCGGGAGATGTAAACGCCCGGGAAACCGTTTCCATCCGCGACGGCCTGTACGCCGCCGGCTTTCAGATCGCCAACGAAGCCTGGCTGCAGCACTGTGACACCATCTATCGCCAGGCCCGCAGCAAATGGCGGGGCCGCGTCTGGGAACAGCTGGAAACCGGCCAGCAGCCCCACTTTTTTGCCGCGTATGTCAACACGCCCTTTCAGGCTCCCGCCTGTGCGCCTGCCAAAGCGGCCTGCGATGCTGCACTGTATGTATTGAGCCGGTCCTCGGGAGAAGGGGCAGACCGCAAAAACGAGCCCGGCGACTATCTGCTCTCGAAATGGGAAATGCAGGACCTGCGCAGTCTGTGCAGCTTTTATCCCTCTGTCATTCTGGTGCTGAACACCGGCGGCATCGTGGACCTTTCGGTTTTGGACGAGCTGCCCCGGATCCATGCCGTGCTGCTGCTCTCACAGCCCGGCATGGAAGGCGGAAACGCCCTGGCCGACGTGCTGCGCGGCGCCGTGTCCCCCAGCGGGCGGCTCACCGACTGCTGGCCGCTGCGGCTGCAGGACTGCCCCTGTATGCAGCAGCCTTCCCCTGACCCCCGCACCGTTCGGTACCATGAGGGGATTTTTGTGGGATACCGCTACTTTGACACCTTTGACGTACCGGTTCGATTTGGATTTGGAGATGGCCTTTCCTACACGCAGTTTTCCATCCAGGCCGGCTGCCTGCGCCTGGAACGGGGAAACCGGCCCCGGTTTGTGCTGGACTGCACCGTGCAAAACACCGGGGACCGCTGGAGCGCAAAAGAGGTGATGCAGCTCTACGCCACCTGTCCCTGCGCCCTGCAGCCAAAAGAATACCGCCGGCTGGTCGCCTTTGCCAAAACCGGCCTGCTGGCGCCCGGGCAGAAACAGACACTTGCACTGGAATTTTCTCCCGATGCTCTCGCCTCTTTTGATCCGCAGGCGGGCGGCTGGGTACTGGACGCCAAAACCTATGGCCTTTGGCTGGGAAACTCGCTGCAGAGCTGCCGCCTGATTGGCGGCATACAGCTGGAACAGCGGGAGGTACTGGAACAGGTTTCGCTCTGCTGGCCGGACGCACCGCAGGACTGGTTTTCTCCCGGAATGAAGCACTGCCTGGAAAAGCGCCGCTCTCTGGAAAAAGAACTCCTGCAGCAGGGGCTGCCCATCCTGCCGGTCCGCCCGGGCTTGCTGCTCGGCTCCGCCCGCTCTCGTCCGCACCCCGACCCCAACGCCGAAAAAGCCCTTGCAATCGCCTCGCAGCTGGATGATGATTCGCTGGTGCGGCTCTGTGTGGGCCAATGGCACAAAGACGACGAAAGCCAACTGGGGTCCGCCGGGGTGAGCGTGCCCGGGTCTGCCGGCGAAACCCAGGAAATCGGCGGGGACATCCGGGTTCCCTCTCTGGTCCTGGCGGATGGGCCCGCCGGCCTGCGGCTGGCCAGCTGCTATTTCACCCAAAAAGGGCAGCCGCTGATCCCGCCTTTGGAACAGTGCTTTGAAAACGGCTTTCTGGCCCGCGGCGAGTACAACCCGGGCGGCACCCGGCACTACCAGTACTGCACTGCATTTCCCATTGGAACCATGCTGGCCCAATCCTGGAACACCTGCCTTTTGCAGGAAGTGGGGGCCGCCGTGGGCTACGAAATGGCTCTGTTTGGGGTCAGCCTCTGGCTGGCGCCCGGCATGAACATCCACCGCAGCCCACTCTGCGGCCGCAATTTTGAATATTTTTCCGAAGACCCGCTTTTGTCCGGCCAGATGGCGGCCGCCATCACCCGGGGAGTCCAGTCCTGCCCGGGCTGCGGCGTCACCCTCAAGCACTTTGCCTGCAACAACCAGGAGACCGAACGGCTGGAATCCAACAGCCTGGTTTCGGAACGGGCTCTGCGCGAAATTTATCTGCGGGGTTTTCAAATCGCCGTACAGTCGGCCCAGCCCAGTGCCATTATGACCAGCTACAATCTGGTAAACGGCGTCCATGCGGCAAACAGTGCCGCCCTCTGCACAGCCATCGCCCGCTGCGAATGGGGCTTTGCCGGCATCTTTATGACCGACTGGGACACCACGTCCAGCCGCCGCTGCACCGCCGAGGGCTGCATCCAGGCCGGCAACGATCTGTTGATGCCCGGCAGCCGGCGGGAGTACAGCGCGCTGCTGTGCGCTCTCCGCGATGGCAGGCTGGACCGCCGGCTGCTGCGCAGCTGTGCCGGGCGGATCATCAAAACGGCGCTGGGGCTCTCCGCCCCCACAGCGCCCTGACCAGACAACCATGGCGGCAATCACATACAAGGAGGTTTTTACAACAATGGATACCGAAAAACTGCGCAGCTGGCAAAGCTGGATTCGCACCGAACTTGAATCCTCTGTGAACTTTTGGCTCAAAAACGGCATGGATCCCGAGCACGGCGGCATCTACACCTGCCTGACCCGGGAAGGCAAGGTGTTTTCCACCGATAAAAGCGTTTGGATGCAGGGACGGTGCGGCTGGATTTTTGCCCACATGTGCCGCCTGTACGGCACCAGGCCGGAATGGCTGGAAGCGTCCCGGTCCTGTCTGGATTTTATGGAAGACCACTGCATCAACCGCAGTGCCGGAAACCGGATGTACTTCACCGTGACGGCAGACGGAAAGCCCCTGCGCCAGCGCCGGTACTGCTTTTCCGAGGGATTTTATGCCATCGCCAATGCGGAATACTACGGCATTACCGGCGACAGAAAATGCCTGGAACGAGCCCGCCGGGCCTATCAGCTGGTATACGATCTGAACCACGGCGCTCCCGACCCCACCGGCCTTGGCCCCAAAACCATCCCCGAAACCCGAAAGGGGCGCGCTCTGGCCGACCCCATGATCTTTTTGAACATGACCAGCGTTCTGCGCCGTGTAGACCCGGAACAGGCCGCTCTCTACGACCAGTATTCCGCCCAGTGCGTCCACGACATCTTCGCCTACCACCACAAACCCGATCTGCACTGCACCCTGGAATCGGTGGGGATGAACGGAGAATTTCAAAGCGACATTTCCGCGGGGCGCGTCGTCAACCCGGGCCACGATATCGAGTGCAGCTGGTTTTTGATGGAGGAAGCCAACCGCATCGGCAGCCGGGACCTGCACCGGAAGGCCGAGGATGTGTTCCGTTTTGCCATCAACGCCGGCTGGGACCAGGAATACGGCGGTCTGCTCTATTTCATTGACTGCATGGGGCTGCCCCCCGAAGCCTATGAACACGACATGAAGCTGTGGTGGCCCCACAACGAAATCCTCATCGCCAGCCTCATGGCCTACCGCGACACCCGGGACGAAACCTATCTGGACTGGTTCTACAAAACCATCGCCTATTGCCGCGACCACTTCGCCGACCCTGCATACGGGGAGTGGTATGGATACCTGCGCCGGGACGGCAAACCCACGCTGCCTGCCTGCAAGGGAAGCACCTTCAAGGGCCCGTTCCACGTGCCCCGCAGCCTTTCCATGGCGGACAAGCTCATCGACGAGATTCTCGCTCCATAAAAAGGAGGACTGGCTATGCCCCGTATCCTACTGCTGCCATTGGATGAGCGCCCCTGCAACTTTCTCTATCCCGCGTTAATGGTCGAAAAATGCACCGATGTCCAGCTGCTGCTCCCTCCCAAAGAGCTGATGGGCAGCAAAAAGCGGCCTGCCCCGTTTTTGCTGCTGGCGCAATGGCTGGGAAAAAACTTTTCCTGCTGTGACTATGCGGTGATCTCGATTGATATGCTCGTATATGGCGGCATCGTCCCTTCCCGGCTGCACCATCAAACCACCCGGGAATGTTTGGATCGCCTGCATCTTCTGGCCGATCTGCGCGCGCGATATCCCCAGGTCAAGCTCTTTGCCTTCAGCCTTATCATGCGGGCGCCCTGCTACAATTCTGCCGACGAGGAGCCGGACTACTATGCCGAGCACGGGAGCTCCCTCTTCCGTGTGGGAGTGCTGCGGGACAAAATCCAGCGCAATTTGGCCACAGCCGAAGAAAAATCCGAGCTTTCCGGCCTGGAACAGAGCATTCCGCGCTCCGTCCTCTCCGATTTCTGCAGCCGGCGCAGCACCAACCACGCGGTGAATCTGCAAACTATTTTTCTGGCGGAACAGGGGGTATTGGATTTTCTCACCATCCCCCTGGACGACTGTGCTCTCCTGGGATGGGCCGCCGCAGAGCGGCAGCAGCTCGCCGCCGCTATCCGCAGCCACGCGCTGGGCAGCCGCATATACAGCTACTCCGGCGCCGATGAGGCCGGCTGCATCCTGCTGGCACGGGCGGTCAACCACAGCCGCGGCATAACCCCGTCGGTGCACATCTGTTACAGCAGCGCCGGCGCACCTATGGTTATTCCCCGCTTTGAAGACCGGCCGCTGGGCGAAAACCTCAAATGGCTGGTCGCCGCGGCCGGCGGCAGAACCTGCTTTTCCCTGCAAGAAGCCGACTACATCCTTGTTGTCAACGCCCCCACCGAAGGGCAAAGCGCCATGGGCGACGCCAAATCTCCCGCCCCTCACTCTGCTTTTGGCGAACGATGCCTGCCCGATCTCGCCGCCAATCTGCGGGCACTGGCCGCCAAAAAGCCTGTGATTCTGGCCGACCTGGCTGTCACAAACGGAGCCGACCGGGAATGGATGGACCTTTTGCAGCAGCAAAATCTGTTGAAAACGCTCTATGCCTATGCAGGCTGGAACACAGCGGCCAATGCTGCCGGCTGCTGCATCGCCCAGGGAATGCTCTGCGGCAAAGATAGCACACAAAGTGCCCTGTTCACCTGCCATCGGATTCTGGAGGATTGGCTTTATATGAGCCTGGTGCGCCGGGACGTTGCTGCATACGCGCAGCGAAAAGGGCTCTCTTTTGACGGCTCCTGGCAGGAACAGCTGCTTGCAAAATATGTGACACGGCAGATGTGCCGGCTGGCCAAAGGGCTTTCTCTCCCTGCACAGGTGGAAATCAGCCAAATTTCCTTTCCCTGGCATCGCCCGTTTGAAATCGAGCTTTTCATCCAGCTCTCCGCACCTTCCAAAGCGGGCATGTAAAAGAAAATCAGCCCCCCAAGCGGACGGCATCTGCCGCCCGCTTTTTTTCAGGCAAAAAGCTCCGCGCCCCTCCAGCGCCCCTATGCCCCAAGCGCACATTCAGACAGATTTCCGCACAGTTCTGCCTGTGGCTGCACACGTATTTTTCTGTATCTGTGCCCACAGCCACGAAAAAAGCCTGCAAGGATTGAAATTCGGGCTAGAATATGCTAATGTTTTCTCATAGGACCAGGGGACCGGGAAGCTATGGCTGCCATGCCCCCAGCCCGCCATCCCCGGGGAAGGGACGAGGGAGAGGAGCCTTTGCGTCGCTTCACAGCCTTGGGGCATTGGCGCAATACAATTTGAAAGGAAGAGTTGTTGTGGCACAGAAAAAAGCGCAGTCCACCAAGAGGCAGACCGCAGAAGCAAAAACTGCTGCGGCTGCAGAAAAAATGCGTTTTTGTGCTCGATCGGGGATTATGACAAAGCAAGTGACACATTCCTGGTGGCGAACCAGCGGCTCAAAGTAAATGGCGATCCAATAAAAATACAGGCAGATACACATGGCGGAACCTATCGTAGTCACCCTGTTGTAGAAAAAGATCCTTCGTTCTACATTGCGATTGTTCGGGATACGGTATCTGGAAAACTCCGCGTGAATGTACGGCTGGCTGGTCCCACATGGGCAGTTCAGAGCGGAACCTATACAGATTTTCGGTTTTGGACCGAAAAGCCGGATGATTCTCGGCTGGTCAACAAGACCTACACCAACACCGCCTGGCTGACCCCGCTGCGGGACGACCTGGGCTGGGATGGTACGGCTACCAAGGGCGTGATTGATAAGAAGCTGTCTGCACCGTACTGGGATAAGACCCGCGCCTCCATCCGCAGCAGTGCGAATGTAATGGTGTCCTACGGTTACTCTACCAGCTCGTCGATTGCCGTCTCCCAGACTGACCCGGCAGATCATACAGTTTACTCGACTAGCTCCGACGAGGCGGATACCACGACCATCCTGCCTGACAAGAACGACAAGGTCCATTATACCCTGACGGTGGACAATACGGTCTATGCCTCCCCGCAGGCCCTGACCAAACTGGTGCTTATCAATAACCTGCCGCAAGAGGGAGATCATAACCCCTTCCAGGACGACGATATGCGCGGCAGTGAATACCAGATGAGCCTGACAGAGGGCAATACATTCACCGTAAAGGCCAGCATCCGTCAAAATGATGGTACATTTGAGACAAAGGTAATCGACCCTAAGTACATTAAAATACAGTACAGCAAGGACGTTAGCTTTGATGGGGATGACTGGAACGGTAAGGAATCCGTTAAATGGACGACGAACCCGGAGGGGGCACGATCTTTCCGCATTATTATCGATGACCCGTCTGGTGCAGCCATGCCTGCACACAGCAAAGTTACCGTGGAGTACGACGCCAAAGCAGATACCCCGGACAGCATCGAACCCGGCCAGACCGCTTACAACAGTTTTGGTTACCACTATGAGGTGAATGGCGGAACTGCACTGGAAGCTGCCCCCTCGGGCGTTGGCCTGCGTACCCCGTATGTGCCCACCCTGCAAAAGCGCCTGGAGACCCCGGATGGTGAGGCTATGGCTGCCGGTGCAGATGCAAAATTCAATTTTGTCATCTATGACGGTGCCGCAGTGACCTTGAAGGATGACTTTACCGAAGCCGACCTGGCCAAAGCCTTGCAAGGGCGTACCTACACGTATGTGGCAAAGAAGGTTGACCCCGGCCAGATGGAATCCGATGCCCCATGGCTGAAAGACCTGAAGCAGTACAGCTATGCAAACGGCACCTGGACCGCAACTGATACGGCTTGGACATGGAAGAACGGGAGCACCTATCATGTGATCGAGTTGCCGATTACAGGTGACTACCGCTATGGTTCCATTAACCGCAGCACGGCACGCAGCTATAGCTTTACTTACAACTATGCCAATAAAAACACGCTGCAATGTGTAAACATTGGCACCAGTTGGGCAGCGAAGCTGACCAAGATCGAGGAAAACAAGCCTGAGATCAAGCTGCAGGATGCTTACTTTGCCCTGTACAGCCCGGTTGAAGCGGACCAGATGACGAAAGATGCCTGCGGTGCATTGCTCGTTACCAAGAAGCCAGACCTGACGTACGAGGACGAAAATGGCACAAAATGGTACCTGAAGTCTGTGGTCAAGACCGATGCTAATGGCACCCTGACTTGGGCAGGGCTTTCCGAAAGCGAGTACCGGTATGTCGAGGTGCAGGCCCCCAACGGCTATAACCTTGACAGCACAGTGCGCAAGGTGACCCGCCCCACAGGCGGTGGAACAGCATCTGTTTCTGTGACTAACCGACCCGGCTACAACCTGCCGGAAACCGGCGGCATCGGCACTTGGCCGTTTATGACGGCTGGTCTGCTGCTGACCGGCACCGCCCTGGCCCTGCTGCTGAAAAAGCGCAAGACCAACAACTAAAATCATCCCCCGCAGAGCGACCCATCGTAAGGTCCTCTGCGGGGGATTTTTGGCTAAATACACTTTGAGTCCAAAGGTATGAAGGTAACCGTCTAATAATTGACGTCCAGTGGAAATTACCACTTGACCCTTGTCTCAACAACCTTGCCAATTATAAATAGATGGTCAAGCAAATTACTTTTGGCTACGAAATCTTCTCGCGTAGAATTAAAAAAGTGCAAAACTATTGATGACCCTACTTGCTTATACTGCGCAATGAAGCCGACTGGATAAGGATTATAGATAAAAAGGCCGATATCTCCATCGCAAAGACGCTGCTGATAATGAATCAACGCAGTATCACCTGTCATTATCCGAGGTGCCATTGCATCATCGTCAAGGGTATAGTAAATATAGTCATTCGGGTTTGGCACGTATGCCCATGCGGAACCATACTGCTCGTCGAAAATATATGACTTTCCGTATGGTCTGATTTTCCCAACGGCAGGGATGGAATACTCAGCGGGAGCATCAAGGAAATCGTGACCAACGGGGGAGATGTCCTTGGCACCTTTGAGGAGTACATCAGTAGAGATACCCAAGATATCCGAGAGTTTAGAAATTGAGGTAGGGGAAGGAGTGGATACTCCCGTTTCCCATTTGGCAATGGCTTGCTGTGTGACACCCAGCTTTGAAGCAATTTCAGCTTGACTATAGTGTCTGGATTGCCGGGTTCGTTTTAGCTGTTCTGCAAACATTTGTACTCCTTTTGTGTAGTCGGATTCCCCCGGCGGGTCAAAAAGAATTATTGAACAGGCACCTCGACCTCAACATACCATTTCCCAATTGTATTACCAGAAATATTGGAAGAACGCTCAAAAAACAGGTAACGTTCCTGGCCGCAGACGGCGATGGTATAGCGGTCACCCTGACCGCCAGCTTTGGCAGCGGCGGCCTGACGGCGGCAGATAACTCTGTCGATTATAAAGTGTCGACCATCCGGCCATTTAATGATCCGCGGACGCATTACGCCATCCGATTGAATAATGCAATCCACATCTATATAAACGCGCTGCCATTGTGTCATGGTGGGTACCTCTTTAAAAGTCAATTTCCTAGAAAATCTCCATGTGCCTCAAATGGAAGTCGTAGCTCGGAGTATCCCTTGCATAAGAGTAATTTGACCTTAAGCACAATCAACTCTACAGGATATCCAAGTGAGCAAGCTATTTGCTGGACGCTGTATCCATCGTGGCAAAGCGCGAGGATATCATTATCATTTATTAAGTATTCAGCAGCAAAAAGGCTGGCCTAATATTCAGTGGTGGAGGTGTTGTCCAACGAAAGACTTGTGAAAGATCTCGCATCTGCAGAATAGGGGTGGAGAATACAATGCCCTAATTCATGTGCAAGACACACCTGTTGCATTACTTCATCTTGGTCGAGATTCAGGGTTATATGAAGTTTTCCGTGTAGTTGGATGGCAAACCCTCGGAAGGATTCTTGTATATTTCCATAATGCTGTGCATCAACAAGGATACCCTTTGAGTGGGCGAGGGCCATGGGAGAAATATCGCCATATTCTTGCTTGAGAAAAGCAACGGCATCAATAATATACTCAATTGCCATAAGTCACACCCTCCCTTCGGATTACTAGTTTGATACGGCAAAAAGGTATAGTTGGAGAGCCTATCTCTATTTTACCAGATGGAGAGTCCAATAGTCTGTACTTCAATTCTCGGAGTCCTTCTTTTCGGACTCGGCTGCGGCACGACAATCGAGATATGCCTGTGTGAGCGCACGGTAGTAGGCATCCTTGGCGGCCTGTGAAAGTTTGCCACCAGCAAAAAGACCGACATTTTTGGCGAATAACTCATTAACTTCTTCTGCACCCTGATCGCCATAGAGTTCTTTGACTTGGTCGAGCTGAGGAGTGGGGGACTCGTTTTGATTGCTTCTCAAAGCGGAAGGAGTCGTATGCAGTGCCTCAGCAATATGCTGTAAGGTGGTATCCCTTGGAGTACTTTGTCCGGTCTCAATTTTATAGATGCTCACACGAGAAACACCGGATAGCTTTCCGAGTTCTTCTTGTGTGAGTTTTTTACTTTCCCTAAGTTTTGCAATATTGGTTCCCAATGTGTTGGTCATCGTAAAACCACCTTTCCGAAATTAAAGTTAGCATTTTATGAAAACTTGTTGACTTTAAGATTGCTCGCTGTTATCATAAGTACAAGAAAAGATAACTTTTTAATGAAAATGATAACTTACAAGCTAACTATAACACGGCGGCATAGAAAATGCAATACCCTTTTTCGGAAAGGATGAAAAAAGTGAAGCGGGTTATTATTCATAGCGATATAAACAATTGCTATGCATCAATCGAACGGCAACTAAATCCCTCACTTGCAGGTAAGCCAATTGCGGTTTGTGGTGCTGCAGAAGAACGGCACGGAATAGTTCTTGCAAAAAGTTATGAAGCAAAGGCGTTTGGAGTTCAAACAGGAGAGGCCATCTGGCAGGCAAAGAACAAATGCCACAATTTGATTATTGTGTCGCCACACTATGACAAGTATGTTCAGTATTCGAGACTTGCGCACGAAATTTATAAGAAATATACGCCTCTGATTGAGCCGTATGGACTGGACGAGTGCTGGCTTGATGTTTCAGGCAGTGTGGAACTGTTTGGGTCAGGTGAAGAAATTGCAGCAGAAATTCACAGGAGGTTTAAAGAAGAACTTGGCTTGACCGTTTCTTGCGGCGTGGCGTCAAACAAGATATTTGCGAAACTTGGATCGGATATGAAAAAACCAGATGCAACAACGGTAATTCCAGAAGAAGGATTTCAAGAACTCGTCTGGCCACTACCTGTGTCTGACTTGTGGGGTGTGGGTAGGCAAACAACAAAGAAGTTGGATTCTTATTGTATCAATACGATAGGTGCTTTGGCCAAAACCAATCTCCAATTTTTGCAGGAACGATTTGGCGTCGCGGGAACTCAACTATGGCTGTACGCAAATGGTCGCGATACATCAAGAGTCGCCAGATATGGGTACATTGCACCAATAAAGAGTATCGGTCATGGAGCAACTACGGCAAAGGATATGGAATCGGATGAGGAAGTGTGGCGTACAATCTTAGACCTCACGCAGGAAATTGGCTATAAACTGAAGAAAAATCATTTGGCTGCAAGAGGAATCCAGATAAATGTCAGAGATAAAAATCTTTTTAGCTGCCAGTATCAGATGAAGTTAGAGTATATGACGCAGAGTACGCTGTTTTTGGCACAGGCGGCCAAACTGCTCTTCTTCAAAAAACATCGGTTTACTACGCCTTTACGATCGATTACGGTACGAGCAATTGATTTAGTCCCAGAGGACACACCACAGCAACTTAATTTGTTTGCAGGTTATGATAAACAAGATGACATTGTCCGATTGGAATCAGCAGTGGATCGCTTGAGGGAGCGATTTGGCAATAAGATAGTCGTGCCGGCATCACTAATGGAAAAATCGTGCAGACCAACACTCAGCACGGATTTCCCTAAGATGCCTGCGCCAATGTACCACTAACGCACATCTGTTCGGAAATGGAGGAACTACAGTATCATGAGAAAAACAGGAATCACTGGAGAAGTGATAAAAATGTACGAAAATGCAGGGCTTGATGTGAATACAATCTACGCCAAAAGCCAGTTGCTGTTGTGCAGCTACCGCAGAATCTGCTGGAGTGTTCAAAATGATGCGTACTATCTTATGGATGAATCCTGTCACTATGGTGAGGATTATACTGCTGCATTAGCGTACCTTATGGAATTTGCTCCAGATGTTCAAAGAGAGAAATTTGAATACAGAATTCAGAACCTTATGGAATCTGAACATTGGATTCAACTCATTGATCTTGCGATTGAGCGAGTGCGTACTTTTTACAAGCGGGGGGACCTGTATGCAGAACTTCTTTCAAAAAATTACCTAACGGGAGTGGTGTACAGAGTAGATGAAATCATTGAGAGTCTGGGCTTGGAGCGAAGCGTGTACTATAATCGACGTCAAGAAGCGGTGCTTTTGTTTGGATATGCATTGTGGGCCATCGTGATTCCAAGAGAAAAGGTGAATGCAAGAACAGAAAGTAGTGGATAAACAAAACTACGACATAAATACTACACAGTGACAATGAAATGTCATCAAAAAGACAAGAAAATAACTATATAACGCCTAATGAACAGTCGACATTAAAAATGTAGAATGGGTATGCTGGCAGAGAGCATACCTTTATAAGCACCCCATCGCATAAGCGATGGGGCTCTTTTTTGTTGCCAGCCAATACGGTAGCAAGGCCGGGACGATTTAAATCGTCCCGGCCTTTTTGCTGACCACTTTTAGGAAGTACTGGCAATGAAGAATCTGCATTTTGACCTGTCGAGATGCCGTTCGCCTCCAGACCTCCATCGGTTTGAAACTTTTTTCAATCTGACGGAGGTACAAAATGGCTTATAACAAGGCAAAGGCCGAAATGGAATGGCTCAAATGGAAAAATAAGGAAGAGAATCAACTGCGAGAATTAGGTGTTGATGAGGACACGATTCAACGATTGCATACCTACGATTGGGATGCATTTAAGTCAGAGCGAAACTACCAACGGCTAAATGCCGGATCGGAGCCTCTTGAAAAACTATCTGTCGTAGATAAGCCAAAAGAGGCGAGCAACTTGCAAGGCTTGTTAGATGAAATCGAAAATGAACGCTTGTATGCAATTTTGAAAGACACAGACAAATTGACGATTGAAATTCTTCTATATAAGATGCAGGGGTATTCAATCAAGGAAATCTCAAAGATGTACAAAATTCCTAAAACAACGATTTACAGCAGAATTTCTGTGCTTCAGAAGAAAATTAAAAATATTTTTTGAGAGGTTCGTAATTTTGGCTGTTCTCGTTGGCTATATAGTGAAGGGGCAAATAAGCCACCTCAAAAAGAACCTTGAAAATTGAATATCCGACAAACAAGGTACGTTCGCCACATTGCCGTCAACCCATGAGAGAAAAGGTGTTTGGTAAAAACACTACGGCAAGCGCTGACAGAGTATGCGCCAAGACTACCACGGCTTTTAGCTGAAAATTGGCAAAATTATGGTACGAGCGATTGAGTCATCTGATAAACATCCTGTGGTGGGATGGAGCGCAATAACAGATGTGGTTTCAAAGATACTTCCGTCCAGTCACAGCACACGCAATGAGGGCGGCAGGCAGAGAACCTGGCTGGGGTGAGAAGCCCATGATGCTGCATTAACCAAGCAGCAGCCTTGTAAGTCGTCCTGGCAACTGGGGCAATGTGGATAAATGCAGTTGCAAATCAAACGCAGACTATGCGCCGAAGTTCGCACCAACAGGACTTCGGCGCATTACTGTGCGTTTGATGATTTGATAAAAGGAGACAGGAATGACAAAAAAATGGAAAATGCAATTATTTTTATATGCCTTCATGATGATCAGTTGAGGAAACTAAATGTTAATGTCGCAGTGCAGAGGATGACTGCCGAAAGGCGAAACTACAAGATCCTTGATGTAATTTGCGGTGTCCAAACGGATGGGACAGATCTCATTGAGCGGCTCTATCAGAAAATTGAAACGGAAAGTGTTGACCATATCCTCTCAGATTGTCCGGACTCATTTATGAATGCAATTGGTTGCCAACAGGCACGAGCCTTACGATTCGTGGATCGCCTTACAATTCATAATCTGAAAATTTGGTTTAGTAAAGATCCTTTCTTTAACTGTGCGCCCCACAGAGAGGATCTCTTTGATAAAGACAATTGGAGCGAAGAAGCCGAAAAAGCATACGCTGACTATTTGAAGCAGAACAATTCAATCGAACCTGACCGGGAAAAATGGATGCGAATTGGACGTGGCCGAAAAAAGAAAGATTAGTTAAAACCCTGTACATTATATAAAAGGAAGGAATTTTAGTTATGAGCTATTGCAAAGAACATCCGACTTGGATCTATGTGCGGTACACAACAAATGACGTTCAAAGCGCACTGCGGCGGCAGGCGGATTTGTTTGAGGAGGCTGGGAGTCATGGTTTTTTAGTTCGTGGCACATCATTTGATAAATGCGGGGGCAACAGCTTGAAAGACCGAGATGGCCTTCGCAGTATGCTGGATGCTGTAAAGGCTGGTCGCGTTGAATCGGTAATGATTCGTGACCTAGACCAAATTAGCCGGAACAGCTACCTGCTGGTTGGTGTAATCGAAATTTTCCGCCAGCATGATATTTATCTTATTACCACGGAATGTGATTTGAACGAAGAACTGGCTCGTGTTGGCTTGGCTCGTTATGTGGGTGACCGCTTTACACGAGCCTCATTCGGGCAACCGAGATTCGATGTCAGCTTACCATTTGCGGACAAATTATGAGGTGCAATGATGAAAGAATATAAAGTATGGGCTTTTGCGAGAACCGCAATGCCAAATCTTTCTGCGTTGGAAGATCAACTGGCAGATGTTATGAGAGAAGCTAACCGCCGTGGATACATCATTGTGAATTCATGTATGGAGCAAAAATACGGTAATGAACTTTGGCGGCCGGATTTGTTTGCCATGTTGCAGGCCATCCAGCAGGGGAGAGTAAATGCAGTTGTAGTTCAGAGCCTTGACCGTTTGAGCCATGATCTGAATGTCCTCTATACGATTTTGCTGTTTATGCAAAAGCATGGAGCGGTACTTATCACGACAAAGACCGACCTGCGATATGAATTGTATCTGACAGGTCTGGAAAGTAGACTGTTAAACCATCCGCTTAAAACGGATGGCTGCGTATGGGAATATGAGGATTATGAAAATGCAAAGTGCTGAAAATACTCATCCGAAGATGATTCGCATTAGTTGCGACGAATATACAGCAACTCTTGTTTTTCGTGAAAAGTGCGATACAGATGTTATGATTCCCATTAAGGAATTAATTATGTCCGCATACGACTTACGTAAACAGCAAGAGGAAAGGAAAACAGGATAATAGGTAGAATTATATCCCCTTTGTAAGATAATTGTTCTCCGTTTTGGTGAATAGCTTTCCTTATTATAATAGAGTATCGTTTGTCTTGCGAAAATGCACCAACCATTTCGCAAGATGAACAGCGAGGTGAACAGAATGATTTGCGTAGATTCGAATGGCCAAGCTATTGAAATTTCGGTAGCGGACCAGATGTGGCTGGATGATGCCTATTTTAAGGGAAAGCAGATGCATCTTGAAGCGGATGCACCGCGCGTTGCACTGGCTTATCGAGTATCGACAAAAGGGCAGGTAGACCACGATGATATTCCAATGCAGAAAATTGACTGCCGAAAGTTTGCACAAAAGCAAGGGTGGCGGGTGGTAAAAGAGGTGGCCGAAAAGGGCGTCTCTGGTTCTAAGGTGTCGGCCTCAAAACGCGATGCCATCCAGCAATTGAAAGAAGAAGCCGCCAACGGCGAATTTGATATTCTGCTAGTCTATATGTTTGACCGTCTCGGACGAATCGAAAGCGAAACTCCCTTTGTGCTGGAATGGTTCGTCCAGCATGGAATTCAAATGTGGAGTACCCACGAAGGTCAGCAGAAAATCGAGACACATGGCGATAAGCTGATGAACTACATCCGCTTTTGGCAGGCAGCAGGGGAATCGGAGAAAACATCCATCCGAACCCGCGATAGAATCCGGCAAATCGTGTCCAGTGGTCACTACACAGGTGGCTTCGTATGCTATGGTTACAAGTTAGAAGACCAAGGCAGACGAAACAAGCGTGATAAGCCTGTTATGGATCTGGTCATCAATGAGGAAGAAGCTACATGGGTTCGGGAGCTCTTTTATAAGGTTATCCAAGAAGGCGCCAGCGGATATGCTCTGGCTGAAATGTTAAATAACCGAGGATTGCGTACCCGTGCCGGAGCAAAGTTCCAGTCGAGCAATATAATCCGAATTATTCGCCACGAGGGGTATACAGGCTACATAATTACGAAAAATGCTCGTTCTGAGTATATTCCAGAATTGCGGATCATCGACAGGGAAACATTCGATAAGGCAAATGACATAATAAACCGCAGAAAAGCCAAATCGGAGCAAGAACGAAAAATCGCCCACACCAGTCAGAATCCAACGCTGCTGGCGGGCATCGTGTACTGTGCACACTGTGGTGCGAAGATGTCGGGATTTATGCATACGGATCGCTACAAACTGGCGGATGGCAGTATCCGCGAAAAAGTCCAGCCCAAATATAACTGCTTTCAGCGCGGTCAGCGAAACAAAGGCGGCAGAGACTGCGATGGACAGGCATTATATCTTGCGGAGAGGGTAGATGCTATCGTTCTGCAAGCGGTATCAAAGATATTTGAGCAGATTAGAGATACACCGTACTCAAGGATGGCAGAAAACCGAATAAGGCAGGAATCAAATCTACAAAAATCTAAACGCGCTTCGGTAGAAAAGAAAATTAAAACTGCACAGCATGCTTTGGAACGCTTTGAAGGTGAGATTCTGAAATGCCTTGATGGAACAAGCAATTTTACCGAGGATATGATTGCCAAGCAAATCCGGCGATACCAACAAGAACTGGATGATGCGAAAGCAGAGTATGCTGCACTTCAAAATGCGAGGCTGAACGAAGCTGCAGAGATTCGAAAACTGCGTACCTACTATGATGAATTTAGAGGCTGGGCAGAAGAATTCGATGCGGCACCATTAGAAATCAAACGCATGATACTGAGCCAACTGATAGAAAGAGTGGAGGTCGGAAGAAAGTATCAGGTTACGATAAAGCTAAATATGGAATATCAGCAATTCTTGGAAATCACAGAAGAACAGAAACTTATACCGCTGATTAGTGCGTAAAAGAAAATAGACCAGCGCCACACAAAAACGGTGCTGGTCAATGACTTTGCATAGGATATATTTAGTGATTTTGATCGTTAGAAAAGTGCTTTTTATTACAACAGCATACACCATGAGTGTGAGCAACTAAGGAGAGCAACTGACTCTTAATCAGTGGGTCCTGGGTTCGAGTCCCCGATGGTGCACCACAAAGATACCTCGCAAGAAGTTGCGGGGTATTTTTTATTGCTGTTTTCCGGAAAAGCAGGAGCTTGGTGCACCATCGGGGACGAGAACAGCCCGGGCCCCGCGTCCGCGTACCGCGGGGCAAAAACAGTCCTGCGGACTGTTTTTAGGGCGCGGGAGAGTCCCCGATTCAATGGCAGCATGATGGGGATGAGGGTAGAGAAAAGAGTGGTCGACCCCTATTCAATACGGTACTATAAAACGGAAGGCGTATTTAGCGCCTGCCGCTTGCTTTTCATTGGGGAGATATTCTCGATAGCTTTTTATAAAGAACTACGATTAAATAAACTGGAATTTGTAATTACATTCCATACATATTGGCATTCTTTACAATCACTCTATCTCCTTTTTCTAATTGTTCCTTAGAAACTCCTCTTAACCCAAGTCCAACATGTTCTGTTTTATATCCACAACCATTTGATTTTCGTTCTTTTGTATGTATATCGATGGTAGTAATTATAGTCTCTAATACACCTCCATTTGCTTTATAAACACACGCATTTTCTCCTTCTCTACACATTCCTGTTGATATGTTTCCTGTGGCAACTGTTCCAACCCCCATAATTGTAAATACATCATCAATAATCAATTCAAAGTCTTCTTTTAAACATAATGGAACATCTAATCTGTTCATATACTCTTTTTCTCGCTCTTTTTTGCTTTTACCAAATAATCCCATAGTGTTTCTCCTTTATAACTTCCGATTTAGCTAATTGTATCATATGGCGTATTGCTTTACAAGCAGCGTGAAATTTCAAGGACAGTTTTTGATTGCCGACGGCATTAAGGGGCGCGGCTATCCCATGGGTGGGAGGCTGCGCGGGCGGAGCAGAGCCCCGCCCCTACGGCGCGGTGGAAGATTCAGTTGCAGCAAAGGTAACGTTGCGCGGGCGAACAATGTTCGCCCCTACGTGGCGGTGCAAAACCAAGGCAGTGTTATCCCTACAACGGAAATCCCCCACTCCATTCAGTATAATGGGAGCGTAAACGACCGATACTGAAAGGGATTGGGGGATTGCTATGAAGATCGTCTTTTACGGGACGCGGGAGTATGACCATTACTACTTTGATGTGCTGGCGGCTGACCCGGAATATGGCTGCGAGATCAGGTTTTTAACGGCAAATCTCGATGCGGATACCGCGCCGCTGGCGCGGGGCGGGGACGCGGTGTGCGCGTTTGTCAATGCAGACTGCTCGGCGGCAGTGCTGGAAAAGCTGGCGCAGGCGGGCATCCGCTGCCTGCTGCTGCGCTGCGCCGGGTACAATCATGTGGACCTGCCGGCGGCGCAGCGGTACGGCATAACGGTGCTGCGGGTGCCGGGCTACAGCCCCGAGGCAGTGGCCGAGCACGCCATGGCGCTGGCGCTGGCCGCGAACCGCCGCATCTGCAAGGCGTATATCAAGGTGCGCAACAACAATTTTTCGCTTGATGGGCTGCTGGGGTACAACCTGTACGGCTCGGCGGCCGGTATTGTGGGTACGGGGCGCATCGGTGCGGCGATGGCCCGTATCTGCTGCGGCTTCGGCATGACGGTGCTGGCCTGCGACCAATACCGCAACCCTGCGCTGGACGGCCTTGTGCGGTATGTGGGGCTGGAGGAGCTGCTGCGTACCGCAGATCTGGTCAGCCTGCATTGCCCGCTGACGGCGGAAACCTACCACATGATCAACGCTGAGACGATCCGGATGATGCGCGACAGCGCGGTGCTTGTCAACACCAGCCGGGGCGGGCTGATCGACACGCGGGCGCTCATCAATGCGCTGCGCAGCCGCAAATTTGCCGGTGTGGGGCTGGATGTCTATGAGGATGAGGACGGTCAGGTGTTTGAAAACTTCTCCGACGATGTGTTGCGCAATGAGATCGTGCCGGTGCTGATGAGCTTTCCGAATGTGGTCGTGACGAGCCATCAGGCGTTTTTTACCCGGACCGCGCTGCAGAGCATCGCCATCACAACGATGGAGAACGCGCGGGCATTTGCGCGAGGGGAAAAGCTGGTGAATGAGGTGAAGTAAAGCCCCGCAGGCATCGCCTTTGGCAAGGAAGGCGCGGGCGGCATATATGCCGCCCCTACTGCAGGAATCCCTCCGGCCTCGCAGGCTCGGCCACCTCCCTTTGACAAGGGAGGCAAAGCTGCCGGGAGGGATGAATCCCTCCCCTACGGTTTAAAGATAACGTTGTGATACAGGGAAAGCTGCGGGCCGGGCATGCCCGGCCCCTACCGTGCGGTGCAGATTTCCCAAAACAAAAAAGCCACTGCTTGCGCAGCGGCTTTTTTGTTTTTATACAGCAACTAGAGGATGGCAGGAATCAGCGGTTCTTCTCTTCGTCCAGACGATCCAGCAGATCCCAGACGCCGAGCATGTACTGCACGCCAAGGGCGCGGTCGTACTTGCCGTAACCGGGGCGGCATTTGCCGGGGCCTTCCTCCCACAGCTGGCGGCCGTGGTCGGGGCGGATGCAGCCGTCAAAGCCGCAGTCGTGGTAGGCGCGCAGGATCTCGATGATGCCGGTCTCGCCGCAGCAGTCGCGGTGGGCAGCTTCAGAGAAGTCACCGTTCTCGAAGTGATGGATGTTGCGCACATGGGCGAACGGGATGCGGTCGCAGTGCTTGCGCACGATGGCGGCCACATTGTTGTTGGGGTTGGCGTTCATGCTGCCGGAGCAGAGCGTCAGGCAGTTGTACGGGTCATCGACCATCGTCAGGAAGCGGTCGATGCTCTCGGCGTCAACCAGCAGACGGGGCAGGCCGAAGATATCCCATGGGGGATCGTCCTGATGGATGGCCATCTTGATGTCGCACTCGCGGCAGGTGGGCATGATCGCCTCAAGGAAGTACTTGAGGTTATCCCACAGCTTCTCCTTGGTGACGGGGGCGTAGGCCTTGAACAACTCGTCCAGCTTGGCCATGCGCTCCGGCTCCCAGCCGGGGAAGGTCATGTTGTACTTCTCGGTAAATTCGAGAATGTAGTTTGCCATGCCCTTGTAGTCGTCCTTGATCAGATCCTTCTGATAGAACAGGGCGGTGGAGCCATCGCCGACCGGGTGGAACAGGTCGGTGCGGGTCCAGTCAAAGATGGGCATGAAGTTGTAGCAGATGGTCTTGACGCCGAACTTGGACAGGTTGCGGATGCACTGCTTGTAGTTCTCGATATACTGGTCGCGGGTGGGCAGACCGATCTTGATGTCATCGTGGACATTGACGGACTCAACTACGGTGGCGCTGAAGCCGGCCGCGTGGATCTGGTCTACGACCTCCTTGATTTCGTTCTCCTCCCAGATCTCGCCGGGCATTTTGCTGTGCAGCGCCCAGACGATCTCCTCAACACCGGGAATCTGCTTGATGTCGCTCAGGGTGATGGGGTCATTGCCCTCACCATACCAGCGCCAACCCATTTTCATAGACATGTGGTGCTCCTTTTGTTTGTATAGTCGTTTGCGTAGGGGCGAGGCATGCCTCGCCCTCAAGTTTCCGGTTGCAAACCCGTGAGCGGGTTATAGATTTTATGCGGCGGGCCGGACATGTCCGGCCCCTACAGCGTAGCTGCAAAGGCTTCCCCCCTTGGGGGAAGCTGTCATCGAAGATGACTGATGAGGGGGAACCTGGCCATTGCTGCTCGTTGACGGGGCAACTACGCAAACTTACCCCTCATCCGGCCCTGCGGGGCCACCTTCAGTCTCCGCGCTAAGAGCCGCCTACGGCGGTTGCGCTCCGACACGCGCCTGCGGGCGCAGCCCCTTTGGGGAAGGCTTAGGGAAGTTGCAATCAGCCGTTCACGGCCTCGTGCAGGGTCTTGCGGACGGCGCCGGGGCCTGCAATCTCGGCCTTGAAGTAGGCCTTGATCTTGTCTGCCAGCACGGTCTTGGTCAGATCGGTGCCGAAGATGGAGGCGTTAGACAGGATGCCGTCCAGCTGATCGGTGACGGTCTCGGGCTTGCCGAACTCGATGCCGGCGAGCTTGGCCTGCAGGTCGTCCTTCAGCGGGTCAGCGGAAACCTCAAAGGCGTTGCCGTTGTCGTCGATGGCCAGCAGGTAGCGCAGCCAGCCGGCGATGGCCAGAGGAATGGAAACGAGGCTGTTCAGGTCGCGGCCCTCGGCGATGTAGCTCTTGATGGTCTCGCCGAAGCGGATGCCGACCTTCTGGGAGGTGTCGGTTGCGATGCGCTGCGGCATGTCGGGCATGAAGGGGTTGGGCAGGCGCTGCTCGATGACCTCGTCAATGAAGGCCTTGGGGTCCAGAATCTTCGGGTCAACAACAACGGGCAGACCCTCGACATAGCCCAGACGCTTGATCAGGGCAACGATGTCCTCGTCCTTCATCTCGGCGCAGATCAGGTCGTAGCCCAGCATGCAGCCGTAGACGCTCATGGCGGTGTGCAGGGGGTTCAGGCAGGTGGTGACCTTCATGCGCTCAGTCTTGTTGACGGTCTCGCGGTCGGTCATATAGACGCCGGCCTTCTCCAGTGCGGGGCGGCCGTTGGGGAACTTGTCCTCGACAACCAGATACTGCGGGCGCTCGGCGTTGACAAACGCAGCGATGAAGGTGTTCTTGGAGGTGACGATGGGGGTCATGCCCTCGATGCCGTCCTTCTCCAGAGATTCCTCGACCATCTTGTGGGGGCGCGGGGTGATCTTGTCGATCATGGACCAGGGGAAGGTGATCTTGCTCTCATCGGACAGGTAGTCGATGAAGTCCTGACCGACGAAGCCCTTCTCGAGCCAAGCCTTCGCAACGGTCATGACGCTGGCCTGCAGCTTCTCGCCGTTGTGAGAGCAGTTGTCCATGCTGACAACTGCCAGCGGGGCGGCACCGTTCTGGAAACGCTCCAGCAGCAGGGCGGCGACCATGCTCATGGCGTGGCGGGCGTGGGCGGGACCCTCGTCAATGTCGGCCTGCACAACGGGCATCAGGCTGCCGTCGGGACGATAGAGGGCGTAGCCCTTCTCGGTGATGGTGAAGGAGATCATCTGCAGGCCGGGATCGGTGAAGATCTGCTTGAAGCGGGCCATCATCTTGGCGTCGGCAGAGTTGGCGCGCAGGCCCTCGGCCACAGAGCCGATGATCTCGCGGCTGGTGGTGCCGTCCGGATTCAGGGTGACATTCATCGTCAGATTGTCATACGGGGTGTAGATCTTGTCGATGATGTCGTAGTCGAAGGTGTCGGCTGCGATGATGCCGCGGTCAGCCAGACCCTCGTTCAGCAGACGCTGCTGCAGGGCGGCGATAAAGCCGCGGAAGATGTTGCCGGCACCGAAGTGGACCCAGATGGGGTGCTCCTTGGTGGCGGCGGTCATGGCGGCGTGGTCAAATGCGGGCAGCTTGACGCCCAGCTTTTCCCACTCAGCCTTCTGGTTGACGATGGAAGACGCGTTCATCTGCATAATGATTTGCTCCTTTTGTTGCTGTTGAGGGAGTGGTCCTATATGCCACTCGCGATAGTTTCAGTATAGCACGCAACTTTTCGCAAGAAAATAACCGTAGTTGCTTGAAAAATTGTAAAAATTGCGGTAAACTAAACCTAGCATCGAAAAAGGCTTCTCCCATGGGGGAGAAGCTGCCGCAGCAGGCGGCTGATGAGGGGAGAACTTGCCGCAAAAGCCCTTTTACGGGGCGGCAGCGGTACAGCCGCCCCTCATCCGGCTTCGCTTCGCTCAGCCACCTGCTCCCCTTCTGGCGCTATGCGCCACCTCCCCCGTACCGGGGGAGTCTGTCCCTCAGGGGAAGACTTTTGAGGAGTCCCTTATGTCAAACTACAACCCCTACACCAAACGCCAGACGATGATCGCGCCCGACTATGAGGTCTACCGCTACCGGTCTACCTACATGAACGAGGTCGAGCTGCACCACCATGACTTCTATGAGGTCTATCTGCTGCTGCGCGGCCGGGTGGAATATATCGTTGAGAACCAGCTCTACCGTGTGCGCCCCGGTGACTGGATGCTCTGCAGCCCGCTGGAGCTGCATCAGGCCCGTATTGCCACCGATGCCGATGCCTATGAGCGGATCGTGCTTTGGATCGCCCGGCCGTATCTGGAGGGCTTGTCCACTGCGCACACCAGCCTGACCCGCTGCTTTGACACCACGATCCCCGGCCATACGAACCTGCTGCGGCTGCCCGGCGCGACCGGCGCGCCGCTGCGCACCACGGTGGACAAGCTGTGCGCCTTGAAGGCAAGCAAGGACTACGGCAGCGACCTGCTGGCCCAGAGCGCCCTTGTGGAGCTGCTGGTCGGGCTGAACCGCGCCGCCGCCGACCGCGGCGATGCCCGGCCTGTTGGCACGAGCGATCAGGTGGTGGATGCGGTGCTGCACTACATCAACGAGCATTACAGCGAGCCGCTGACCCTTGACCAGCTCTCGGAGAAGTTCTTCATCAGTAAGTATCACCTGCTGCGCAAGTTTGATGCACAGGTCGGCACGACCGTACACCGATATATTTTGCAAAAACGGCTGCTGAACGCCAAGCAGCTGCTTGCAGGCGGCGTGCCGCCGAATGAGGTCTGTCAGTACTGCGGCTTCGGCGATTACGCGAATTTTTACCGTGCGTTCCGGGCCGAGTACAACCAGACGCCGAGACAGTATATCCAGAGTGCCAGGGGGAAGTGATGCTCCTATGTTACAGGCAAACGGCTGCTGGCGGGCAGCCTCCCCCTCATCCGGCCCTGCGGGGCCACCTTCCCCCCAAGGGGGAAGGCTTTTTTGGGAGCCTGTAGGGAGGGGTCTTGACCCCTCCGCTGTTTACCACCAAATGCCGTAAATCATCCGCCGGTTCGTAGGGGCGGCATATATGCCGCCCGGTGGTTTCCCGCAAGCAGCATTTACCGGGTAGCCGCGGGCGGAGCAGAGCCCCGCCCCTACTGCGCTACTTCCGGAAATGGCATATAACCATATAACAAACCAAGCCCCTTCCGTTTCCAGACGGAAGGGGCTTTACTGACCTTTATACCTTATATAATAGAGCAACGCTTATTCCACATCCTGCAGGGCGGCGTAATCCTGCTCGCCGGTGCGGACCTTGACGACCTTTGCCACATTGTAGACAAAAATCTTGCCATCGCCGATGTGGCCGGTGTACAGGGCCTTGGTGGCGGTGTCGATGATCTTGTCGACCGGGATCTTGCTCACAACGACCTCGACCTTGACCTTCGGCAGCAGGGTGGCGTCCACCTCGGCGCCGCGGTACCTCTCGCCGCTGCCCTTCTGCAGGCCGCAGCCCATGACCTGCGTCACCGTCATACCGGTCACGCCGATGTCGTTCAGCGCCTTCTTCAGGGTCTCAAACTTCGCAAGCTGCACGATGATGGAAACCTTGTGCATGCCGGAATCCAGCCCGGCGGGCAGCGGGGCTTCCTGCGTGACCTTGACGGCCGCCGCCACCTTGGCGGGGCTGGCCTTGGTGATGTCGTCCTCGCCGAGATCAGTGTTTTCGTTGACATCCAGCTCGGCGTAGGTCGGGTCGCTGATCGCAAAGCCGGCGTAGGCGCTCGTCAGGCCGTGCTCGTGGATGTCAAGGCCGTCCAGCTCCTCCTTCTCGGAGACGCGCAGCCCGATCGTCTTTTTGATGATCGAGAAGATGATGTACATCGTGATCAGCACCCACGCGGCCACGCTGACAACGCCCAGCAGCTGGATGCCCAGCTTGGCAAAGCCGCCGCCGTAGAACAGGCCGCCCTCGGTGGCAAACAGGCCGACCGCCAGCGTGCCCCAGCAGCCGTTGACGCAGTGGACGGAGACCGCACCGACCGGGTCATCGATCTTGGCAATCTTGTCGAAGAACTCGACCGAGAAGATGCAGAGCACACCGGCCACAATGCCGATGACGGCTGCGCCGAACGGATCGACCACATCACAGCCCGCGGTGATGGCCACAAGGCCCGCCAGCGCGCCGTTGAAGGTCAGCGAGACATCAGGCTTGCCGTACCGCACCCACGAGACGATCAGCGCCGCAACAGTGGCCAGCGCGGCGGCAAGGTTGGTGTTGAAGCAGATAAGGCCGGCGGAAATCATCGTATCATCGCCGGTCATGCTGACGGTGGAGCCGCCGTTGAAGCCGAACCAGCAGAACCACAGGATGAAAACGCCCAGCGCCATGGCGGTCAGGTTGTGGCCGGGGATGGCGCGCGGCGTGCCCGCCTTGTTGTACTTGCCAATGCGGGGGCCGAGCATCCAGGCGCCGAGGCAGGCCGTGACGCCGCCGACAAAGTGGACCGCCGTGGAGCCTGCGAAGTCATGGAAGCCGAGCTGCGCCAGCCAGCCGCCGCCCCAGATCCAGTGGCCGGAGATGGGGTAGACGATCAGGCTGATCGCGGCGGAGTAGCAGCAGTAGGCGCTGAACTTTGTGCGCTCGGCCATCGAGCCGGAAACGATGGTGGCGGCGGTCGCGCAGAACACCGTCTGGAACACCGCGTAGACCCAGACCGGCAGCGTGCCGAAGTCATAGCTGCCGCGGATGAACGGGTCAAACCCGCCGATGAGCGCGCCGGAGCCGGCGAACATCACGCCGAAGCCGACCAGCCAGTAGCAGGGTGTGCCGATGCAAAAATCCATCATATTCTTCATCAGAATATTGCCGGTGTTTTTAGCGCGGGTCAGGCCGGCTTCACACAAAGCAAAGCCTGCCTGCATAAAGAACACCAGAAACGCCGCAACCAGTGTCCATGTTACATCTGCTGAGTTGTACATACCTTGAAACCCCTCTCTCTTACTTTCGCACAGAATACTTGCAAAAGAAACAGAAAAAGCGCCGGGCAGAAATACTCTGCCCGGCGCCTTTGCCGTTCTTTTGTTGCGTTTATGCTATCACAGAGTTGCAGTCCAGTCAAGAGGGCGGGGAGATATTTTGTTCATATTTGTAGAAAATGCTGTGCGATCAGCCGAAAATGATGCTGAAAAATTGGGCGGTGTGCACAACGGCAAACGGGCAAGGCCCCTCCGACTTCGCTTTGCTTGTCACCTCCCCTGAGAGGGGAGGCTCTCACGCGGGCGAAGCCCGCGCAAAAAGGCGCCCCACGCAGTGGGGAGCTGGCCGAGCCTGCGAGGCCTGAGGGGCTTTGGCACCTTCCCGCAGCCGCCCCAACATCCTCATCCATACAATTCCCCAAAAATATTCATTTTTTTGTAAAAAAATCTACCCAAAAAAATCACTTTGTGCTATAATATCATCAAATAGCCTTTTTCCGGCCGTTTACCAATTAAAGGAGGATCATCCATGCCCAACCTAGCTCTGCTTGCCCTTGAAGCCAGCGACGGCACCGTTGTTCTGACCAGCATTACACTGGTTTTCGCGATGCTGGTGGCCCTGTGCCTTATCATCACGCTGGAAGGCAAGATCTTCGACAACATCAACAATAAGAAGAACGACAAGCCTGCCGCGCCGAAGGCCCCTGCGGCCCCCGCTGCCAAGGCTGCCCCTGCCGCTAAGCCCGCTGCCCCTGCAGCCAAGGCTGACAACGGCTCCATCCCCGGCGAGATCATCGCCGCCATCTCCGCTGCCGTGGCCTCTGTGTGCGGCGGCAATGCCGTCATCCGCGGCATCAAGCGCGTTTCCAAGCCCGCTGCCGGCTCCCGCCGCGGCGCATGGGGTGACGCAGGCGTGCGCGAGCATACCACGCCCTTTATGTAAGGAGGTACGGAAATGGGTGCGATTTTTACCAATATTGCGGAGATCTTCGCAAAGTCCGGCTGGGCACAGATCCTCTTCACCGAGGGCGGCTGGAAGTACGCCGTCATGCTGGCAGTGGCCTGCGTGCTGCTGTATCTGGCCATCGTCAAGCAGTTTGAGCCGCTGCTGCTGCTGCCCATCGGCTTCGGCATGCTGATGACCAACCTGCCCCTCGATGGCATCTTCCACATGGACATCTTCATCAACGAGACGAACCATATCAACTGGGAGCTGCTCGGTTCCTCCGGCGGTATGGTCGACTACATCTATCTGGGCGTCAAGCTCGGCATCTATCCGCCGCTGATCTTCCTCGGCATCGGTACGATGACCGACTTCGAGCCGCTGATCGCCCGCCCGTCCAGCCTGCTGCTGGGCGCTGCCGCACAGCTGGGTATCTTCTTCACCTTTGTCGGCGCTAAGATTCTGGGCTTCACCAATCAGGAGGCCGGCGCAATCGGCATCATCGGCGGCGCGGACGGCCCCACCGCCATCTATGTCACCACCAAGCTGGCCCCGCATCTGCTCGGCTCCATCGCGGTCGCTGCGTACTGCTACATGGCGCTGGTGCCGGTTATCCAGCCGCCCATCATGAAGGCTCTGACCACTGAAAAAGAGCGTAAGATCGTCATGACGGCCCCCCGCCGCGTCTCCAAGACCGAGAAGATCCTCTTCCCCATCATTGTCACCATCATCGTTGCCCTGACCCTGCCTGACGCCGCCATTCTGGTCGGCTGCCTGATGATGGGCAACCTGATGAAGGAGTCCGGCGTTGTTGAGCGTATCACCAAGACCGCCGGCAACGAGCTGATGAACATCATCACGATCTTCCTCGGCTTCTCGGTCGGCTGCACCACCAACGCCGCCACCTTCCTGAACATCCAGACCGTTGAGATCATCGTTCTGGGCATCGTCGCCTTCGGTGTCGGCACCGCTGGCGGTGTCATCCTCGGCAAGATCATGTGCGTGGTCACCCACGGCAAGATCAACCCGCTCATCGGCTCCGCCGGTGTTTCCGCCGTTCCCATGGCCGCTCGTGTTTCCCAGAAGGTCGGCCAGGAGTACAACCCCCGCAACTACCTGCTCATGCACGCCATGGGCCCCAACGTTGCCGGTGTTATCGGCTCCGCCGTTGCCGCTGGTATCCTGATCAATATGTTCGGCTGATACTGACATAAAAAGTAAGCACCCGCATGGTTCGCGCCATGCGGGTGCTTTTTTCTCTTTGGCTTCCCCTGCGGGGGAAGCTGTCGCCCGCAGGCGACTGATGAGGGCAGAGTTCACCACGGCATCCCGTCAACGGGGTGCCCCCGCAAACCTGCAAAAGCCCCTCAGGCCTCGCAGGCTCGGCCAGCTCCCCACTTCGTGAGGAGCCTTTCTCGCGGGCTTCGCCCGCGCAACAAGCCGCCCCTTACAGGGGAGGTGGCCGAGCGTCAGCGATGGCCGGAGGGGCTTTTGCCGCGTTTACTTCACCTCAAACCTCTCCCCGTCGATCTCGACATACGCCACGGCCTCGGGGTCGATCAAGTTGTAGGTGTTCACCCGCAGAGCGCTCTGACCGGAAGATTTTCTCACGCGGCCATAAAAACCCTGATAAAACTCTCCGTCCCAGCCGTAGGTCAGTTCCGTGCCGTCAGCGCGGAACAGCTTCACGCGGGATTGCACATCGTACCGCGAGGTCCCGCCCAGCGGAAGACTGCCGTGATTCTTGCCGATGACGCTGACCGCCAGCGGTTCAATACGAACCTCTTGAATGTCAAACGTTGCATCGGGATATTCAGCAGCCTCTTCATCGGTCATATCATAATGGAACCAGTGGCCGCCCTTCAGCGAGATGGTTTTCTTTACGTTTATCGTCACTGCTTCAGCCATGTCGGGCAGCATGACCTTAACATGTGCAGAGGCCTTGTAATTTGTTAAATCGCAGATATACAGCGTTCGCGTGTCGGTGGCCGTCTGGGTCAACGGAATATCCACATAGCAGGAGAGAACATCGCCTTCGCTGACCGCGTTGCGCGTTGCCCACGAACCAATGGCGTACCCATAACATGGCCCTACCTGTGCGTTGCTTGCAATATAGAGCCGCTTGTCGCCGCTGTTGTCCGCTGCACGCAGGTAAAACGCGCCGGTGTCCCACACCAAATCGCTTGGCTCCATCCCTTGGGCGTTGTCCACATCGTACAGCACCCGCAGCGTGTTTTCGCCGCGCAGCAGCGCCTTTACACTGACCGTGCGGCCGTTGATCTCGGCGGTCAGCGGTTCGTCCAGCACCACGCCGTACTTCTGCACCAGTGCGTTCGTCTCGTTGGCGGCGCTCATGGGGTGGAAAAGCCCCAGCACCACCGCGCCCGCGGCCACTAAGCAGAGCGCTGCCGCCGCAGCGACCAGCCGCCAGCCGCGCAAAGCATGCAGCCTTGGGCGGCGCGCCAGTACTTTTTGGCGCAGTGCAGCGGTTTCCTCCGCCGTCAGGGCGTCCGCCAGCGGCGGGTTGTCGTTCATCCAGCGTTCCAGTTCGGTCATAGGTCAGCCCTCCTTCAATAGCTTTTGCAGTGCCAGCCGTGAGCGGTGCAGCCGGGTGCGCACCGTGGCGGCGGGCATGGCAAACCGCGCACCCAGCTGGGCCGCCGTCTCGCCGTATAAGTAGCGCCGCAGAAACAGCTCACCGTCCGGCGGCGGCAGCGCCATGATCTGCGCCATCAGTTCGCGGCTTTCAAGATGGCTTTCCAGCGCTACAGCCAGCTCGGCGTCATCGCGGTCGTCCAGCGGCAGCGTCTCGCCCCGGCGCAGCAGGGCGCGGTAGCGGTCGATGGCGCACTGCCGCGCCGTCAATACCACAAGCCGCCGCCGGTGCGCTTCGTCGGCAGGCAGCTTTGCGCTGCGCCACAGCTTGTAAAATGTGTCGGCCTCGGCTTCCTCGGCGTCCTGCGGGTGGCCCGGCAAAATGGCCCGACACACCGCCCGTACCGCGCCGCCGTAGTCCCGCAACAGTGTGTCCAGCTCGTGTTCTGTCATGGGCGTCGCCCCCTTTCATAAAGATTATACGACAAAAACGGGCGGAGTGTTTCAAAAACTTTGGCTTCCCCCGAGGGGCTGCGCCCGCAGGCGCGTGTCGGAGCGCAACCGCCGCTTTTTTTGCGGCGGCTCTTAGCGCGTAGACTGAAGCTGTCGCCCGCAGGCGACTGATGAGGGGCGGCGTTCCCGCAGCAACCCGTTCACGGGCAATAGAGAAAGCGCTGCCCCTCATCCGCCCTCGGTCGGGGCCTCGGGCACCTTCCCCCAAGAGGGAAGGCATACGCCTGTTGTACTCCTCCCTGATCTGTGCTATAATACGCTTAATAATGGGGTACTGTTGGAAAGAGGTGAGCCGATGCTGAAGGTAACGCTTTTGGGTACGGGCAGCACGCAGCCGCTGCCCGACCGCGCGCTGGCGGCTGCCGCTGTGACGGTGGCCGGGCGCAGCGTTCTGCTCGACTGCGGCGAGGGCACGCAGGTCGGGCTGCGGCGGTACGGCGTCAGCGCGTACCGGCTTTCGGCCGTGCTGCTGACCCACTACCACGGGGACCACATTCTGGGTCTGCCCGGGCTTTTGCAGACGCTGGGCAGCCTGAACCGCACCGAGCCGCTGACCGTCTACGGCCCTGCGGGGCTGGATGCAGTCGCGCGGCCCGTCATGGCGCTGGCAGGTGCGCAGCCCTATCCCGTCCTCTGGCGGGAGGCGGACGCGCCGTTTGCCGTAGATGCGCTGAAAATCACGCCGTTCCCGCTGGAACACCGCGTGCCCTGCTGCGGCTACGCGCTTGAACTGCCCCGCGCAGGCCGGTTTGACCCCGCGCGGGCGCGGGCGGCGGGCATCCCGGTGGCGTATTGGAAAACGCTGCAAAAGGGTGCGGCGGCCGGCGGCTTCACGCCGGAGCAGGTGCTTGGCCCGCCGCGCCGGGGCCTCAAGGTCGTCTATGCGACTGACACCCGCCCCTGCGCCGCGCTGGAAGCCGCCGCCCGGGACGCCGACCTGCTTTGCATGGATGCGACCTACGCCGATGACGCCGACCTGCCCAAGGCCCGGCTCTACGGCCACACGACCTGCCGCGAGGCGGGCGCGCTGGCCGCCGCCGCCGCGGTGCGCCGTCTCTGGCTGACCCACTACAGCGCCGCCGTGACCGACACCGCCCCCGGGCTGGCTGCGGCCCGCACGGCTTACCCTTTAGCGCTGGCCGGGTATGACGGCATGGCGCAGGAACTGGAATTTGACAAAGAATGACGAACAAACGCAAAAATATCATCTTCATTGCGGCGGTTCTGGCCGCGGCGGCGGTGCTTTGGCTGGTATGCCGCACCGGCGGCAGCGGGCATACGGCGGTGCTGCGCTACGGCACGCCGCAGACGGAGCAGCGCATCGACCTGCGCAGGGACGCCGACTATGACATCGACACCGGCCGGTACACGATCCACCTGCATGTGGAAAACGGCGGCATTGCCTTTGTGGACAGCCCCTGCCCCGACCACCTGTGCGAGGGGTTCGGCGTGCTGAAAAACGAGGGCGACTGGGCCGCCTGTATGCCGGCGAAGGCGAGCGTTACCATTGAATAAATGTAGGGGCGGATTCCATATCCGCCCGCGGCACCTGCCGTAAGCTGCACGGGCGCATATAGAATGCGCCCCTACGGCGGCATATGTTTACCAAAAGGAGTTACTATGAACCCGACATTCAAACAAGTTACCAAGACCCGTTATGTGCAGCTGGTTTCGGAGCTGGCACAGGAAATTTTTGTGCAGCACTACACCAAGCTGACGCCCAAGGTCGCCGCCGCGCTGGCCGATAAGTACCAGAGCGACATCCTGACCGATGACGAGATCCACAGCGGCGTTATCAACTATTTCCTCGTCTATCTCGGCACCGAGCCGGTGGGTTATTTTGCACTCGACCTCGGCCCGGCGGGCGCCATGTGCCTGAGCCGCCTGTTTTTGAAGGAGAAGGCCCGCGGCAAGGGCATCGGCCGCAGCGCTGTGGCCTACGCCCAGAAGCTGGCCGAGGGGGATGGCCGCAGCCGCCTTTACCTGAAGGTGTGGGCGCGCGACCTCAAGGCCGAGGGCTTTGCGAAAAAATGCCGCTTCCGCAAGGCAGAGACCGCCCCGATGGAGGTCCTGCCCGGCGTGACGCTGGATATTACCACATGGGAGAAGCTGTGGCGGTAACGCAGTGAATTTGTAGGGGCCGATGCTTGCATCGGCCCGCGGGGCGTCGAGGACGCCGCCCCCTACAAACGGCAAGCACCCCATCCCCGCAAGGCCGCGGGCCGGACATGTCCGGCCCCTGCAGCGCGGTAAACGCAAAATCTGGAGATACACTATGAAACTTCTGCACTTGGCTGACCTGCACCTTGGCAAACGGGTCAACGGGTTTGATATGCTGGAGGATCAGCGCTTTATTCTGGAGCAGATCCTGACCCTCTGCGATAAGCACGGCGTCGAGGCCGTGGTGCTGGCGGGCGACATCTACGACACCCCCGTCCCCCCGGCTGCGGCCTGCACGCTGCTCGACTGGTTTTTGACACAGCTTTCGCTGCGGCATGTACCGGTGCTGGCCGTGTCCGGCAACCACGACAGCGCCGAGCGCCTTGATTTCGCCAGCGGCCTGCTGGCAGAGCAGGGCGTTTACATCGCCGGGCGGTTCCACGGCATGCCCAAGCAGGTCGTGCTGCATGACCGCTACGGCCCCCTTGAATTTACCCTGCTGCCCTTTGTGCGGGCGGCCACCGTGCGCCACTATCTGCCCGAGGCCGAGATCTCCGACTATGATTCTGCCGTGGGCGCGGCGCTCGCCGTCTGTGAGCCTGCCGCCCCCCGCCGTGTGCTGGTGGCCCACCAGATGGTGGTCTCCGGCGTATGCCCGCCCCAGCTTGCCGGCAGTGAGACGGCCCCCCTGACGGTCGGCACGGTGGATTCTATTGATGCAGCGCGGTTTGCAGGCTTCTGCTATGCGGCGCTCGGGCATATCCACCGCGCGCAGCGGGTCGGCATTGACGCCGTGCGGTACGCCGGCTCGCCGCTGTGCTACCATCTGGACGAGTGCGGTATGCAGAAATCCGTCACCCTTGTGCGGATCGGCAAGCGCGGTGTCGAAAAGATCGAGCAGCTGCCGCTGACGCCCCGCCGCGCCATGCGCCACCTGACCGGCCCGCTGGCCAAGCTGGTCGCGCACCCCACCGACACCGAGGATTATATCTGGGCGACCCTGACCGACCCGACCCCGCTGCCCGATGCGATGGCCCAGCTGCGCGCGGCCTACCCCAACGCGATGCGGCTCGACTACCAGCCCAAGGGCACGGCGGCGCTGCCGGCCGATATGACCCAGGCCGTCAAGGGCAAGCCCTTTGCCGAGCTGTTTCAGGACTTTTTCACCAAGATGAACGGCCGTGCCCTGACGACCGAGGAAGTGCTGGCCGTGAAAAAACTGCGCGAGGAGGCGTCAAAAAGCGAATGAAACCCCGGAAGTTGATCTTGAACGCCTTCGGCCCCTACGCCGGCCGCACAGAGCTGGATTTTGCGGCGTTCGGCGGCAACGGCCTGTTTTTGATCGGCGGCGATACCGGCGCGGGCAAGACCGCCCTGTTTGACGCCATCACCTTTGCGCTCTACGGCGAGACCTCGGGCGAAAATAGAAAAACAACGATGCTGCGCAGCGATTTTGCTGCACCGGAGGCCGAGACCTCGGTGGAGTTGACCTTTACCCATCGGGGGCGCAGCTACACGGTGCGCCGCTGGCCCGACCAGCAGCGCGCGGCCAAGCGGGGCAGCGGCATGGTCAAGGTGCCCGCCAAGGCCGAGCTCATCCGCGAGCCGGACGAGCCGGTCAGCGGTGCCTCCGCTGTGACGGACGCCGTTGTCAAGCTGCTGGGCATTGACGCCAGGCAGTTTGCGCAGGTGTCGATGCTGGCGCAGAACGATTTCACCCGGCTGCTGAACGCCCCCTCCGCCGAGCGGGCCGCCATCCTGCGCCGCGTTTTTGACACGGCCGACCACCAGCGCCTTGGACAGGCCGCCGTGGACTACGCCCGCCGCGCCGAGGAAGAATGTAAGCGGCTGGATGATGTACTTTTGATGCATGTAGGCGCCCTGCTGGGGGAGGGCGCCGATGAGCAGACCGCCGCCGAGCTAACCGAAATGCAGGACGACCGCGACCCCTTTGCCGCAGGCGCTGCCGCAGAGCTTGGCAAGCTGCTGCTTGAGGCCGATGAGGCGAACGAGAAGCGCCAGACCGCCGTCATGAAGGAGCTGGACGAGAAGATCGCCCGCGGTGACGCAGGCCTTAAAATTGCCGAGGAGCGCGCCGCCCGCCGCCGCCAGCTGGCCGGCCTCATCGCCGAGGAGCAGCGCGCCGCCGATGTCGAGCACCAGACCGACATCATCATGGCCGACCTTGAAAAGCGGACGGCGAGCCTCAAGGAGAGCATTGCCAAAAACGAGGCCGACCGCGCCGCGCTGAGCCAGGCTGAGGCCGACCTGCTGAAAACCGACCACCGCATTGAGCTGGCGGAGGGGCTTTCTGCCGACTGCAGGCAGCTTTTAAGCCAGCTGCAGGACGCTGACAAGGCCCGGCAGGACGCCGCAGACCGCCAGACCGCCTATGTGGCGGCGCAGGCCGCGCTGGACAAGGCCGAGGAAGAGTACAGCACGCTGCAGCGCCAGCTTAACGCCAACCGCGCCGGCCTGCTGGCCCGCGATCTGGAAAAGGGCAAGCCCTGCCCGGTCTGCGGCTCGACCCGCCACCCCAAGATCGCGGCCCTGCCCAAGGACCACATCACCGAAAAGCAGTTGGAGGAGCGCGAGAAGGAGCTGACGGCCCAGCGCCGCACAACGGCCGCCGCCAGCCGCACTGCCGGTGACGCCGCTGCCCACGCGCATGAGCTGCGCGCGGCATTGCAGCGCGACGCAGATGGATTTTTCGCCCGCCGCGGGGACCGCTATACGGGCAAGCCCGCCGCCGAGCTGACACCGGACGAGCTGAAAGCTGCCCTGACTGCCCAGCAGGAGAGCTTGGCCGAGGGGCTGCGCGGCCTGCAGGCCGACCACCTGAAGCTGAAGCAAAAGACCGACCGCGCCAAGAGCCTTGCCAAGCAGGCAGACATCCTGACCCGCCAGTTGGCTGAACTGGACAAGCAGCAGTTTGCCGCCACCCGCCGCGCTGCCAACGCCAAGGCAGGCCACGCCGCTGCCACGGCCCGCGTGCAGCAGATGCAGGAGACGATGCCCAAGCGGGATAACCCCGATGCGCTGGAGCGCCTGCAGGAGGCACTGGCCCGGCTGCGCAGCGACCGCGCCGCCGCTATGGATGCCCGCGATGCGGCGGTCCACCGGCTGCACACCAACCGCGCCGCGCTGGATGCCCTGCACAAGGCCATGCGGGAGAGCGCCGCCGCCCGGGAAAAGCGGGCCATGTGGGACAACCTCTCCAAAACGATCAACGGCAACCTGACCGGAAAAATCAAGCTTCCGTTTGAACAGTACGTACAGGCGTTCTATTTTGACGGCGTGGTCGAGGCTGCCAACCTGCGCTTCACCCGCATGACGGACGGGCAGTACCGCCTGCTGCGCCGCCGGAGCGAGGCCGTCAGCGGCAAGACCGCGCTGGATCTCGATGTTTTTGACGCCTACACCGGCAAGACCCGCCCGGTGGGCAGTCTGTCGGGCGGCGAGAGCTTTATGGCCGCCCTGAGCCTTGCGCTGGGCATCAGCGATACGATCCAGCAGAACGCGGGCGGCGTGGTCATCGAAACGCTGTTTATTGACGAGGGCTTCGGCTCGCTTGACGCCGACAGCCTTGAAAAGGCCGTTGATACGCTGGCCGGGCTGGCCGGGGGCGATAAGCTCATCGGCGTCATCTCCCATGTCGAGGCCCTGCAGGACCGCCTGACCCGCCAGATCCGCGTGACCAAGACACGGGCGGGCAGTAAGGCTGAAATTGAGATTTCGTAACCCCAAAGGCTTCTCCCCTTGGGGGAGAAGCTGCCGCCCGCAGGCGGCTGATGAGGGGAGAGCCTGCCGCTGCCAGCCGCAAAAGGGCGGGCATGGTACAGTCATCCCTCATCCGCCCTCGGGCGGGGCCTCGGGCACCTTCCCCCACTTGGGGGAAGGCTTTTTATATAAGGTATGCTATGACAAAATCGACGCTGCAACAACAATTAGAAGACCTCTCCGCTGCCCGCTACCCGCTGCACATGCCCGGCCACAAGCGCCGCACTTTGCCCGCACCGGGGCTTGGCTGCGCTGCGTGGGATATGACCGAAATTGACGGTGCGGACGACCTGCACGATGCGGACGGCATTTTGGCCGCTGCCATGCAGCGCACCGCCGCCCTGTACGGCAGCCGCCGCTGCTGGTATCTGGTGGGGGGCAGCACGGTCGGCCTGCTGGCGGGCATCCGCGCGCTGGCACCCTTCGGCAGTGAGGTCATTGTGGCGCGCAACTGCCACAAGGCCGTCTATCACGCCCTTGAGCTGGGGCAGCTGACCGCCCATTACCTGACGCCGCCGGTCGATGCGGCGTTCGGCATCTACGGCAGCGTGCCGCCCGCCGCGGTGGCTGCCGCGCTCGATGCGCACCCGCAGGCGCGCTGCGTCATCCTGACCAGCCCGACTTACGAGGGCGTTGTAAGCGATATAGCGTCCATTGCAAGGCTCTGCCACGCGCACGGCGTGCCGCTGCTTGTCGATGAGGCGCACGGCGCGCACTATCTGCCGTTTGCCGCGCAGTACGGCTGGCAGGGCGGCGCGGTCGCGGCGGGGGCCGACCTTGTCGTGCAAAGCGCCCACAAAACGCTGCCCAGCCTGACCCAGACCGCCTTTTTGCAGCTGAACGGCAGCCTTGCGGACCCCGCCGAGGTCGAACGCCAGCTTGATGTATTTGAGACAAGCTCACCCAGCTACCCGCTGCTCGTCAGTCTGGACGGCTGCACCGGCTGGCTGGCGCAGCAGGGGGACACGGCCTTTGCCGCATGGCGCGCCCGGCTGGACCGATTTGACGCTGCAGCGAAAAAGCTGCAGAACACGCGCATCCTGTGCTGCGGCGCGGACGCGCCCCACCCGGACTTTTTTGCGCACGATGCCGGCAAGCTGCTGCTGCAGATCGGCGCGGCGGGCGCAGCGTATTTGCGGGAAAACGGCTTTGAGCCGGAGATGGTCTGCGGCCCCAATGTGCTGGCGATGACAAGCCCCTGCGATGCAGAGGACGCGCTGGACCGGCTGGCCGATGTGCTGGCCGCGTGGGACAAGACCGCTGCGCCGCCCGCCGCTGCGCCGCATATTCTGCCCGCGCCCGGCGCGGTGCGCTGCACGATCGGCGCGGCACTGCTGCGCCCGTCCCGCATTGTGCCGATGCAGAGCGCCGTGGGGCAGACCGCCGCCGAGTACCTCTGGGCCTACCCGCCCGGCGTGCCGCTGATCGCCCCCGGCGAGGAGGTGACGGCGGCACTGGCCGCCGCGTGTGAGGCGCTGGAAAAGGCGGGGACGAGGATCAAGCATATTGGGGGAAGCAGCGCGCAAGAAATCCGCGTTCTGTAGGGGCCGGGCATGCCCGGCCCGCGGCTTTCCCGCAAAAGCGCATCTGCCATACGGTTGAGGGCCGCACATGTGCGGCCCCTACAACGCTACCAAAAATCAAGAGACGGTTTCTATTGACAAACCCTCCCTTTTCATGTATTATAGTAATAATTCTAAATGTATAAAGGGGTGACTGTTTTATGAAGCACATCCAGACTCTCGAGACCCGCGATATGGCGAAGAGCCTGCTGAACGGCGGTTGCGGCGAGTGCCAGACTTCCTGCCAGAGCGCCTGCAAGACCAGCTGCGGCATTGCCAACCAGCCTTGCGAGAAGACCGACAAGTAATTTTTGCTGGCTTTGATGCCGGGGTGCCGTGTGGCAGCCCGGCATTTTCTATGATATGATGCGGTGGGGCGCATAGGAAATGTGCCCCCGCAAGGGGTTGCCGTAGGGGCGGATTCCATATCCGCCCGTGGCCGCCTGCCGTATATCCAACCTGACAAAACGGAGAAAACCATGATCCATCAATACAAATTAAGCGGTTACAACATTGTGCTGGATGTCTACAGCGGCAGCGTACATGCGGTGGATGACGTCGCCTATGACGCCATCGCCCTGATCGAGCAAGGCAGCAGCCGGGAGCAGGCTGCTGCAGCCCTCGCCAAAAAGTACGCGGGCCGCGCCGATGTCACGGCAAACGACATCAACGATGTGCTGGACGATATTGACGAGCTGACCGCCGCCGGCCAGCTGTTTGCGCCCGATGCCTACGCCGACCACGCCTTTGACTTTAAAAACCGTTCCAATGTGGTCAAGGCGCTCTGCCTGCATGTGGCCCACACCTGCAACCTGAACTGCAGCTACTGCTTTGCCGCGCAGGGCAAATTCCACGGCGAGGCCGGGCTGATGAGCTTTGAGACCGGCAAGCGCGCGCTGGACTTTTTGATCGAAAACTCCGGCACCCGCCGCAATCTGGAGGTCGATTTCTTCGGCGGTGAGCCGCTGATGAACTTCGAGGTCTGCAAGCAGCTGGTTGCCTATGCGCGCAGCATCGAGGGAAAGTATAACAAGAACTTCCGCTTTACGATGACGACCAACGGCATCGGCATCACCGATGAAGTCATTGACTGGTGCAACAAGGAATGCCATAATGTTGTGCTTTCGCTCGATGGCCGCAAGGAGGTCAACGACCGCTTCCGCGTGGATCTGGCCGGTAACGGCAGCTATGACCGCATCGTGCCCAAGTTCCAGAAGCTGGTCAAGGCGCGCGGCGGCAAGGGCTACTATATGCGCGGCACCTTTACGCATCACAATGTTGATTTTACCAAGGACCTGTTCCATATGGCGGACGACCTCGGCTTCAGCGAGCTGTCGATGGAGCCTGTTGTGGCGCCGCCCGACTCCCCCGAGGCGCTGACCGAGGAGGATCTGCCCAAGCTGTTTGACCAGTATGAGCTGCTGGCCAACGACATGCTGCGCCGCCAGAAGGCTGGCAAGCCGATCACCTTCTACCATTACATTCTGGATCTGAAGCACGGCCCCTGCATCTACAAGCGCATCTCGGGCTGTGGCTCCGGCACCGAGTATATGGCCGTGACCCCGTGGGGCGATCTCTACCCCTGCCACCAGTTTGTGGGCGACCCGAACTACAAGCTGGGCAATGTCTGGGACGGCGTGACCAACACCGCCCTGCGCGATGAGTTCAAGCTCTGCAATGTCTACGCCCGCCCCGACTGCAAGGATTGCTGGGCGCGGCTCTACTGCGCGGGCGGCTGCGCGGCCAACGCGCTGCACGCCACCGGCGACATCCACGGCACCTATGAGTACGGCTGCAAGGTGTTCCGCAAGCGGATGGAGTGCGCCCTGATGATGCAGGTCGCACAGCGCCTTGACCCCGAGCTGGCGAAGAACGCCGTGCAGTTCGAGAGTGACTGCGACGGCTGCGGGGCGACGGAGTCGAGCGCCGCCTGCGGCGGATGCAGCGAGACGGAGGAAGCGCAACGGTCGCAGAAAACGAGCCTGTAAAGGCGAAGTTTGATGCGGTAACCGCAAGAGTAGGGCAACGACGGCGCGTGCGAGAAGTAAATAGCCATTGAGTATGCCGCTCTGTAGGGGCCGGGCATGCCCGGCCCCTACCGCGTCACAATGGCAAACGGCAGCTGCGGAGGGGTCAAGACCCCTCCCTACAGATCGGGGTCCACGGGTGCTTTGTAGGGAACGGTCTTGACCGTTCCGGGGACATGTGCCGTTATTGCATGGTAAAACATTGTTAAGGCGTAGGGGCCGGGCATGCCCGGCCCGCAGCTTACCGGCAAGCACCTGCTTTCCGGTTTATGTTGCGGGCCGGACATGTCCGGCCCCTACAGGAATATAAAAGATAAACACCTGTCAGCTGTTTATCTGCCAATCGCCGCGCACTTGGCCTGCAGCCATGCCTTCTCGTCCTCATTCAGGCGGGGGCTGAGCATCTCATAGACATGGGCATGGTAGTCGTTCAGCCAGTTGAGCTGGTCGCGGCTCAACTCGTCCACAAGGAGCGGCTCGGTCGAGATGGGCACCAGCGTCAGCGGGGCAAAGCCCAGCCAGTGGCCGTACTGGTTCTCGCCCATATCCACGCACTCCAGCTCGTTCTCGATGCGGATGCCGACCTCATCGGTCTCATAGATGCCCGGCTCATCGGTGATGGTCATGCCGGGCTTAAAAATCACGGGGTTGTTCGGGCGCAGGCTCTGGGGGCCTTCGTGTACGCCGGAGATGAAGCCAACGCCGTGGCCGGTGCCGCAGCGGTAGTTGACCTTGTGCGCCCAGACCGGGCCGCGGGCAAAGGTGTCCAGCGCAAAGCCGGTGCAGTAGTCCAGAAAGACGGCGCGGGCCATGTCGATGTGGCTCTGCAGCACCCATGTGTAATAGCGGCGCTCATTGTCGGTCAGCGGGCCGACCGGGTAGGTGCGGGTGATGTCGGTCGTGCCGCAGTCATACTGGCCGCCGTTGTCCACCAGCAGGAAGCCGTGCGGCTCGATGACGCTGTTGACCTCGCCCTCGGCGTGGTAGTGCATCATGGCGGCGTTGGCACCGTAGGCGGCAATGGTCGAGAAGCTGTCCTCAAAGTAGCCGGGCTGCTCGGCGCGGCGCTTCTGCAGCATCGTGTCGATGCCGATCTCGGTCAGGGTCTTGCCCTCGGCCAGTGCCTTTTCCAAATCCATCTGGAACCGCACCACAGCCACGCCGTCACGGATGTGGCACTCGCGGAGGTTCTTCAGCTCGGTCTCGTTCTTGATGCCCTTCAGGGCGAAGATCGGGTCAGCGCCGGCCACCGTCTTGTGGGCGGTCAGGGCCTCGTACAGGGCAAAATTGGTTGCCTTTTCGTCAACAAGGAACACTTCCTCAGCGGGCAGGGCGTGGACGGCGTCGATCAGTTCATTGTAGCCGCGCAGCGTCACGCCGCTCTCGGCCAGCGTGGCGGTATCGGCGTCAGACAGGCGGCCCGGCGCAATAAACAGCGTGCAGGCGTCCATCGTGACGAGGGCGTAGGCAACGGCCAGCGGGGTGCAGGGCAGGTCGCGGGCGCGCAGGTTCAGCAGCCAGCCCACGCAGTCCAGACCGGTCACGGCCAGCGCGGTGGCACCGGCCTTCTGCAGCGCGGCGCGCACCAGAGCAATGCGGTCGGCGGCGGCCGCGCCGGTCTGGGCGGGGGTCAGAAGGTTGCAGGGGGTGTCGGGCAGGGCAGGGCGCTCACCCGTGGCGTCCCAGATGGGGGAGGCGACATCAAGGCTCTTGAGCGCGGCACCCTTTTTGGCCAGTGCATCGCGGTATTCCTTGGCGATCGTGGCGGGCACACAGCTGCCGTCCAGCAGCAGCGTCTCGCCCTGTGCAAAGTGGCTCTCCAGATACTCGGCCACGGTCGGCACGCCCGCAGAGCCTGCGTGCATGCACTCGATCTCGCTGCCGGCCAGCTGGCGGTCGGCCTGCACATAGAAGCGGCCGTCACACCACAGGGCGCTGCGGTCTTGGGTCACAACGAGGGTCGAGTTCTCCCCGATAAAGCCGGAAAACCACGGAAGAGCGTTGTAATAGCCGGGCAGATACTCACTGCAGTGGGGGTCGCTGGTCATAATCAGCACGCCATCGGCCCCGGCTGCCTTCGCGGCAGCGCGCAGCGCGGCGATTTTTTCATTGGTAGTCAAAATGGATCGCTCCTTTTTGTGATAGATATTGGGGTTAGGTATATCATACCACGAATGCTGCAAATAATAAATAGATAAGAGATAAAAGATAATAGATAATAAAAAAGGTGGAGTTTGCGCTGAGCGCAAACAAAATGCGGCGGTAGGGGGCGGCGTCCCCGACGCCCCGCCGTGCAGGCGGTTGTTTGCGGGCAATGCGTAGGGGAGGAATTTATCCCTCCCGGGGTGTTTGCGGCGGCGCAGGGTTCCCGGGCGGCATGTATGCCGCCCCTACGGGCCAACCCGCTAATGTCTGCCTACCCGGCGGAGCGGTCAAGACCGCTCCCTACAAAGCACCCGTGAACGATAGCCCGTAGGGAGGGGTCTTAACCCCTCCGAGGCAGTGTCCCATTAGCGCCAGCCCGCGGGACACCCCCGGGCCGGGCGCTTGGCGGCGCACAACGAGCGCCGCCAGCCAGCAAAGCTGGCCCGCTCGTGCGGTTGTTTGCCCCGCGGGGGCAAACATTGTTCGCTCCCCGGTTTCGCTCCGCTCAACCGTGGCCCCACGCTCACAACCCCGCAGTGCCCGGCCCCTACGGGGAGGCGGTAATCCAATAAATTTTGCAAAAAATTCAAAAATTACGGCGCAAAAAGGCGCAAAACCCCTTGACTCGTTTGTTATAATAGTATTAGCAGTTAGTCTTTTAGATTGCCAAAATCATAAACATCTGAATAGAGGTACCCAATTATGGCTGAAAACAAAACCAAGATCGACATTTTCTCCGGCTTTCTCGGTGCCGGCAAGACCACCCTTATCAAAAAGCTCATCAAAGAGGCGTTCGCGGGCGAAAAGATCGTCCTGATCGAGAACGAATTCGGCGAGATCGGCATTGACGGCGGCTTTATGCGCGAGGCCGGTATTCAGGTCAACGAGCTGAACTCCGGCTGCATCTGCTGCAGTCTGGTCGGCGATTTCCGCGAGGCGCTGAAAAAGGTCGTTGAGACCTACCACCCCGACCGCATCCTCATCGAGCCGTCCGGCGTTGGCAAGCTGAGCGATGTCACCCGCGCAGTCGAGGGCGTGGCCGAGACCCTGCCGGTGCTGCTGAACAGCTTTGTCACCGTGGCCGATGTCAACAAGGTCAAGATGTATATGAAGAACTTCGGCGAGTTCTATGACGATCAGGTCAGCCATGCCTCCTGCATCATCCTGAGCCGCACCGGCAACGCCGGCGAGGATAAGGTCGCTGCCGCCGTTGCCCTGCTGGCCGAGAAGAACCCCACCGCCACCATCGTCACCACCGACTGGACCGCCCTGACCGGCGCCCAGATCGTCTCTGTCATGGACGGCAAGCGCGACCTTGTGGCCGAGCTGCTGGACGAGGCCCGCGCCGCCAACGAGGCACATGCCGGTGAGGAGGAGCATCACCACCACCATCATCACCATGATGAGGACGAGCATGACCACGAGCATTGCTGCCATCACGACCATGACGAGGACGAGCATGACCACGAGCATTGCTGCCATCACGACCATGACGAGGACGAGCATGACCACGAGCATTGCTGCCATCATGACCATGACGAGGATGAGCACGACCACGAGCATTGCTGCCATCACGATCATGACGAGGATGACCACGACCATGAGCATTGCTGCCATCATGACCATGATGAGGATGACCACCATCATGAGCATCACTACGATGAGCATGGCGTCTGCAGCTGCGGCCACCACCACGACCATGATGCCGATGAGGTGTTCACCAGCTGGGGCAAGGAGACGGCCCACAAGTACAGCCGCGAGGATCTCGACAAGGCGCTGCACGCGCTGGACGAGGGTGCTTACGGCATGATCCTGCGCGCCAAGGGCATCGTGGACGGCGGCGACACATGGTATGAGTTCGATATGGTTCCCGGCGAGCATGAGATCCGCACCTGTGGCCCCGATGTCACCGGCAAGCTCTGTGTGATCGGCTCCGAGCTGAAAGAGCACGAGATCGCCGAGCTGTTCCATGTTTGATTTTGCAACGCCTTCCCCCTTGGGGGAAGGTGCCTGAGGCTCCGCCCGAAGGCGGATGAGGGGCGAGCCTGCCGCAACAGCCCACGAATGACAGGCCGCGATTAGCTCTCCCCTCATCAGTCCGCTTCGCGGACAGCTTCTCCCCTAGGGGAGAAGCCTTTGACTGCTACTAACCGAAAGGACACCCCTATGCCTAAACAAATCCCCGTATACCTTTTTGTCGGCCAGCTGGAGAGCGGCAAGACAAAATTCATTCAGGAAACGATGGAGGACCCCAACTTCGACTCCGGCGACAAGACGCTGCTGCTGGTCTGCGAGGAGGGCGAGATCGAGTATGATCCCAAAAAGTTTGCCTTCGGCGGCGTGCATGTTGCCCAGATCGAGGACAAGAGCGAGCTGACGCAGGAGAACCTGACCGCGCTGGAGAAAAAGTCCGGCTGCGGCCGCGTTATCATCGAGTACAACGGCATGTGGCTTGTGCAGGAATTGTATGATGCCCTGCCGGACAACTGGCTCGTCTACCAGTGTCTGGCCACGGCGGATGGCACGACCATCAAGACCTACGCGGGTGACAGCGCCATGCGCAGCCTGCTGTTGGATAAGATTCGCGGCAGCGAGCTGCTGGTCGTCAACCGTGCCGAGGCTGTCAACGATGATGAGAGCCGCCAGCTGATCCACAAGCTGGTCCGTCAGGCCAGCCGCCGCTGCGACATTGCCTATGAGTTCGCCAACGGCAGCGTTGCCTACGATGACATCCCCGACCCGCTGCCCTTTGATGTGGACGCCCCCGTCATTGAGATCCCGGAGGAGTTCTTCGGCGTCTGGTACATGGACTGCATGGACGATCCGAAGAAATATGACGGCAAGACGGTGAAATATCTGGCGCAGGTCTGCCAGACCCAGCAGGCCGGAAAAGGCTCGTTCGTGCCCGGCCGCTTTGCCATGACCTGCTGCGTGCAGGATATCCAGTTTGTCGGCATGCCCTGCCGCTATGACGATTACAAGAGTCTGGAGCAGCGCAGCTGGATCAACATTACCGCCAAGGTCAATGTAAAATACCACCCCATCTACAAGGGCCAGACGCCGGACTCCACCGGCCCGGTCCTGACCGCGATTTCTGTGGAACCCGGCGAGAAGCCCGCACAGGATGTCGTGATGTTCAGCTAAAATAAGCATAAAAAGCACCTGCCTTCGTCAGAAAGCAGGTGCTTTTTTGTTGGTCGGCTTGTGTAGGGGCCGGGCATGCCCGGCCCGCAGCCTTCCCGCAGACGACCGTCTGATTTTATGTTGAGGGCCGGACATGTCCGGCCCCTACGGTGCGGCTTCTCTTTTTTACCCTCTCGTTCCCTCAATCTTGGAATCCGTGCTCCACCCCTGCAGATCGGTCGGGGTCAGGCTCTTCAGCCAGCCTTCGCGCTCGCTCTCCCACTGGTCCCAGGCGGCCTGACTGCGGATGGCTGTGCCGCTCTCGAAGGCATCGTCCCACGGGTTGGCGGGGTCCGGGTCGGTGGGGTCCCAGCCGCGCTTCTCAGTGTCGGCGGGGTCGGTGTAGATCGTGCCGGGCTTGCCCATCGGGCCGGGGTTCTCCTTGTCGTTGTAGATCACGACCGGCGTGCCCAGCGGGCAGTTGTCGTAGATCCACTTTACATCCACGACCGCCAGCCGGATGCAGCCAAGGCTGGCAATCGTGCCCAGCTTGTTGAACTCGTCATACTCCACATCGTCCTTGTGCTGGCTGTAGTAGGGTACGCTGTGGAACAGGTAGCTGCTGTAGATGCGGGTCGCATACTGGCCGTAGCTCGGGCCCATCAGCAGCCGCCAGCTGTAGTCCACGGGGGTGGAAAAATAGCCGGTCGGGGTGTCCGCGCCGCCGCTGCAGACCATGGCCATAAAGGGTACGGCGTAGCGGCCGGTGGCGGCGTCCACGGTGTAGACGGTGACGGTCCCGCCCGCGTTGTTGACGGCCAGCAGGTAGGGGTACCCCTCCTTGGCGGTCAGGGTCATGCCGTAGGAGGCAAACTGCTTTTCCAGCGCAGACAGCACCTCCTCGGCGTTGTCGTCCCAGACGGCGGGGTCTTCGATCACCGGTGCGGTACGGGTCGCGTTGTCATGGGCGGTTGCCATGGCGGGCACCATGGTCGGCTCCGGCGTGGCGGTCGGGGCGGGGGCGGCGCTGCTCTCCGCCGTGGCGGTGGGCAGGGGGCTTTGCAGCGGGGTCTCGTCCTTGGGGGCGTTGGGCATCTGCACACAGGCACACAGCAGGCTCAGGCAGAGCAGCAGCGGCAGGATACGGCGTAGGTTCGACATAAAGGCTCCTTATTGCTTGGTGACGCCGTACTCCGCTGCCACAAACCGCTCCAGCGCAGCAAAGCTGCGGCGGACCTTTTCGGTCCCGATGCAGTAGGCCATGCGGAAGTAGCCCGGACAGCCGAAGCTGTCGCCGGGGACAAGCGCCAGATCGTATTTCTGCGCCTTGCGGCAGAACGCCTTGGCGTCCTCCTCAAGCGCTTTGGGGAAGATGTAGAAGGTGCCGTCCGGCTTGACAACGGTAAAGCCGAGCGCGCACAGCTCGTCATAGAGCAGGTTCATGTTCGTCTCATAGACAGACAGATCGCTCGTCACCGCAAGGCAGCGCTCCACCGCCATCTGGATCAGGGAGGACGGGCAGTTGTGGCCGGTCCCGCGGGAGATCTGCCCGCACATCGGCACGATAGAAGCGGCGTCCTCGCACCGGGGGTTGGCGGCCAGATAGCCGATGCGCTCACCCGGGACGCTCAGGCTCTTGGAGAAGGAATAGCAGGTGAGCGTGTCATCGTAGAATTTGGCAGGGTAGGGGATCGCGGTGCCGCCGAACGCGATCTCGCGGTACGGCTCATCGGAGATCAGGAAGATGTGGTGGCCGAATCGGGCGGACGCCTCAACAAGGAAATCCGCAAGCTGCTGCAGCGTTTCGGCGCTGTAGGCGGTGCCGCTGGGGTTGTTGGGGCTGTTGATGAGGACGGCGGCGGTGTTCTCGTCCACCAGCGGCGCAAAGGCGGCAAAGTCGATCTGGAAATCCGCGCAGCGGGGCGGTGTGACGCGCAGCGTCAGGCCCGCGCCCTCAACATAGGGCTTATATTCGGGGAAGAACGGCGCAAAGGTCACGATGTTCTGCCCGGGCACAGCCACGCAGCGCAGGGCATGGGCCAGCGCGCCGGCCGCACCGCTCGTCATAAAGATGTAGTCGGCGGTGTAGTCCATGCCGAAGCGTTGGTTCAGGCTCTCGGCCACGGCCTTGCGGGCGGAGGGCAGCGTCAGGGTCGGTGTGTAGCCGTGCAGCGTGACGGGGTCGGTGCTTTGCAGCAAATTCTCGCACGCGGCGGTGAACTGCGGCGGGCAGGGCACCGAGGGATTGCCCAGCGAGTAGTCAAATACATTTTCGTAGCCGATCTGTGCGCCGCGCGCGGTGCTCCACTCAGAAATCTGCCGAATGACAGACTTGGCACCCAGCATATCTTTATAGTGCTGTGCAATCATAATAACAGCTCCTTTGCAAAATGTTTGTCGAGATGCGGGGAGGGGGAACGGCAGTCCCTACTGGGGACTTTTCCGCTGCCGCAAACAGCCACGGCGGCCAGAGGGCTGGCCGCCCTACCTATGCCCCGGGAAAGGCTGCTCCCCTGCGGGGCGTCGGGGACGCCGCCCCCTACATTTCCATTGCCGTAAACCTTCCGGCCACCCTGTAGGGGCCGGGCATGCCCGGCCCGCAACTTACCGACAAATCCCTTTCACGGTCAATCCGTAGGGGAGGGATTCATCCCTCCCGGGTGCCCTCACTCCAAAATCACCTTTTCCAGTGCGGCGGCGTCCTCGGCAAGGTATTCGGCCCCGGCGGCGGTCAGCTCCTCCCGGGTGCGGAAGCCCCACAGCACGCCGCAGCAGGGCAGGCCGGCGTTGTGCGCGGTGTCGGCATCGACATTGCTGTCGCCGACATACAGTACGCTGCCGTCCGGCGTTACGCCAAGGCTTGCCATCAGCGCGCGGGTGCCCTCGGGTGCGGGCTTGGTCGGTACATCGGGCAATGCGCCGCGCACGATCTCAAACAGGTCGGCGTCAAAGTAGCGGGCCACCACGGCGCGGGCAAACTCGTCCGCCTTGTTGGAAAATACCGCCATCTTCACCCCGGCGGCTTTCAGGCGCGCCAGCAGCTCCGGTATGCCGGGGTAGGGCGCTGTCTTGTCGTGCATGTGCACGCCGTATACTTGGTCAAACTCGGCCAGTGTGGCGGCCAGCTGCGCGGGGCTGCGGCAGTCCGCAGGGCTGAAACGCTCCACCAGCTTGGGGATGCCGTTGCCCACAAAATAGCGGTACTGCGCAGTATCGTGCTGGGGCCAGCCGTGGGCGGCGCAGACGCGGTTGGCGGAGTCCGCCAGATCGTCGATCGTGTTCAACAGGGTTCCGTCAAGATCAAACAGTACGGTTTTATACATTCCTCAAAACCTCTTTGCACAAGAAATCACTCTTATTATAGTGTCATTTGACGAAAACGGCAAGACGCCCGCGCCGTTTACCGTGAAAAAAATGTAAATTCTTAAAAAACTGTTCCTATTTTGCCGAAATATGGTATGATATAAGGTAGCATTGCAAGGAGGGTTTGTTGAATGGAATTGTTTTTTGATATGCTGCGCTCGATCGTCTACGGCGTGATCGAGGGCATTACCGAATGGCTGCCCATCTCCAGCACCGGCCACATGATTCTGGCCGAGCAGGTGCTGAAATTCAGCCTGAGCGCCGAGTTTATGGAGATGTTCCGCGTTGTCATCCAGCTGGGTGCGATCCTCGCGGTCGTGGTGCTTTACTTCAAAAAGCTGTGGCCCTTCTGCGGCGATAACGGCCGCGACTCCGGTCTGGCCAAGCACATCCGCTGGCCGGTCATGCGGCTGTGGGGCAAGATCATCGTGGCCTGTCTGCCCGCCGCCGTGCTGGGCCTGCTGCTGGATGACTGGATGGACGCACACCTCTACAACAGCGTGGTCGTTGCGATCATGCTGATCGTCTACGGCATTGCGTTCATCCTGATCGAGCGCCGCCCCCGCGTGCCCACCACCACCAAGCTGAGCCGCATTACCTACAAGCAGGCAATCATTGTGGGCGCATGGCAGGTGCTGGCGCTGATCCCCGGCACCTCCCGCAGCGGCGCGACCATCATCGGCGGCCTGCTCTGCGGCATGAGCCGCGCCTGCGCGTCCCAGTTCACCTTCTTTTTGGCCATCCCGGTCATGGCGGGTGCCTCCGGCCTCAAGCTGGTCAAGTTCCTTGCCAAGGGCGGCGTCTTTACGCTCGGTGAGGTCGGCACGCTGCTGGTGGGCTGCATTGTGGCGTTTGTCGTCTCGATCCTTGCGATCCGCTTCCTGATGGATTATGTCAAAAAGCACACCTTCACGGTGTTCGGCTGGTACCGCATCGCGCTCGGCATCCTTGTGCTGGGCATCTGGGCGCTGCAGAGCTTCGTGCTGGCGTAAAATACACAATAGAAAATCCGCTGCTTCCCCATGCCGGGGGAGCAGCGGATTTTTTGTGGCGGTTGCGCGGTAGGGGCCGGGCATGCCCGGCCCGCGGCTTTCCCGCAGGCGCGATTTTACCTTTCTGTTGCGGGCCGGACATGTCCGGCCCCTACAACTCTATGGATTTTTCGGGAAGGTCACCCGTATGGTCGTCCCGGTGCCGACCTGACTCTGCAGGTCGATGCGCGCATCGTGCAAAAGGGCAATGTGCTTGACGATCGCAAGGCCCAGACCGGTGCCGCCGGTTGCCTTGGAGCGGCTCTTGTCCACGCGGTAGAACCGCTCAAACACGCGGGTCTGGCTGTCCTGCGGGATGCCGATGCCGTTATCCTCGACCTCAAAGTAGGGGCAACCGTCGCTGCCCACGCCGCAGCGCAGCTCTACATGGCCGCCCGGGCGGTTGTAGCGTATGGCGTTGTCGCACAGGTTCTGGGTCAGCTCGCTCAGCTGGTCGCGGCTGCCCTGCACCGTGGCGGGCCGGGCGTCATACTGCAGCGTCACATAGGCGCGGCGGGCGTTGACCGTCATGTTCTGGGCGGTCTCCTTGACCAGCGCGGCCAGATCCACCGGCACAGCCTCGGCCGCTGCCTCGCGGGTGCGGCTGGCCTGATTGCTGTCCAGCTCGCTCAGCTGCAGAATGTCGCTGACAAGCGCGATCATCCGCTGCGCCTCCTTGTGGATGCGGGCGGCAAAAGTCGGGATGTCCTCGGCTTTGGCCATGCCGGTCTCGATCAGCTCCGCATAGCCGGAGATGCTCGTCAGCGGGGTTTTCAGCTCGTGGCTGACATTGGCGGTGAACTCACGGCGCATCGTTTCGTTGTCCTCGCGCAGCTTGCGGTCGGTCTGGATCGTCCGCGCCAGCGGGATCAATTCTTCATACGGCACATCGGCCTCGATCGTGTCGAGATGCTCGGCCAGATGGTTGATGGGCTGCACCATGCGGCGGGTCAGCCACCAGCTGAACAGCGTGGCCGCCAGCAGGATCAGCACGACCGCCGCGGAAAGCAGCGGCAGCGTGTCGGCGCTCAGGCCCCAGATGTTCGCAATGTCCTCGCCCACGCGCAGCACCTGCGTCCCGTCCGGTGTGTCGATGCGCAGCGCGTAGTAGTGGGTCTCGGTCTGCATCGTCTCGCTTTCGCGGGTCACGCTGGCGCTGCCCTTCTCCATCGCCTGCCGGAACTCCGGCCGGTCGGCGTGGTTGGGCAGGCTGGAGTCCATGACGGCACAGAGCGTATGGGTGCCATCGTAGACAAGCGCCGAGGCTTTGCTGTCAAAAAGCACGGTGCCGTCTGCATCAATCAGCGTAAAGCGCAGGGTGCGGGCGCTCTCCTCCGGCAGCATGGTCACAAAGGACGCGGCATCGTGGGTGCCCTGCGCCTTGTAGGCGGCGGCGTATCCGTCGCAGATCTGGGCAAGGTAGCTGTCCACCCGCTCCACATAGCTGCGCTGGAACAGCACCGTGGCGGCGGCCAGCATCGCCAGCACGCAGAGCACGCCGGTCAGGATCAGGCCGCGGCGGTAGCGGCGGGTCATGCTCAACGGCTGCTTTTGGGTGTTTTCGTCAGTCATCGCTGCCCTCCGTGCTGAGCTTGTAGCCCACCTTGCGCACGGTGCGGATGGCCTCACCCGCTGCGCCCAGCTTCTGGCGCAGGGTGCGCACATGCATGTCAATCGTGCGGGACTCCAGCAGATCATCGGTGTCCCAGACATCCTTCATGATCCGCTCGCGGGCCAGTACCTCCTCGGGATGCTCCAAAAACAGATGCAGCAGCGAGTATTCCTTGTAAGTCAGCTCAACGGGTGTGCCGCCCACACGGACCGTGCGGGCCACATCGTCCAGCACGATCTCACCGAAATGCAGGGTGGATGCAGCCGGCGCGGGGGCGGCAACCGCCGCGCGGCGCAGCACGGCTCGCACGCGGGAGATAAACTCCATGATGCCGAACGGCTTGCAGAGGTAGTCGTCCGCGCCGTGGTCGAGCCCCTTGACGACATCAATTTCGCTGGTCTTGGCCGTGACCATAATGACCGGCAGGTGTGCGCAGGCGGGGTCGGCGCGCAGCTTGTTCAGGATCTGGTAGCCGTCCTCATCGGGCAGCATCACATCCAGAATAACCAGCTCGGGCCGGGCCTCGCGCACGGCAGCCCAGAAGCTGGCGGCGTCCTCGCAGCCGCGGGCGTCATAGCCGTTGGACTGCAGCGCGTATTGCTCCAGCTCACGGATGCTGGAATCGTCCTCGACGATGTAGATCATAGTAAATACCCCTTACTATAAACATAGGGGCCGGGCATGCCCGGCCCGCGGCTTTGCGTGGCCGTCCGATAACGGGCGGCTGCTTTTCTGTTGCGGGCGGGGCATGCCCCGCCCCTACAAAAAGGCTTCCCCCTCGGGGCTGCGCCCGCAGGCGCGTGTCGGAGCGCAACCGCCGCAGGCGGCTCTTAGCGCGGAGACTGAAGCTGTCCGCGAAGCGGACTGATGAGGGGCGGGGTTCCCAATACAGCCCGGTAACGGGATGGCGGGGCAAGGCTGCCCCTCATCCGGCCTCGGTCGGAGCCTCGGCCACCTTCCCCCATAGGGGAAGGCACGTAATTTTTAGTTTTCGGCCGGATTTTCAGCAGGCTCGGAATATGCCTCCGGCGGGAAGGTGTAGCGGCCGCGGTATTTCTCGTACCGGCGCTCAAATTTGACATCATCACCGTGCTTGACGGTGTTGAGGTATTCGTGGGTGTCAAACTTATCGGCGGCGACCTCGATCATCGCAACGGCAATGTTCGAGCAGTGGTCGGCGATGCGCTCATAGTTGGTCAGCAGATCGTCCAGCACAAAGCCGTACTCAATCGTGCAGGCACCGGCCTGCAGGCGGGCGATATGGCGGCTCTTGACCTCGCGCACAAGACCGTCCACGACCTGCTCCAGCGGCTCGATCTTTTTGGCGGCGTAGGTGTCGCCCTTCTGGAAGGCATCGACCGTGCGGTTCACGATGTCCTGCACGGCGGCCTCGAGCACGCTCAGGTCGCCAAGGGCCTCGTCACTGAATTTGATCGACTTGTCGCGGATCTCCTCGGCCGTCTTGATCAGGTTGACGGCATGGTCGGAGACGCGCTCAAAGTCGCCGATCGTGTGCAGCAGCGTGTTGACGGTGCGGTTGTCGTCCACCGAGAGATGCTTGGCGCTCAGCTTGACAAGGTAGGTGCCCAGCACGTCCTCATAATGGTCAACGGCGTCCTCTTTGCGCAGGACTTCATCCGCAATGGCATCGTTCCAGACGCGGGTGGTGGACATGGCCTGCAAAAGCGCGGTGCGGCAGATTTCCGCCATATCGCTGCCGGTCAGCATGGCGCGGCCAACGGCCACGGACGGGGTGGTGAGCAGACGGTCGTCCAGCAGGGTGTTCTCCTGCTTTTGGTCGGCGGGGGAATCGGGCACGGTCAGGATGGCAAGCTTCTCCAGCACACGGTTGAACGGCAGCAGGATCGCGGTCGTCACGACATTAAAGACCGTGTGGACGATGGCAATGCCGAAGGTGTTGGCCGTGTCGGCAAAGAAGCTGAACCCGATCAGCGCGTTCAGGCCGTAGAACCCGCACAGGAAGATGATGGTGCCGATCAGGTTGAAATACAGATGGACAAAGGCGGTGCGCTTGGCGTTCTTGTTGGCACCGGCGGAGGAGATCAGCGCCGTGACGGTGGTGCCGATGTTCTGGCCCATGATGATGGGCACGGCAGCGGAGTAGGTGACCGCGCCGGTGCTGGTCAGGGCCTGCAGGATACCGACCGATGCGGACGAGGACTGCAAAACAGCCGTCAGCACCGCGCCCGCGATAACGCCGAGGATGGGATTTTTGAAGCTGAGGAACAGATCCATGAACCACGGCTCATCGGCCAGCGGGGACATGGCATGGGACATCGTGTTCATGCCGGCCATCAAAATGGCGAAGCCCAGCATAATTTTACCGACGCCGCGCTTGCGGTCCTTGCCGATCATATACATCCAGATGCCGATAAAGCCGAGGATTGGGCTCCAGGCATTGGGGTTCATCATCTGGGTGATGAAGCTGTCACCCTCGAGGCCGGACAGCGACAGCAGCCAGCCGGTGACGGTGGTGCCGACATTCGCGCCCATAATGACGCTGATGGCCTGATGCAGCTCCATCAGACCCGAGTTGACGAAGCCGACCGCCATAACGGTGGTGGCACCGCTGGACTGAATGACGGCGGTGACGGCCATGCCGAGCAGCAGGCCGCGGATGGGGCTGCTGGTCATGGTGGACAGAATGCCCTGCAGCTTACTGCCGGCTGTCTGCTCCAGCGCTTTACCCATCAGGTCCATGCCATACAGGAACATGGCAATGCCGCCCATCAGGGTGAACACATTAAATATGGTCATCCGGTGTTACACATCCATTCTCTGTTTTGTTTTCACTATACCGCTTTCTATTATAATGTATGCGCACAAAGCACACCACCACGGCAAAGTAAATGTTATGTAAAATTTGTGTAAAGCCGCAGGAGAGAGGCAAGTGTGCACCGGGATTTTTTTGTTCGCCGCAGTTGTAGGGGCCGGGCATGCCCGGCCCGCAACCTTGCGTCAGCTTCCGGTTTCGCTTTGTGCCCCCTTGTATGTTACATCGTAGGGAGGGGTCTTGACCCCTCCGCTACCTACCGCCAAATCCCTTTCACGGTCAATCCGTAGGGGAGGGATTCATCCCTCCCGGGCACCTTCCCGCCGCCGTAAACGGCCACGGCGGCCAGAGGGCTGGCCGCCCTACAACCCCACTTAAAATCCGTGCGCAGGGGAAAATCCTGCCCCCACTGCGGGGCGTCGGGGACGCCGCCCCCTACAATCCTTGCCGCAAACCCGCCGCCGTATCCCATCCCGCACCCCCGCTGTTTTGCATATTCTTTACAAACTTTACCGTTCTCACACAAAACCGGGTACATCTTTGCAAAAGCTTTACCGCGATTGTACCGCACCATGGTCGATACCTGCACGGAAATGCGGTACAATGGCCTTGCTTCCGGTGAAGCACTGCGAAATACACAAACTATACCACATAAATTTGGTGAAAAGGGAGAGTACACACACATGAAACGCAAATCTGCTATTGCTGCCGTTACCGCCGCCGCCCTGGCCCTGAGCCTTGCCGCCTGCGGTTCCTCTGATTCCGCCGCCGCTTCCTCGGCTGCCCCTGTTGAGAGCACCGCCTCCAGCGAGGCCGCCCCGGCGGAGGCTGCCCCCGCCGGTGACTTTGACACCGATCAGGACATCACAGTCATCTCCCGTGAGGACGGCTCCGGCACCCGCGGCGCCTTCATTGAGCTGACCGGCGTTGAGGAGAAGAACGCTGACGGCAAGAAGGTCGATAACACCACCGAGGCCGCCGCCATCCAGTCCAGCACCAACGGCGTCATGACCGCTGTTGCCAACGATGAGACCGCCATCGGCTACATCAGCCTCGGCTCTCTGAACGACACCGTCAAGGCCGTCACGGTCGGCGGTGTGGCCGCCTCCGCCGAGACCGTCAAGGACGGCAGCTATGTGCTGGCCCGTCCGTTCAACATCGTCACCAACGGCGATGCCACCGACCCTGTGGCCGTGGACTTCATCGCCTACTGCCTGAGCAAGGACGGTCAGGCGCTTGCCACCGATAAGGGCTACATCGGCGAGGACGGCGCGGACTTCACCTCCGCCCAGCCTGCCGGCAAGATCACCGTCGGCGGTTCTTCCTCCGTCTCTCCGCTGATGGAGAAGCTGATCGAAGCCTACAAGACTGTCAACCCCAACGCTGAGCTTGAGCTGCTCACCACCGACTCCACCACCGGTGTTTCCGGCGCGCTGGACGGCACCTACACCATCGGCATGGCCAGCCGTGAGCTGAAGGACTCCGAGGTCGAGGGCGGTGCCAAGGCTACCGTTCTGGCACTGGACGGCATCGCAGTCGTTGTCAACCCCGCCAACACCACCGAGGATCTGACCGTTGACCAGATCAAGGGCATCTACACCGGCGAGCTGACCACCTGGGCCGATGTGCAGTAAAAAGAAAAAGGCTTCCCCCTAGGGGGAAGCTGTCCGCGAAGCGGACTGATGAGGGGCGGGTTTCCCAAGATAACCCGTTCACGGGTTGGTAAGGCAAGGCCGCCCCTCATCCGGCGCTGCGGCGCCACCTTCCCCCCCTCAGGGGGAAGGCTTTTTGGGTATCATAACCAACCTACGAGCATAAGGAGTATAGGAAAATGACCTCCAAGCTAAAAGAAGGCGTCATGCAGGTGGTGTTTACCCTCTGCGCCTGTGTATCCATTCTGGCGGTCGCGCTGATCTGCATCTTCCTGTTTGCAAACGGTGTGCCTACCCTGTTCAAGATCGGGCCGATGCAGTTCCTGCTCGGCACCGCATGGAAGCCCGGCAACGACATCTTCGGCATCCTGCCGATGATTCTGGGCAGCATCTATGTCACGGCGGGCGCCATCCTCATCGGCGTGCCCATCGGCCTGCTGACCGCCATTTATATGTCCCGCTTTGCCAGCCCGGCCATCAACCGGGTCATGCTGCCGGCAGTGCAGCTGCTGGCGGGTATCCCGTCGGTCGTCTACGGCTTCTTCGGCATGATCGTGTTGGTGCCGGCTGTGCAGGCTATGGTCAAGACCCCCTTCTTCAAGACGGTGCTCCACGTCAAAAGCGGCAAGGGTATGAGCCTTTTCACCGCCGCCGTGCTGCTGGGCATCATGATCCTGCCCACCATCATCACGGTCAGCAAGACGAGCCTTGATGCCGTTCCCAACAGCTACTATGAGGGCAGCCTTGCCTTGGGCGCCACCCATGAGCGCAGCGTTTTCTGCGCGGTGCTGCCCGCCGCCAAGTCCGGCGTGCTGTCGGCGGTCATCCTCGGCATCGGCCGCGCCATCGGTGAGACGATGGCGGTCGTTATGGTCGCAGGCAACCAGACATGGATGCCCAAGGGCCTGTTCCAAGGCCTGCGCACGATGACCTCCAACATCGTCATCGAGATGGGCTACGCCGCCGACCTGCACCGCGAGGCGCTGATCGCCACCGGCGTCGTGCTCTTCGTCTTTATCCTGCTCATCAACCTCTGCTTCAGCCTTGTGAAAGGGGGCAGCGAACATGCCTGAGATCGCCGCAACGCAAACGGCTGCCGATATGGCCTATGCAAAACCGCACGAGTTCATGCCCAGCGGTGTGGAAAATCGCCGCGCCGCCCGCGTGCAGGCCGCCGCGCTGCGGTGGCTCGTGCGCATTGCCGCGCTGCTGACCGCCGGGGTGCTGGTGTTTCTGATCGGCTACATCCTCGTCATGGGCATTCCCAATTTGAAGCCCGCCCTTTTCGCGTGGGAGTATAACTCCGAAAACGTCTCGCTGATGCCCGCGCTCATCAACACGGTGCTGATGACAGCCTTCGCGCTGGCGATTGCCACGCCCTTGGGCATCTTCGCGGCCATCTGGCTGGTTGAGTACGCCTGCCGCGGCAGCAAGCTCGTCAAGGTCGTGCGCGTCACGACCGAGACGCTGCAGGGCATCCCCTCCATCGTCTACGGCCTGTTCGGTATGCTGTTCTTCGTCACCCAGCTGCACTGGGGCTACAGCATGATCGCGGGTGCGTTCACGCTGGCAATTATGGTATTGCCGGTCATCATGCGCACGACCGAGGAGGCGCTCATCGCCGTGCCCGACTCCTACCGCGAGGGCAGCTTCGGCCTCGGCGCGGGCAAGCTGCGCACGGTGTTCACCATCGTGCTGCCCAGCGCCATGCCGGGCATTCTGTCCGGCGTCATCCTTGCCACGGGCCGCATCGTGGGCGAGACCGCCGCGCTGATCTACACCGCCAGCTCGGTCGCAAAGATCCCCACCAGCGTATTCAGCTCGACCCGCACGCTGGCCGTACACATGTACCTGCTCTCCAACGAGGGGCTTTACATCGGCCAGACCTACGGCACCGCCGTGGTCCTGCTGGCGCTGGTGCTGGTCATCAACTGCCTGTCCGGCTTTGTGGCCGGCAAGCTGACGAAGCAGTAAAATTGCGGCTCCTACGGGGCAGCGAGAACGGAGCGGGTGCCGATGGGGACACCGCCCGGAGCGGTCAAGACCGCTCCCTACAGGGCACCCATGACCGGCAAATTGTAGGGAGGGGTCTTGACCCCTCCGCTGAACCGTGCCGCTAAAACCCGCGCAAAACGAAGATATAGCAAAGAGGTCATTTCATGAACAAATTTGAAGTCCGCGGCATGGACCTGTACTATGGCAGCTTCCATGCACTGAAAAATATCAACATTGACATCCCGGAAAAGGAGATCACTGCCTTTATCGGCCCGTCCGGCTGCGGCAAATCGACCTTTTTGAAGAGCCTGAACCGGATGAACGACCTTGTGGAGGGCTGCCGCATCTCCGGGGACATCAAACTGGACGGCGTGGACATCTACAAGGACAAGATGGATGTCAATGTCCTGCGCAAGCGGGTCGGTATGGTGTTCCAGAAGCCGAACCCCTTCCCGATGTCGATCTACGACAACATTGCCTACGGCCCGCGCACCCACGGCATCCATAATAAGGCCCAGCTGGACGAGATCGTTGAAAAATCCCTGCGCGGCGCGGCCATCTGGGACGAGGTCAAGGACCGCCTGAACAAGAGCGCCCTCGGCATGTCGGGCGGCCAGCAGCAGCGCCTTTGCATTGCGCGCGCGCTGGCTGTCGAGCCGGAGGTCCTGCTCATGGACGAGCCGACCAGCGCGCTGGACCCCATCTCGACCTCCAAGGTCGAGGAGCTGGCGACCGAGCTGAAGGAAAACTACACGATCGTCATGGTCACCCACAACATGCAGCAGGCCGCGCGTATCAGCGATAAAACGGCGTTCTTCCTGCTGGGCGAACTGGTCGAGATGGGCCCCACCGAGCGCGTCTTTGCTACGCCTGTGGATAAGCGCACCGAGGATTATATCTCGGGCCGCTTCGGTTAAGGAGGATTGCAACATGGGTACAAGTGTACGGAAGATGTACGATGCCGAGCTGCTGCAGCTGGACACGATGCTGGCCCGGATGGGCCATGCGGCGGGCGGCGCGATCGAGAGCGCAATGACCGCCCTGCGCACCGGCGATGTTGAGCTGGCGCGCAGCGTCATTGCGCGGGACAGCGAGATCGACTCCGCCGAGCATGAGATCGAGCACCGCTGCTTAACGCTGTTCCTGCGCCAGCAGCCGGTCGCGGGCGATCTGCGCAAGGTGTCCACGGCGCTCAAGATGGTCACCGACATTGAGCGCATCGCCGATCAGGCCAGCGACATTGCCGAGATCACGCTGCACCTCCACCCGGAGGGCGCGCGCACCGTCGGCGTGCTGGACGACCTTTACGCTATGGGCGATATTGCGCTGCACATGGTCAAGGACGCCATCGCGGCCTATGTGCAGGTCGATCTGTCCACCGCCGCGCAGGTCATTGCCCGCGATGATGAGTGCGATGCCATGTTCGGCCGCATCAGCAAGGAGATTGCCGCCTACATTGCGGCACACCCCGATGATGCCGAGACGGCGCTCGACCTGTTTATGATCGACAAGTATCTGGAGCGCCTCGGCGACCACGCCGTGAACATTGCCGAGTGGGTCGAGTTCTTAAAGACCGGCGTCCACAAAGCCCGCAAGATCGTCTGACGCGGGCAGCCAAAAGCCATTCTCTATTTTCCTATACCAACCAAAACGGGGCCTGCCGCAAAGCAGACCCCGTTTTGGCGTGGAGGGAAAAGGCTTCCCCCGCGGGGGAAGCTGTCACCGAAGGTGACTGATGAGGGCAAGCTCTGCCGAGGCTGCGCGCAAACGGACTGCGGCCGTGAACTTCCCCCTCATCCGTCTGCGGTCGGGGCCGCAGACACCTTCCCCCAAAGGGGGAAGGCGCAGACTGCCAAAGACTTCCCCATAAAAAAATCCCGGGCAGCTCACGGTGAGCCGCCCGGGAATGTGCTTTTACTTCGCCCCGCGTCCGGCGAAGACTACATACACGGTCTTGAACAAAATCTTGATGTCATTCCAGAGCGACCAGTTGTCGATGTAGGTCACATCCAGCTTGACGACCTCCTCAAAGTCCTCGATGTTGCTGCGGCCGCTGACCTGCCACAGGCCGGTGATGCCCGGCTTCATCGACAGGCGGCGCTTGTGGTGGCTCTCGTACTGCTTGTACTCGTCCACTGTCGGCGGGCGGGTGCCCACAAGGCTCATATCGCCGCGCAGCACATCAAAAAACTGCGGCAGCTCGTCAATGCTCGTCTTGCGGATGAACTTGCCCACCTTGGTCACGCGGGGGTCGTCCTCCATCTTGAACATCAGGCCGTTCATCTCGTTCTGGGCCATCAGCTCCTTTTTGCGCTCCTCGGCGTCCATGTACATGCTGCGCAGCTTGTGGATGTAAAAGTACCGTCCGTTGCGGCCTACGCGCTTCTGCTTGAAGAAGAGCGGCCCGGGGCTTTCGATCTTGAGGGGGATCGCCACGATCGCAATGATCGGGATGCTGAGAATGCAGCCCACCAGACCGCCCACGATGTCCATGCACCGCTTGGCGATCTGGTCGCGCAGCTTCAGCTCCACGGTGCCCATCGTCACGATGCTGCCCCCCGCGCAGCGGCCCAGCGTGCGGCTCAGCCGTGCGGCGCTTGTTTCATCGCAGCAGGCCTCCTCGATCCGGTCAAGCAGCGGCAGGCAGAAATGTACGGTCAGGCCCATGCTCTCCATCTCCTCCAGATAGGGGATGAAGCTCTCGCCGCTGTCCATCGGCACGTCCACATAGACCTCGTCCAGTGCCTCGCGCCGGATCCAGTCCATAAAATCGGTGAAGTTCGCCTCCACTGCAATACCGTCGATCTCGGTGCCGACGATCTCATGCGTGGCCTCCAACAACGCCACGCCGACAATGCGGCGGGACCAGTCCTTGCCGATCTCATTGATGAGGCGGTCGGCGCGGTCGGTGGTCGTCACGATGCCGACCAGACTCTCCATGCCCCAGCTGCGCTGGAAATGGAGCAGCAGCCGCTTGAGCGCACCGTGCGCGAGCGGCAGCAGCAAAGCGTTGATGAGCGGCACCGTCACCGCAAAATAGCGGGAGTCGAGCATCGTTGCCTTGGTCAGCAGCATCAGGGCCGAGTAGATGACGCAGAGCATCAGGTTGAATTTGAGCGAGAGCTTTATCTCGGCGCCGGGGCGGCGGGTGACGATGTTCTCGGACTGGTCAAAGCAGAAAAAGGTCGCGACAAAGGCCAGTACCAGCGCGCAGAGCGTCTGCATCCAGTCCCGTGCGGTGTAGGGCACCAGCACATTGAACAGTCCGTCAGTGATCAGCCACGACAGCAGAATACTGACCGACAGGGCCAGCAGATCCGTCAGGAACACATAGGCGTACTGCATCTTTTCGCGTTTTGTAATGACGTGCAACTCCAAATTCCTCTCATTCTTTCTGTACAAAATCATATAAGCAGGGCAGCCGGTCTGCGGCTGTCCGTTCCTGCGTATAAATCATGTACAATTTTACCACATCAAGCGCCGCTATTCAACCGAAAGCGGCACCCTGCGGCAGAAAACGGCGATTTTCGGCAAAATTTCCAATCCAAGCCCGTGCACAGGCAGCAAAATGGTAGTTTCACAACGGAATTTTTGAAAACTGGTTGCAAAGTAACAGAAAAATCGCCCGCAAGCGGACGGTATCACGCCTCGGGGGCGGCAAGCTCGGCTTTGAAGGTGTCCTGCAGGTCGGTCAGGCAGTCCAGCAGCAGGGGATTGAAGGCCCCGCAGTCGCCGTGCAGGATCATCTGCACCGCCACATCGGGTGCGTAGGCGTCCTTGTAGACGCGCTTGCTCACAAGGGCATCGTAGACATCGGCCATCGCCACCACCTGCGCCGAGATCGGGATCTGGTCACCGCTCAGCCCATCGGGGTAGCCGCGGCCGTCCCACCGCTCATGGTGCCAGCGGCAGATCTCATAGGCGGTGCGCACCAGCGGCTCGTTGCGGTAGCGGTGCAGCTGGTCCAGCATCGCCGCGCCGATCGTGGTGTGCCGCTTCATGATGTCGAACTCCTCGCGGGTCAGCCGCCCGGGCTTGTTCAGGATCGCATCGTCGATTGCGATCTTGCCGATGTCGTGCAGCGACGACGCCATGACGATCAGCTCCTGCTGTTCGGGCGTCAGGGCGTACTGGTCGGTCTTTTGGGTCAGCTGCTCCAGCAGGTGCCGGGTCAGCGTGCCGATGTGCAGCACATGGGCGCCGCTCTCGCCGTTGCGGAACTCGACCGCCTCGCTCAGGATCGAGATCAGCATCTGGGTGTTCTTCTCTTTTTCACGGATCTGGCTCGTCACCAGCGAGATGAGCCGCCGCTGCTTGGCGTAGAGCTTGATCGTGTTAAAGACGCGCCGGTAGACGACCCCCGCGTCAAAGGGGCGGCTCACATAGTCGGAGACGCCCAGTTCGTAGGCGCGGCGCACAACGGTGTCGGCGTCCTCGCTTGAGATCATGATGACCGGGATGTCCTCGATCCGGTGGTTGCGGTTCATCGTGTTCAGGACCTCAAAGCCGTCCATCACCGGCATGACGATGTCCAGCAGGATCAGCGCAATGGCGGTGTCGTACTGGTCCAGCATCGTCAGACATTCCTGCCCGTTGGAGGCCTCCAGTATATTGTAATCACTGCCGAGGATCTCGGCCAGAATCGCGCGGTTCATCTCGGAATCGTCTACGATCAGGATATTCTGGCGGGCCTGCCGGTCCCGCCCGGCGGCCGAGGGGGCGGCGGTGCCGGCGGTGTCCTCGGTCACAACGGTGTTTTTGTGGTTCTTGGCCTGATACATCAGCCGGTCCGCGCGGGAGACCGCCTGCTCGCAGCTCTCGCCCGGGCGGCTCATCACGCCGCCGATGCTGGTCGAGATCTGCAGCCGGGTGTAGCCGGGTACAACGGCGGTGTGCAGCTGCTGGCGGATGCGCTCCAGCTTGGCAACAAACGCTGCCTGTGCAATGCCGGGCAGCACGAGCAAAAACTCATCGCCGCCGTAGCGGATCAGATGGTCGCTTTTGCGGATGCAGCCGCGCACGACCTCCACGGTGGTGCGCAGGGCTGCATCGCCGGCCTGATGGCCGTAGGTGTCGTTGTACAGCTTGAAATCGTCAAGGTCCAGCACGGCCACGCCGGCCGGCTCGCTCCGGCTTTTGATGACATCCTCATAATAGCGGCGGTTATAGCAGCTGGTCAGGGCATCGTGGTAGAGCTTGATGTGGTAGCCGGACACGCTGCTCATCAGCCGGTCGCTGTTTTCGGGGTCGATGAGATTGTCGCAGTCCAGCGGCTGGATCAGCTCCAGCACGCAGGGTGCGCCGTCCACCTCGCGGTAGACCGCTGTGACCTGATACAGATCGCGGCCCATATATTCCAGCTTGGTGCGCTGGGTATGATCCTCCATCACCTGGCGGGAGATGCAGTTCTGGCAGGGGGCGTCCCTGTGCCAGAATTCATGGCAGGGGCAATGCCCATCCACCGGGACATTGCCGCACACCTGCCCCGCGTCCAGCAGCCGCACGATCGGAAAAATCGTGCGGTATTGCATTATTTCCTTTTCGACCTCGTCTCTGGTCATAGCCTCGCCGCCTTTGTGCCCTAAAAAATGTTGCATATATATCTAATATATCATTTCCTGCCAATTCCTGTCAAATTTTGCGCGGGTAAAAAAACGGTAAAACGGAATCCCTGCAGGCGGCAGCTCATATATTTGTGGGACAGGGGGTGGTACGATGCGATATATCCGGTATATCCTGCTGCTGGCGGCGGTGTTTTTTCTGGCACCGCTCGCCGTACTGCCGCGCAGGGCGGCCGGGGCGGACGAGCCTGCGGCCCCAACGCCCGCGGCCACGGCACAGCCTGCGGCTGCCGCGCCCTACCGTGCGGTCTGGGTCAGCTATCTGGAATGGCAGCAGGTCGATTTCTCCACGCAGGCAGCCTTTGCGGCGGATGTGGAGGCGATGCTGGACGACATCGCCGGGCTGGGCGCGACCGTTGTCCTTGCGCAGGTGCGCCCCTTCGGGGATGCGCTCTACCCCAGCGCGTATTTTCCGTTCAGCCATATCTGTACCGGCACGCAGGGGCAGGACCCCGGGTTTGACCCGCTTGCCGTTATGATTGCGGCGGCCCATGCGCGGGGGCTGCAGCTTGAGGCGTGGATCAACCCCTACCGCCTGCAGGCAGGGCAGGTCCCGGCGCTCTGTGCCGAAAGCCCTGCGCGCCTTCACCCCGAGTGGGTGCGCTATACCGACAGCGGCGCGGTGCTTGACCCGTCCAGCGCGGCCGTGCGGCAGTATATTGCCGATGGGGTGGAGGAGCTGTGCCGCAGCTACCCGCTGGACGGCATCCATTTTGACGATTATTTCTACCCTGTGCAGGACCCTGATTTTGACGCTGCCGACTATGCGGCAAGCGGCACGGCGCTGCGTTTGGACGACTGGCGGCGGGAGAATGTCAACGCACTGATGGAGCTGTGCCACGCGGCGGCGCAGCGGTACGGCGTGCGGTTCGGCGCGGCCCCGGCGGGCGACCCCGAGCAGAACTACACCCTGCAGTACAGTGACGCCGCCCGCTGGCTGCGGCAGGGGACAGTGGACTACCTGATGCCCCAGCTCTATTGGGGGCAGGCGTATGAGAAGGACGGCGATACCGCGCACAGTCTGCCCCGGCTGGCGGCCGCATGGGCGGCGCTGCCCCGGGCAGCGGGGGTGCAGCTGTATGCGGGGCTGGGGGCCTACCGCATCGGCGCGGGGGACGGCTCCGACAGCGGCAGCGAGTGGGTCAGCGGCCATGCGCTGGCCGACCAGCTGGCACTGCTGGCGCACAGCGGCATCACGGGCGTGGGGCTGTACCGTTACGCCAGCTTGTTTGACAACCCCGACTACCCCGCACTGGCCGAGAGCGAGGCCGCCGCCCTGCGCGCCGCGTGGAAATAAGGCGCGGCGCGTAAGGTTTTAGCGGATTCCCGCTATCGACGCCTTCTGCGCGGGCGGGCCTGTATACTCCAAGACGATCCCTGCAATGGACAAGCCGCCCGCGCAGGAATTTGTGCAAAGGAGGAATACGCCTATGAAAAAGCGTCTGTTGGCTGTGCTTTTGGCCTGCTGTATGGCGGCGGGTATGGCCAGCGCAGTCTTTGCGGAGGAGGAGCCGCCCCTGCCCGCAGCGGTGGCCGCCGAGGCCCCGCCTGACCCGGCGCCGACCGAGGCCCCCGCCCCGGAGCCAACCCCGGAGCCAACGCCGGAGCCAACACCCGAGCCAACCCCGGAGCTAACCCCGGAGCCAACACCCGAGCCAACCCCGGAGCCGCCCCCGGAGCCGACCGAACCCCCCGTGCCGACAGAGACCCCGGCACAGGAGCCGACCCCCGCGCCAAGCGAGGCACCGCCCCCCGCGCCGACCGAGACCCCAGTGCCCACGGCGGTACCGACCGAAGCCCCGGCCCCTGCACCGCAGCAGACGGCCACACCCGAGACCGCCCGCGCCCCGGTGCTGCGTGCCCTGCCGGAGATGACCGCCCAGCCGGCCGCCGTGACCGGGGTGGTGCTCATCGACAGCATTGCCGCCGATGGCTGCCTGACCGCGCAGGTCAACGGCAGTGACGAAAAGCTGCCGGGGGCCGTCTACACATGGTATCGCAGCAGGGATGGGGCTGACTGGCAGGCCGTGACCCCGCAGATCTGCTCCGGCTCAGGCCGGAACATCGAGGCGGGCAGCGAGCAGCGGCTCAACGCGGCGCTCGATTCCTGCGTGGCGGGCATCGGCGATGCGGACAGGCTTTATTATAAAGTGGAGGTCACCGGCGCAGACGGCACCGCCGCGGCCGCCCAGACCCGGGTGGCCTACTACATCCAGCTGCAGAACGGCAGCTTTGAGGCCCCCGCCGTGGCCGGCAGCAGCACGCTGTACTACCCCTTTACGGCCAAACGGTCGCACTTTATCCAGACGGCGGACGCCGACACCAACCCTGCCATTGTATGGCGAACGACCGGCGCGGCCCCCCACTGGAGCAGCCTTGTCAACGGCCATTACATAGAGCTTGTGGACGGCACAGGCCGCAGCTACACCGATCTGATCGACGGGGAGCTGCGCACTGACCCCAACGACCCGTCCGTCTGCTACCACACCCCCGGTGCCTATGACGGCAGCCAGTTTGCCGAGCTGAACTGCCAGGCCTACGGCGCACTGTATCAGGATGTGCTGACCGTGCCCGGCACCACGCTGCACTGGTCGCTGGCGCACCGGGGCCGCGCGGGCAGTGACTCAATGGCGCTGCTCATCGCGCCGGTCGCGGTGGCGCAGCAGATCACCGAGATCCTGACGCAGGCCTCGGCCGATATGACCGGCGGCAGCGTGCGCAGCGCACTGGACCGGACGGTGGACTACAACGGCCAGCCGGTCACGATCCGCAGCTTTATGGTCGGTGGGGAGATGACGGACGGCAACACCGCCTGGGTGACCCACCGGGGCGACTACACGGTGGCGGCGGGGCAGTATCTGAGCCGGTTCTTCTTTCTCGCACTGTCCTGCGCAAGCGGGGACCGGCGGGAGGGAAATCTGCTCGACAAGGTCTGGTTCAGCACCGAGCCGGAGCCACCGGTCATGGGCAGCGGCAGCCTGCAGCTGACAAAGGCCGTGGAGCAGGACGCCTACCGCACCGAGGCCGCCGCCGTTACAAACACCTTTTCGATCGAGCTGCCCGCCGGCAGCTATACGCTGACCTATGCGGACGGCACGGCCGAGACGCGCACCCTTGCTGCGCCCGGCGCGCTGCGCTTCGGGCTGCGCGGGCTGCAGAGCGTCACGATCGGCAGCCTGCCCGCCGGGCAGTATACCGTGACCGAGACCGACCACCCCGATCTGGACAGCGCCTACTGCACGACAACGGCCGCCGAGGCGCAGACGAAGGTGGAGGTGACGACCGGCGCCACGGCACAGGCCGTCATCACAAACCGGTACGCGCCGTGGCGCAGCCTGACGATCACCAAGCAGGTGACGGGCGGCTACGGCGATACCCGCCGCGCCTTTGCCTTTACGGCGGCTGTGGACGGCGTGCCGGTGACAGCCGACCGCGCGGCCGTGACCGCTGCGGGCGGTGCGGCGCTGACGGCGGCGGGCTTCACGATCCCCCACCGGGGCAGCGTGACGATCGGGCATCTCAAGCCCGGGCAGACCCTGACCGTCAGCGAGGAGGCGCTGGCGGATTACGAGACAAGCTTTGCCGACGGCACCGCCGTGACGCAGGGGGGCCAATGGACCGGCACGGTGGGGCAGAGCGACACGGCGCTGACCTGCCGCAACAACAAGGACGGCGTACCGCCCACCGGGCTGCGCCGGGACGCTGCGCCTGCGCTGGCGGCAGTGGCGGCGGCGCTGGTCTGTGCGCTGCTCCGCCGCCGAAGGGGGGTGTGAGTGCTGGAAACACAGGAGGACCGCCGCGCCGCATGGGCGGAGATACGGGAGTTTCTGGTGCGGGCGGGTGTGCTGGCGGCGCTGCTGGCGGTGCTGTTCGGGGTGGTGTTCGGGCTGGCTATCCAGCCGGACGACACGATGCACCCCCATATCAAGCCCGGCGACCTGCTTTTGTACTACCGCCTGCCGCAGCGCTATACGGCGGGGGAGACGGTCGTCTTTGAGAAGGACGGCACCCGCTATACCGGCAGGGTGGCCGCCCGCGGCGGCGATACGGTGGAGGTCACCGACACGGCGCTGCTGCTCATCAACGGCAGCGTGGTGGCGGAGCCGGACATCTACGAGCAGACGCCCCGCTATGACAACGGCGTACCATACCCCCTGACGCTGGCGGACGGCGAATATTTTATCCTTTGCGATGCCCGCGCAGGTGCGCGCGACAGCCGGTGGTTCGGCCCGGTCCGCACCGGCGAGATACGCGGCCGCGTCATCGCCCTGCTGCGCCGCAGCGGGATATGACCCGACCCCCACACATATTGGAGAGGAGACCTTACTTATGAACGCAAAGAAGCTTTCTGCAGTTCTCACAGCGGCCCTGCTGGCGGGGGCGCTGTCCACCACGGCGCTTGCCGCCGACCGGCTGCCCACCGGCGATGCCAGCGTCACCTTTAAAAAGGCCATTGATATGACCGATGCCGCCGGTGCGGGCGGCGTGCTGGGCACGATGACCTTCGATGGGACCGGCGCGCAGGAAGGCGACCTGCCCGGCCAGCCGGAGGAGGGCGCAGCGCTCGGCAGCACCGACCAGCTGGCCAGCCCCACCGTCACGGCGGTCTTTGCCCGGGGGACTGACGGCAGCCTTGCCGCCGAGAGCGATGTCACCGTGCAGTTCGATATGACAAAGTTTACCGAGCCCGGCGTCTACTACTACCGCCTGACCGAGCGTGACCCCGGCATTGCGGGGCTGACCGCCGCCCCCGCCTACCTGCTGAAGGCCCGTGTCGTCAATGCGGACGCCGCCGACCCCAACGGGACGAGCTTTAAGATCGACTATGCCGCGCTGGCACCGCTGGCGGGCGGGGACAAGGTGGATTTTATCGCAAACACCTACACGACCTACGCGCTCTCGCTGACCAAAAGGCTGGCCGGTGATTTTGCCGACTACGGCGACAGCTTTGACTTTACCCTCACGCTGCAGGACCCCGATGCCGAAAAGCACATGGCGTCCGTGACGGTCCGCACCGGCGAGGCCGGGGGCGCGCTGACCGGGGAGGGCACGGTGCTGAGCTTTGATGCGAACGGCAAGGCAACCATCACCGAGACGATCCGCGCGAATCAGAAAATCGAGGTCACCGGCCTGCCGGAGGGCGCCCTCTACACGATCGCGGAGGGCGGCGATGATGCCGCCAAGTACACGACCGACTGGGCCACACCCACCGGCACGGTGGAGGATACCCGCACGCTGGCGCAGCGCGCCATGACGGCTGCGGATGCCGACATCACCGTGACGAACACCCGCGAGGCAGCGGCCCCCACCGGCCTGCTGCTGGATGCTGCGCCCTACGGTGCCATGCTGGCGCTGGCCGCCGGCAGCGGCGCGGTGTTCTTCCGCAAGCGCCGCCGCGGCCGCTGATGCTGCGGGCGGCGGCCCGGCTGGCCCGCGCGGGCAGCGCGGCCGTCAGCGCGGCGGCGGGGCTGCTTATGCTGGTGCTGCTCACCTTCGGCGGGTTTGCCCTCTGGCAGGACGCTGCCGTCAGCCGCGGGGCCTTTGCGGGGGCGGAGCTGCTGCACTACAAGCCCGCCGTGCTGGCGGCGGACAACCCCACCCTGGCCGAGCTGCAGGCCCGCAACCCCGATGTCTGCGGCTGGCTGACCATTGACGGCACGAATATCGACTACCCCTTTGTGCAGGGGGCCACGAATATGGATTACATCAACCGCGATGTCACGGGGGCGTTTTCGCTGTCCGGCTCGGTCTTTCTCGACAGCCGCTGCGCCGCCGGGCTGACCGACCCCTACACGCTTATGTACGGCCACCATATGGAGAACGGCGCAATGTTCGGCGATGTGGCCGCCTTTGCGCAGGCGGATTTCTTTGCCGCCCACACGACCGGCAGCGTAAGCCTGCCCGATGCGGCCTACACCGTGGAGCTGTTCGCCTGCCTGTGTACCGATGCCTACGACAGCGCCGTCTATGACCCCGCGCGGTACCAGACCGGCGTGCAGCCGCTGCTGGACTATCTGGCGGCCAACGCCGTGCAGCAGCGCCCCAGCAGCGCCGATGCACAGGCGGGCATCCTTGCGCTGTCCACCTGCGCCGGGGCCGAGACAAACGGCCGGGTGGTGGTGTTCGGGTGGCTGCACCCTGTTGAAAAAGGAGATGAAATGCAATGAGGTATGCCACAACGGCCCTGCGGTGCTGGCTGACGGCAGCGGCCCTGCTGCTGGCGCTGTGCTGCCCGCTGCCGGTTTTTGCGGCGCGCGCGGGGGCGGTGCTGCCCGTGACGGTGTACACCGAGGGCACGGCCGCTGATGCCGCCTGCGTGGTGAGCATCACGCCGCTGGACGCTGCGCCCGCCCCGGCGCAGGCATCGCTGACGATACAGAGCAGCGGCACGGCGTATTTTACCGGCTTTGCCTTTGATGCGCCGGGGGACTACCGCTACACCGTCACGCAGGCGGGCAGCGGCCGGCCGCATACGGTGTACGACACCCACAGCTACACCGTGACCGTCCGCGTGACGGGCCGTCCCGACGGAGGCCTGAATACGGAATTGTGGGCGGTGCGCAGCGGCGAAACCGCCAAGGCGGATAGCGTGAAGTTTACCAACCGCTATGACCCGCCCGCGGAAGAGGCGAAAACCACCGTGGCGCGGCCCGCCAAGAACACCGCCGCCCCGGCGGCACGCACGGCTAAGGGCAGCGCCGCACCCGCCCTGCCCCAGACCGGCGATGCCTTCCCCGTGGAGGCGCTGGCCGCCGCGCTCTGCGCCGGGCTTGTTGGCTTTGCCACAGCCTGGTCAAAGCACCGGTAAGCCTGCCCCGGCGGTCACAGATTGGTCATAATCTTTACAATTCGTCCCGTTTGATAAAATTCTTATCAAACGGGATTTTTTGCTGATTGTAACCGGGGCGCGGCGTGGGTATACTAAAGCCATACCAAACAACAAACGGTACAACGGCCCGGCGGAAACCGGCCCGCGCCGTATGACTACAGGAGGTAGCGTTATGTATTATTCCAGCGGTAACTATGAAGCCTTTGCAACGCCCAAAAAGCCGGACGGTGTGGACGGCAAGTCCGCGTATCTGGTCGGCTCCGGTCTGGCAGCGCTGTCTGCGGCCTGCTATCTGGTCCGCGATGCCCAGATGAAGGGCGAGCATGTCCATATTCTCGAGAAGGACCCCATCCCCGGCGGTGCCTGCGATGGCTACAAATATCAGGACATCGGCTATGTCATGCGCGGCGGCCGTGAGATGGACAACCACTTTGAGTGCATGTGGGATCTGTTCCGCTCCATCCCCTCCATCGAGGACGAGAACCACACCGTTCTGGATGAGTACTACTGGCTGAACAAGGCCGACCCCAACTACAGCCTCTGCCGCGCCACCCGCAACCGCGGCGAGGATGCCCACACCGATGGCAAGTTCGGTCTGTCCGACAAGGCCGCCATGGAGATCATGAACCTGTTCATGTCCCCCGATGAGAAGCTGTACGACAAGAAGATCACCGACTTCTTTGACGATGAGGTGCTGAACTCCAACTTCTGGATGTACTGGCGCACGATGTTCGCCTTTGAGAACTGGCACAGCGCGCTGGAGATGAAGCGCTATCTGCAGCGTTACATCCACCACATCGGCGGTCTGCCCGACTTTACGGCGCTGCGCTTTACCCGCTACAACCAGTATGAGTCGATGATCCTGCCGATGGTCAAGTACCTCGAGGGCTTCGGCGTCCAGTTCCACTACGACACCAAGGTCACGAACATCGCCTTCGACTGTGCCGGCGGCAAAAAGCAGGCCACCCGCATTGACATCCTCCACAACGGGCAGGAAGAGTCCATCGACCTGACCGAGAACGACCTCGTCTTTATCACGAACGGCGGCTGTGTCGAGAACTCGACCCTCGGCAGCCAAGATATCCCCGCTGAGTTCAAGCCTGAGCTGAAGGAGGGCGGCGGCTGGGACCTGTGGCGCAAGATCGCCGCGCAGGACCCGAGCTTCGGCCATCCCGACAAGTTCTGCTATGACCCTGAGCTGTCCAACTGGATGAGTGCCACCATCACAACGCTGGATCAGCGCATCGTGCCCTATATCAAGAAGATCTGCAAGCGCGACCCGTTCAGCGGCAAGGTCGTCACCGGCGGCATCGTCACAGTCACCGATTCCAACTGGCTGCTCAGCTGGACGCTGAACCGCCAGCAGCAGTTCCGCGACCAGCCCAAGGATCAGCTCTGCGTCTGGGTCTACGGCCTGTTCACCGATAAGCCCGGCGACTATATCAAGAAGCCGATGCGCGACTGCACCGGCAAGGAGATCTGCATGGAGTGGCTGTACCACATCGGTGTGCCCGAGGATCAGATCGAGGATATGGCGACCAACAGCGCCAACACCGTGCCCTGCATGATGCCGTATATTGACGCGTTCTTTATGCCGCGCGCCGCCGGCGACCGCCCCGACATCGTACCCGAGGGCGCTGTGAACTTTGCGTTTCTCGGCCAGTTTGCCGAGACCGCCCGCGACACGATCTTCACGACCGAGTACTCCATCCGCACCGGCATGGAGGCTGTCTACACCCTGCTCAATGTGGACCGCGGCGTGCCCGAGGTCTGGGGCAGCGTCTATGACATCCGCTGCCTGCTGGACGCCACCGTCAAGCTGCGCGACGGCCGCAAGATCACCGACATGGAGATGCCGCTGGTCGGCAAGCTCGCCATGAAGGAGGCCCTCAAGAAGATCGAGGGCACCGAGGTCGAGAAGCTGCTGAAGGAATACAACGTGATTTAAGCAACAGAACACAATGCGGGGGCTGTCCGATTGGGACAGCCCCCGCGCTGTGTCAAGCCCCCCCGCAGAGGGAATAGGGAACCGGCATTTCCCGGGGAAACGGCACTGCGGCGTAATTTACAAAATGTTCATACGAAAAACATAGTTTTTTAGCAGTTGCCCTGTACTATATAAGCACAGGGTCACGGAGCCGCAACCGTGATTCTGGAACATGATTCCTCCTCACACAAACCGATACCCCAAGCCCCCATCCGGAGCCGCAACCGGATGGGGGCGATTTTTGTCTGCGTATATTTATTTGTCGATGCGGCAGGCGTTCAGGGATTTGGTGATATCCCCGTGGATCAGGGTCGAAACGCGCTCCACAAGGGCGGCGGGGTCCTCCTTCATGCCGGTGCGCACCCATTCCAGCGTCAGGCCGACAAAGGCGTACTTGTAAAAATCGGCGATGAACTCCTTGTCCTCCTCGCGCACCGTCATGCCGGCAGCCTTCTCCTCCACCACGCCGATCATCAAATCGTAGGTCACGCGGTAGAGGTAGCTCTCGATATGCTCGCGGCTGATCGAGTGGTAGACATTCGTAAAAAACACCTTGTCCCGCTGCACGGCCTGCAAAATCTGCAAAAAGCCCTGCTGCCAGGTGTCATAGGTCTTTTGCCCGGCCAGCGCGCGGGTGGCATTCTCGATGCAGGCCCACTCGACAAGGTCGTAGATGTCCTTGAAATGGTAGTAGAAGGTCATGCGGTTCACGCCGCAGTGCTCGGTCAGGTCGGTCACGGTGATTTTGTCCAGCGGCTTTTCAGCCAGCAGCTCTTTCAGTGATGCGACCAGCGCGCGTTTTGTCATCTGGGACATGGGGTTCTCCTTTTTATAGATACGGCGGGGCTTCGGGGATGCCGCCCCCTGCAACCGTAGGGGCGGATTCCATATCCGCCCGTGGCCGTTTGCGGCAATATCATTATTATAAAAGAAGATTATGAATTTTTAAACCCCTGCACCCGCTCCCATAGCGTCACGACCCGCTTGCGGGCCATGCAAGAAAAAATTGCGGAAAGGGCGAAACTGTGGTATAAAAGGGATAATAAATCTGTTAAGGAAGTGTTCCCCATGCCTGAAATGCTGGATATTGTCGATGAAAACGGCATCCCCACCGGCCGCAGCGTGCCGCGCACCGTGGCCCATGCCGAGGGGCTGCGCCACCGCACCAGCCATGTCTGGATCGTGCGGAAAAAGAACGGCGCAGTGCAGGTGCTTTTGCAGATGCGCTGCGCCGCCAAGGATTCCTACCCCGGCTGCTATGATATTTCCTCGGCCGGGCATATCCCGGCGGGGGATGAGTTTGTGGAATCCGCCCTGCGGGAGCTGAAGGAGGAACTGGGCGTGACCGCCGCGCCGCAGGACCTGCATGTCTGCGGGCTGCGCCGTTTCCGCTTTGAGAGCGTCTTTCACGGCAGACCGTTTAAGGACAATCAGGTCAGCAGGGTGTTCTGCCTCTGGCTGGACAAAGAGGCCGAGGACTTCACCGTGCAGCGGTCGGAGATCGACTATGTGAAGTGGTTTGATCTGGACGAGGCCATCCGTGCCGTGGACGAGGGGACGATACCAAACTGCATCTTCCCGGAGGAGCTGGGGATGGTGAGAGAGTTCGTGGCGGGGGCGAAGGGGTAAAGCCCCTCCGGTCATCGCTTCGCTCGACCACCTCCCCACTTGCGTGAGGAGGCTTTCACGCGGGCGAAGCCCGCGCAAAAAAGGCTCCCCCTCCGGGGGAGCTGGCCGAGCCTGCGAGGCCTGAGGGGCTTTGCCGCTTTCCCGCCAGTACCACATGTGTTGCGAAAACTGCAATTTTGTGTTGCTCATTGCGGAAAACCGTGCTATAATACCCGTATCGGCGCTGTGTATACATACATGCCTGTATATTTTTGCAAGCATCCGCTGCATAAACGCATAACTATTCAGCAACCTGCCTAAAACAAACCGGAATATAGAAAATCCTTTGGCAGGTTTGCCCTCTTGCAAAATGTATAAAAGAGTGTATAATATACAGCAATGAATGAATAAATATTCAAGACACACAGCAAGCAGCAACACCCTGCGGGTCTTGACAATTACAGAGAGGGGAATTTTATCATGAAAAAGGATAAGAAGGATATTAAAAAGGTTGTTCTGGCGTACTCCGGCGGTCTGGATACCTCCATCATCATTCCATGGCTGAAGGAAAACTACAACAACTGCGAGGTCGTTGCGGTTTCCGGCGATGTGGGGCAGGGCACCGAGCTGGACGGTCTGGAGGAGAAGGCTCTCAAGACCGGCGCCTCCAAGCTGTATGTGCTGGACCTGAAGAAAGACTATGTGGAAAACTACATCTGGCCCTGCCTGAAGGCCGACGCCAAGTACGAGGATTACCTGCTGGGCACCTCCCATGCGCGCCCCTGCATCGCCGCCGCACTGGCCGACATCGCCAAGAAGGAGAACGCCGACGCCATCTGCCACGGCTGCACCGGCAAGGGCAACGATCAGGTCCGTTTTGAGCTGACCCTCAAGGCCCTCGCCCCCGATATGGCCATCATCGCCCCGTGGCGTGAGTGGGACATCAAGAGCCGTGACGAGGAGATCGACTACGCCGAGGCCCACAACATCCCGCTGAAGATCAACCGCGAGACGAACTACTCCAAGGATAAGAACCTCTGGCACCTCAGCCACGAGGGTCTCGACCTTGAGAAGCCCTCTCTCGAGCCGCAGTACAATAAGCCCGGCTTCCTTGAGCTGGGCGTCTCCCCCGAGCAGGCCCCCGACAAGCCGACCTATGTCAAGATCCACTTTGAGAAGGGCATCCCCACCGCTGTTGACGGCAAGGAGATGGAAAGCGTTGCGCTGGTCGAGTACCTGAACAAGCTGGGCGGCGCCAATGGCATCGGCCTGCTGGACATCGTCGAGAACCGTCTGGTCGGCATGAAGAGCCGCGGCGTCTATGAGACCCCCGGCGGTGCCATCCTGTACAAGGCGCACGATGTTCTGGAAACCATCACGCTCGACAAGGAGTCGATGCACTTCAAGGCACAGCTGGCCCAGAAGATGGGCGAGCTGGTCTACAACGGCCAGTGGTTCACCCCGCTGCGTGAGGCCATCAGCGCCTTTACCGATGACCTGCAGAAGACCGTCACCGGCGATGTGACCCTGAAGCTGTACAAGGGCAACATGATCAACGCCGGCGTCACCAGCCCGTACACCCTGTACGATGAGCAGACGGCCTCCTTCGGTGAGGATGATGATTACAATCAGGCAGACGCCAACGGCTTTATCAACCTGTTCGGCCTGCCCATTGCCGAGCGCGCCAAGCTGGCCAAGAACTGGCCCGCACAGGACTGATTTATAAGCGAACGAACGCCGAATAAGCAACCGCCAAGGGGCGCGGCAACCCTTTGGCGGTTTTGGCGTTCTACAAAAAAGCAAAAGCCTTCCCCTGAGGGGGAAGGTGGCCCGCAGGGCCGGATGAGGGCAGACCTTGCTGCAATTGCCTGTTTTACGGGTTGCTGCCGGGAACTTTGCCCTCATCAGCCGCCTGCGGGCGGCAGCTTCCCCCAAGGGGGAAGCCTTTAGAAAACGGAGGTACATCTTATGCCCCAACTTTGGCAGGGCCGGGCCAGCAAGGCCGTTGACAGCCGCGTAAACGATTTTAACTCCTCCATCCGCTTTGACGCGCGGATGATCGAGCAGGATATTCAGGGCAGCCTCGTCCACTCGGCCATGCTGGGCAGACAGGGCATCATCTCCCAACAGGATGTGGACGATATTCACAAAGGTCTGCACTCTATTTTGGACGATCTGCACAGCGGCGCGCTGGAGATCGACCCCAACGCCGAGGATGTACACACCTTTGTGGAGCAGACGCTGACCGCCCGCGTTGGCGATGCCGGCAAGCGGCTGCACACAGGGCGCAGCCGCAACGATCAGGTCGCGCTCGACATCCGGCTCAACCTGCGCGCCGCAAGCGAGCATATTGAGGGTCAGATAAAAGAACTGATTACCGTGCTGTGCGATCAGGCCGAGAAGGGCGCGGGCTATGTCATGCCCGGCTACACCCATCTGCAGCGCGCCCAGCCGGTCACCTTCGGCCATCAGCTGATGGCCTACGCATGGATGCTGCTGCGCGATCTGGGCCGTATGCAGGATGCCACCCGCCGCATGGACGCCGAGTGCCCGCTGGGCTCGGGCGCGCTGGCCGGCACGACCTACCCGCTTGACCGCTTCTATACGGCGGAGCAGCTGGGCTTTGCCGCACCGTGCGGCAACTCGATTGACGGCGTGTCCGACCGCGATTTCTGCATTGAACTGTGCAGCGCCATGGCCACCTGCATGATGCACCTTTCCCGCCTGAGCGAGGAGATCATCCTGTGGTGCAGCTGGGAGTTCAAGTTCATTGAGCTGGACGATGCGTTTACGACCGGCTCGTCCATCATGCCGCAGAAGAAAAACCCCGATGTGACCGAGCTGATCCGCGGCAAGACGGGGCGCGTCTACGGCGATCTGAACACGCTGCTCGTCATGATGAAGGGCATTCCGCTCGCCTACGACAAGGACATGCAGGAGGATAAGGAGGCCATTTTTGACGCGGTGGACACGCTGGAGCTTTGCCTGCGCACCGTCACGCCGATGCTGGCGACGATGACCCCGCTGCCCGCCAACATGCGCCGCGCCGCCGCCAAGGGCTTTATCAACGCGACCGACTGCGCCGACTACCTGACGAAGAAGGGGATGCCCTTCCGCGATGCGTACAAATGCACCGGCACGATGGTGGCGGCCTGCATCCGTGAGGGCAAGACGCTGGAGGAGCTGACGCTGGACGAGTTTAAGCAGTACAGCGATTTGTTTGAAGATGACGTCTACACTGCCATTGATTTGACGACCTGCTGCGAGGGCCGCACCAGCTACGGCGGCCCGACGAAGGCGAGCGTGCTGAAGCAGGTTGCGGATGTGAAGGGGAAGCTGTAAAAGCCTTCCCCCACGGGGGAAGGTGGCCGAGCCTGCGAGGCCGGATGAGGGCAGACCTTGCTGCAATTGCCTGTTTTACGGGTTGCTGCCGGAGGCTTTGCCCTCATCAGCCGCCTGCGGGCGGCAGCTTCCCCCCAAGGGGAAGCCTTTATAAGGTAAGGGGTGCAAGTATGGGAAAGTACAAAATTTTCGTGGATGGAAGTTCCGGCACTACCGGGCTGCGGATCGCGGACCGGCTGGCGGAGCGGGATGAATTTGAAATTCTGAAAATTTCCGAGGCAGACCGCAAGGATGTCCGCGCCCGGGCGGCGGTCATCAATGAGAGCGATCTCTCCTTCCTCTGCCTGCCTGATGACGCCGCGCGCGAGGTCATGCCGCTGGTGCGCGAGGATGTGCGGATTCTCGACACCAGCACGGCGCACCGCACAGCGCCCGGCTGGGTCTACGGCCTGCCGGAACTGCACGGCACCCGCGCGGCGCTGCCTGCCGCCGCCCGCGTCGCCGTGCCGGGCTGCCATGCCACCGGCTTTATCGCACCCGTTGCGCCGCTGGTGGAGCGGGGGCTTATCCCCACGGCTGCGCACCTCTCGGTCACAAGCCTGACCGGCTACAGCGGCGGCGGCAAAAAGATGATTGCCGAGTACGAGGGCGAGCGCGTCAACACGGCGCTGAACGCCCCGCGCCCCTACGGGCTGGCGCTGCACCACAAGCACCTGCCGGAGATGACCGCTGTCACAGGGCTGGACACCGCGCCCAACTTTGTGCCGATCGTGGCCGACTACTACGCCGGTATGGAGACGATGATCCCGCTGGATCTGGCGGCGCTCGGCATCACAGCGCAGGCGGTGGCCGATACGCTGGCCGACTACTACGCAGGGCAGGCGATGATACGGGTGCATCCGCTCGGCGAAGGAACGGACGGCGGTTTTCTGGCTGCCAACAAGCTTGCAGGCAAGGACACGCTGGAGATCTTCTGCCTGCCCAACCCGGACGGCACCCAGCTGCAGCTGATCAGCCTGTTTGATAACCTGGGAAAAGGCAGCTCCGGCGCCGCCGTACAGTGCATGAACCTGATGCTGGGGCTGGAGGAGACGAAAGGGCTGGCGCGATAAAGGCTTCCCCCCAAGGGGGAAGCTGTCACCGAAGGTGACTGATGAGGGGCGGCCTTGCCGGAACAACCCGTTTACGGGCGGCAATGGCGGACTTTGCCCTCATCCGGCCTGCGGCCACCTTCCCCCGAGGGGGAAGGCTTTTGAAGTTCGATATAAAATAGCAAGAGGGGTACATACAATGAGCAACTTCAAATCTATTCCCGGCGGTATCTGTGCGCCGCAGGGGTTTTATGCAGCGGGTGTGCATTGCGGCATCCGCCACAACCACGCTAAAAAGGATCTGGCACTCATCAAGGCATCGGTGCGCTGCGCGGGCGCGGGCTGCTATACCACCAACAAGGTCTACGGCGCACCCATCACGGTTGACCGTGAGCATCTTGCGGACGGCTACGCGCAGGCCATCGTTGTGAACAGCGGCAACGCCAACACCTGCGCGCCGAACGGCCTGCAGCTTGCGCGGGATACCTGCGGCCTTGTGGCCGAGGCACTCGGCATCCGCGCCGAGGATGTGCTGCCCTCCTCCACCGGCGTTATCGGGCAGGAGATGAGCATCGAGCCGTTTGCCCGGGGCATCCCCGAGGCTGCCGCCAAGCTGGCCGCCGATGAGGCAGGCAGCCATGACGCCGCCACCGCCATTATGACCACTGACACCCACCCCAAGGAGCTTGCGCTGGAGTTCACGGTGGACGGCAAGCCGGTGCGCATCGGCGCCATCGCCAAGGGTTCCGGCATGATCCACCCGAACATGGCCACGATGCTCCTCTTTATGACGACCGATGCCAAGGTTGAGCCGGCCACCCTGCAGAAGGCGCTCTCCACCGTGGTGCCCGCGACCTTCAACCAGATCTCGGTGGACGGCGATACCTCCACCAACGACACGGTGCTGCTGCTGGCGTCCGGCCTGTCGGGTGCAGAAATCGTTGACGGTACGCCCGATTATGATGCTTTCGTTGCCGCGCTGACCGAGGCCGCCGAGCAGCTCAGCCGTGAACTGGCCGGGGACGGCGAGGGTGCGACCAAGCTGCTGGAATGCACCGTCACCGGCGCGCCCGACCTGCTGACCGCCCGCGCGGTGTCCAAGAGCGTCATCCACTCGACCCTGTTCAAGGCAGCCATGTTCGGTGCGGACGCCAACTGGGGCCGCGTGCTCTGCGCCATCGGCTACACGCCGGGGGACTTTGACATCAGCCGGACCTCGGTGCGGCTCAAGAGCAAGACGGGCGAGGTGTTCGTCTGCGAGAACGCCGCCTACCACCCCTACAGCGAGGACGAGGCCGCCAAGGTGCTGCAGGAGGATGAGATCGACATCCTTGTAGACCTTGGCAGCGGCAGCGCCACCGCCAAGGCCTGGGGCTGCGATTTGACCTACGACTATGTGAAGATCAACGGGGATTATCGAACCTAACGCAAAAGGCTTCCCCCAAGGGGGGAAGCTGTCACCGAAGGTGACTGATGAGGGGCAAACTTCCTGCTGCAACCCGCTCATGGGCAATCGCGGCAGGCTTGCCCCTCATCCGGCCCTGCGGGGCCACCTTCCCCCCAAAGGGGAAGGCTTAGGAGAAGGGGATGGAGGAAAGTATGAAAAACGAACAAATGGCCCTGCTTTTCAGCGAGGCTACGCCTTATATTCAAAAATACCACGGCAAGACGCTGGTGATCAAGTACGGCGGCAATGCCATGGTCAACGATGAGTTGAAGCTTGCGGTCATGAACGACCTTGTCACGCTGACGCTGCTGGGCGTGCGCGTGGTGCTGGTACACGGCGGCGGGCCGGCCATCAACGATATGCTCAAAAAGGTCGGCAAGGAATCCCGCTTCGTCAACGGTCTGCGCTATACCGATGCCGAAACGATGGGCATTGTGCAGCAGGTGCTGGCCGGGCAGGTCAACAAGGATCTTGTTGCGCTGCTCAAGGGGCGTGGTGTCGGCCTTTGCGGCATGGACGGCCACATGATCATGTGTCGGCGCAAAACCGATGCCGACCTCGGCTTTGTTGGCGAGATCGAGCGGGTCAACACAACGCTGATCGACCACCTGCTGGCGGACAGCTTTATCCCGGTCATCGCCACGGTCGGCATGGACAAGAACGGCGTGCCCTACAACATCAACGCCGACACGGCGGCGGCTGAAATTGCGATTGCGCTGCACGCGGAAAAGCTCGTCAGCATGACGGATATTGTCGGCCTGCTCCGCGACAAAAACGATGAAGCGACGCTGATCCCCGAGGTCGAGCTTGCCGAGATCGAGGGCTACAAGGCAGAGGGCGTCATCGCGGGCGGTATGCTGCCCAAGATCGAGGGCATGGCGGACGCTATCCGTCAGGGCGTGCATGAGGCGGTCATCATTGACGGCCGGATGCCGCACTCGATCCTGCTGGAAATGTTCAGTGACCGAGGCGCCGGCACGATGTTTTACCAGAGAGAAAACCGGTAAATGGCTTCCCCTTCGGGGGAAGCTGTCAGCGGCCCCGCCCGCTGACTGATGAGGGCGAAGTGTTTGGCGCGGTCCCGCAAACGGGCAGCCGCAAGACACTTGCCCCTCATCCGGCCTGCGGCCACCTTCCCCCCAAGGGGGAAGGCTCCAAAGCGGGCAGCTCCGGTACACCCGCCCCTCATCCGGCCCTTCGGGCCGCCTTCCCTCGAAGAGGAAGGCTTTTGCGTATGATAAAAAGGGGGTCACCCAATTGAATACCGAAAAAGTTATTTCCCGTGATAACGACTACATCCTGCACACCTACGCCCGCAGCCCGGTTGCGCTGGTGGCGGGCGAGGGCATGGTCGCGCGGGATGCCGAGGGCAGGCAGTACCTCGACTTTACCTCCGGCATCGGCGTCAATTCGCTGGGGTACTGCCACCCCGCATGGGTGCGCGCCGTGGCCGGGCAGGCGGCTGCCCTGCAGCACACCTCCAACCTGTATTATACCGAGCCGTGCGGTGCGCTTGCGCAGGCGCTCTGCGCCCGCACCGGGCTGGATGCCGTTTTCTTCGGCAATTCGGGTGCCGAGGCCAACGAGGGTGCCATCAAGTGCGCCCGCAAATACAGCGTGGACACCTACGGCCCCGCCCGCAATAAGGTCATCACCCTCGTCAACTCGTTCCACGGCCGCACGCTGGCTACCCTGACCGCCACCGGGCAGGATGTGTTCCACCACGACTTCGGGCCGTTCCCTGCAAATTTTGACTATGTACCCGCAGGCGACTTTGCCGCGCTGGAAAAGGCCACGGATGCCGACACCTGCGCCGTCATGCTGGAACTGGTGCAGGGCGAGGGCGGCGTTGTCGCGCTCGATGCGGACTATGTTGCCAGGGTCGCGGCGTTCTGCAGGGAAAAGGACATTCTCCTCATTGTGGACGAGGTACAGACCGGCGTTGGGCGCACCGGGCGGTTTCTGGCGTGTGAGCATTTCGGCCTGAAGCCCGACATCGTCACGCTGGCCAAGGGGCTGGGCGGCGGTCTGCCGATCGGTGCGGTCGTGATGAGCCAAAAGGTGGCGGTCCATATGGGCCCCGGCTCCCACGGCTCGACCTTCGGCGGCAACCCGGTATGCTGTGCCGGTGCGCTGGCCGTGCTGGACACGATGGACGAGGCGTTTCTCGCGCAGGTCAGGGAGCGCGCCGCCCAGCTGCGCGCCGGGCTGGCCGCGCTGCCGCATGTGCAGCAGGTCAGCGGCCTCGGCCTGATGGTTGGCATTGAGCTTGCGGACGGCATCAAGGCCGCCGAGGTCCGCGCCGCCTGTGAGCGTGAGGGCCTGCTGGTGCTGACCGCCAAGACCCGCCTGCGGCTGCTGCCGCCGCTGATCCTGACCGCCGACGATGTCGCGGCGGCTCTTGCCACCCTGCGCCGGGTGCTGGAAAACACCCGCAGCTGAGGTCGCCCCCCTTGACAGCCATGGTATACTGGTTGTATTACTGCCAAGGGGGAGAAAATGGCAAAAGAAACGCTGCAACAAAAAATAAAGCGGGTGCTGGGGCGGTTCACACCGGGGCGCATCGCCATTATCATGCTGGGCACGGCGATCCTGTCCTTCGGCATCCACAACATTCACCAGCGCACCGCCATCACTGAGGGCGGCATCATCGGGCTGGTGCTGCTCATCAACCATTGGCTGGGGGTGCCGGCCTCGGTCGCCTCGCCCCTGCTGGATGCAGCCAGCTACGCGCTGGCGTTCAAGTTTCTGGGGTGGGACTTTCTGCTATCGGCGGGCATTGCCAGCGTCAGTCTGGCCGGGTTTTACCGCCTCTGGGAGTGTCTGCCCCCGATGCTGCCCGACCTGACGCCCTACCCGCTGGCGGCGGCGCTGCTGGGCGGCGCATTTGTCGGCATCGGCGTCGGGCTGATCGTGCGGCAGGGCGGCTCCAGCGGCGGTGATGATGCGCTGGCGCTCGTCATCCACAAGCTGACCGGGTGGAAGCTATCCCGCGCGTACCTTTTTACCGATCTGACGGTGCTGCTTGCATCGCTGTCCTACATTCCGGTGCGGCGCATCGCGTTTTCGCTCGTCACGGTCACGGTGTCGTCCCTCCTCATCGACTGGGTGAAGGAGTACACCCCGAAAACCGGCAAAACAAATGTGTAAAAACGGCGGGAACGCTTGTACATGGGCCGGAATTGCGGTATAATAAAGCCATTACCGCATAATTCCGGGTGCGGGTGCGGCGCAGCCTTGGCGTGCGCCCTGCCGCTGCCTGCGGGATTGCTGCGGAGATTTTCTGCAAAGCACCCAATGGAGGTTCACGATATGAAACTTACCCGCAAGCTTACGGCGCTGGCAATGGCGGTGCTGCTGGCCTTCACCCTGACTGCCTGCTCCCCCAAGGCGTGGGCGCAGGACACCGTTGTCAAGCTGGTCAAGGCGATGGGTCTGGTCGAGGAGTCCGAGGATGACGACACCGACACCACCACCAAGGCGGCTGCCGGCGGCAGCGTGGAATTTCCCGAGGGGATGGACACCAGCGCGGCCCGCGTTGTGACCTACCCGCAGGACAACACGCTGTATGTCTCCTTCAACAGCATTGCCAACCGCTCCACCGAGTATTTTGTGGCGGGCGGCGACAGCATGACAGTGACCGGCTACGCCACGACCGAGGCCAGCAGCGAGAAATATATGTACTTTAAGATCGCGTTCTGGGAGCTGAGCGACGACAAGACCAGCACCAGCTATGTGCAGGGCTCAACGATCTACTACTGTGCGGACGGCAGCGCCTACCAGTACAATGTCACCGGCCTGACCCCAGGCAAGCAGTACAAGATCACGATCAGCTACGATAACGGCAACAAGTACTATGTCACCGGCGGCCTCAAGGTCGAGGGGCTGGGCAGCGAAGAGCTGAACACCTACGGCGAGGAAAGCACAAACAGCTGATAACACATACCGCCCGCGCCGCAGATGGCCGGGCGGTATTTTTTGAAGCACAGGGAAAGTATACACAAAGAGGACGGACAGGGGACAGCCCTGCCCGGCAGGTTGTACAACGAGAGAGGATTTTACACTATGGATAAAAAACAGCTGCGCAACACACTGCTGCTGATCTGCGCCGCCTTCATCTGGGGCACGGCCTTTGTGGCGCAAAGCGTCGGCAGCGGCTACATGGGCGCATACACCTTTTTGGCCAGCCGCAGCTGGCTGGCCTGCGTCTTTCTGCTGGGGATGCTGTTTGTGCGCCGCGCCGGGCAGAAAAAGCGCGGCAGCGGCCTGCCCTTCTGGATCCACGGCAAAACGCTGGTGCTGGGCGGTATCTGCTGCGGCACGGCGCTGTTTGCGGCATCGGCGGCCCAGCAGATGGGCATCGGCACGACAAGCACCGCCAAGGCCGGTTTTATGACGGCGCTGTATGTGGTGCTGGTGCCGGTCGCGGGGGTCTTTCTGGGCAGCCGCCCCGGCATCAAGCTGTGGTGCTGCGTGGCGGTCAGCGTTGTGGGGCTGTACCTGCTCTGCCTTGCGGGGCGCGATACGCTCAGCCTGACCGGCGGCGAGTGGCAGCTGCTGCTCTGCGCGCTGCTGTTCACACTGCAGATCCTCGTGGTAAACCACTTCAGCCCCAAGCTGGACGGCATCCAGCTCAGCTTCGCCCAATTTTTGATGGTCGCAGTGCTGTCCACGATCTTTATGTTTGTCTTTGAAGCGCCGACAATCGACCAGTTCCGGAGTGCGGCGGTCTCCATCGCCTACTGCGGCATTATGTCCAGCGGCGTGGCCTTCACGCTGCAGATCGTTGCCCAGCGGGACCTTGACCCGACGATCGCCAGCCTTGCCATGTGCCTGGAAAGCGTATTCAGCGCCCTCGCGGGCTGGCTTATCCTCGGTGAGACGCTCTCTGCGACCGAGCTTTGCGGCTGTGCGCTGATGTTCGGCGCGATCGTGGCCAGCCAGCTGCCCGAGAAAAAGCGCGCCTGACCCCCTGCGGCGAGACTGTCATAAACGGCCTTGTGTGCGCTATGCACGGACAAAGTTACAAAAACACCGCAAAAATCCGTGACAGACTTTATTTAATAAAGCTATGCCCCGAATTTTGTATTGACTTTTTCAGCCGGTGTGCTATAATAAAAAGCAGGATCAGGCAGGGTGATCCGGGACGATAGCACAGGAACCACGGCGCTATTGTCCTTTTTTGTTATTCTGCCCGATGTTTGCTTTCCGCCGCGCGGCGGCGGGAAAATCTGTGGAGTGGAAAGGAAAGTGTCTCATGAAAAAACTGTTTGCACTCGGTATGGCCTCCGTCATGGCCCTCTCTCTCGCCGCCTGCGGCGGCTCCGCCTCCTCCGCGGCCTCCGGCGCTGCGGACACCTCCTCTGCGGCAACCGCCGAGGCCACCGGCAAAAAGTGGGTCGTGGCTACTGACACGGTCTTTAAGCCCTTTGAGTACACCGATGCCTCCGGCAACTTTGTCGGCATTGATGTGGATATCCTCGCCGCCATCGCCGAGGATCAGGGCTTTGAGTATGAGCTGAAGAGCCTTGGCTGGGACGCCGCCATCGCGGCCTGCCAGTCCGGTCAGGCGGACGCCATGATCGCCGGTGCCTCCATCACCGATGAGCGCAAGGCGAGCGGCTGGATGTTCTCCGACGGCTATTATGATTCCAACCAGACGCTGACCGTGCCCGAGGACTCCGACATTGCCGGCTTTGCCGACCTGTCCGGCAAGAATGTTGCCGTCAAGACCGGCACGCAGGGCGCGTCCTACGCCGAGAGCCTCAAGGACGAGTACGGCTTCACCATTACCTACTTTGAGGATTCCCCCACGATGTATCAGGCCGTTCTGGGCGGTCAGTGCGTTGGCTGCTTTGAGGATACCCCCATCATGAAGGCCTCCATCAAGGACGGCGATCTGGCCCTGAAGGTGCTGGAGGATACCGCCAGCGCCCCCGCGCCCTACGGCTTTGCCATCTTCAGCGAGGACAGCCAGGAGCTGCTGGACATGTTCAACAAGGGCCTGGCCGACATCAAGGCCAACGGCAAGTATGACGAGATTCTGGCAAAGTACCTCGGCTAAACCATGAAAAAATACGCGGGGACGCCTGTTTTTGCGGGCGGCCCCGCTTTTGCGACCCCGGGATCCCTCTTGGCCCCTGCGCGGAGAGCGGCTCTTGCAAATCCAACCCCCGAAAGGAGTTCTGCGCCTTGATTTTTAAGATTCTTGCCAACTATGGCCCGCTGCTGCTGGCCGCCATGGGCCAAACGCTGCTGCTGGCCCTGTGGAGCCTTTTCTTCGCCTGTCTGATCGGCCTGTTTGTGGGCATCCTCAGCGTTTTGAAAAGCCGCGTCTGCAACATCATCGCCACGATCTTTGTCGATATTATCCGCGGCGTGCCGATGATCGTTCTGGCGTTCTTCGTCTATTTCGGCGTGCCGATGCTGATGAACGACAACCTGAACTGGGCAGCCATGACCGGCAGCAAGTTCACCTTTACGGCGCTGCAGGCCGGCATCATCTGCCTGTCGCTGAACTGCGGCGCCTATATGGCCGAGATTATCCGCGCCGGTATCGAGAGCGTGGACAAGGGCCAGATGGAGGCCGCCCGAAGCCTCGGCCTGCCGTACTGGAAGGCGATGTACAAGGTCGTGCTGCCGCAGGCCATCCGCACAATGATCCCCTCGATCATCAACCAGTTCATCATCACCCTCAAGGATACCTCGATCCTGTCGGTCATCGGCTTCCCCGAGCTGGTCAACACCGCCAAGAATGTGAACGCCAACATAATGCGCTCGCTTGAGGTGTGGTTCATCGTCGGCGTTATGTACCTGATCGTCATCACGCTGCTGTCCCGCTTTGCCAAGCGGATGGAAAGGAGGCTCAACCGTGGCCGTCAATAAGAACAATGTAAAAATTCATGTTGAGCATCTGAAGAAGAACTTCGGCAATCTGGAGGTTCTGCGCGATGTATCGACTGATATTTATGAGGGCGAGGTCGTTGTCGTGCTGGGCCCCTCGGGCAGCGGCAAGTCCACCTTCCTGCGCTGCCTTAACCGGCTGGAGGAGATCACCGGCGGCACGGTCATCGTGGACGGCCACGACCTGACCGATAAAAAGACCGACCTGAACAAGATGCGCGAGAATGTCGGCATGGTGTTTCAGCACTTCAACCTGTTCAACAACCTCAATGTCATGGGCAACATGACGCTGGCACCGGTTGAGCTGAAAAAGGCCACCCGCCCCGAGGCTAAGGAGAAGGCACTGCAGCTGCTGGACCGCGTGGGCCTGTCCGATAAGGCCGATGCCTACCCGGCGCAGCTGTCCGGCGGGCAGAAGCAGCGTGTGGCCATTGCGCGCGCGCTGGCCATGGACCCGGACATCATGCTGTTTGACGAGCCGACCTCGGCGCTGGACCCCGAGATGGTCGGCGAGGTGCTGCAGGTCATGAAGCGCCTTGCCGCCGAGGGCATGACGATGGTCGTGGTCACCCATGAGATCGGCTTTGCCCGCGAGGTCGCAAGCCGCGTCATCTTCATGGAGGGCGGCTACATCGTGGAGGAAGGCACCCCCGATGAGGTCATCAACCACCCGAAGCAGCCCCGCACAGTGGACTTCCTGAGCAAGGTGCTGTAACACAGCAAAATACGCCAAAGCGCCCCGCACCCACCGGTGCGGGGCGTCTGTGTTAAGGAAAGCATTTCCCCGGTGTACAGAATACGGGCGGGACTTTACCGCCGCCGTATTGCGCCCGGGGCGCGGGTTTGCTACAATAAGGATAAGCGAAAGGAGCGTTTGCCAATGGAAAAAATCAAAAGGAATTTCGGCTTCGGCTGTATGCGGCTGCCCATGCAGGGCGAGGAGGTCGATCTTGCCCAGACAAAGCAGATGGTCGATGAATTTTTGGCGCAGGGCTTCAACTATTTCGACACCGCGCACGGCTACATCGGCGGCAGAAGCGAAACGGCGCTCAGGACCTGCCTGACCAGTCGTTACCCGCGCGAAAGCTATGTCCTGACCGATAAGCTGTCCGGAGGCTTTTTTGAAACCGAGGCCGACATCCGCCCGTTCTTTGCGCGCCAGCTTGCGGCCTGCGGTGTGGATTATTTTGACTTTTACCTCATGCACTCCCAAAATGCCGAGAATTTTCAGCAATTCAAGGCGTGCCGCGCGTATGAGACGGCGTTCGACCTCAAGGCCGAGGGCAAGATCCGCCATGTCGGCCTCTCCTTCCACGACCGCGCCGAGGTGCTGGACCGGATCCTGACCGAGTATCCGCAGATCGAGGTCGTGCAGATTCAGTTCAACTATCTGGATTACGATGACATCGCCGTGCAGAGCCGCAAATGCTATGAGGTCTGCCGCCGGCACAATAAGCCCGTGCTTGTCATGGAGCCGGTCAAGGGCGGCAATCTGGTCAACCTGCCCAAGGACGCCGCCGCTGTGCTGGAATCGCTGCACGGCGGCAGCCCGGCCAGCTATGCCATCCGGTTTGCGGCGGGCTTCCCCGGCATCATGATGGTGCTGTCCGGCATGAGCAATATGCAGCAGATGCGGGACAATCTCAGCTTTATGCGGGACTTTCAGCCGCTGAACGAAACCGAGCGCGCGGCCGTGTCCAAGGTGGTGGAGATCTTCCGCAAGCAGAACCTGATCCCCTGCACAGCCTGCCGCTACTGTGTAGACGGCTGCCCGCAGCAGATCGCCATCCCCGACCTGTTCGCCATCATGAACACCAAGAACATCCACCACGACTGGAACGCCGATTATTATTACGAGGATGTCCACACCCGCCCCGGCACCCGCGCATCGGACTGCATCCGCTGCGGCAGATGCGAGCAGATCTGCCCCCAGCACCTGCCCATCCGCAAGCTGCTGCAGGATGTGGCAAAGGAGTTTGAAAAGTAAGCACCGTACACAGCACCCCCGCCCGCCTTCCTTATATAAATGGAAGGCAAGCGGGGGTGTTGTGTGTAATGCGGAATGTCGGACAGTCCGAACAAAACAAAAAAGGTCACTTACTTTCGTAAGTGACCTTGTCTCTATGTTACAAAAAAGATATCCTATAAAAAGGCTTAGACAAGGCCGCAGTTTTATAAAACATTGATTTTATGACTGAAAATTCTGTATTAGAATACTGCCTCTAAAGACAGCCTATGGCAAGGGAAGATATTGATATTCTTCTGGTAGGGTAAGAGCCACCCAATCAATTTTCTTAGCTGCGTATACGATTTCTGTATAGAGCGCGTCTCCGCGCTGCTTCCGATATGTAATGACGATTCTATCTGCGCTGCCTTTAACCATGCTTCGGATATCGCCTTCCAGCACAGTGTTGGGAACAAAACGCCCCTTACCGCCATTGCGGACAAAGCCCATGCAAGCACCAACTGATCCGGCAAGTTTGTCAGTGTACAATTTCGGCTGGGATAAATTGTAATTCCCGACCATCTTAGCGGAAAGATGCTTCTGCACCAATCCGGGAAGAACGCGCATTTTCATTTCGGTTGTGCCGTCTGCTGCAAACTCAAAATCAGACTCAGACAAGCGCTTGTCGCAGCACATACTAAAAAAGTTGTTTGCACTGATTTCCTTCTTGTTCAGCTTAAAGCCTGTCATGTGCAGAAAATTGCTGCCGTCAAATGTAACTTCCAGACACCGAACGGTCTTATGCTTGTCAGTCGTAACAAATAAAAGGCTTCTTCCCGCTAGGTTTTCCTTATAGGAAGCTGCGCAGGAGAAAACGATTTGCAAGGCTTCTTTTTTCGTCATGATAAACTTCCTGTTGCATTCTATATTTTGCAAAAAGAAAGGGACACCTACAACACCGCAGTGCTGTCCGATGTCCCTTGTGGCTAGTTTTATCGTTGTCCGCCAACCGACAGGTCCTTACGCCCTGCATCGCTTTCGGGTTTTATCGTTGCCCGCCAACCACAGGTTCTTACGCCCTGCATCAGATCGGATTTTAGGTGCTAGCCCACCAGCAGAATGTCGTCTGCTTTCCTATCTATAGTATACACAAGACGAACGAAAATAGCAACAGATCTAGCAATCAATTTCATGAAATTTTTGCAAATAAACGCACAATCGACCACTGGCTTTGCCAATTTTGTGTGATACAAGAAAGTTGCCGATATTTAATTTATTGGAGTTGCCACTCTAAAAATCACCACATTGACAACTTGGATTCGAATATCTTCCTATATGCTGCAATGCGCAGCTTTTGCAATTCAAGAGGTGTTCCCTTTTTAATAATAGTCGGATATATTGTGTGAGTCTGTACAGACATAAAAAGCGCCCCACGTCTACTATAACATGAGGCGCTTACAATATAAAATAAAAAGTTAAAGCCACATCCAAATTGCTTTGAATGTGGCCTTTAACTTGTCTCTATGTTACAAAAAAGATACCCAGCCAAAAAGGATATCGTAACGATAAAAATGAGGCCGAAAGGCAATGCCTAACCATTCAGTTTATAAATAATAGTATACAGGATATCGGTCAGGATTGCAAGGGGGCTGTCACTGTGTATCCGCCGATGAATTCAATTTTGATTTCGTTGGCGGATACAACGTCTATTCGTTCGATGATTCTTGCGACAAGGATATCGGAGTATTCAGTAATACGGAAGTCGGAGTCGGTCAGTTGGAGATTCGGATTTGCGGCTTTCTGCTGGCTGGCAGTAAGTTGGTCAATTTGTTTTTGCATGGTGTCTATTTCCTCACTTGCGTGTTTTAATTTCTCGTCAAGAAAGGACGCATCGCATTCAAGGGACAAGTCCAGCAGGCGGTCAAACTCTTGCTGTGAGTCCGCAAGTTTTTGCTGTAATTTTTCCAGTTCTGTTGTGCCGCCTTGCAAATCATGCAGAATGCCGTTGATTTGCATAGCGACTTCTTCGGTGTAATTGTCGGCCAGATTTTGGATGGCTCTCAGCAGGGTCTGATGCAGGGCTTCTTCCTGCACCGAGGGTGAATTGTGGCAGAATTTTGTTCCGTAGGTGACACGGTTGACGCAGCGCCAGACGATTTCCTTTCTGCCGTGAATATTCCAAGTCACACGCTTATAAGGGCTGCCGCATTCCCCGCAATACAGCCGTTCGGAAAGGGCGTACTTGCTGTTGTACCTCCCGCGCTTTTGTTTGCGTCGGTTCGCGCAGGACTTGCTGTTGCGGCGGGCGATTTCAGCTTGCACCTCGCGGTACATCTGCTTGGTGACGATGCCCTCGTGATTGTTCTCAATGTAGTATTGTGGTAGCTGGCCGGTATTTTTCTTCGGGCCTCCAGTCAGCACATTGTCAGTAAAGGTCTTTTGCAGCAGGACATCACCGCAGTATTTCTCATTCTGCAAGATGCGTAGGAGCGCCTGCGTTGACCATGTGGTGTTGCCACGCACAGTTTTGTAACCGCCTGCTTCAACTTTGCTCTTTATGGTTTGCAAGCTGTCGCCGTGCAAGTAGCTGGTGTAAATCATCCGAATCAGTTCAGCCTGTTCGGGGATGATCTCTGGCTGGCCGTCTGCACCTTTGCGGTAGCCGAGCATCTGCGCATAGGGGAAGGAGAATCTTCCGTGACTAAATCCCATGCGCTTGCCTCTGGAAATATTCTGCGAGATGGATTCGCTCTCAGCTTGTGCAAAGGCACTCAGCACAGTAAGGAGCATTTCGGAATTCATGGTGCTGGTGTTGATGTTCTCTTTTTCAAATATGACGGTGACACCGAACTGCTTCAGTATCCGCACATATTGGATGCTGTCTACGGTGTTGCGGGCAAAGCGGGAAATTGACTTTGTAAGAATCAGGTCGATTTTGTGCTTCTTACAGTCTTGAATCATCTGGTTGAATCCGTCACGCTTTTTGGTGTGGACACCTGAGATACCATCGTCGGCGTAAATCCCGGCAAGCTTCCATTCGGGGGTGGAATTGATTTTGGCAGTGTAGAATTCCTTTTGAATTTCAAAGCTGCCCTGCTGTTCTTCTTCCTCAGTGCTGACGCGGCAGTATGCAGCAACGCGAAGCTTGGTGCGGGATGCCGTGCTTTTGGAAGCTTTCCTGTTGGGCTGAATGACGATGATTCTTCTCTCGCGGTTCATGGGATTCTCCTTATACGACCATTCCGTTTATAAGTTTCAACTGAATGGGAGTGGTTCTGTGCAAAACTATTTTGTCTGCAATGGCATGGTACAGCTTCGTGTCAAACGTATCGCAGGGCGGTGCAGCAGCGAGGGCTTCTTTAATGCGCAGCGTCATGGGGTCAGCTTTTCCGGCTGTGCAGCAGAGATATTGCGTATCTGCGCGAGAAAGGACGCTTTGGATAAGTGATGCTGCATCAAATTCCCCGGCGGATAACATTTCATCGATTTCTGCTTGCTGCTTTTCGGCTTCAATGGATACTGTGTTGTGTGACAGCGGCTGGTCATTGATGCTGTCAGGATTATCCTGTAAGCGTTTCATTGTGGTAGCGATGCTTTGCAGGAGAATATCCGGCGCAATTTGGACGGAGAATGCTGCGCAGTGGCGGCAGCGCCATCGATGGCCTTTCGTCTGCCATTCCAGTCTGCTGTTGCAGTCGGGGCAGATAATGTCACCGCGAATATCCTTTAAGGCTTCTGTGTAAGTGGGGGCTTTTCGCTGGCACAGGACTTGCGCTTTTTGAAATAAGGTATATTCGACAATGGGCGGATACCTGTCCTTTCCGCAGTATCATCAAAGACAACTGCCAGATTTTGCTCAACACGTTTGTATCGCCGTCGGCCCAGGACACCGCTACCAGCATATCCAAAATGCTGGGCGACGAAACCATTTTGACCGGCTCCTCCTCTCGATCTGACGGCAAGACCACCAGCAGCCATCAGCTGATGGGCCGTCCTCTGATGTCCCCTGCTCAGATGGTGCGCATCCAGCGTGACACATGGATTGTCGAAAAAGCCGGGTATGCCCCCATGAAAACCCATCTGGAAGGCTACTGGAAATACTTGTCTTTGGCTCCCCAGGAGCAGGATTCCACCGGCGAGAACGACTATCTGGAAATCAAACTACTCAGCACGGAACAGGGAGTGACTTTTGCATGAAGATGGTGTTCATCAAATTCAAGCCGGATGGCAAAGAATACGGGTTCGGCGTGCCGGAGGACTACAAAGGCAGCGCCGGGCTGAAGCCTGGCAGCTGGGTGCGGGTCCCCGTCCCGGGGTGTCGCAAAAAGATGCTGCGGGTGGTGGTGCGCGTTGCCGAGACCGCAACGCCGCCGGAAGGGTTGAAGATGATCGGCTACTCCGGGCGGCAGATTGCGCAGACTGCAAACAAAAAAGCCCGCCGCGCCGCACATCAGGGCGGTATCATCTACCTGGCAAAAAAGGCCAAAGCCGAAAAGCGGGCCATGCTGGGCGGCAGGCCGATAGACCTGGCCTGGGAGGCAGAAAAAGCGGCCTGGATTGAGGACGATCTGGACATTGAGCCGTATCTGGCCAAGGGGTACAACACCGACGAGGGCCTGCCCAAGCTCACCGAACTGCGCCTGGGGATGCGCATGGGCTTTGATGAAAGCAGCTACGATGACCCGACCTTGCCGCTGCACATCATCAAGAAGCGCCGCGTCCATCAGCTGCGGGATTGGGCCAGAGAGCAGGGCTTGTTGCCGCCCATGTACTACGAGGACCCTGTTCACGGCATCGACAAAAACCAGTTGCGGGAACTGCTGATCGGTATTGCCAACGGCATTATGCCGGACACCTACGGCCTAAAGCTCATCAAGCTGCACAAGTGCGGTCCCCGTGTCTTGCGTGAAATGCGCCTGTGCCGCGAAGCCGGTATGACCGGCAAAGAAATTCGCCCCTATTGGGCGCTGGGGGTCAAAAAACTGCAAGAGGTTCGCGCCGCATTCCTAGCAGAAAAGGAAAAAGACGACGGCCAATGATACAGCCCGGGCTGGCGCTGTAAGGCGCTTTGTGCCTATTAGGCACAAAGCGTTTTAGTCGCCTTGCCGTTATTTTTTTCATCAAGATTTGCAGAGCTGTGTGTCGAACAATCACGCCCGAAAATATAGTGGAGCGAGCAGGAAGCGGGAAAAAAACATGCAAGCATTGTAAATAAATATATTGACATCGCGCGCAATGTCTGCTATAATAGTTACAGAATCAAGGAAAGGAGATTGCACTGTATGGCGAACATCAACATCAATATCCGCATGGATTCCGACTTGAAGCAGCAGTTCGAGGCTTTTTGCAATGATGTTGGCATGACGATGACAACGGCATTTACCGTTTTTGCGAAAAAGGCGGTCCGGGAATATCGAATCCCCTTTGAGATTGGAGCCGAAGTTCCGAACGCCGAAACGAAAAAGGCAATTGAAGACGCCAGAAAAGGTATTGGAATGAGTAAGGCTTTTTCTTCCGTAGAAGAACTCATGGAGGATTTGAATGCTGACGATTAAGTATCAGGCCGCCTTCAAGAAAGACTACAAAAGAATTGTAAAGCGCGGCTATGATATGCGCCTGCTGGAAAAGGTGATCGAGCTGCTGGCCAACCAGAAACCGCTGCCAGAGAAGAACCGGGATCACCAACTTTCCGGGGACTATGCGGGATGCCGCGAATGTCACATCACCCCGGATTGGTTGCTGATCTACGAAGTAGCCGATGAGGAATTGATTCTGTACCTCACCAGAACCGGCTCACACAGCGATCTTTTCTAAATTCTATTATGCAGAAAAAAAGAAAGCCAAGCGGCTTTCGTCGCTTGACTTCCTTTTCGAATCTGCTTATAATAGTCCCGATAAGAACTCCACCCTGGAAGCCACCTTCAAAATCTGGCAACCAGTAACCACAAGGCTAAAAATGACGCAGCGTTGTGGGGTAACGTGGTACTAAGCAATACAATCTGTGTTGCATATCTGTATGGTTATAAACCAATTTCCGTTTGGTTTATCGCCTAAACAGTTTACAATACAGTTTGGCCTTTGTCAAGGTACAACAGACCCCCACCGTTGTGAAATGGTTGGGGGTTTTTATCGTTGTACCTTGAAAATCGAATATGTTGTTCCTGTGAGAAGTATTTACTTCTTTTGTACTGTGGTCGGCCTCAGAAGCCGCTGGGATGCAACAGACCCCGCCATCAAGTACAACCCCCATAGGCAGAAACCTCCCAGCCGGGATGCTGGGTCGGGGGAAAGCGGGAGAACACCCGCTGGCAGGAACACTATGGAAACACGCTTTTTTCTGATTTTCAAATCGGATTAACAGCGGTGACTGTATGGGTTGCCGCTGTTTGTGCGCTTTGAAAAAAGCGATACAAACAAAAATGCACCGAGGCATCTCTGCCCCGGTGCGGTGCTTGGTGCGCCGGAAGAGACTCGAACTCCCGACCTTCTGATTCGTAGTCAGACACTCTATCCAGCTGAGCTACCGGCGCATATTCTCTTGTGCGTTCCGCTCGAGAACGTGTTTTATTATAGCGTCATCCGGGGAGAAAGTCAACCCTTTTTTTCAAAAAACTTTGAAAAAAAGGCAAATGGGCAACTTGCCCTAAATTTTGCGGGGCGGGGGAGAGCATTTCGGCCATTTGTCGTTGATTGTTGGGGTGCAGAGAATTGACAAATACTTTGCAACATTTTATAATAAAATAAATTCTTGGATATTGGCGATGGCGTTTGCGGGCCGCAGCCGCCATCGACTTTTTTATTCTTCAATGTGTGCGCCGTACACGAACAAGCGTGTGCGTACAGCGCGGGATAGGGAAGGATTGACCCGGAATTGACCCCAATTTGTATTCCAATAAGAAACGGAGTGGCACTAAACCATGGCGAAGTACATCGTCAAGCGCGTGGCAATGGGCATTTTCAGTGTGTTCATCGTTGCGACCCTTACCTTTTTCATCATGAACCTGGTCCCCGGCGGTCCGTTCGTGGCTGAAAAGTCCATCAGCAAGGCAGCCCAGCAGGCTCTGGCCGAGAAATACGGTCTGGACAAGCCCCTGGGGGTGCAGTACCTTAACTATATGAACAGCCTTGTCCACGGCGACATGGGCCTGAGCTTAAAGCAGCGCGGCCGTACCGTCAACCAGATCATCTTCTCTAAGCTGCCGGTCTCTGCCCGCACCGCCGGTCTGGCCGTGCTGGTAGCACTCTGCGTCGGCATCCCGCTGGGCTGTCTGTCTGCGTATAACCGAGGGAAATGGGCTGACAACCTTATTATTGTCTTTGCCACCTGCGGCATCGCCATCCCGAGCTTTATCTCCAGCGTTGTGCTTTTGTACACCTTCGGCATGAACCTCAAGCTGCTGCCCACCGTCGGCCTGAACGAGCCTGCGGCCTACATCATGCCGGTCACGGCGCTGGCAATCTATCCCACCGCCTACATCACCCGCCTGATGCGCTCGAGCCTGCTCGATGTCATGGGGCAGGACTACATGCGCACCGCCCGCGCCAAGGGTGTTTCCAGCGTGAAGATCCTCTTTAAGCATGCGCTGCGCAACGCCATTCTGCCCGTTGTCACCTATGTCGGCCCGATGCTGGCCGGCTTGATGACCGGCTCCTTCGTGGTCGAGAAGATCTTCTCGATCCCGGGTCTGGGCCGCGACTTTGTGTCCGCCATCACCAACCGTGACTACACAATGATCATGGGCACCACCATTCTGCTGGCCGCCCTCGTCATTGTGGCCAATGTGGTCGTTGATATTCTGTACAAGATCATCGACCCGCGCATCAAGCTGAAGTAAGGAGGAGCAGACAAAATGGAAAATCTGAAAAAGAATCCGTTGAGCCTGCAACTCAACGTGGAGGATTTCGCCCCCGCATCCAACGAGGAGAAAAAGAGCCTTGTCATCATGCGCGAGAGCGTCAACTTCTGGAAGGACGGCATGCGCCGTCTGCGCAAAAACAAGATCGCCATGGTCAGTCTGGTCGTCATCCTGCTGATCGCTTTCATGGCCTATGTTCTGCCGTCCCTGTGGCCCTACAGCTATGAGCTGCAGATCAAGGGCAGCAACAACCTTGCTCCGTTTGAGTATTCTGCCGCTGAGCAGAAGCTCATCGATGCGGGTGAGAAGGTCTTTCCGCATATTCTCGGCACCGACCGTATGGGCCGTGACTTTGCCGTGCGTGTCATGATGGGAACCCGCGTCTCCCTGTCCGTCGGCCTGCTGGCCTCTGTGCTGGTCCTGCTCATCGGCGCGACCTACGGCGCCATCTCCGCATTTGCGGGCGGCTGGATCGATAACATCATGATGCGCATCACCGATATTCTCTACACCATCCCCGACATCCTGCTCATCATCCTGCTGGCCATGGCCATCAAGGAACCGCTGGAGAGTCTGGCCACCAAGCCCGGCTTCGGCTGGATGCAGAAGCTCGGCCCCAACATGGTGTCGATCTTCATCATCTTCGCGCTGCTGTACTGGGTCGGCATGGCGCGTATCGTCCGCTCTCAGGTCCTGACGCTCAAGGAGAGCGAGTATGTCACCGCAGCCCGCGCACTCGGCGCGTCCGGCGGCCGCATCATCAAGAAGCATCTGCTGACGAACTGCATGGGCACCCTGATCGTCACCACCACCCTGCAGATCCCGTCCTCCATCTTTACCGAGAGCTACCTGAGCTTCCTCGGTCTGGGCGTTGCGGCGCCCATGCCGTCTTTGGGCTCGCTTGCAACCGATGCCGTCAAGGGCATGAACACCTACCCCATGCTGCTGATCGCGCCCGCGCTGATGATCAGCATCATGATCCTTGTGTTCAACCTGTTCGGCGATGGTCTGCGCGATGCTTTTGACCCGAAACTGAAGAGCTAAAGGAAGGGAGGAAGAATCATGAGCGAAAAAATTCTTGAGATCAAGGACGAACGCCTGTCCTTCTTCACCCCCGCCGGTGAGGTCAAGGCGCTGAACGGCGTTTCCTTCAGCATGAATCAGGGCGATGTGCTGGGCATTGTCGGCGAGTCCGGCTCCGGCAAGTCTGTCACGGCCTACTCCATCATGGGCCTGACCGCCTACCCCGGCCGTCTGGTCGGCGGTACGGTGTGGTTCAACGGCCACCAGATCGACAAAATGACCGAGAAGGAGTTCCGCAAGATTCGCGGCAATGAGGTTTCGATCATCTTTCAGGACCCGATGACGAGCCTGAACCCGGTGTACACCATCGGCAACCAGATCGTTGAGGTCATCCTGCTGCACACCAAAAAAACCAAGCAGGAGGCGTGGGCCCGCGCTAAGGAGCTGCTGGAGCTGGTCGGCATCAACGAGCCGGAGCGCCGCCTGAAGCAGTACCCGCATGAGCTGTCCGGCGGTATGCGCCAGCGCGTGATGATCGCCATTGCACTGGCCTGCGAGCCGAAGCTGCTCATCGCCGATGAGCCGACCACCGCGCTGGATGTGACCATTCAGGCACAGATCCTTGAGCTGATGAACGACCTGCGCCACAAGCTGGGCATGTCGATCATCATGATCACCCATGACCTCGGTGTTGTTGCCCAGATGTGCGAGAAGATCGCCGTCATGTACGCCGGCCACATCGTTGAGTACGGCACGACCGATGAGATCTTCTACAACCCCCAGCACGAGTACACCAAGGGCCTGATCAACTCGATCCCCAAGCTGAACGCCGAGGAGAAGGAGCGTCTGGTGCCCATTGAGGGCCAGCCCGTTGACCTGCTCAACCCGCCGGCCGGCTGCCCCTTTGCGCCGCGCTGCAAGAGCTGCATGAAGGTCTGCCTGAACAAGATGCCGCCCAAGACCGAGTTGAGCGACACCCACTACACCTATTGCTGGCTGCGCCAGAAGGAAGAATTTGAGAAAGGAGGCAAGGCCGAATGAGTGAGCAGAAGAATCTGGTCGAGGTACAGCACCTGCAGCAGTATTTCCCTGCCGGCGGCGTGGGCAAGAACAAGCAGTATGTGCAGGCTGTCGATGATGTAAGCTTTGCCATCCGCAAGGGCGAGACTCTGGGTTTGGTCGGCGAGTCCGGCTGCGGCAAGACCACCACCGGCCGCACCCTGCTGCGTTTGTATGAGCCGACGGACGGCACCATCATCTATGACGGCAAGGTGCTGTTTGACAAGAAAAAGAAGATCGCGGTGGACATGCTGCCCTACCGCCGCCGTATGCAGATCGTCTTTCAGGACCCCTACGCGAGCCTTGACCCCCGCATGACGATCGGCGACATCGTGGGCGAGGGCATCGACATCCACCACCTGTGCGCCAACGCCAAGGAGCGCCACGACAAGATCATCTCCCTGCTGGAGCGTGTCGGCCTGAACAGTGAGCATGCCAACCGCTACCCGCACGAGTTCTCGGGCGGTCAGCGTCAGCGTGTCGGCATCGCCCGTGCGCTGGCTGTGGACCCGGAGTTCATCGTCTGCGATGAGCCGGTCTCCGCGCTGGATGTCTCGATTCAGGCGCAGGTCGTCAATATGTTTGAGGATCTGCAGCAGGAGATGGGGCTGACCTACCTCTTTATCGCGCATGACCTGAGCGTTGTCAAGCATATCTCCAACCGCATCGGTGTTATGTATCTGGGCAAGCTGGTCGAGCTGGCCGACAGCTTTGAGCTGATCGCCCACAGCGTCCACCCCTACACCCGCAGCCTGATCTCGGCCATTCCGGTGGCTGACCCTGTGACGGCCCGCCAGAGCCACCGCATTGTGCTGCAGGGCGATGTGCCCAGCCCGCTGAACCCGCCGAGCGGCTGCCGCTTCCGCACCCGCTGCCCCTACGCCGATGAGCGCTGCGCCGCCGAGGTGCCCGAGTTCAAGGAGGTCAGCAGCGGCCACTGGGCGGCCTGCCACCATCTGGATAAGGTAAAGTAAGAATCTGTCCGCCGACTGACTTCACTTGGCCTGAGACTTATACTTATACAGGGCGGCTCACCGCGGCCGCCTTGTGCTTTCACCAAAAATGTGCGCGACAGAGAAACATTCATTTGTGTGTCACAGAATTGTACGCGAGTGGAACACAAACGGATTTTCTATCAAAACAGTTACAAAAGTTACAGAACACTTGCAAATGCCGCTTTAGGGTGGTAAAGTATAAATATTCACTCCGTTGGGGGCTGCGCCCCCGAGGGGGATTGGGTATAAAAGTATAATGAATTTGGAGGGTATTCCACATGAAGATGAAGAACATTGCTGCCGTGGCTATGGCCGGCTGCATGGCTGCTTCTCTCGCTGCCTGCGGCGGCTCTGCAAGCTCCGCAGCCTCCACCGAGACCAGCACCGCTGCATCCACCGAGGCTGCCACCGGCGAAGAGAGCACTGGCACTGCCAACGGTTTCACTGTCGAGTACGGACCTAACCCCGAGACTCTGGACCCCGCGCTGAACAGCGCAATCGACGGCGCCAACACGCTGATCACTGTCTTTGAGCCGCTGCTGCTCATCGATCAGAACAACGAGGTCATCCCCGGTCAGGCTGAGAGCTACACTGTCAGCGATGACGGTCTGGTCTGGACCTTCACGATGCGTGACGGCCTGAAGTGGAGCGATGGCTCCGACCTGACCGCGAAGGACTTTGAGTACTCCTTCAAGCGTCTGGCCGCGCCCGACACCGCTGCCCCCTATGCCGAGACCGTTGTCGGCATGATCGACGGCTATGAGGATGCCGTCGGCAACCCCGATGCAGGCGGCAACATGACCACCGAGCCTGACTTCGACGCCCTGAATGTCGTTGCCAGCGAGGATGGCAAGACCCTGACCGTCACCCTGAGCTACCCCTGCGCTTACTTTGACAAGCTGGCTGCCTTTGCCGCCATGAGCCCTGTGCAGCAGGCCACTGTTGAGGCCAACGGCGATGCATGGTGCACGCAGCCCGACACCTACGTCTGCAACGGCCCCTACATGATCACCGATTGGGTCCCCTCCGAGCGTATTGTTCTGTCCAAGAACCCGAACTATGTCGGCGGCTGGGATTCCTCCAAGATCGTTTCCGACACCATCACCCTGCTCCTGCTTGAGGATTCCAGCGCCGCCTACGCCGCTTACAACAGCGGTGAGGCACAGCTCGTCAAGGATGTTCCCACCGATGAGATCCCCAGCCTGACCAAGGCTGAGGACGGCGGGGACTTCTATGTTGACACCATCCTGGGCACCTACTATGTCAGCCTGAACGACCAGAAGGAGCCGTTCAACGATGTCAATGTCCGTAAGGCTCTGAGCCTCGCCATCGACCGTGACTATGTTGCCAACACCATCATGCAGGGCACCTACACCCCCGCTTACAATCTGGTCGGCCCCGGCATCGTCGATGAGAACGGCATGTTCTACGACAACGCCAACGGCGGCAAGACCTACATCAGCGAAGACTACGAGGCCAACCTTGAGGCTGCCAAGCAGGCTCTGGCCGATGCCGGCTATCCCAACGGCGAAGGCTTCCCCGTCATCGAGTACAGCACCAACGATGCCGGTTACCACACCCCCGTTGCTGAGTATCTGCAGCAGGCCTGGGGCGAGCTGGGCATCACCGTGAACATCAACAAGGTCGAGTGGGCCAGCTTCACCCCGCTGCGCCGCGCCGGCGACTATGACGCTTCCCGTAACGGCTGGGTCATGGACTACAACGATCCCTCCAACATGATCGAGCTGTTCACCACCGGCAACGGCAACAACGATGGTAAGTACTCCAACGCTGACTTTGATGCCGCAGTCGAGGCTTCCAAGGTTGCTGACAAGAGCGTCCACTTCCAGAAGCTGCATGAGGCTGAGGACATCTTGATGAATGATTACGCCTGCATCCCGGTGGCCTACTACAACGACTTCTGGCTGCAGAGCCCCTCTCTGAAGGGCACCTGGCACAGCCCCTACGGCTACTGGTACCTGCAGTACGGCTATGTTGAGGAGTAATTCCTTATAAAGAAAAGGCACATCCCGCGCTGGGATGTGCCTTTTTTGTTTGCGCGGCTTCCCCTGCGGGGGAAGCTGTCAGCGGCTCCGCCCGCTGACGGATGAGGGGCGGACTCTCCGCAGCCGCCCCTCTCCCAATCTAACTTCGCTCGGCCACCTTCCCCGGGGGGAAAGGCAAGGAAGTTACGCGCCTAAGGTTGCCGCCATGACAGCTTTGATCGTGTGCATACGGTTCTCGGCCTCCTGAAAAACGATGGACTGGCGGCCGGTGAATACCTCGTCCGTTACCTCCATTTCGGCGCGGCCGAACCGCTCGCCCATTTCCCGGCCAATGGCGGTCTTGTGGTCGTGGTAGGCCGGCAGGCAGTGCATAAAGACGGCGGTGCGCTTGGCCTTGGCCATCAGCGCGGCGTTGACCTGATAGGGGGCCAGCGCGTTGATGCGCTCCTCCCATACGGCGGTCGGCTCGCCCATGCTGACCCACACATCGGTGTAGACGGCATCGGCCCCGGCTGCGGCATCCGTGTCCTCGGTCAGGGTGACGCTGCCGCCGCTCAGGCGGGCAAACTCCTCACAGCGGGCAACAAGCTCGGGGTTCGGCCAGTAGGCCTTCGGCGCGCAGGCCACAAAATGCAGGCCCATCTTGGCGCAGCCGATCATCAGGCTGTTGCCCATGTTGTAGCGGGCGTCACCCATGTAGACGAGCTTTAGCCCCTGCAGGCTGCCGAAGCGCTCGCGCAGGGTCAAAAGGTCGGCCAGAATCTGGGTGGGGTGGTACTCGTTGGTCAGGCCGTTCCACACCGGCACGCGGGCGTGCAGCGCCAGCTCCTCCACGATCGACTGGCCGTAGCCGCGGTACTCGATGCCGTCAAACATGCCGGAAAGCACCTCGGCTGTGTCGGCGATGGATTCCTTTTTGCCGATCTGGCTGCCGGTGGGGTCCAGATAGGTCGTGCCCATGCCCAGATCGTGGGCGGCTACCTCAAACGCGCAGCGGGTGCGGGTGGAGGTCTTTTCAAAAATCAGCGCAACATTTTTGCCGCGCAGCGTGTCATGGGGGATGCCGGCCTTCTTTTTAGCCTTCAGCTCGGCTGCCAGCTCCAGCAGGCCGCCGATCTCTGCGGGGGTAAAGTCCAGCAATGTCAAAAAATCATGCCCTACGAGGTCCATATTCATTCTCCTTTTAAAAATTCGTTACTAGTGTATAAATATGCATGTATTATAGCACATTTTTCGCGGATATGCAAGCGCAGCTTTTTGTGATATAATGATACCATGCAAAAAAACAGCGCCCGGCAAGGAGGAAAGCGGTATGGCAAAAATCTACTTTCATGTCGATGTAAACTCGGCGTTTCTTTCCTGGTCGGCGCTCAAGCTCCTGCAGGACGGCGGCACGGTGGACCTGCGCACGATCCCGGCTGTGGTCGGCGGCGATGAAACCAAGCGCCACGGCGTTGTGCTGGCCAAGAGCGGCCCCGCCAAGCAGTACGGCATCAAAACGGGGGAGAGCCTGTTCGCGGCCCGCACCAAATGCCCGGGGCTGACGGTCGTGCCGCCGGATTTTGACTGGTATGTGCAGAACAGCAAGGCGCTGATCCAAATCCTGAACGACTATACGCCCGATGTTGAGCAGTACAGCATTGACGAAGCGTTTCTGGACATGACCGGGACCGAGGCGCTGTTCGGCCCGCCGCTGACGGCGGCGCACACGATCCGCCGCCGCGTACACCGCGAGCTGGGCTTTACGGTCAATGTGGGCATCGCCCCCAACCGCCTGCTTGCCAAGATGGCCTCGGACTTTCAAAAGCCGGACAAGGTCCACACCCTCTATCTGTACGAGGTAGAAAAAAAGATGTGGCCGCTGCCGGTGGGGGAGTTGTTCGGCGTCGGCCCCAGCGCGGCCAAAAAGCTGAACAGCTGCGGCATTTATACAATAGGAAATCTGGCCGCACAGGACCGGGCCACGGTGGTTTCGCTGTTCGGGGCGCGCGGCGATACGCTGTGGAACTACGCCAACGGCCGCGAGGCCGACCCCGTGACAAAGCAGGGCAGCCGCGACAACAGCTACGGCAACAGTGTGACGATGCCCCGCGACCTGCCCCGCCCCGAGGAGGCGGACGCCACGATGCTGGCGCTCTGCGATTCGGTCGGGCGGCGGCTGCGGGCGGACGGCAAGACCGCCCGTGTCGTGACGGTACAGCTGGTGGACAATGCGTTCCGCCGCACCAGCCACCAGACGACCCTGCCCAACCCGACCAACTCCACCGACCGGCTCTACCGTGTGGCGGTCGAGCTGATGCGCCAGATGTGGCCGGCGCGGCCCGTGCGGCTGGTGGGCGTCAGCGCCGAAAAGACCGGCGAGGATAACTTTGAGCAGATGGATCTTTTTACCGATGCCGCGCGGATCGACAAGCAGGAAAAGCTCGACCGCGCCGCCGATGCATTGCGCCGCAGGTTTGGCGGCGCTGCCGTGACCCGCGCCACGCTGCTGACCCCTGACACCCGCAAGCCCGAGGCACTGAGCGCCGCCAAGGAACGCGAGAAAGAAAAAAAGTGACGGGTGCGGGCGGCCCGAACCACAAGCAGCGGGCATCCGCGCACCGCAGCGCGCGGACAAAGTATGGCGATACCTATTGACAAGCAAGTGTATTATGCGTATAATACACTTAAAGCACAATATAAAACCGGGAAAGGAGGCGGAACACTTGGTAAATTTCAGCGGGCTGCAATTTCATGACGGCGCGCCGGTCTACCAGCAGATTGCGGAATACCTCAAACGACAGATCCTGACGGGCGCGGTGCAGGACGGCGAGCCGATGCCCAGCCGGCGGGAGCTGGCCGCGCAGACCGGCATCAACCCAAACACGGCCCAAAAGGCCTACCGCCTGATGACCGAGGAGGGCTATGTCGTCACGGACGGCAACAGCGGCAGCTATCTGCGGCTGACCCCCGCCCTGCGGGAGAAAATTGATGAGGAGCTGACCCGCGGCCTTGTGGAGGATTTTGTGGCCCGGGCCAAGGCGAACCGACTGAGCTACAAAAAGGTCATTGCGCTGGTCAGCGAGCTTTGGGACGACGAGGCGTAGGACGAGGCTTTCGTTTTTTTAAGTTAAGCGTACTATACTTATAATACACAAGGAGGAATCCAGATGCAGCATACCTTCACCCTTGCCGCGTGGAATTTCCGTCTGGCGCGGCGCAGTCTGCTGGCACTGTGGGGCGTTTTTGCCGCCCAGCAGGCAGCGGTCATCCTGTGGCGGGCCGCGCAGCCGGGGGCGGCCGGGCTGGGGCTGGCGTCCCATTATTACGCTACAATGCAGATTTTTGTCTACCTCGGGTTCTACCTGCTCACCGCGCTGGCAGCGGGGGCGGCCACCCACAACAGCCGCCGCGCCCGCAGCGGCTATACATGGGCCACGCTGCCCGGCACGCCGGGGCAGAAGCTTGCGGCCAAGGCCGTCACGATCGCCGCTGCCGAGCTGGTCTTTGCCGCGTGGCAGCTTGTGTGGTACATCGTGGAGTTTTACCCCGTCACAGCGCTGGAGGGCTGGCGCCGCCGCCAGCTGTACGGCGCGGTGCTGCCCGCCGCCAACCTGTATGAGCAGGTCGTTGCCAACAACCTGTTCGCCCGCCTTTTGCCGCGCCGCCCGGCACAGATAGTGATCCTGCTGGGGATTCTGGCCCTGTCCGCCGCGATGCTGGCCGCGCTGGACACGGTGCGCGGCTGGCGCAAGCTGCCCGTCTTTGCCAGCGGTCTGTTCTGCGCTTGGGTGTGCTTCTATATCGTGAGCATCGAGCAGCATCTGGAATGGCTGCTTGACGAGCCGCGCTATGCCTTCTATATCGCTGCGGCCGCTGTGCTGGCTGTGCTCACCGTCTGGTGGGCGGTGCGCAGCATCCGCCGCGGCGAGGCAGCCTGAAAGGGGAGTGACCAGACATGAAAACGAAAAAATCAACATCTCTGCGGAATTTTGTGACAGCAATCGTTCTGGCCGCCGCCCTGCTGGCCGCAGGCGCGCTTTGGGTGCTGCTGGGCTGGCGCGGTGCGTTGGATGTCACCCTCACCGATCTGGCAGGCGACCCCGCCGCGCTGCGCGGCTTTACGATGCGCGGCCAGAGCAGGCTGGACAGTGCCCACACCTACTGGGAGCTGCACGATGGGTATCTGGACACCGCCTTTGCGCTGGACCCGGATGGGGACGAGGAGCAGTATCGCTACGGTGCACCGGGTGTTACCATGCGGACAATCTACGCGCTGACGCCGGAAAGCCGTGCCGCCGTTGACGCTGCTGCCCGCCGTGTGCATACCTACGCAGACAGCTGGCAGCTGGAGAGCACTGCATCCGCTTTCCGCGTAATGGCTGAAATTTATATGGCCGACGGCGTGCTGCGCGTGGCACTGCGGGATGCAGTGGCGGACGAGCCTGTTGCGGTAACCACCTGCGCGGAGGCACCGAGTTATCTGACACGCACCAGCTCCCAGTACGACTATGAGGCCGACAGCCCCGAGCAGCTGCAGAACATAGAAACGGACTACGATTTTATTGCCGGGCAGCTGTTCGGCTTGGGAGGCGGGCAGGGCCTTGTCTGGAAGCGCACCATCGGCAGCCGCAGGGCGGGTCTGTACAGGGCAACGCCGGTCAGCTACGAGGCGCTTGAGGCGCTGCCCGCCGATGGCAAAGCCGGTGACCGCGAGGTACTGTGTGCGACCACCGAGGTTGGCACGCTGGAACCGTTCTATTGCCCCGAGGATGCCCGGCTGGTCGCCTGCGGCCTGCCGATGGCTGACGGCCTGACACTGTGCGTCTATATAAATAAGGTAGACAAGGCCTGCGCTGACCTTGTCAATGCGGCCGGTGTGCGGGTCGATCATCTGGAGCTGGCGGAGTTTGCCGGGCAAGCGGACTTTTCCGCCGTGGCCCTCCCGCGCAGCACCGACCGCGATGCCGTGCTGCATATCTACGGCGATGACTACTCCGGTTATCTGACTGCGCTGCGCATCGAGAATGGCAGCTTTGCCCTGCACCAAAGCCTGCCGGTGGGGGAAAGCGTTTACCTGCGCAACGCCGAGGCAGCCGTGCTGAACACAGCCGGTGATGCACTGCTTATTGCCACGCCCGAGTACACCACGGTGGGCGAGGGCGGCACAGACAATGCCTACAACATATACCAGACCGGCACGCTGCTGCTGGTCTGCCCGCTGGACGGCAGCGGCACGCGCTACCGGGGCCGCCTGAACACCGGGGCCGAGCGCGATTGGGGCGCGCAGCTGGGCGAGGACTGGCGCAGGGTCACTCTGCGCCGCTACATGAGCTACGAGCTTTACGAAAAGGACAGGGGGAGACAGCTATGATCGAGGTGCGAAGCCTGCAGAAAACCTACCGCAGCCACGGCGCGGCTGTGGGCCTGCTGGGTGCGGATTTCCTTGTGCCGGATGGCCAGATCGTGGGCATTCTGGGCGAGAACGGTGCTGGTAAAACAACGATGCTGCGCTGCATTGCGGGGCTTCTGCCGCACAAGGGCACAGCGCTGCTGGACGGCCGGCCTGCCGGGGTGCAGTACGAGCGCATCAGTTATATCACCGGCGAGGGCAGCTATTACCCGGCGCTGACGGTGGCAGCCTACGGTCAGCTGCTGACCGACCTGCACCCCGCGTTTGACCCTGCGCGGTACGAAAAATTTCTGGAATTTTTCGCCCTGCACGGCACGGATACGATCGGGCAGCTTTCCACCGGGCAGCGCGCACGGGTAGAGCTGGCTGCCGGCTTTGCCAAGCGGGTGCCGTATTACCTGATGGATGAGCCGTTTTTGGGTAAGGACCCCTTCACCCGGCGGGATTTCATCAAGCTGATGAGCGCCACGCTGACCGGCGGGGAAACGCTGCTGCTCTCGACCCATTATATTGAGGATGTGGAGCATTTTTTGGACCGCGCACTGATCCTGCATGACGGCCGCATTGCGGAGGACCTGCAGCTGGACACGCTGGCACCCGGCGACAGCCTGCTGGCCCACATGGCATCGGCCTGCCATTGGGACCCGCAGCGGTATCTGGCGTTTGAGGAAGAATAAAAAGTGACCCATGAGCAAGCAGGCTCATGGGCCACTTTTTTAATTCGCTTCAAACAATAAATACTCCCTGTCGATCTCCACAACGATGGATTTCTCCCCGGTCAGCCAGTAGGAATACCCCGTGCCGAAGTTGGAGCATCCGTCCGCCTCCGGGAAGGCATCGTACGCCACACTGTCCGCAATCACGCCGTCGGGGTCGCGGTCGGCGGCAAAGTCAATCTGGGCGGGTGACTCAAAATACCGCACACCGTCCAGCTGCACGCACCGCGCCACGCCCAGTGCTGTGGACGATTCGGCGGTGTCCTGAGCGCTTTGGGCGGCCGCCCCCTCGTTGGCCTCTGCGTTGCCCGCGGTCTGCGGGGCGGCGGTGTCGGCCATCGCCTCATCGGGGGCTGCCTCGGCTGCTGCAGCCTCAGGCGGCTGGGCGCTCAGCATCACAGCATCGTGGGGGATGGCGCTGCGCTGCCAAACCGTTATGCCGCCTAAAAAGATGCAGGCACAGGCGGCTGCGGCGGCAAGGCTGCGCCAGTACACCGGCGGCCTGCGGCGCTTTTTCACCGGCGCGTCGGCGGCCAAAATCAGGTCATCGTCCAGATGGCCGATGGCCTCAAACAATTCGCGCTCTGTCAAAGTGCAGCACCCCTTTCCTGTAAGTATGCGGCCAGCTTGCCGCGCGTGCGGTGCAGCGTCACCCGCACCTTGCTCTCGGTCAGGCTGTACCGCGCGGCAATGTCGGCGGTGGCATCGCAGTACCAGTACCGCCGCAAAAATATGTTGCGGGTCTCCTCGGGCAGCGTGCGCAGAAACGCGCTGATCAGCCGCCCGGTCTCGGCGGCGTCAAAGCTTTCCTCCACGCTGCCCGGCGCAGCTACACATTCGGCAAGCTCGTCCAGCGGGGCAAAGCTCTGGCCGCAGCCGCGCTTCTGCGCTGTGGTTTTGTCAAAGCGGTCAAGCGCAAGATTCCGCGTGATGCGCCCCAAATAGGGCGCCAGCCTTGCGGGGCGGTTGTCGGGCATGCTGTTCCAGGCGGCCAGCCAGGTGTCGTTTTCGCACTCCTCGGCATCGTGGGCGCTGTGGAGTATGTTGTCGGCAATTTTGCGGCAGTAGGCGCCGAATTTGGCGGCGGTCTCACTCAGGGCCTGCTCGTCCCGCGCCCAGTAGAGCGCCACGATGGCGGCATCCTCCATGATCTTGCCCTCCTTTTAATAGTATAGTAGGAAAAGAATCGCAAATGTTACAGAAAAAGCCTGCCGGTCGGGGCAGACTTTTGAAATTGTGCTTGCAGCGGCGCTTACAGCATATGCTTTTTATGCAGCACCCACGCCGCAAACACGCACAAAGCCAGCGTCAGCGCCAGCACGATGGCAAACCCGGCGGTGGTGTTGGCAAACGGCATACCATCGGATTGGACATTCATGCCGTACAAACCGCTGATGACGGTGGGCACGGCCATCAGCAGGGTGATGCTGGTCAGGTACTTCATCGCGTTGTTCAGACGGTTGTCCAGAATCGAGCTGAACAGCTCCCGAGTGCCCTTGATGTCATCGCGGTAGATGCTGGTCATCTCAATGGCCTGCCGGATCTCAACAATCACATCGTCCAGCAGCTCACGGTCATCAGGGTACTGCTCCAACCGCTTGTAGCGGGTCAGGCGGTCCAGCACGGTAGCGTTGGACCGCAGACTTGTCGCAAAGTAGACCAGCGTGGATTCCAGTGCGTGTAGCTCCATCAGGTCGCTGTCCTTCAACTCACCGGACAGATTTTTCTCAATGGCCTGACGGCGGCGGTCGATCAGGCGCAGCTCCTGCTGGTACATCGTAGCCGCACGGTAGAGCAGCTGGTAGACGAACCGCATCTTCTTCCGGGTGGAGAAGCCCTTGACCCGGCAGGCGGCAAAATCCCCGATAACGGCGGTATCGGCCGAGCAGACCGTGACGATCAGCTCCTGCGTCAGCAGAATACCAAGCGGGATCGTGGAGTAGACGCCCTCGCCGGCGCCCTCGACCTTGATGGGAATGTCAACGATGATGACAGTGTAGCCGTCCTCCAGACTGATGCGCGCCGACTCCTCCGGGTCGGTCGCAGCCACGATATCGGCTGTCTCAATGTCCAGTGTGGCCGCCACCCGGCGCACTTCATCGTCCGTGGGGCTGGTCAGACAGATCCAAGTCCCCTCGCTCATATCATCGACCCGCGTCAGCTGCTTATCCTGTGTGCGGTAAATCTTCATCATGGCTCGTTCCACCCATACATTATTATAATATCAGTATAAAGCTTTTCCGCACATTGCGCAAGCAGATATTTTCCCCGGCCGTAACCCTTGCGGTAGCCACCCACCCAACGGCCCACCCGCCCCCAAGCCTTCCACTGAGGGGGAAGGTGGCCCCGCAGGGCCGGATGAGGGGCAACCTTGCGGATAACGCCCTTTATCGGGCAATCTTTCCATCTCCGCCCGCCTGTAGGGAGGGGTCTTGACCCCTCCGCACCCACATTTAGTAGTCATGCTTCCCCTCACCCGCAATATGCACCTTGCCCAAATACCTCCCTCAAAATTTGTCAAAAAAACCGAAAAACCCCATTGACAAAAGTATGACCACTTGCTATAATAGTCAAGCTGTCCCGCGGCGGAAGCCGCGGCAAGCCCTTCTATCAACAGCTTGTACGCGTTTTTTGAAGAAAACTTCTTCAAAAAACTTTCAGAAAACCCCTTGACAATCAAGCGTTTCTGATATATAATATACAAGCTGTCACGGAGACGCGACAGCACAGCAGGACCTTGAAAATTGAACAAAACTGAAACTTGTGGAACCTTGATCGTGGGTTTGGAAACCCACGTTAATCAATTCCAAATTTACAAGTAATTCATACAGGACGCAAGCGATTGTGTCTGAGTGATTACAGCGATTTAACGCTTTTAAATGGCGATTAAATACCATTTATAAAGAGTTTGATCCTGGCTCAGGACGAACGCTGGCGGCGCGCCTAACACATGCAAGTCGAACGGAGCTGAGAGGAGCTTGCTTTTTTCAGCTTAGTGGCGAACGGGTGAGTAACGCGTGAGTAACCTGCCCTGGAGTGGGGGACAACAGTTGGAAACGACTGCTAATACCGCATAAGCCCACGGATCCGCATGGATCTGCGGGAAAAGGATTTATTCGCTCTAGGATGGACTCGCGTCCAATTAGCTAGTTGGTGAGGTAACGGCCCACCAAGGCGACGATTGGTAGCCGGACTGAGAGGTTGAACGGCCACATTGGGACTGAGACACGGCCCAGACTCCTACGGGAGGCAGCAGTGGGGGATATTGCACAATGGGGGAAACCCTGATGCAGCGACGCCGCGTGGAGGAAGAAGGTTTTCGGATTGTAAACTCCTGTCGTTAGGGACGATAATGACGGTACCTAACAAGAAAGCACCGGCTAACTACGTGCCAGCAGCCGCGGTAAAACGTAGGGTGCAAGCGTTGTCCGGAATTACTGGGTGTAAAGGGAGCGCAGGCGGACCGGCAAGTTGGAAGTGAAAACTATGGGCTCAACCCATAAATTGCTTTCAAAACTGCTGGCCTTGAGTAGTGCAGAGGTAGGTGGAATTCCCGGTGTAGCGGTGGAATGCGTAGATATCGGGAGGAACACCAGTGGCGAAGGCGACCTACTGGGCACCAACTGACGCTGAGGCTCGAAAGCATGGGTAGCAAACAGGATTAGATACCCTGGTAGTCCATGCCGTAAACGATGATTACTAGGTGTTGGAGGATTGACCCCTTCAGTGCCGCAGTTAACACAATAAGTAATCCACCTGGGGAGTACGACCGCAAGGTTGAAACTCAAAGGAATTGACGGGGGCCCGCACAAGCAGTGGAGTATGTGGTTTAATTCGAAGCAACGCGAAGAACCTTACCAGGTCTTGACATCCGATGCATAGCTTAGAGATAAGTGAAGTCCTTCGGGACATCGAGACAGGTGGTGCATGGTTGTCGTCAGCTCGTGTCGTGAGATGTTGGGTTAAGTCCCGCAACGAGCGCAACCCTTATTGCCAGTTACTACGTAAGAGGACTCTGGCGAGACTGCCGTTGACAAAACGGAGGAAGGTGGGGATGACGTCAAATCATCATGCCCTTTATGACCTGGGCTACACACGTACTACAATGGCGTTTAACAAAGAGAAGCAAGACCGCGAGGTGGAGCAAAACTCAAAAACAACGTCTCAGTTCAGATTGCAGGCTGCAACTCGCCTGCATGAAGTCGGAATTGCTAGTAATCGCGGATCAGCATGCCGCGGTGAATACGTTCCCGGGCCTTGTACACACCGCCCGTCACACCATGAGAGCCGGGGGGACCCGAAGTCGGTAGTCTAACCGCAAGGAGGACGCCGCCGAAGGTAAAACTGGTGATTGGGGTGAAGTCGTAACAAGGTAGCCGTATCGGAAGGTGCGGCTGGATCACCTCCTTTCTAGGGAGTCAGACGAAATGATCTAGCTGGTCTAAATCATTTCGGACAGGTGAATAAGTTTCAGTATTGTTCAATTTTGAGGGTCTTGCTTTTGGCCTCAAAAGGCCAAAAGTCGGCGGAGCGATGAGCGAGCCGATAGCCTTGTTTAGAGGGAGCCGAACAGGCGACCATGAATAAAGGCTGCAGATAACCTCAAAAGCATAAGGGACAGCGAAACCCGAAACGCAAGTAGCGCGGGGGTATAGCTCAGTTGGGAGAGCACCTGCTTTGCAAGCAGGGGGTCAAGGGTTCGAATCCCTTTATCTCCACCATTTGGGCTGATAGCTCAGCTGGTTAGAGCACTCGGCTGATAACCGAGAGGTCGATGGTTCGAGTCCATTTCAGCCCACCACTGGTTACCCAGTGTTGGGTAACCGACAAATCCTTTATGCGAGACCACGAAGGTTATACGGAGTGAGACGAGCCCCGAAAAGAGAGTCGAACGGAGTATAACATCTCGATGGTCGAGGCCATTCGCCAGAATGGCAGATGTACCTTGAAAACTGAATATAGAACTGCGAAATGAGATTTTATTAGCTATGTAAAATTCCTGATTTTAAATTAAAATCTATAATTTCACCAAGCGGAACTGAAGAACGCAAGTTCGACAGTAAATGGTAAAATCTCGTTGGCAAATGGAGAATCTGAAATAAGATATGTTTATCGAGAGATAAACAACGGTCAAGCTACAAAGGGCGCAAGGAGAATGCCTTGGCACTGGGAGCCGATGAAAGACGTGGTAAGCTGCGATAAGCTTCGGGGAGGAGCAAACATCCTTTGATCCGGAGATTTCTGAATGAGGAAACTCACTGGAGTTCATACTCCGGTATCCTGTACTGAATCCATAGGTACAGGAGGGGAACCGCCTGAACTGAAACATCTAAGTAGGGCGAGGAAGAGACATCAAACGAGATTCCGTTAGTAGTGGCGAGCGAACGCGGAAGAGGGCAAACCGGAAGGAGAAATCCTTCCGGGGTATGGACCGCATTTAGGACTTTAGCTGTTAATCGAATGGCATGGGAAGGCCAACCAAAGAGTGTGAGAGTCACGTAGATGAAAACGGCGAGAGCTGCGCGAGTTCCAGAGTACGGCCAGACACGTGAAACCTGGTCGGAAGATGGGGGGACCACCCTCCAACCCTAAATACTACCCAGTGACCGATAGCGTATAGTACTGTGAAGGAAAGGTGAAAAGGACCCCGGGAGGGGAGTGAAATAGAACCTGAAACCTTGTGCCTACAAGCACATAGAGCACATCAACGTGTGATATGGTACTTTTTGTAGAACGGTCCGGCGAGCGATTGTATGTTGCGAGCTTAAGGTCTTAAGGACTGGAGGCGTAGCGAGAGCGAGTCTGAACAGGGCGTTCAGTAACATGCAATGGGCCCGAAACCGGGTGACCTACCCATGATCAGGCTGAAGTGAAAGTAAAATTTCATGGAGGGCCGAACCGACCTCCGTTGAAAAGGCGGCGGATGAATTGTGGGTAGCGGAGAAATTCCAATCGAACTCGGAGATAGCTGGTTCTCCCCGAAATAGCTTTAGGGCTAGCCTCATATTAGATACCCGGAGGTAAAGCACTGAATGGCCTAGCGCCCGAGAGGGTAGCGAAGCCTATCAAACTAAGAATGCCGGAGTATTGATGTATGGGAGTCAGACAGTGTGAGATAAATCTCATTGTCAAAAGGGAAACAGCCCAGATCTACAGCTAAGGTCCCAAATTGTATCTAAGTGGAAAACGATGTGGAAATACGCAGACAACCAGGATGTTGGCTCAGAAGCAGCCACTCATTTAAAGAGTGCGTAATAGCTCACTGGTCGAGCGTCTCTGCGCGGAAAATTTAACGGGGCTAAGATACAAACCGAAGCTTAGGCTGCATCGTAAGATGCGGGGTAGGGGAGCGTTGTGTAAGCGGAGAAACAGTAGCGTAAGCGGCTGTGGAGTTTACAGAAGTGAGAATGCCGGAATGAGTAGCGCGAATGTGGTGAGAATCCACATGGCCGGAAACCTCAGGTTTTTGGAGGAAGGTTCGTCCGCTCCAAGTTAGGCGGGAGCTAAGGTGAGGCCGCAAGGCGTAGCCGATGCACAGACGGTAGAGATTCCGTCCCCACCGAAAGATTTAAGCACAGGGACACTTTCAGAAGGTCGGAGCCAGGTGTTGGTTCTGGTAGTGATCGAGGGAAATTTAGTACCGAAGTCCGGCTGGATGAGAGGCGAGAAAAGCTGTGTGTATATCTAAGGTGCCCGTACCGCAAACCGACACAGGTAGGTAGGAAGAAGATTCTAAGGCCAACGGGAGAAGGGTTGTTAAGGAACTCGGCAAGTTGACCCCGTAACTTCGGAATAAGGGGTGCTCACGAGAGTGAGCCGCAGAGAATAGGCCCAGGCAACTGTTTACCAAAAACACAGGTTTGTGCTAAATCGAAAGATGACGTATACGAGCTGACGCCTGCCCGGTGCTGGAAGGTTAAAAGGAGATGTGCAAGCATTGAATTGAAGCCCCAGTGAACGGCGGCCGTAACTATAACGGTCCTAAGGTAGCGAAATTCCTTGTCAGGTAAGTTCTGACCCGCATGAAAGGCGTAATGATCTGGGCACTGTCTCAACAGCCCGCCCGGCGAAATTGTAGTACCGGTGAAGATGCCGGTTACCCGCGACAAGACGGAAAGACCCCATGGAGCTTTACTGTAGCCTGATATTGGGTTTCGGTGTTGCATGCACAGGATAGATGGGACACTGGGAAGCGGATGCTTTGGCGTTCGTGGAGTGGACGTTGGGATACCATCCTTGCGACATTGGAATTCTAACCTGCGCCTCTGAATCGAGGCGGGGGACATTGTCAGGTGGGCAGTTTGACTGGGGCGGTCGCCTCCTAAAAAGTAGCGGAGGCGTTCAAAGGTTCGTTCGATCTGGACGGAAACCAGATGAATGAGTGCAAACGCATAAACGAGCCTGACTGCGAGACTGACGGGTCGAGCAGAGACGAAAGTCGGAGTTAGTGATCCGGTGGTATGTGAGTGGAAATGCCATCGCTCAACGGATAAAAGTTACCCTGGGGATAACAGGCTGATCTCCCCCAAGAGTCCACATCGACGGGGAGGTTTGGCACCTCGATGTCGGCTCATCGCATCCTGGGGCTGAATTCGGTCCCAAGGGTTTGGCTGTTCGCCAATTAAAGCGGTACGCGAGCTGGGTTCAGAACGTCGTGAGACAGTTCGGTCCCTATCTGTCGTGGGCGCAGGATATTTGAAAGGCGCTGTCCCTAGTACGAGAGGACCGGGATGGACGAACCTCTGGTGCACCAGTTGTCACGCCAGTGGCACAGCTGGGCAGCTATGTTCGGATCGGATAAACGCTGAAAGCATCTAAGCGTGAAGCCGGCCTTAAGATAAGATATCCCACTGAGTCAATCAGGTAAGACCCCTTGAAGACTACAAGGTTGATAGGCACACAGTGTAAGTGAAGTGATTCATTCAGCTAGCGTGTACTAATAGGTCGAGGGCTTGACCCCATCTTGATCAGATACTCTATTTGCAAAAGCGGTTCGATATTCAGTTTTGAGGGTACATCCTCAACAAAAAGAGAAGCATGACAATGGTCACGCGTTGGCCGGTGTCGATGACGGTGAGGTTCCACCTGTTCCCATTCCGAACACAGAAGTTAAGCTCACTTGTGCCGAAGATAGTTGGCTGGAAACGGCCTGTGAAAATAGGTAGATGCCGGCTTCTCTTTTTTATTATGGCCCGTTGGTCAAGCGGTTAAGACAGCGGCCTCTCACGCCGTTAACGTGGGTTCGATTCCCGCACGGGTCACCAAAAAGCACTACTTCATTTGAGGTAGTGCTTTTTTCTTTTTATTTACTTTTCAATAGGTGTCGGGCGTAAAAGGTGACCCGTGCGGGAATCGAAAAGCCCAGGCCCCGCGTCCAGCGTACCGCGAGGCAAAAACAGCCCTGCGGGCTGTTTTTAGGGCGGGGGAGATTCCCGCACAGTTTTTAATAGAGTATCTGTTGCGGGCCGCATATATGCGGCCCCTACAAGTGAACCGCAAGAGGGATATGGCGTCGGGTTGCGGGCCGGGCATGCCCGGCCCCTACACGGGGTGTCGATGGGTAAATGGGATATAATAATAGGTTTACGGCGGCAAATCAATGTTGTGGGTGTAGAATTTCCGAGTGCATTTTTGTTGGTAATGACTAACAGTTTTCGTTGAAAAGTTTGCGCAGATTCTGTATACTTAGTTACAACATACTATATAACCAAAGGCAGCATCGCGCAATTCTCAACCATTGGGCCGGGGACGGCTTCAGGGCGGGGTTTGTGTGGTGTTGCCATGCAATTTCGTTGAAATTCTGGTTGGGAAGTTGGTTGTGCGGTGAAAAAAATTAGGATACAACGGGTCAGTGCGTTTGACATCATCATTACGCTGGCGCTTGCGGTGGTTTTTGTTGCCCTTTCGCTGCAGGGCACCGGGGAGCTTACGCAGATGCAGCGCGCCACGGACGATTATATCCAGTGTGAAACGCTGGCCCGCCAGCTGCAGAGCGGGTCGGACTATCTGGTGGAGCAGGTGCGGATGTACACCGCGACCGGCCAGCGGGAGTACATGGACAATTACTTTGAGGAGCTGAACACGACCCGCCGCCGCGAGACAGCGCTGGAGTATTTCGCCGAGAATTACAGCGACACCGATGCGTTTACCCTGCTGAAATCTGCCATGTCCACCTCGCAGTATCTGAGCTATACCGACCGCTATGCCATGCGTTTGATGGCACAGGCCACGCTGGCCGACCCCGCCGACTGGCCGGCCGAGATACAGACGGTCTCGCTGCATGACAGCGACCTGACGATGTCGGACGCCGATAAGATGCGCAAGGCCCAGCAGTTGGTCAGCAACAGCCAGTACCAGAATATGCGTGAGGATGTGACGAACAATATCTCCGAGAGTCTGGCGGCACTGATCGAGCTGACCCGCTCACGCCAGAACCGTGCCGAGCAGATCTTTACCGATGTCTACCGCAAGATCGAGCTTTGCGCGGCTGTGCTGGTCGCGCTGATGCTTGAGATCTGCATCATCACCCGCCATCTGGTCGTGAAGCCGCTGGTGCAATACAGCCAGAGCATCCAGCGCGGGCAAATCTTCCCGGTGGTGGGCGCCGCCGAGCTGCAGGAGCTGGCGCTGACCTACAATGAGGTCTACCGCGAAAATCAGGAGACGCAGAAGCTTATCCGCCATGAGGCCGAGCACGATGCGCTGACCGATGCGCTGAACCGCGGTTCGTTTGAAAAGATCCTGAATATTTATGAGGGCGGCGAAAAGCCCTTTGCAATGATCATCTGCGATATTGATATTTTTAAGCAGGTCAACGACCTGCACGGTCATGCGGTCGGCGATCTGATCTTAAAGAAGGTGACGCGCCTGCTGACGACCACCTTCCGCAGCATTGACTATGTCTGCCGGATCGGCGGCGATGAGTTTGCCGTGATCATGGTGGATGTCGGCCGCGAGCTGAGCCAAACGGTCAGCGACAAGATCGAGCTGATCAATGACACGCTGTCCAACCCCACGGACGGACTGCCCGCAGTTTCGCTGAGCGTGGGCGTGGCCTTTACCGACCGCGAAAACCCCGGCGAGAGCATCTTTAAGGATGCCGATCAGGCGATGTACCGTGTAAAACAGAACGGTAAGCACGATTGTGGCTTCTGTTGAGCGGCGCGCGGAGGTGACGCGCGCACGGCTGCTGGCGCTGCTGTTTCCGCGCCGGTGTCCCTTTTGCGGGGCGCTGCTCGGGGTGGATGCCGTGCAGGGGACGGTATGCCCGGCCTGCCTGCCGGAGGAGATGCGGCTGCAGCATCTGCCGCCGCGCCTGCCGGAAGGAGAGCATGCTTTTTACGCGCTGGGGGAGGCGGCAGCCGCCTACTACTACGCCGATGCAGTGCGCAGCGCGATTTTGCGCTGCAAGCGCGGAGGCTGCCCGTGGTATGCGCAGGAGCTGGCCGACCGGATGGCGGTGCTGATCTTCGGCGCGCTGCCCGCCCGCAGGGTGGGGGAGCTGCCGCAGTACCGCGGACTGCATACGCTGCCGCTGTACAGCTGCATTGTGCCGGTGCCGCCCAACAAGCCGCGGCCCGGCGTACCGGGTCTGCCGCTTTTGCTGGCGCGCCGGTTGAGCGCAGTGCTGGGTATCCCGGTGGTGACGCCGCTCTACATAAAGAATCCGGGCCGCCCGCAGAAGGAGCTGACCCGTGAGGAGCGGCTGCGCCGCGCGAAAGCGGCCTTTGCCTGCCGCCCCGGCACCGACCTGACCGGCAAGCGGGTGCTGCTGGTCGATGACATTATCACGACAGGGGCCACGGCGTCCGCCTGCGCGGCGGCGCTGCTGCAGGCCGGTGCCATCGGGGTGACTGCCGCAGCCATTGCCGCAGCAGAGGAGCTGCCCAAGGCGCAGCAGAAAAAAGAGCGTTGAAAAGAAAAAAGGACCGCGGCCGCCAGCCGACAGACTGCGCAGGCTGCGGCCCTTTTTTGCGCCTTGGGAGGCTGCGCCTACCGGACGGTTTTTCTGTCAAAAAACCTTGCAAAATTTTGGTACATTTGCCACGCGATTTATTTTTAGACATCCTGTATAATATAGGCAACATAATCGGTTTTCCGAACCACAAGGAGAATTGCGATGGCAAACGAAAAGTACATTATGGCGCTGGATGCAGGCACGACCTCCAACCGGTGCATCCTTTTCAACACCCGGGGCGAGATGTGCAGCGTGGCGCAAAAGGAGTTTACCCAGTACTTCCCCCAGCCGGGCTGGGTGGAGCATGATGCCAACGAGATCTGGACCACCCAGCTGGGCGTGGCACTGTCGGCCATGAACCAGATCGGCGCCTCGGCGGAGGATATTGCCGCCATTGGCATTACAAACCAGCGCGAGACAACGATCGTCTGGGACCGCGACACCGGCGAGCCGGTCTGCCATGCCATCGTATGGCAGTGCCGCCGCACAAGCGAATACTGCGATGCGCTCAAGGCGCAGGGCCTGACCGACAAGATCCGGGAAAAGACCGGCCTTGTCATTGACGCCTATTTCTCGGCAACAAAGCTGAAATGGATTCTGGACAATGTGCCCGGCGTGCGCGCGCGGGCCGAGCGGGGCGACCTGCTCTTTGGCACGGTCGAGACTTGGCTGATCTGGAAGCTGACCTGCGGCAAGATCCATGTGACCGACTACTCCAACGCCAGCCGGACGATGCTGTTCAACATCCACACGCTGGACTGGGACGATGAGATCCTGCAGATCCTTGACATACCGCGCTGCATGCTGCCCAACCCCGTGCCCAACAGCGAGTTTTACGAGTACGCCGACCCGATGCACTTCGGCGGTGAGATCAAGATTGCCGGTGCGGCGGGTGACCAGCAGGCGGCGCTGTTTGGGCAGACCTGCTTCCAGCGGGGCGAGGCAAAAAGCACCTTCGGCACCGGCGGCTTTATGCTGATGAATGTCGGTGAAAAGCCGGTGTTCTCTCACAACGGGCTGGTCACCACCGTGGCATGGGGGCTGGATGGCAAGGTGAATTATGCGCTGGAGGGTTCGATATTTGTGGCGGGCGCGGCCATCCAGTGGCTGCGCGATGAGCTGCATCTGCTGGAGGATGCCAGGGACTCCGAGTATATGGCGCAGAAGGTGCGGGACACGAACGGCTGCTATGTCGTGCCGGCCTTTACCGGTCTGGGCGCGCCCCACTGGGACCAGTACGCGCGCGGCGCGATTGTGGGGCTGACCCGCGGCGTCAACAAAAACCACATTATCCGCGCCACGCTCGACAGTCTGTGCTACCAGATCAACGATGTGCTGACCGCGATGGAGGCTGACAGCGGCATTGCGATGACGGCGCTCAAGGTGGACGGCGGCGCCTGCGCCAACAACTACCTGATGCAGACGATGGCGGACATCAGCAGCCTGCCGGTCAAGCGGCCCTGCTGTGTGGAGACCACGGCGCTGGGCGCGGCCTATCTGGCGGGGCTGGCTGTCGGCTACTGGAAGTCCACCGAGGATGTGCTGCAGAACTGGGCCGTGGATCGCAAGTTTACCCCCGCCATCACCGAGGCCGAGCGCGCCGAGCGGCTCAAGGGCTGGAACAAGGCGGTGCGCTGCTCCTACGGCTGGGCGAAGGAGGATTGACTCCCTAAAGCCTTCCCCCAAGGGGGAAGGTGGCCCGAAGGGCCGGATGAGGGGCAGGCTTGCCGTGGCGGCCCTTTAGCGGGTTATAGCCGCGGCGTTGCCCCTCATCAGTCAGCGGTCGGGGCCGCTGACAGCTTCAGTCTCCGCGCTAAGAGCCGCCTACGGCGGTTGAGCTCCGACACGCGCCTGCGGGCGCAGCCCCAAGGGGGAAGCCATTCCAACCGCACGAACCAACAACACGAGGTACAACATATGCATGATATAATCATTATCGGCGCGGGCGTGGCCGGGTGTGCCTGCGCACGGGAGCTTTCGCGCTACAGCGCGGATATTCTGGTGCTGGATAAGGCGGAGGATGTCTGCTGCGGCACCTCCAAGGCCAACAGCGCTATTGTACATGCCGGCTATGATGCTGCCCACGGCAGCCTGATGGCGAAACTCAATGTCGAGGGCAGCCGCCGGATGCCCGCGCTGGCCAAGGAGCTGGATTTTGCCTACGCCCAGTGCGGCAGTCTGGTCGTCTGCCTGAGCGAGGAGGACCGCCCCGCGCTGCAAAAACTCTACGAAAACGGCTGCGCCAACGGCGTGGAGGGGCTGCGCATCATCGAGCGGGACGAGCTTGCTGCGATGGAGCCGAATGTCTCCGATCAGGCGGTGGCAGCGCTCTGGGCGCCCACCGGCGGCATCGTCTGCCCGTTCGGGCTGACCTACGCGCTGGCAGAAAACGCCGCAAAGAACGGCGTACAGTTTCAGTTCAACACGGCGGTCACGGGGCTGCACCCCCTTGCGGACGGACGCGGCTGGGCCATCGAAACCGACCGCGGCACGCTGGAGACGCGCTGCATCGTCAATGCGGCGGGCGTCTACGCCGATGTGCTGCACAATATGGCGGACGCCGACCACCCCATGAAGATCACGGCGCGGCGCGGCGATTACTTCCTGCTTGACCACACGGCCGGGCAGCATGTGCGGCATACCGTGTTCCAGCTGCCGGGCAAGTACGGCAAGGGCGTGCTGGTCACCCCCACGGTGCATGGGAACCTGCTCATCGGCCCGACTGCCATTGATGTCGAGGACAAGGAGGCCACCGCTACAACGGCGGCAGGTCTTGATGAGGTGCGCGCCAAGGCCGGGCTGGCGGTCAAGGATCTGCCGCTGCGCCAGACCATCACCAGCTTTGCCGGATTGCGCGCCCATGAGGCGCGGCACGACTTTTTCATCGGGGAGATCGCGCCCGGCTTTGTGGACTGCGCGGCCATCGAATCCCCGGGCCTGTCCAGCGCGCCGGCCATCGGCGCAATGGTGGCGGATATTGTGCGGGACAGCCTGCACTTAAAAGAAAACCCGGCCTTTGATCCGACCCGCAAGGGCATTCTGGACCCCAAGACACTGGACTTTGCTGCGCGGGCGGCGCTTATTAAACAGAACCCGGCCTACGGTCAGATCATCTGCCGGTGCGAGAGCGTGACCGAGGGCGAGATCGTGGATGCCATCCACCGTGTGCCGGGCGCGCGCAGTCTGGACGGCGTAAAGCGGCGCACCCGCGCGGGCATGGGCCGCTGCCAGGCGGGCTTCTGCAGCCCGCGCGTCATGGAGATTCTGGCGCGGGAGCTGGGCGTGGACCAGAGCGAGATCACAAAATCCGGCGGGGATTCAAAATCATCGTCGGCACGAACAAGGATACATTTTAAAAGGGGGCTGCGTCAATGAAAAATGTTGATTTGGTCATCATCGGCGGCGGCCCGGCAGGGCTTGCGGCGGCGGTGGCGGCCCGCAAGGGCGGTGTGCAGGATATCCTGATCCTTGAGCGCGACAGCGAGTTGGGCGGTATCCTCAACCAATGCACTCCACAACGGCTTCGGCCTGCATACCTTTAAGGAGGAACTGACCGGCCCCGAGTATGCGGCCCGGTTTATCGAGCAGGTCGAGGCGCTTGGCATTGCCTACAAGCTCAATACCATGGTGCTGGATCTGGCGGCGAACAAGACCGTGACCGCCATGAATAAGACGGACGGGCTGTTCCAGCTGCACCCCAAGGCGGTCATTCTGGCAATGGGCTGCCGGGAGCGGCCGCGCGGCGCGCTGAACATCCCCGGCTACCGCCCGGCGGGTATCTTTACCGCAGGCACGGCCCAGCGGCTTGTCAACATGGAGGGTTACCTGCCCGGGCGGCGGGGTGGTCATTCTCGGCTCGGGCGACATCGGCCTGATCATGGCGCGGCGGATGACGCTGGAGGGCGCCAAGGTGCTGTGCGTGGCCGAGCTGATGCCCTATTCCGGCGGCCTGAAACGCAATATTGTACAGTGCCTTGATGATTTCGGCATCCCACTGCGGCTGAGCCATACGGTCGTGGACATTCAGGGCAAGGAGCGTGTGACCGGCATTACGCTGGCCCGCGTGGAAAACGGCAAGCCCGTCCCCGGCACGGAGGAGCATTACGACTGCGATACGCTGCTGCTCTCCTGCGGGCTGCTGCCCGAGAACGAGCTGAGCCGCGCGGCAGGCGTGGCGCTCAGCCCGGTCACCGGCGGCCCGGCGGTCAATGAGAGCCTTGAAACGAACCTTCCCGGCGTGTTTGCGGCGGGCAATGTGCTGCCATGTGCATGATCTGGTCGATTATGTCTCCGAGGAGGCTGCGGCAGCCGGCGCGCACGCTGCCGACTTCATCCGCAGCGGCGAGCAGCCCGGCGGGACGGTGCTGCCCGTGCGGTGCGAAAACGGCGTGCGGTACACGGTGCCCACGACCATCCGCCCCGGCCTGCGCAGGGATACCGTGACGCTGCGCTTCCGGGTGGGCAATGTCTACAAAAACAAGAAAATCGCGGTGTATCGCGGTGATACCTGCATCTACAGCCGCAAGCGGCCCGTGCTGGCCCCCGGCGAGATGGAGACCGTCCGCCTAAAGGCCGAGCTGCTGCAGGGCCCGGGCGAAGCCGTGACCGTAACTTTGGAGGAGGGCTGACGATGGAAAAGCGTGAATTGACCTGCATCGGCTGTCCTATGGGCTGCCCCCTGACCGTAGAGCTGGAAAACGGCGCGGTCACGGCGGTGTACGGCAACACCTGCCCGCGCGGCGATGCCTACGCCCGCAAGGGAGGTGACCGCACCGACCCGCATTGTGACGACAACGGTGCGGGTGACCGGCGGCGTACTGGCCGCTGTGAGCTGTAAGACGCAGACGGACATTCCCAAGGACAAGATCTTTGCCGTGGTGCGGGCGCTCAAGACTGTGACCGTGGCCGCCCCGGTGACCATCGGGCAGGTCGTGCTGCCCAACGCCGCCGACACCGGCGTGGATGTGATCGCCACAAAAAATGTGGCAGTAAAGTAAGCGGAGAAGCCCCCTCTGTCAGGGGGCTTCTTTCATTCCGGTGCTCACAGTCGCTGTGTTATGAAAATAACTTTCCCGAAAAGGTTAAATATTTCAAGAATTTTGGGCAAAAATCAACGGTGTGTTTGAATAATGCACAAAAAAACTGTCGTTTTTTCGGCTTTTCGACAATTCTGCTAAAAATACTTTCTTTTTTATGAAGAATATGTTAATATCTAATTAACAAAGTGCTTCGGCTGCAGAACCAGACAGCCCCGGCACCGAGTTGGGAGAAACCCACTCAAAAATTTGGAGGAATGCTTTTATGATGAAGTATCTGCAGAAGCTCGGCAAAGCTCTTATGCTTCCCGTTGCTGCGCTGCCCGTCTGTGGTATCCTGATGGGCATCGGTTACGCTTTCGCTCCCGCTGTTATGGGTGCTGAGGGCGCAACTTCCGGTTTCGCTTACACTCTCGGTTTCCTGCTGATCAAGGCCGGCGGCGCCCTGATCGACAACATGGCATGGCTGTTCGCCATCGGCGCTGCTGTGGGTCTGTCTGACGACCACGACGGCACTGCCGGTCTGGCCGGTCTGGTCAGCTTCCTGATGATGCAGCAGCTGCTCAGCCCCGGCGTTGTCGGCGCTGTCCGCACGCTGGAGGAAGGCACCGTCGATTACATTGCTTTCAGCAAGATCGCCGGCAACTCCTTCATCGGCATCCTGGCCGCCATCATCGGTGCTGCCTGCTACAACAAGTTCAAGAATACCCAGCTGCCTGACTGGCTGGCATTCTTCAGCGGCAAGCGCAGCGTTGCTATCGTGACCGCGGTTGTTTCTATCGTGGTTTCCGTTGTTCTGCTGTTTGTCTGGCCCATCATCTTCGGCGTTCTGGTTGCCCTCGGCAACGGCATTGCCAAGATGAGCGGCATCGGCGCCGGCATCTACGCTTTCCTGAACCGTCTGCTGATCCCCACCGGCCTGCATCACGCTCTGAACAACGTGTTCTGGTTCGACACCATCGGTCTGGGCGATCTGAAGCACTTCTGGGCTGGCGATGTCACCGGTCAGAATGGTGTTAATTGGGACCTCGGCATGTACATGTCCGGCTTCTTCCCCTGCATGATGTTCGGTATCCCCGGTGCTGCTCTGGCCATGGTCCAGACTGCCAAGAACAAGAAGGCTGCTATCGGTCTGGTTGTTTCCGCTGCTATCTGCGCCTTCGTCTGCGGCGTTACCGAGCCGTTCGAGTTCGGCTTCATGTTCCTCTGCTTCCCCCTGTATGTTGTCTATGCTGCTCTGTACGGCATCTTCACCATCATTACCTACTACACCGGCTTCCGCGCAGGCTTCTGCTTCTCCGCTGGTGCTACCGACCTGATCTTCTCCGCCAGCCTGCCTGCTGCTGCTAAGACTTGGATGATCATTCCTCTGGGCATCGCTGCCTTCGTCGTGTTCTACCTCGTCTTTAAGTTCGCCATCACCAAGTTCGACCTGAAGACCCCCGGCCGTGAGGATGAGGATGCTGAGGCTGCTGAGGCCAACATCACCCTCGCCAACAACGACTTCACCGCCATCGCCTCCGGCGTTCTGGCTGCTGTCGGCGGCAAGGACAATGTTGCCAACGTTGACTACTGCGCCACTCGTCTGCGCTTCGAGGTCAAGGACAGCACTGGTGTCAACGAGAAGGCCGTCAAGGCTGCTGGTGCTGCCGGCGTTATCCGCCCCAGCAAGACCGCTTGCCAGGTCGTTATCGGCCCCAAGGTTCAGTTTGTCTATGACGAGCTGAAGAAGATGCTGTAATTTCTGACATCTTTCGGTAAAGGTCTGGTTCCCTTTATCAAATCCGCCGTGGGCGGGCCTACGCCCGCCCACGGCCTTTTGTTTGGAAACGAAATTTTGGTATAAAATTTAAATTTAGGTCATGGTATATCATGGCGCAGCGTGGTATAATGCAAATAAGAATAACGGAGCGCGCCCGCTCCGAAATATCAGGAGGTATTTTCTTATGAAGATCATCCGTGCTAAGGATTATTACGACATGTCCCGCAAGGCCGCCAACATCATCTCGGCGCAGGTCATCATGAAGCCCAACTGCGTGCTGGGTCTGGCCACCGGCGGTACCCCCGTGGGCACCTACAAGCAGCTGGTCGAGTGGTACAACAAGGGCGATATCGACTTCTCCGAGGTCACGACCGTCAATCTGGACGAGTACCGCGGCCTGCCGAAGGAGCACCCCGAGAGCTATTGGAGCTTCATGCACCGCAACCTGTTTGACCATGTGAACATCCGCCCCGAGGCCATCAACCTGCCCGATGGCACGAACCTCGACGCTGCGGCCGAGTGCGCCCGCTATGACGCCATCATCCACAGTGTCGGCGGCGTTGACCTGCAGCTGCTGGGCATCGGCAACGACGGCCACATCGGCTTCAACGAGCCGAACGAGGCTTTCGAGCTGGGCACCCACTGCGTTGACCTGAAAGAGGAGACCATTGAGGCCAACAAGCGCTTCTTTGACGGCAACGCCGATCTGGTCCCCAAGCAGGCCTACACCATGGGCATCAAGACCATCATGCAGGCCCGCAAGGTCCTGATGGTCGCCAACGGCAAGGGCAAGGCCGACATCGTCAAGAAGGCATTCTTCGGCCCTGTCACGCCGGAGGTCCCCGCCAGCATCCTGCAGATGCACCCCGACTTCATTCTGGTTGGTGACGAGGAAGCCCTGAGCGAGATCTGATCAGCGGAGGAATACTGCTATGATCATCAAAAATGCAAAAGTTTACAGCGACGGCTGCCGCTTTGTAGAAAAAGATCTTATCATCCGTGACGGCCGCATCGTCTTTGGCGCAGCCCCGCTGGAAGGGGAGGCAGTCATCGACGCGGACGGTGCCTACGCACTGCCGGGTCTGGTGGACATCCATTTCCACGGCGCGGTCGGCCATGATTTCTGTGACGCCGATGCGGCAGGCCTGCAGGCCATCGCGGATTTTGAGGCGAGCAAGGGCGTTCTGGCCATCTGCCCCGCCACGATGACCTTCAGCGAGGAGATCCTGAACGGCATCATGGATGTGGCCGCAGCGCACAGGAACGAGCGCGGCGCAGATCTGGTCGGCATCAATATGGAGGGTCCCTACATCAGCCCCCGCAAGGTCGGCGCCCAGAACCCCAAGTATGTCATGGGGGCGGACGCAGCCATGTTCCGCCGCCTGCAGGCGCGCAGCGGCGGGCTGATCAAGCTGGTCGATGTGGCGCCCGAGGAGCCGGGAAACCTCGACTTCATCAAGGAATGTCACGATGAGGTGCGCATTTCCATCGCGCACACCTGCACCGACTATGAGACAGCCAAGGCTGCCTTTGCCGCCGGTGCCACCCACATGACCCACCTGTACAACGCGATGCCCGGCATCACCCACCGTGAGCCTGGCCCCATCATCGCCGCGCTGGAGGAGGGTGCCGAGGTCGAGCTGATCACCGACAATGTACACATCCACCCCGCCATGGTGCGGTTCACCTTCAACACCTTTGGCGATGACCATGTGATTCTGATCGCCGACAGTATGATGGCCTGCGGCCTGCCGGACGGCGAGTACAGTCTGGGCGGTCAGGCCGTCACGGTGCGCGGACCCCGCGCCACCCTGACCGAGCAGCCCGGCACGATTGCCGGCAGCGCGACCTGCCTGTTTGACTGCATGAAGCGCGCCGTTCTGGAGATGGGCGTGCCCCTTGTAAGCGCCGTCCGCGCCGCCACCCTGAACCCGGCGCGCAGTATCGGTGTCGATGCCGACTACGGCAGCCTTGACGCCGGCCGTTACGGCAATGTCGTGCTGGTCAATGACAAGCTGGATATTGTCAAAGTGATCCGCCACGGAGAGGTTATCGGCTAAAGGATTAGCGGCAGCCTCCCGGAAACTCGCTTTCTTTTGGCAGCAAAAGAAAGCTTGCAAAGAAAACTGCCGCTGTTTCGACGCAGCGGACCCGCGACTTAGGGGCTGCACGCCCCTAAGAACCCCAATAAGGAAGTCGGAAGGCCCACAGGCTACGCGAACGCAGTATTACTGTTCGCGCTTAACGCCTGTGGGCCTTCCTCCACTTTTGAGTCGGGAGTTGCGGGGTTGCGAGCGCGGGGCCACAGTTGAGCGCAGCGAAACTGGGGAGCGAGCAATGTTTGCCCCTGCGGGGCAAACAACCGCACGAGCGGGCCAGCTTTGCTGGCTGGCGGCGCTCGTTGTGCGCCGCCAAGCGCCCCCGAACCCCCGCAGTGGGAATGGGATGTGCGTAGGGGCGGGGCTCTGCTCCGCCCGCGCCGTCAGGAGAGGGCTGCCGCCCTCCCTTGCCCCTCTCGTCCACAAGCCGTTTACGGCAGTCCGTAGGGGCCGGGCATGCCCGGCCCTCCACCTTGCCATTACCACCCCGTATCCTTTGCATCGTAGGGAGGGGTCTTGACCCCTCCGCGGGGCGTTGGGGACGCCGCCCCCTACAGCGGCAAACCACAGGGCTTCGCATAACCGCCCTGCGCCCCCAAACAAAAATATCCTGCCCGCGACCTCTCGCAGACAGGATATTTTTGTATCATTTTAAAATTCTTTTCGGATCCTTTTCTTCTAAGAAAAGGAACAACCCCCGCTCATGTAAAAATCACTTCCGGTCAATCGCCACAACCACGCCGGACAGTGCCAGCAGCGCCAGCAGGTTCGGGATCGCCATCAGGCCGTTGAACAGGTCGGCCAGCGCCCAGACAAGATCGACCTTCAAGGTCGAGCCGACCAGAATAAACGCGACCACAATGACGCTGTACACAGGCAGCAGCTTCTCGCCAAACAGCGCCTTAAAATTCGACTGGCCGAAGAAATACCAGCCGATGATCGTGGAAAAAGCGAAGAAGAACATGCACACCGCGATGAACACCGGCCCAAACCCGCCGAATGCCTGGCTGAACGCAGCCTGCGTCAGCGCCGTGCCGGTCAGACCCTGCGGCACCAGCCCGGAGGTGATCAGCACCAGACCGGTCAGCGTCAGAACCACAAAGGTGTCGATGAACACACCCAGAATCGCCACGGCACCCTGATCCTGCGGACGCTTGACCTTGGCCAGCGCGTGGGCATGCGGCGTGGAGCCAAGGCCCGCCTCGTTGGAGAACAACCCGCGCGCTACGCCAAAGCGCATGGCCTGCTGCACGGTCACACCCGCGATGCCGCCCGCCATGGCCTGCGGCTCAAACGCCAGCACAAACACCTGCGCCAGCGCGCCGGGCAGCGCCTTGGCGTTGATGACCAGAATGGCGATGCAGCCCAAAATGTAAAATGCCGCCATGACCGGCACAACCTTTTCCGTTACAGCGGCGATTCTCTGCACGCCGCCCAGAAAGATGAACGCCGCAATGGCTGCCACGATGACGCCAACCACCAGCCGGTTTACACCGAATGCGTTGTGGAACGCATCGCCGATCGAGTTGGACTGCACCATGTTGCCCATAAAGCCCAGCGCCAGAATAATAAGCACCGAAAAGACGGTTGCCAGCACCTTGCCGCCCTTGCCCTTGAACGCGGCGCGGATATAAAACGCCGGGCCGCCGGTCACATGGCCGTTCACCGTGGTACGGTAGTGCTGCGCCAGCACGGCCTCTGCATAGATGGTGGCCATGCCGAAAAACGCCGACACCCATGTCCAGAACAGCGCGCCCGGGCCGCCGCTGACCAGTGCGGTGGCGCAGCCCGTAATGTTGCCGGTGCCAACCTGCGCCGCAATGGCGGTCGTCAGCGCCTGAAAGCTGCTCATGCCCTCGGCGTCAGCCTTTTTGCCGCGCAGCGTAAAGCCGCCGAACACCCGATGAACCCCCTCGCCAAAGCGGCGCACCTGCACGCCGCGCAGCCGCACGGTAAAATAGAGGCCCGTGCCAACCAACAAAAACAACAGCAGCGAGTTCCACAGAACATCGCTGAACTGCTCGATCCATGCCGTAAATACTGCCATGTTTTCCCCCTGTTATTACACCATTTTACTTTCCGTGCCACCGCCGCCGCAGGGCGAGTGACTTAATAACTATACAATGATTTGCGTATAAAGTCAAGTGTATTTGCTTCGCGTACAACTTGGCAGCCTGAGGCATAAAAAATATTTTGCAGATCCTCCTCCGTGTAACATCGGGGACACAACTGCATGGTACACTGGCCGCAAACAGGAAAGGAGAAATGCTCCATGAAAAAGTATCTGCCCTTGCTTGCAGCCGCCTTGGCCCTGACCGCCTGCAGCGCTGCGCCTGAATCTACCCCCGCACCGATGCAGACACCTGCTGCAGAGAACGCTACCGGCGAGGAAAGCGCAGCAGCGTTCCCCATTGGGGAACTGCGCGCATATAACGACTGGATGCACTGCACAGACACAGCCTATTACACGCTGTATAGCCAAGAGGGCACAACAAATATTGTAGGGCTGAAGTTGGACTATGCCAACGGTGTGCAGACCAAGGTAATGTCGCTTGATTTAGCCAACGATGCTTTGTACTCCGATTGGTTTGTCACAAATGATAATGTGGTTCGCGTATTTTTAGCAGACGAGGACGGATCGGAGTTTCGTTTTAAAAGCTTTTACCCGGATGGCCGCAGTGAAGAACGGACTGCCAGTCAGGAAATTACGCCAGTTATTTATGACGAGTACGCGGCCTATGTCCTGCGCGACAAGTATGTCGCCAGACTGGACTGGCAGACCGGGGAGGTTACGACATGGAGCGCATCTATCCCGCAGATAAGCGAGATACTTGGCGTTGCGCACAACAAGGTAGTGCTGACCCGCATTGTATCCGATATGCCGCTGCCTACAGACAATGAAATGTGTGAGGCTGTGCTTCAAAACTCCCTGATGGAATACGATCTATACGATGTATCGTCTAATACATTGGAAAAACTATTTGATGAGCCGTACTACCCGGAGGGAGGCGGCAGCCGGAAATCCTACTTGGGATACCGTGGTGATATGCTGTACTTTGACCAGTCGAGACCGGATGGCGATGACATCACAAAGGTTTTGTGGGGGTACGACTGTTCGGCGGGGACATTGCAGGAGTTATACGCAGAGAAATCGACCGGATGTATGGGCGGCTATAGCACCCCACAGGGATTTACACGCAGTGGGCAGCTGGAGTTTTTGTTTCTGCAAAGCACATCAGACACGCTGCATATTTACAAAACAGCCAACGGACAGGTGTACAAGGTGCCCTACCACGACCCGACTTTGGATGCGGCCTACGGCAATGCCGAAAATTACGGCCGCCCCATTGCCCTGACCGGCGATGGTCGGGTGCTTGTAACGGATGGTTATGTCCAGCGGGACGGTTACCCGGCAGATGCCTACGGCCTGATCGACCTTGACGCCTACCTCTCCGGCAGCACCGACTATACCCCGGTACAGATGTGGCAGGATCAGTAGGGGTGCGGCGTTCCCTACCTACAGATGAACCGCAAAAGGGATGCGCCGTCAGGCTGCGGGCCGGGCATGCCCGGCCCCTACAAGCAGGCGGAAGGTTTATGGCAACGATTGTAGGGGGCGGCGTCCTCGACGCCCCGCAGGTCAGCAGCCCTTCCCGGGTCATGTGTAGGGCGGCCAGCCCTCTGGCCGCCGCGGCCGTTTGCGGCGGCGGAAGGTACCCGGGAGGGATAAATCCCTCCCCTACAAACAAAAAAGCAAGAGCCGCTCCACTCGGGGCGGCTCTTGCTGTATGGATAAAATTACTTATTCTTTTTGCTGGCGGCCTTCATGCGCAGGTCGTGGTCCAGAATGCGCTTGCGGATGCGCAGGTTCTCGGGGGTGACCTCAAGCAGCTCATCGGGAGCCAGGAACTCAAGGCAGCCCTCAAGGCTGAACTTGGAAACGGGCACCAGACGCAGGGCGTCGTCACTGCCGGAGGCGCGGGTGTTGGTCAGGTGCTTGGTCTTGCAGACATTGACGGTGATGTCCTCGCCGGTCGGGGTGTAGCCCACGACCTCGCCTGCGTAAACCTTCTCGCCGGCGTTGACGATCAGGGTGCCGCGCTGCTGGGCGTTGAACAGGCCGTAGGTGACGGCATCGCCGGTCTCAAAGCTGATCAGGGAGCCGGTGGAGCGGGTCTGGATGTCGCCGCACCATTCCTCGTAGCCGTCAAAAATCGTGTTCATGATGCCTTCACCGTGGGTGTCGGTCAGGAACTGGCTGCGATAGCCGAACAGGCCGCGGCTGGGCATACGGAACTCGATGCGGGAACGGCTGTTCATCATCTGCATGTTCATCAGGATGGCCTTGCGGGCGCCCAGTGCGGTCATGACATTGCCCTGATAGATCTCGGGCACATCAATCACAACGCGCTCCATAGGCTCCATGACCTTGCCGTTCTCCTCATGAGTCAGAACATGCGGGGGGCTGACCTGCAGCTCATAGCCTTCGCGGCGCATCGTCTCGATCAGGATGGACAGGTGCATCTCGCCGCGGCCCATGACGCGGAAGGAATCGTTCGTGGCGGAATCCTCCACCTTCAGGGCAACATCCTTCAGCAGCTCGCGCATCAGGCGGTCACGGATCTGGCGGGAGGTGACATACTTGCCCTCCTTGCCGGCAAACGGGGAATCGTTGACCGAGAAGGTCATCTCGACCGTGGGGTCGTTGATCTTGACGAAGGGCAGGGGCTGCACCTTGCTGGGGTCGCAGATCGTGTTGCCGATGGAAATATCGGGCAGACCAGCAAACGCAACAATATCGCCGGCCTGTGCGCTCTCGATCGGCTCACGGCCGTTGGCCTTGAAGTCGAACAGCTTGGTGATGCGGCCGCTCATATGCACATCGGGGTTGTGCCAGTCGCAGACCTGAATCGGGCTGCCGACCTTGATGACGCCGTTCTGCACGCGGCCGACGCCCATGCGGCCGACAAAGTCGTTGTAGTCAACGCTGGAAACCAGCATCTGCAGCGGCTCATCAGGCTCGCCCTCGGGGGCCTTGACATACTTCAGGATCGTGTCGAACAGGGGCTTCAGGTCGGTGCCTGCGCTGGGATCGGTCCAGTCGTAGCTGGCGGTGCCGTTGCGGCCGGAGCAGAACACCATCGGGCTGTCCAGCTGCTCATCGGTGGCGCCAAGATCCATCAGCAGCTCAAGGATCTCGTCAATGACCTCGGCAATGCGGGCATCAGGACGGTCGATCTTGTTGACGGCGATGACCAGAGACAGGTTCTGCTGCAGCGCCTTCTGCAGAACAAAACGGGTCTGGGGCATGCAGCCCTCGGCTGCATCGACCAGCAGCAGAACGCCGTTGACCATCTTCAGAACGCGCTCGACCTCGCCGCCGAAGTCGGCGTGGCCCGGAGTATCAACGATGTTGATCTTGACGCCCTCGTACTCGCAGGAGCAGTTCTTGGCCAGAATGGTGATGCCGCGCTCACGCTCAATATCGCCGGAGTCCATGACGCGCTCGGCCACCTGCTGGTTGGCACGGAAAGCGCCGGACTGCTTCAGCATCTGGTCGACCAGCGTGGTCTTGCCGTGGTCAACGTGAGCAATGATCGCAACATTGCGGAGATTTTCCTGAATCATATACGTTCCCTCTCAAAAATGAAAATGCCGATAGACTGATATTTGCAGGGGCAAAGCCCCAATATCCACATACTATTTTATAATACGCTATAATGTCTTATTTGTCAAGAATCGCAAAAAGCAAAAATGTGTGCTATAATAATCAATATTATAGGCAGGCTGTCCAAGAATACGCTTGTAGGGGCGCATTCCATATGCGCCCGCGGGCGGAGCAGAGCCCCGCCCCTACGAACAGCCTGGGGATAAGAGGGGCAATAAGAGAGGAACACACCTATGGCAAACGCGACCCGCCACATCAATATCATCGGCCACCAGAACCCGGATACGGACTCGATCTGCTCCGCACTGGCGTATGCATGGCTGAAAAACCGCGGCAGCCTCAACGGTCTGTATGAGGCCCGCCGCGCCGGGCATGTAAACCGTGAAACGCGGTTTGTCCTGCAGCATTTCGGCATCGAGGCACCTCGCCTCTGCACCGATGTCAGCCCGCAGATCAAGGACATCGACATCCGCAAGCAGGCCGGCATTGACGGCGAGATGAGCGTGCGCGCCGCATGGAACCTGATGCGCGATGTCGAGATCGACACGCTCTGCATCGTGGACAGCGACAACGAGCTGCAGGGCCTGATCACGATCAAGGATATTGCCGATGCGAACATGGACCTGTTCGACACGGCAGTGCTGGCCGCGGCCAACACCCGCTGCACGAACCTGCTGGAAACGCTGGAGGCTGAGCTGGTGGTCGGCAGCGCCGACGCCCACATTGACAGCGGCAATATCTGCATCGGCACCAGCCCGGAAATCATGGAGGAGCTGGTCAAGCCCGGGGACATTGTGCTTGTTTCCAACCGGTACGAGACCCAGATGTGCGCCATCGACTGCGGCGCGCAGGCCATCGTAGTCTGCTGCGGCTCTGCGGTGCCGCGCACCATCATTGCCCGCGCGCAGGAGAAGGGCTGCGCGGTGCTGGCAACCCCCTACAACACCTACGCCGCCGCGCGGCTCATCTCGACCGCAGCGCCGGTGCGCCACTTTATGCGCACGAAGGAGCTGCTGAAATTCAGCGTCAATACGCCGATTGAGGACGCGCAGAAGGTCATGGCGAGTGTCCGCCACCGCTATTTCCCGATTCTGGACGAGAACGGCAAATACTGCGGTGTCGTCAGCCGCCGTAACCTGTTGAACCTCCACCGCAAGCAGCTGATTCTGGTCGATCACAACGAGCGCACCCAGGCCGTGGATGGTCTGGACGAGGCGGAGATTCTGGAGATCATCGACCACCACCGCATCGGCAATCTGGAAACGACCGGCCCGGTGTATTTCCGCAATGTGCCGGTGGGCTGCACGGCCACGATTTTGTATCAGATGTATCAGGAGCAGGGCATGACCCCCAGCCGCGAGATCGCGGGCCTGCTTTTGTCGGCAATTCTGTCCGATACGCTGGTGTTCCGGTCCCCGACCTCCACCCCGCAGGACGAAGCCGCCGCTAAGGCGCTGGCCGCGCTGGCAGGCGAGGACATCCCGACATATGCCGAGCAGATGTTTGAGGCCGGCGCCGACCTGACCGGCCGCACGGCGGAGGATGTATTCAGCTCGGACTTCAAGGCATTCAGCCGCGGCGATGTCAAGTTCGGTGTCGGGCAGTCCACCTACATGACCGACAAGTCCCGCGCCGCCGCCGAGGCGCTTGTGGAGCCGTATCTGCCCGAGGCGAGCCGCCGCGAGGGGCTGCCGCTGATCTTCTACATGTTCACCGACATGAAGACCCAAAGCACCGACCTGATGTGCTACGGCCGCAACGCCGAGGAGATCATCCGCGATGCGTTCCATGTCGAGCCGGAGGGCAGCATGGCGCGCCTGCCCGGCGTTGTCAGCCGCAAAAAGCAGCTGATCCCCCCGCTGCTGGCGGCGCTGCAGGCCCGGCAGTGACCGATTAACGGCAGCCTCCCGGGAGGTCGCTTTCTTTTGACAGCAAAAGAAAGCTTGCAAAGAAAACTGCCGCTGTTTCGACGCAGCGGACCCGCGACCTAGGGGCTGCACGCCCCTAGGAACCCCAAAGAGGAAGTCGGAAGCTTCGGCGGCTAAACGGACGCAGTATTACTGTCCGTTCTTAACGCCCCCGCCCCTTCCTCCACTTTAAATTCGGGTGTTCCCCCGAACCCCCCGCAGGGATAAACTTCTTATCGCCCTGTAGGGGCCGGGCATGCCCGGCCCGCAGCCTTGCGTCAGCTCCCGGTTTCGCTTTGTGCCCCCTTGTATGTTACATCGTAGGGAGGGGTCTTGACCCCTCCGCTACCTTCCGTTAAATTGCCGTCAACGGTTCATCCGTAGGGGAGGGATTCATCCCTCCCGGGTCGTTCGCCTCGCCGCGCACCTCCGCGGGGCGTCGAGGACGCCGCCCCCTACATTCCATTGCCGTAAACCTTCCGGCCGCCCTGTAGGGGCCGGGCATGCCCGGCCCGCAGCTTACCGCTAAATCCCTTTTATGGTTCAATCCGTAGGGGAGGGATTCATTCCTCACACACACCTTCCCATCACCACCCATTACACAAAAAAGGACGCACAACCGTAAAGGTCATGCGTCCTTTATTTTTATGCCAGCTTTTTTATGGCCTTGCCAAGCGGACGGCTTACCGCTGTCAGCACGGCGGCAAGCGCAAAGCTGGCCGCCAGATACACCGGGAACATCCCGGCCAGCGGCAAATTGAACCGCGCCACGAACCGCAGGAACACCAGTGTCAGCAAGACATGATGAACCAGATACACCCCGTAGCACCAGCCTGCCAGCCGCCGCAGGGCGGGACAGAACCGCGCAGGCATCCGCTGCCCGGCGGCGTATACCGCCCAGAACAGCACCGCCGCCACCGCCAGCAGTACGGCAAGCCGCGGCACGGCCGTCACCCGGAGCAGCGGCAGCGTCAGCAGCCCGGCGGCCAGCCATTTCGGCGGTGCAGCGTCTTTTTGCAAAAAGCTGCCGAACCACACCCCCAGCGCAAACGCCGGCAGGCGGCCCAGCACGGTGTGCCCGGCCTCCCACGGGGCGGGGCAGATGAGCGGCCAGACAACGGCCAGCGCTGCCATGCAGACGGCCAGCCCCCTGCGGCGCAGCTGCGTCTCCATACACCACAACAGCAGCGGGAACACGAGATACAAAATCAGGATAACGCCCAAAAACCACTCACCAATTTTGTAGAAGGTGACAGTCACGGGGGTCAGGTAGCCGTCCAGCCCCAGCAGCGAGAAGATGACCCGCCAGCGCGGGATGTCGGCGTTGTTGCCGTGCAGCACCTCGCCGTAGAGGAACAGCGCCGCAAAGCCCAGCCAAAACGCCGGGTAGGTGGCGGCGGCACGGCCCGCAAGATAGCGCCGCAGGGCAAACCGCCCCTGCCATTGCAGGCAGAGCGCCGCGCCCGAAAGCAGAAAGAACCACGCCAGCCCCAGCTCCACCCAGTCGGCCATGCCCCGGCTGATCAGCGCCGTGGGCACTGCAAAGCCAAGGCGCGCGGCCTCGATGCAATAGTGATAGCACAGCACCGGCAGCAGCGCCGCCAGACGAACTACATCCAGGCCGGGCCGATAATGCATGGGCATCTCAGGCAGCGACAGCGCCGAAGGCGGATACACCCAGCACACTCAGCGCGCCCATGATGCAGCCTGCCAGCAGTACGCCGCCCATGCAGGCGCGGACGCTGGACTTGAAGTCCATGTCAAGCAGGCTGGCGGCCAGTGTGCCGGTCCATGCACCTGTGCCGGGCAGCGGAATGCCGACAAACAGCAGCAGCGCCCACGGCAGGCCGCGGCCGGCCTTGGCCTTCAGCTTCTCGCCGCCCTTGTGGCCCTTCTCAAGGCAGAAGGTGAAAAACTTGCCGATGACCGGCTTATCCGCGCCCCACTCCAGCACCTTGCGTGCAAAGAAGAAGATGAACGGAACCGGGATCATGTTGCCGATGATGGCAATGATGTACACCTGCCACAGCGGCAGGCCCAGCCCCACGCCGACGGGGATCGCGCCGCGCAGCTCAATGATGGGAACCATCGAAATGAAGAAAACGCTCAGATACTTTGACAGCATTTGAAAACCTCGCTTAGTCGTTAAAACAATAGTACAGACAAAATTAATTATACAGGAGATTGCCGCCCCATGCAAGGGGGCGCAGTGTAAAATCGGCGGCAAAATCCCCCTGCGGTTTGGTGCAAACTGTGCAGTTTCAAATGGATTTGCAAAGAGGGGGCAGGCCGTAAGGTTTACTGCTGCCGCAAGCGGGCACGGCGGCCAGAGGGCTGGCCGCCCTACGCATGACCCGGGAAGGACTGCTGGCCTGCGGGGCGTAGGGGACGCCGCCCCCTACGGTGATGGCCCGCAGGGACGCCCCCTTGACAAAGGCGGTTAGTCTATGCTATCTTATAAGTGGTTAGAAAAAACTAACCAAATAGTATCGCAATGTCCCATTCCGGGCATACTGGAAAAGAGTATTCATAGAAAGGATTTTGCACCATGAGCTATCTTGAAATTGAAAAGGTCATTGGCCGTGAGATCATCGACTCCCGCGGCAACCCCACGGTGGAGGCCGAGGTCTGGCTGGCGGACGGCACCGTGGGCCGGGGCGCGGCCCCCAGCGGCGCATCCACCGGCGAGTTTGAGGCACTGGAGCTGCGCGACGGCGATAAAAGCCGCTTCGGCGGCAAGGGCGTCAGCAAGGCGGTGGAGAACATCAACACCGTCATCAACGCGGCGCTGGTCGGCCTTGATGCCGCCGACACCTACGCCGTGGATGCCGCCATGCTGCAGGCGGACGGCACAAAGGACAAGTCCAACCTCGGCGCAAACGCCATACTGGCGGTGTCCATCGCAGCGGCCCGCGCGGCGGCCGCCTCGCTTGAGCTGCCGCTCTACCGCTTTTTGGGCGGTGTGTCCGGCAACAAGCTGCCGGTGCCGATGATGAACATCCTGAACGGCGGCGCCCATGCCGCCAACACCGTGGATGTGCAGGAGTTCATGATCATGCCCGCTGGTGCGCCCAGCTTCCGCGAGGGGCTGCGCTGGTGTACCGAGGTGTTCCACGCGCTGCAGGCGCTGCTGAAGGAGAAGGGGCTTGCGACCTCTGTCGGTGATGAGGGCGGCTTTGCGCCCGACCTTGCCAGCGATGAGGAGGCCATTCAGTATATCCTTGCCGCCATCGAGAAGGCCGGCTACCAGCCCGGCAGGGATTTTGTGCTGGCCATGGACGCCGCGTCCAGCGAGTGGAAGGGCAGCAAAAAGGGCGAGTACAAGCTGCCCAAGTGCGGCAAGGTGTTCACCAGCGAGGAGCTGGTCGCACACTGGAAGCAGCTGGTCGAGAAGTACCCCATCTACTCCATCGAGGACGGTCTTGATGAGGAGGACTGGGAGGGCTGGCAGCAGATGACGAAGGAACTGGGCGGCAAGGTCCAGTTGGTCGGCGATGACCTGTTTGTCACCAACACCGAGCGTCTGGCCAAGGGCATTGGCTTGGGCTGCGGCAACTCGATCCTCATCAAGCTGAACCAGATCGGCTCTGTTTCCGAGACACTCGAGGCGATCAAGATGGCGCACAAGGCGGGCTACACCGCCATTGCGTCCCACCGCTCCGGCGAGACGGAGGACACCACGATCGCCGATCTGGCTGTGGCGCTGAACACCTGCCAGATCAAGACCGGCGCCCCCAGCCGCAGCGAGCGCGTTGCCAAATATAACCAGCTGCTCCGCATCGAGGAGGAACTCGGCCGCGCCGCGCAGTATCCGGGATTTGGGGCGTTTAACATCAAAAAGTAATAACAGGGAAAAATCTCCGGGCTCGACAAAAAGCGTGCGGTAGGGGCGGAGCAGAGCCACGCCCCTACGCATTTGTAGAAAAGATCGCGCGTTTTTGACGCAAGAAGATTTGTAAAATTTCTGTAATGTTGCCGAGACAACATACGAAAACCCTGATTTTCTGGTATAGTATCTTTGCCGGGTGGGAAAACCCGGCTGTCCATAACTTAAAAGAGGTGCATAATGACAGATTTCAAACAGTGGGAAGGCTTTGAAGGCCGCATTTGGAAAGAGGAAGTCAACACGCGTGACTTCATCCAGAAGAACTACACCCCTTATGACGGCGATGAGAGCTTCCTCGCCGGTCCGACTGACGCTACCAACAAGCTGTGGGGCGCTCTGCAGAAGCTGCAGAAGGCCGAGCGCGCCAAGGGCGGCGTTCTGGATATGGAGACCGAGGTCGTCTCCGGCCTGACCGCCTACGGCCCCGGCTACATCGACCCCGAGCTGAAGGACCTTGAAAAGGTCGTCGGCCTGCAGACCGACAAGCCGCTCAAGCGCGCCTTCATGCCCTACGGCGGCATCAAGATGGCGGAGCAGGCCTGCACGACCTACGGCTACCAGCCCAGCGAGAAGCTGCACGAGATTTTCACCAAATACTGCCGCACCCATAACCAGGCTGTGTTTGATGCCTACACCCCCGAGATGAAGAAGGCCCGCCACAGCCATATCGTCACCGGTCTGCCCGACACCTACGGCCGCGGCCGCATTGTCGGCGACTACCGCCGTGTGGCGCTGTACGGCATCGACTACCTCATCAAGGCCAAGCAGAATGACTTTGCCAACTGCGGTGACGGCACCATGACCGAGGAGGTCGTCCGCCAGCGCGAGGAGATCGCCATGCAGATCACGGCCCTCAAGGGCATGAAGGAGATGGCTGCCGCCTACGGCTTCGACATCTCCCAGCCTGCTGCCAACGCCAAGGAGGCTGTCCAGTGGCTCTACTTCGGCTATCTGGCCGCCATCAAGACCCAGAACGGCGCTGCCATGTCGGTTGGCCGCGTGTCCACCTTCCTTGACATTTATATCCAGCGTGACCTCGACAACGGCACTCTGACCGAGAGCGAGGCGCAGGAGCTGATCGACCATATGGTCATGAAGTTCCGCATGGTCAAGTTCGCCCGCATCCCCAGCTACAACCAGCTGTTCAGCGGCGACCCCGTCTGGGCGACCCTTGAGGTCGGCGGCATCGGCATGGACGGCCGCTCCATGGTCACCAAGAACGACTTCCGCTTCCTGCACACCCTCGAGAACATGGGCCCCGCCCCCGAGCCGAACATGACGGTGCTGTACTCCAGCGCCCTGCCCAAGACCTTCAAGGATTATGCGTCCAAGATCTCCATCGACACCTCCAGTGTCCAGTATGAGAACGATGATGTCATGAAGCCTGTCTGGGGCGATGACTACTCCATCTGCTGCTGCGTTTCCGCCACCCAGACCGGTAAGGAGATGCAGTTCTTCGGCGCGCGTGCCAACCTCGCCAAGTGCCTGCTCTACGCCATCAACGGCGGCGTGGATGAAAAGCTGGGCGAGCAGGTCGGCCCCGCTTACGCCCCCATCACCGCTGAGTACCTCGACTACAACGAGGTCATGGCCAAGTACGATGTCATGATGGACTGGCTGGCCGGGCTGTATGTCAACATCCTGAACCTGATCCAGTATATGCACGACAAGTACTACTATGAGGCTGCCGAGATGGCCCTGATCGACACCGAGGTCCGCCGCACCTTCGCTACCGGCATTGCCGGCTTCAGCCATGTGGTTGACTCCCTGTCCGCCATCAAGTACGCCAAGGTCAAGTGCATCCGCAATGAGCAGGGCCTTGTCACCGATTACGAGATCGAGGGCGAGTTCCCGAAGTACGGCAACGATGATGACCGCGCTGACGACATCGCCGTTGAGCTGCTGCGCAGCTTCCTCGAGAAGATCAAGCGCCGCCACACCTACCGCAACTCCGAGGCTACCACCTCGATCCTGACCATCACCTCCAATGTTGTCTACGGCAAGGCCACCGGCGCCATGCCGGACGGCCGCAAGGCGTACACTCCGTTTGCCCCCGGCGGCAACCCGAGCTACGGCGCCGAGACCCACGGTCTGCTGGCGTCCCTCAACTCCGTTGCCAAGCTGCCCTACCACTGGGCGCTGGACGGCATCTCCAACACCCAGACCATCAACCCCGATGCGCTGGGCCACAGCGAGGACGAGCGCGTGACCAACCTTGTGCAGGTTATGGACGGCTACTTTGACCAGGGTGCCCACCACCTGAACGTCAACGTCTTTGGCGTGGAAAAGCTGCTGGATGCCATGGAGCACCCCGAGAAGGAGGAGTACGCCAACTTCACCATCCGTGTCTCCGGCTACGCGGTCAAGTTCATCGACCTGACCAAGGAGCAGCAGCTGGATGTTATTGCGCGTACCTGCCATAAGGTCCTGTGATTTTCTAAGCTGAATAAGGCCCGCAGCCGCGGCTGCGGGCTTTTTTGTGGTATACTGTGTTATACCACCCGGTAGGGGCCGGGCATGCCCGGCCCGCAGGTTTGCGAAAGCTACCCGTTCACGTTTTACAGCACCCCTTTTCAAATTGCATTGTAGGGAGGGGTCTTGACCCCTCCGCGGCGGCCAGAGGGCTGGCCGCCCTACAAGCGCCCGCAAAAGGAATGCGTAGGGGAGGGATTTATCCCTCCCGGGACGTGTGCGGCAGCCGCGGGGCGTCGAGGACGCCGCCCCCTACCAATTCATTTTCCCAATAAACGGAGGCACACTTTATGTCCGAAACCTTAGGCTACATCCATTCTGTTGAGACCTTCGGCCTTGTCGATGGCCCCGGCGTGCGGTATATCATCTTTTTGCAGGGGTGTGCCATGCGCTGCCAATACTGCCATAACCCCGAGACGTGGGCCTTTACCAAAGATACCGCCAAGACCCCGCAGGAGGCCTTTACTGCCGCCTACCGCTACCGCAACTACTGGCGCAGCAACGGCGGCCTGACGATCAGCGGCGGCGAGCCGCTGCTGCAGATGGATTTTGTCAGCGAGGTGTTCCGGCTGGCACGCGCCAAAAAGGTGCAGACCGCGCTGGACACCAGCGCCCAGCCCTTTGCGCCCGACAACGCCGACTGGATGGCCCGCTTTGACCGCCTGCTGGAAAACACTGACCTCGTCATTCTGGATTTGAAAGAAATTGACGAGGAAAAGCACAAAAAGCTGACCGGCCACAGCAACAAAAATATTCTGGCGATGGCGCAGTATGTGGCGGCCAGGGGCGTGCATTTGTGGATACGCCATGTGCTGGTGCCCGGCCTGACCGATGACGCCGACGGCCTGCGCGCGCTGGATGCGTTTATCAAGACGCTGCCCACCGTGCGCCGGGTGGAGATTTTGCCCTACCACACGCTGGGGCTGTTCAAGTGGCAGAATCTGGGGATTCCCTATCCGCTGGACGGTGTGCGGGTGCCCACCGCCGAGGAGATCGCCGCAGCGGAGCAGCTGCTGCATGTCCGCGACTACCCCGATGCGCCCAAGGATTAAATTCTACAAAAATAGTGGGAATTATTTTTGGGAAAACGCTTGACATTACAGCTTTAGTATGGTAAAGTATATGCGTGGTTAGCAGCTACTAACCATAACCAACCTCGAGCCCGCCGGCTGTTTTGCCTCTCCGGCGCGGCTCCTGCCAATAACAGGCTGCGCCTCCGTTTCGGCGTTTTGCTCTGCGCCTTTTGCGGTCTGCTTATTGCGTTTCGCCCCATCGTTCTCTGCTCCGGACGATGGGGCTTTTTTTATTTGTGCGCCCCCTTATAAAAGGGATTTGTAGGGAGGGGTCTTGACCCCTCCGCGGGGCGTCGGGGACGCCGCCCCCTACAGTGGCGAACCGCGAACTTTCCCGCTATGGCAGACGCCCGCAAAAAGGTCATCCCTCCCGGGACTATTGCAACCCTGTAGGGGCCGGGCATGCCCGGCCCTCGGCCTGACGAAAGCGCCCGTCTGCGGGAACCACCCCGGGCGGATATAGAATCCGCCCCTACGGGAAATCGCTGCCGCCCCTTTTGCGGTTTGTATGTAGGGCGGGGTACCGCGGGCGTACATCCCGCAAGCCCATCTTTCAACAACAACCGCCGCCCGTCGTGGAAAACTTCCCCGGCGGGCGGCGGTTTATTGCGCGTAAATAGAGTTTATTTGCTGATCCTGTCGATCTCCGCCAGTTCTTCGGCGGTAAAACTCGTGTTCTGCACGGCCTTGATGTTATCGAGAATCTGCTGCGTCTTGGACGCGCCGATCAAAACGGTCGTGATTTCCTCGTGGCTCAGCAGCCATGCCAGCGCCATTTCGGCCAGCGTCTGGCCGCGGGCAGCGGCCATCTCGTTCAGCGCACGGATCTTCGCCAGCGTTTCCTGTGTGAGGTCCGTCTCCTTCAGGAAACGCCCATCGGTGTGGACGCGGCTGTCGGCCGGGATGCCGTGCAGATACCGGTCGGTCAGAAGGCCCTGTGCCAGCGGGCTGAAGGTGATGATGCCCTTGTGCAGGCGGGCGGCGGTATCCTTCAGGCCGTTGCTCTCGATCGTGCGGTCAAAGATCGAGTAGCGGTTCTGGTTGATGATGAACGGCACATGCAGCTCGTCCAGAATGGCCGTGGCCTTTTCCAGCGTAGGGCCGTCATAGTTGGACAGGCCCGCATACAGCGCCTTGCCGCTGCGCACAGCCTGCGCCAGTGCGCCCATCGTCTCCTCCAGCGGGGTGTTGGGGTCCATGCGGTGGTGGTAGAAGATGTCCACATAGTCCAGTCCCATGCGGCGCAGGCTCTGGTCCAGACTGGCCAGCAGGTACTTGCGGCTGCCCCAGTTGCCGTAGGGGCCGTCCCACATCTCGTACCCGGCCTTGGTGGAGATGATCAGCTCATCGCGGTAGACGCCGAGATCATCGCGCAGAATTTTACCAAAATTCCGCTCGGCTGCGCCCGGCTCGGGGCCGTAGTTGTTGGCAAGGTCAAAGTGGGTGATGCCGTTGTCAAACGCGGTGCGGCAGAGCGCACGCATGTTCTCATAGGGCGCTGTATCGCCAAAATTGTGCCACAGCCCCAGCGAGACAGCGGGCAGCAGCAGGCCGCTGTCGCCGCAGCGGCGGTAGGGCAGCACATCATAGCGGTTTTGAGCAGGTTGGTACATGGTTACAGATCCCCCTTTGTTTTCGGTATGGTTTTGTCTACATTATAAAAGCAGCGGCCCGCTTTTGCAAGGCAGCAGCGGGAAAAATCCGTGCAAAAACGCGCACGAATTTTTGGGAGATTGACAAAAATCCGAAATCGGACTATAATAAATATCCGAAATCGGATTTTGAAAAGAGGCGCCCTATGCAGGAGAAAGAGCGGCAGGTATATGACCTGCTTGAAATAACGAACCGCCAGTTCAATGAGTGCAACGCCCTGTACCACGCGGCGGCGCAGCGGTGCGGCCTGTCGGACGCAGCATTCTGGGTGCTGTATGCGCTGTGCACTACGCATGAGCCGCAGACCCAGAACCGTATGGCGGCAGAGTGGGGGCAGCCCAAGCAGACGCTGAACTCTGCCGTTGCCGCCATGGTGAAAAAGGGTCTGGTGGCGCTTTGCCCGGGAAAAGGCGCACACAGCGGCAAGCTCGTGACCCTGACGGACGAGGGCCGTGCCCTGGCCGAGCGCACAGTGGGGCCGGTTATCGCAGCCGAGCAGCAGGCCATGACCCGTCAGGGCCTTGCCGAAGTCGAGCAGAACTGCCGCCTGACCCAGCGGTATCTGGAATGCTTACGGCAGGAGTTTGAAAAAATTGCGCGGTAGGGGCCGGGCATGCCCGGCCCACAGCATAATGGAAACAGGGAGGTAAAGGCAAGGTGCAGGGCCGGACATGTCCGGCCCCTACATGCGTGTTTGCCGCAAAAACAGGAGCATTTATGTCAAAATCAAACCAGATCCAATTATCCGACCACTTTACCACGGGGCGGCTGCTGAAATTCACGGCATCGCCCATTATCATGATGATCTTCACGTCAATCTACACGATTGTGGATGGCTTCTTTGTCTCGAACTATGCGGGTAAAACGGCGTTTACGGCGCTGAACCTGATTTACCCGTATCTTCAGATGCTGGGCTGCCTCGGCTTTATGATCGGCACAGGCGGCAGCGCCCTTGTTGCCATGACGCTGGGCACCGGCGATGAGAAGCGCGCAAACCGGCTGTTCAGTATGCTGGTGGTTGCAACCGCCGTGCTGGGTGTGCTGTTCAGCGCTTTCGGCCTTGCGCTGTTGGAGCCTGTGGCCCTGCGGCTGGGCGCAACGCCGGAGCTGCTGCCCAGCTGCCTGACCTACGGCCGCATTTTGCTGACATTCCAAACGGTGTTCATGCTGCAGTATCTGTTCCAGAGCTTTTTTATTGCAGCCGAAAAGCCGAGGCTGGGCCTTTGCTTCACGGTGGCAGCGGGTGCGACCAATATGGTGCTGGACTTTGTCCTTGTAGGTGTGGCGGGGCTGGGGCTGGTCGGCGCGGCATCGGCCACGGTCATCAGCCAGATGGTCGGCGGCGTGGCCCCAATCTTCTATTTTATGAAGCGCCGCCCCGGCTGCCGCCTGTATTTCACAAAGCCGCTGTTCAGCCTGTGGGAGCTGTTCAAGGCCTGCACAAACGGTGCGAGCGAGCTGATGACGAACATCTCCATGTCGCTGGTCAGCGCGCTGTACAACATGCAGCTGCTCAAGCTGTTCGGCGCGGACGGCGTTGCGGCCTACGGCGTGCTTATGTATGTGGGCTTTGTGTTCGCGGCGGTGTTCATCGGCTATGCGCAGGGCTGTGCGCCCATCGTCAGCTACCACTTTGGCGCGGACAATAAGGACGAACTGAAAAACCTGCTGCGCCGCAGTCTGACCATTATCTCTGTGGCGGGCGTTGCCATGCTGGTCTCAAGTGAGCTGCTGGCCGGGCCGCTGGCAAAAATCTTTGTCGGCTACGATGCGGGCCTGCTGGCGCTGACGATACACGGCATGAAGCTGTACTCCATCAGCTTTATTCTGTCCGGGTTCAACATTTTCGGCTCGGCGTTCTTCACGGCGCTGAACAACGGCGCGGTGTCGGCGGCCATCAGCTTTTTGCGCACGCTGCTGTTCCAGATCGTGTCGATTTTGACCCTGCCGCTCCTCATTGGTGTGGACGGCATCTGGCTGGCGGTCGTTGCCGCCGAGGCCATGGCGCTGGTGTGTACGGCTGGGTTTGTTGTGTGGGGACGGAAGAAGTACGGGTACCTGTAAATAAAGAAGAGGGCGCGAAAGCGTCCTCTTTTTTGCGTCTCTAAGGCTTCCCCCTCGGGGGAAGCTGTCCGTGTAAGCGGACTGATGAGGGGCGAGCTTGCCTTGTTGCCCTTTTGCGGCTCAATATCGGCAAACCTGCCCCTCATCCGGCCTTCGGCCACCTTCCCCCGAAGGGGGAAGGCTTGAGGTATTATTCCTCCTCGTCAGCTTCCAAAATCTCCTGCGCGACCTCGCCGCGGCTGCGGCGGGTATCCATCGCGCCCTTCTCGATGAGGCGGTGGGCCTCGGTCTCGGTCATGCCCTTTTTCTCGATCAGGTAGCACTTTGCGCGGTCAACAAGCCGCAGCTGGGCGATCTTATCCAGCAGCTTTGCATTCTCGGCGCGCAGCACGGCCAGCCGCTTGTAGTTGCTGGCCGCGATCTGTACGGCCTGCCGGAACTGGACCGCCGTGAACGGCTTGCCCAGCACCAGCACACCGAAATCCTGCAGCTTGTCGGCAATCTGCTCGGCGGTGCCGGTCTTGGCCAGCAGAATGACGCCGGCATCGGTCTTTTGCACCGCGTCGGTGCCCAGCTCATGGCCGAACTCGTCAGGCAGGGGCGTATTGATGATGATGACCTCATAGTCGTTTGTGTCCATGCGGCGGCGTGCCTCACCGCCGCTGGCAGCGATCGTGGGGCGGGTGTAGCCCAACTCCCCGATGTGCCGTGCCAGATACTCGTTGGCGTTGTTTCCGGCCGAAACGATCAATGCTTTTCCCATGGGCTGCCCTCCCTTCCTGATGGATTTTTTGTGCCTGCCGTGTGCGGGCGCATATGGAATGCGCCCCTACGGGTGGTTGTAGGGGGCGGCGTCCTCGACGCCCCGCGGGCGGGCACTGCCCGCCCCTACATAGCGGCCTTCACGGTGCTGTAGGGGCAGATGCAAGCATCGACCCCAACATTTCACAAAATCAAATAATCAGGAAGCTGTGCGCCCGTTCCCATGCCTCGGTGTCGGGGGCGGATTCGGCGTCATGGCAGAGCTGGGTCTGGTACTCAAAATACTTGTTCTGCAGCGCGACCGGCAGCTCGGCGCTGATAAACTCGCTCTGGCCCGCCACGGTGATGGCCTCCCGCAGGGTGCGGGGCAGGCTTTCCAGACCGGCGGCAGCGCTGGGGTGGAACAGGTTGCGGTTGACGGCCTCGGGCAGAGGCAGCTTGCGCTCGATGCCGTCCAGACCGGCGGCCAGGATCAGCCCGATGACAAGATACGGGTTGCCCGCAGGGTCGGGGCCGCGCAGCTCCACGCGGCAGAACTCGCCGTGGGCGCTGGGCAGCCGCACCAGCTGGCTGCGGTTCTGGCGGCTCCAGTTGACATAGAGCGGGGCCTCGTTGGCACCGAGCCGCGCGTAGGAGTTCGGCACCGGGTTGCAGAAGGCCGTCAGCTCCCGCGCGTGGGCCAGAATGCCCGCCACAAAATGCCCGGCCTCACTGTCGGGGGCAAAGTCACCGTCAAACAGGTTCTTGCCGTCCCGCAGCAGCGAGATATTGACATGCAGGCCGCTGCCCGGCTGGTTGGCAAGGGGCTTGGGCATAAAGCTGGCAAACAGGCCGTTGCGCGCCGCAATGGCCTTGACGGTGCTCTTGAAAGTGTTCAGATTGTCGGCGGATTTCAGCGCCGTGGTGTAGCGGAAGCAGACCTCGTTCTGGCCGTGGCCGCTCTCGTGGTGGCTGTGCTCGGGGTGCAGGCCCATTTCCTCGATGGCAAAGCAGATCTCGCGGCGGATGTTCTCGCCCTTATCCAGCGGCGGAATGTCAAAGTAGCCGCCCATGTCGAGCGGGATGCGGGTGGGGTTGCCGTTCTCGTCCGTCTCAAACAGATAGAACTCGCACTCGCAGCCCACATTGCAGGTCAGGCCCATGGCGCGGGCGCGCTTGACGACCGACTGCAGGTAGCCGCGGCAGTTGCCCTCAAACGGTTTGCCGTTGGGCAGCGTGATATCGCAGTACATGCGGATAACGCGCCCCTCGGTGGGGCGCCAGGGCAGGACTGTGGCGGTGTCGGGGTCAGGCCAGAGGACCAGATCACTCTCCTCCACATTCATAAACCCGGCGATGGAAGAACCGTCAAAGCTGACACCCTCGGAAAAGGCGCGGGGCAGCTCACTGGCAAAGAGCGAGACATTTTTCTGGTTGCCGAAAATATCGCAGAATGTCAATTTTGCGAACTTAACATCGTTGTCCTCAACAAAATTGAGAATGTCCTGTGCGGTGCGTTTCATAGGGAACCTCCTGTAAAAGCCTTCCCCTGCGGGGGAAGGTGGCGCGAAGCGACGGATGAGGGGCGAGTGTGCCGCGGCAGACCGTGAACGGGTCGTATGGCAAGGCTGCCCCTCATCAGCCGCCTGCGGGCGGCAGCTTCAGTCTCCGCGCTAAGAGCCGCCTCCGGCGGTTGCGCTTCGACACGCGCCTGCGGGCGCAGCCCCAAGGGGGAAGCCGCAGATACTCGAAAGGCCCACCTTGAGCGGGCGGGCCTTTCGAGCTGGTGTAAGAAATAGGAAAAGGAGAATGGCGATTGTAAAATGGTGTAACCTTACACCCGGCTGCGTCTTCACTGTGCGGGGCGGGGGCGCGGCCAGTAAGGAAAATGGCGTGGTGTGGGCGGGCTGCTGCTTGCGGGGAAGCAGCCCATCCCGTAGGGGCACATTCTATATGAGCCCGTCAACAGGCAGCCCCTTGCGGGCGGATATGGAATCCGCCCCTACAGAGCCGCGCGGAGAATGCCCTTACATTACTCGGTATAGAACAGCATGCGGCTGTAGCAGGGCAGCGGCCAGTACTCCTCGTCGGTGATCTCCTCGGCCTTGTCGGCGGCGGCGCGCAGCGCATCCATCGCGGGGATGACCTCATCGTGGAAGGCGTGTGCCTTGGCGCTCTCGTCCGTCATGGCGGTGACCTTGTCGGTCACGGTCTTGAGGGCATCGGCGGCGTCGGACATCTCATCGGTGTACTTGCTCAGCGCGGTCAGCACCTTGGTCTCGGCCTTGGTGGAGATGCCCTCGACAGCGGCGGTCTTGGCGGCAGCGCTGCCGGCAACCTCGCCCATATAGGCGGTCGCGGCGGGGATCAGCTGCTTGTTGGCGATCTTGAGCATCGTGCGGGCCTCGATGTTGAGGATCTTGGAGTAATGCTCCATCTCGACCTCGTAGCGGCTGAACATCTCGGTCTTGGTCAGAACGCCGAACTCCTCCATCAGGGCAACATTCTTGTCCTCCTTGAGGGCGATCATTGCATCGGGGGTGTTCTTGCGGTTGGGCAGGCCACGGCGCTCGGCCTCGATCTCCCATGCCTCGCTGTAGCCGTTGCCGTTGAAGATCACGCGGCGGTGGGCGTTCAGCGTCTTTTTGACCCATGCGGCGGCGGCGCACTCAAAGTCGGCAGCGCCGCTGGTCTCGGCCACGAACTCCTTCAGCGCCTTGGCAACGGCGGTGTTCAGGATGGTGTTGCAGTCCGACAGGTTCTCGGCAGAGCCGGGCATACGGAACTCAAACTTGTTGCCGGTGAAGGCGAAGGGGGAGGTGCGGTTGCGGTCGGTGGTGTCCTTGCTGAACTTGGGCAGGACATCAACGCCGAGGTCCATCTTCATCTTGACGGGGCCGGCGTAGGGAGAATCCGAGCAGACGGCGTCGATGACGGCCTCCAGCTCCTCACCCACAAAGATCGAGATGATGGCCGGGGGTGCCTCGTTGGCACCCAGACGATGGTCGTTGCCGGGGGTGGCAACGCTGGTGCGCAGCAGGTCGGCGTACTCATCGACCGCCTTGATGACGGCGGACAGGAACACCATGAACTGCAGGTTCTCCATTGGGGTATCGCCGGGATCGAGCAGGTTCTCGTGCTTGGTGCTGAGGGACCAGTTGTTGTGCTTGCCGCTGCCGTTGACGCCCTCGAACGGCTTCTCATGCTGCAGGCAGACCAGACCGTGCTTGTCGGCGATCTTCTTCATCATCTCCATCGTCAGCAGGTTGTGGTCGATGGCGACATTGGTGGTGTCGTAGATGGGGGCCAGCTCATGCTGGCAGGGGGCGACCTCGTTGTGCTTGGTCTTGGCGGGGATGCCCAGCTTCCACAGCTCCTCGTCCAGCTCCTTCATAAAGCCGGAGACGATGGGGCGGATGGTGCCGAAGTAGTGCTCCTCCAGCTCCTGACCCTTGGACGGGGCAGAGCCGAACAGCGTGCGGCCGCACAGCACCAGATCAAGGCGCTTTAAGTAGTCCTCTTTCTTGATCAGGAAGTACTCCTGCTCGGGGCCGACGGTGGTTGCCACGCGCTCAACATCCTTGCCGAACAGGTGCAGCACCTTGCAGGCCTGATCAGAGATGGCCTGCATCGAGCGCAGCAGCGGGGTCTTTTTGTCCAGCGCCTCGCCGGTGTAGGAGCAGAACGCAGTGGGAATGCACAGCGTATCGTCCTTCACAAAGGCGTAGCTGGTGGGGTCCCAGGCGGTGTAGCCGCGGGCCTCGGCCGTGGCGCGCAGGCCGCCGGAGGGGAAGGAGGAGGCATCGGGCTCGCCCTTGATCAGCTCCTTGCCGGAGAACTCCATGATGGCAGTGCCGTCCGGCTGGGGGCTGACAAAACCGTCATGCTTCTCACTGGTGATGCCGGTCAGCGGCTGGAACCAGTGGGTGTAGTGGGTGGCGCCCTGCTCGATGGCCCAGCGCTTCATGACGCTGGCCACGACATTGGCGACCTCAAGGTCAAGCGGCTGACCCTTCTCGATCGTTGCCTTGAGGCTCTTGTAGGTCGAGCTGGGCAGACGCTCACGCATCTCATGCTCGTTGAAAACCTTGCTGCCGTAAAGCTCCATAACGGTTGCTGCCATACTTCTTACTCCTTTGTTACCTCTATTTACAGAAAAAGGACGCTGCGAAAACACATTCGCAGCGCCCTTGCTGTTATGCCTCTATTATACGGGGTAAGTCTGCAAAATGCAAGTGGCAATCTGACGAAAGCAGGGTGGGATTTTCAGTGGAAAACTGGCAGGATTGTGAGGTGCGTGCGGCGGACGGAATGTGGTATAATTTCAGATAAGAGATAAAAGATAGCAGGGGAGGCAAGGATAAACATGGAAATCGAACGCAAATGGATGGTCACGGGCTGGCCGGCGGGGCTGGAGCAGACCTCCGTATATAATATGGATCAGGGCTACATCAGTGTGCGCCCCACGGTGCGCATCCGGCGCGAGGCCCTGCAGGGCGGGCGCACGGCGCTGGTGCTCTGCTTCAAGGGCGAGGGCGGCCTGAGCCGCGAGGAGATCGAGACCGAGATCGACGCCGCACTGTTTGCGCGGCTTGAGCATCTGATCGGCAAGCCCCTGATCCACAAGGAACGCCGCGGCTATCAGCTGCCCGGCGGGCTGACGCTGGAGGTCAACTGCGTAGACCCAGACCTGCCCACCGCCTTCTGGTATGCCGAGGTCGAATTTGAGACCGAGGCCCAGGCCCTTGCCTGGGACCCTGCCGGCTGCGGCCTGGCCGACTACCTGCACGAGGAATGCACCGGCAAGCCCGGCAGCAGCATGGGCGAATACTGGCTGCAGACACGAAAATAAGGAAGCCTTCAGTCTACGCGCTAAGAGCCGCCTTCGGCGGTTGCGCTCCGACACGCGCCTGCGGGCGCAGCCCCGCAGGGGAAAGCGAAAATTTGCATTTGTAAAATTCCCCGCTTTCGCTTTACAAACGGGTGGAAAACGACTACAATAATAAGTAATTTATACTTCTTAACAGGAAATCCGAAAAAGGAGCAATGGTATGAAACGTCTTCTGCTTGTAATCGCGGCGCTGCTCTCCCTGACGGTGCTGATGACGGCCTGTAAAAAGGACGGCGATACGATCTCGACGCCCGCTGCATCGGACAGCACCGCTGCACAGGCCACCCCCGCCCCCACCGAGCTGCCCCCCTATGAGGCCAATGTCCTGACCGGTGAGCCCAAGGGTGCCGACTACCCCGAGGGGCAGCGCATCACGGCCGTCATGGTCAACAACATCGTGGCAGCCCGCCCCCAGCGCGGCCTGTCCAAGGCCGATATCCTGTTTGAGATCAAGGTCGAGGGCGGCATCACCCGCTTTATGCCTGTCTTTACCGATTATAAGACGATCGGCGAGGTCGGCCCCGTCCGCTCCGGCCGTGACCAGTTCTTCCGCCTGATTTTGCCCTGGCAGGCCCTGTATATCCACGAGGGCCAGTCCGTTGTCATGCAGCAGTACGCCATCGACTTTGATTACGGCAAGCTGAACAATAACGACGGTGCCAACGGCTACCGCGACTACGGCCGCGTAAACTGGGCCGGCAAGAGCTACAACAACGGCACGCTGGCGTTGGAGCATACGATGTACACCAACTCCGACAACATCGCAAACTATATCAGCAGCCAGAACGTGGATATGAGCCGCACCTACAACTCCACCTTCTTCAACTTTGTGGATTACCGCCTCGGCACCACCCGCGACCTGTCCAACAGCATCGACAGTGCCTACAGCGATAAGTACGGCCCTGTTGTCTCTGACGGCCAGTATGTCGAGATCGTCCACAGCCAGTCCTACAAGACCCGCTTCATCTATGACGAGGCCACGAACCAGTACAAGATGCAGCAGAACTACTCCGACGGCCAGTGGCGCGATACCGTGGACGAGGCCGCCGACAACAAGGTGCTGACCTTCCCCAATGTCATCGTGCTCTACACCGACATCCACACCTACCCCGGCCACGAGAAAACGGACCTGCAGTACGTTGAGTACGCATGGGGCGGCGTCGGCTACTACTGCTACGGCGGCAAGTGCGAGAAGATCTACTGGCAGAAGGGCACCCCGCTGGAGGCCCTGCGCCTGTACTACCTGAACGAGGACGGCACCTGCAGCGACACCCCGCTGGAGATCAACACCGGCAAGAGCTATGTGGCCGTGACCGACGTAGACTTTGCCGAAAACTTTGTCCACAGCACGCTGGACAATGTCGATCTGACGACCGCCACGACTCAGACCTATGAAAAGAGCTATGTGGAGGATACCGCCAAGGCCGGCGAGACGCTGGGCTCTTCCACCGATGACCTGACCGCCGCCGCCACCGGCAGCGGTGAGGCCGAGACCGTCACCGAGGCCCCCGCGCAGGAACAGGCCCCCGCAGAGGAGCAGGCCCCTGCTGAGGAGCAGGCCCCCGCCGAGGAGTCGGCTCCCGCACCGGAGCAGGCTCCCGATCAGCAGGAAAACACGGAGAACGCTGAGGGCAGCCAAGGCTAAGCAGCAATACCGCATAATTCTAAGTGCCGATACGGCGAGCGAGGTGCGGCAGCTGCAAAGCCAAAAGCGCAGATAATACTTTGTGTATTATCGAGCATTTTGGCAACGCAGATGCCGTGCCGCACACCGAGCCGCAGCGAGGCGCTTCGGAGCGCAACCGCCGCTTGCGGCGGCTCTTGGCGCGGAGATCCGCCGGAGCGGTGCTTAAGCCGTCAGGCGGGAATTGTGCGGTGTTGCCCTAAGCATCCATCGACAACGCGGCTCGCCCGGCGGGCCGCGTTGTTTTTATGAGAGAGGTACACTATGAGAAAATGGCAGGCATTGGGCAGCGCTGCAGCGCTGCTGGCGGCACTGCTGCTGGGGGGCTGCAGCGGGCAGCAGGCAGCGGCCACGCCGGAGCAGGCGGCCACGCCTTCCCCCGCAGCTACGGCAGAGCCGACCCCCGTTCCGGCCCCGGCAGGCAACCCGCTGACCGGTCTGGAGGACGGGGACTATACCGGCAAACGCCCGGTCGCTGTGACGCTGCGCACGCTGGACGGTGCCCAGCCCCAGTGGGGTGTGGCTGCCGCCGATGTGCTGGTCGAGGGTGTGACCGAGGGCAATACCGCAGGGCTGATGGCACTCTACGCGGATGTGGACCGCATCAGCAAGGCAGGGCCGGTCGGCCCCGGCCGGGATCTGTTTCTGCAGGTGGCACTGCCGCTCAACGCCGTGCCGGTCCACATCGACAAGAACATCTATGCTTCCAACCTGCTGAACACTCTTTCGTATCAGGATCTGGACGGCTATCACATCGGCAAGGCGGCCTTCGCCTTTGATCAGGGCCGTCAGGACGCGGGCTACCGCGAGGAAAACTGCTTCTACACCACCGGAGAGCTGATCCGCGCCGGACTGACGAGCTACGGCACCGCGCCGGAGGGCAGCAACACGCCGATCTTCCGCTTCGGTCTCCGGCCCGAGGTCACCCCTGAGAACCGCAACGGTATGAACCTGACTGTGACCTTCTCGCCGTCGGACAGTGAGCAGCTGAACTACAACACCGGCACCGGCCTGTATGAAAAGCTGAACAGCGACGGCTCCCCGATGACCGATGCCGACAACGGCCAGCAGGCGGCCTTCACCAATGTGTTCGTGCTGTATGCGTCCAGCGGCATCAAGGATGATGGCTACACCCGTCAGTACGATATGACCGGCGGCACCGGCCTCTACCTGCAGGGCGGCGCGTGGGAGCAGATCCACTGGACCAAGGAGGATGCCACCGGCCCGTTCAGTCTGACGGCTGCCGACGGCACGCCGCTGACCGTGACCCCCGGCAAGAGCTTTATCGCCATCTGGGGCGGCTATTATGGCCAGAGCCTGAGCCTGACTGCCGCCGATGGCAGCGCACAGACCCTGCCCGAAAAGCCCGCCCTGCTGGAGAGCGGTGTCCCCGATGACGCCGCAGCGGCCGCCGAGGCCGAGCTGCGCGGCGCACAGGAGCGCATTGACGCGCAGGCGGCCGTGGATCAGGCAAACGCGGATCTGGCCGAGGCCCAGAGCGCACTGGAACAGGCCCAGACCGCGCTGGACGCCGACAGCGAAAACGCGGACCTGCTTGCCGCCCGCGATGCCGCCCAGGCCCGCGTAGACGAGCTGAACCAGACCATCGCCGAAAAGCAGGCCATTCTGGACGCCGCCCCCGCAGAGACCCCGGCCCCGGAGGCACCCGCCGAGGAAGAACAACCGGCAGAATAAAAACAACTTGCAGGGTCGGCTGCCCGCATCCGCCCGCGTGACGCCGAGGACGCCGCCACCTGCAAATAAAAAATGCACCCGCTTTACCCAAAGCAGGTGCATTTTTGTTTGGAATTTCTGCTTCCTTCTTTGTAAAGAAGGAACAAAACCCCGCGTTATTCCATCCCGTCCAGATAGCCGTGCGGTACAACATCGTAAGCCTCGGCCAGATGGTCGCGCATCCACATCTCGGCGTCCAGCCGCACGCTGTAGCCCGCGCCCGGGTCGGTCATCCACTCCTCCGGCTTGCGGAAGGGCAGGGCGTGCTGGGACAGCATATTCATAATGACGCCGCCGTGGGTCACGCAGGCAGCCTCCTCGGTGTGGGTGCGCAGCATGTACTCAAACATCTTCATCAGCATCGACGAGGTACGGTTGAAAAACATCTGCCGGTCCTCGGCACCCTCGGGCACCGTGCGGCTGGTGGGGTCCATCCACTGGGCAAACTCCGGGTCCTTTACCAACTCCTGCATGGCGCGGCCCTCAAACTTGCCAAAGGCCATCTCACGCAGGTCGTCCAGCTCGATCTGCCGCACGCCCGGGAACAAAATCTCCGCCGTCTCGGTGGCGCGCTTCATCGGGCTGGTGAACACCAGCGGCACCTGCGGGTAGTCGAAATCTTTCTTCAGCGTTTTCAGCTGGGCGCGGCCCTCGGCGCAGAGCGGCAGATCACTGCCGCTGCCGATGTAAAGCCCCTGCAGGTTGCCCTCCGTCAGGCCGTGCCGGATCAAGTGAAGCTTATAATATTTCACGGTATGTTCTCGCTTTCCTCATGGTTTCACCTATGGCGGTGCTGCGCGGCTGCACAGTACTGCATTATCAGCATACCCTAAAATCAGCCCCTGCGCAACCGCAAAAGGTTACAATTTGGTTACAACCGAGATAAGGCACACCGAACTGCCAAATTTTGGCCACAATATTTATAGCTGTACCCGCTGTAGAATGACTAAATGTAGGAAAAAACGCGCAGTTCGGCGTTTTGACAACCAAGGCAGCACAAAATCTGTCGAAAATTCTGGTTTACAAAGTGTTTTCCACCCGTTATAATATACAGCGTGTAGAAAATACGGCAGGGGCACTACTGCGGCCCGGCAGCAATGCCGGCACTGCCCCGGAACAGGATATACGGATCATGGGGATCGAATTCAATCGCATTATCACGCTGCTGCGCAAGGAGCGCGGCATCACCCAGAAGCAGGCGGCACAGGATCTTGGCATCAGTCAGGCACAGCTCTCTCACTATGAGAAGGGCATCCGCGAGTGCGGCCTTGCGTTTGTGGTGCAGGTGGCGGACTATTACGATGTCAGCTGTGACTATCTGCTGGGCCGCAGTGCAGAGCGCAGCGGGCAGACCATCTCAGTCGAGGAACTGCCAGAGGGAAACTCCGCCACCGGCGGCAGCGTCTATCGCGGCAGTGTGCTGCCCACGATGTACAAAAAGCTTATCGAAAACTCGCTGGACATCCTCTATGACAAGCTGCAGGAAAGCCGCGACAAGCAGCTTGTTGTGGGCGTCAGTGAGTACCTGATGCTGGCCGTCTACAAGATGTTCCGCCAGATGTACGAGGCCTCGCCCAAGAATGTCAGCGGCATGTTCCGCATCGGCTCGGCGCGGTGGAGCAGCAGCGCCGATGCCGCCATGAGCGTGGCAGAGGGTGATCTGTCCGCCGCCCTGACCGGGGAGGACGGCACCCGCGACAGCCTTGAGCCTGCCACGCTGGCCCTCAGCACCGATCAGCTGGCACGGGACTATCCGCGCCACGCGACTAGCCTGTTCAACCTCGTCAAAAATGCCGAGGAATCGATGCGCGGCCTGAAAAAGGGCGAGTGACCCCCGCTGTACGATACAAACCAAAGAGAGAGCGTACCGGCCTGCAGGCTGGTACGCTCTCTTTTTAAGGACGCGGCCGCTTATTTCGACAGCGCCTTGCGGCAGGCGGGGCAGATATACTTGCCGTGCAGCAGCACCGCATCGGGCGAAATGTCGCCGCAGAATACGCAGCTGCCCTGGGCGTGGTACTTGCGCAGAACGATGGCCTCCCCATCGGTAAAAATCTCCAGCGGGGTGTCCGGCGTAATGCCGTAGGTATTGCGCAGTTCCTTCGGCAGGACCACGCGGCCCAGACTGTCAATGCTGCGAACGATACCGGTAGAAATCATTTTGGTACCTCCTGTTTTGTATTCCGGCACAGTGTGTCGAAAAACGATGCTCGACTGATAGAACTGTCGAAGCGTGTACCCCTATTATACGAGTTGTTGGCAGCGTTGTCAATATTTGGCAAAAATAAAATATGTAGATACATCGTTTTATTTTTGGAAGCTACAATGAAAAAACGAAAAAACGGACGAGTTTTTCATATATTGCAACATTTTTACATTACAACAGTTTTGACACGGGTTGAACATATGTACAAAAAAGCGATGCGCCCGCGCGGGGCGCATCGCCGTATACCTATTATATAAGGATGCCGTTGCAGTGGTCCACCTCATGCTGGATGATCTGGGCAGTCCAGCCGGTGAAATTCTTTACATGGGTCTGCATCGCACGGTCCTGCCACTGGACCTTGATAGTCCTGTGGCGCCGCGCCCTGCGCTGCCCCTGCAGAGAAAGACAGCCTTCCTCGGTGAGGTAAGGACCCTTGCGGTAGACGATGACCGGATTGAACATCTCGCAAGGCGTGCCCTCGTTGTCAAAAACAATGATGGCTTTGTTCACGCCGATCATATTGGCAGCCATGCCGACACAGCCATCCTTGTGGGCGGTCAGCGTGTCGAGCAGGTCATCGGCAACCGACAGGTCACCGGCATCTGCGGGCAGCGCCTTCTGCGCCAGAAAGACCACATCGGTCATCAGGGGACGAACCATAGAAAAACCTCCTGCGGAATAGAATAGTATACCTTTATTATAGCGCAGGGCAGGCACAAATGTAAATGTCAGTAAGGCAGGGGGCCTAAGTATCCGCCAACCTGCCGGCATTGGAGCAGTACCGTGCGGCAGGATTCATCGGCCCGGCGCAGATATTCCTTCTTGCGGGCCAGATCGCGGCGCTGCTGCTCCTGCATCGCGCGGAAATGCGGGCAGGATTTGTGGCACCCCTGGCAGTACGAATGACAGTTCTTCTGGCATGGAAGCATGGAAAAACACGCTCCTTTCAGTGGATCAGGTAACAGAGTCAGAAATCAGCTGGTACAAGATATAGTAGAAAAGAACCGTTTTTATGCCTATAGTATACACCATTCCGCATGTCACATCAAGGGGAAACCTGTAAGGAGCCTGTAAAGCTTTGTAAGTATTGCCCAACCTATATCGCTCACAAATCCCCCACCACCCCGTAGGGGCGGCATACATGCCGTCTGCGCACCTTGCCTATACCACCAACCTCACCCTCCACCACCCTGTAGGGGCCGGGCACGCCCGGCCCGCAGGCTTGCCATCACATCCCGTTCATCTTAACCCCGTAGGGGAGGGATTCATCCCTCCAGCATACCCAACGCAACCACCCACCCAACGGCCCACCCGTAGGGGCGGCATACATGCCGCCCGCGCACCACGCCAATACCACCAACCTACCCACCTGCTACCCCGTAGGGGCCGGGCATGCCCGGCCCGCAACCTACCCGATACTACAGCTTGTATCCATCGCACAGCAAATCCCCAACATGCACCTTGCCCAAAAATCCCCCTCAAAATTTGTCGAAAAAATCAAAAACGCCCCTTGACAATAGTCATACACATTGCTATAATAAGCAAGCTGTCCCGCGGCGGAAGCCGCGGCAAGCCCTTCTATCAACAGCTTGTACGCGTTTTTTGAAGAAAACTTCTTCAAAAAACTTTCAGAAAACCCCTTGACAATCAAGCGGTTCTGATATATAATATACAAGCTGTCAGCGAGAGCAGACAGCGCAGCAGGACCTTGAAAATTGAACAAAACTGAAACTTGTGGAACCTTGATCGTGGGTTTGGAAACCCACGTAAATCAATTCCAAATTTACAAGTAATTCATACAGGACGCAAGCGATTGTGTCTGAGTGATTACAGCGATTTAACACTTTGTAAGTGATTAAATACCATTTATAAAGAGTTTGATCCTGGCTCAGGACGAACGCTGGCGGCGCGCCTAACACATGCAAGTCGAACGGAGTTATTTTCTTCACTCCGAGCTTTTTGCCAGTTAGCCGGAGCGGCAATCGGTTTTGCCCAGCATAAAAAGCAAAACCGATTTAGGCTCATAAAGTAAGACTAACACAGAGGGCAGAGAGTTGGGAGTGAAGAAAATAACTTAGTGGCGAACGGGTGAGTAACGCGTGAGTAACCTGCCCTGGAGTGGGGGACAACAGTTGGAAACGACTGCTAATACCGCATAAGCCCACGGATTCGCATGGATCTGCGGGAAAAGGATTTATTCGCTTCAGGATGGACTCGCGTCCAATTAGCTAGTTGGTGAGGTAACGGCCCACCAAGGCGACGATTGGTAGCCGGACTGAGAGGTTGAACGGCCACATTGGGACTGAGACACGGCCCAGACTCCTACGGGAGGCAGCAGTGGGGGATATTGCACAATGGGGGAAACCCTGATGCAGCGACGCCGCGTGGAGGAAGAAGGTTTTCGGATTGTAAACTCCTGTCGTTAGGGACGATAATGACGGTACCTAACAAGAAAGCACCGGCTAACTACGTGCCAGCAGCCGCGGTAAAACGTAGGGTGCAAGCGTTGTCCGGAATTACTGGGTGTAAAGGGAGCGCAGGCGGACCGGCAAGTTGGAAGTGAAAACTATGGGCTCAACCCATAAATTGCTTTCAAAACTGCTGGCCTTGAGTAGTGCAGAGGTAGGTGGAATTCCCGGTGTAGCGGTGGAATGCGTAGATATCGGGAGGAACACCAGTGGCGAAGGCGACCTACTGGGCACCAACTGACGCTGAGGCTCGAAAGCATGGGTAGCAAACAGGATTAGATACCCTGGTAGTCCATGCCGTAAACGATGATTACTAGGTGTTGGAGGATTGACCCCTTCAGTGCCGCAGTTAACACAATAAGTAATCCACCTGGGGAGTACGACCGCAAGGTTGAAACTCAAAGGAATTGACGGGGGCCCGCACAAGCAGTGGAGTATGTGGTTTAATTCGAAGCAACGCGAAGAACCTTACCAGGTCTTGACATCCGATGCATAGTGCAGAGATGCATGAAGTCCTTCGGGACATCGAGACAGGTGGTGCATGGTTGTCGTCAGCTCGTGTCGTGAGATGTTGGGTTAAGTCCCGCAACGAGCGCAACCCTTATTGCCAGTTACTACGCAAGAGGACTCTGGCGAGACTGCCGTTGACAAAACGGAGGAAGGTGGGGATGACGTCAAATCATCATGCCCTTTATGACCTGGGCTACACACGTACTACAATGGCGTTTAACAAAGAGAAGCAAGACCGCGAGGTGGAGCAAAACTCAAAAACAACGTCTCAGTTCAGATTGCAGGCTGCAACTCGCCTGCATGAAGTCGGAATTGCTAGTAATCGCGGATCAGCATGCCGCGGTGAATACGTTCCCGGGCCTTGTACACACCGCCCGTCACACCATGAGAGCCGGGGGGACCCGAAGTCGGTAGTCTAACCGCAAGGAGGACGCCGCCGAAGGTAAAACTGGTGATTGGGGTGAAGTCGTAACAAGGTAGCCGTATCGGAAGGTGCGGCTGGATCACCTCCTTTCTAGGGAGTCAGACGAAATGATCTAGCTGGTCTAAATTATTTCGGACAGGAACACAGTTTCAGTATTGTTCAATTTTGAGGGTCTTGCTTTTGGCCTCAAAAGGCCAAAAGTCGGCGGAGCGATGAGCGAGCCGATAGCCTTGTTTAGAGGGAGCCGAACAGGCGACCATGAATAAAGGCTGCAGATAACCTCAAAAGCATAAGGGACAGCGAAACCCGAAACGCAAGTAGCGCGGGGGTATAGCTCAGTTGGGAGAGCACCTGCTTTGCAAGCAGGGGGTCAAGGGTTCGAATCCCTTTATCTCCACCATTTGGGCTGATAGCTCAGCTGGTTAGAGCACTCGGCTGATAACCGAGAGGTCGATGGTTCGAGTCCATTTCAGCCCACCACAGGTTGCCTGTGAGGGCAACCCACAAATCCCTACAAATCCCTTATGAAGTCCTTCATTTGAAGGACGGATGTACCTTGAAAACTGAATATAGAACTGCGAAATGAGATTTTATTAGCTATGTAAAATTCCTGATTTTAATAAAAATCTATAATTTCACCAAGCGGAACTGGAGCTTAGCAATAAGCGACAGTAAATGGTAAAATCTCGTTGGCAAATGGAGAATCTGAAATAAGATATGTTTATCGAAAGATAAACAACGGTCAAGCTACAAAGGGCGCAAGGAGAATGCCTTGGCACTGGGAGCCGATGAAAGACGTGGTAAGCTGCGATAAGCTTCGGGGAGGAGCAAACATCCTTTGATCCGGAGATTTCTGAATGAGGAAACTCAACAGAGTTCATACTCTGTTATCCTGTACTGAATCCATAGGTACAGGAGGGGAACCGCCTGAACTGAAACATCTAAGTAGGGCGAGGAAGAGACATCAAACGAGATTCCGTTAGTAGTGGCGAGCGAACGCGGAAGAGGGCAAACCGGAAGGAGAAATCCTTCCGGGGTATGGACCGCTTTTAGGACTTGAGTTGTTAACCGAATGGCATGGGAAGGCCAATCAAAGAGGGTGAGAATCCCGTAGGTGAAAACGATGAGAGCTGCGCGAGTTCCAGAGTACGGCCAGACACGTGAAACCTGGTCGGAAGATGGGGGGACCACCCTCCAACCCTAAATACTACCCAGTGACCGATAGCGTATAGTACTGTGAAGGAAAGGTGAAAAGGACCCCGGGAGGGGAGTGAAATAGAACCTGAAACCTTGTGCCTACAAGCACATAGAGCACATCAACGTGTGATATGGTACTTTTTGTAGAACGGTCCGGCGAGCGATTGTATGTTGCGAGCTTAAGGTCTTAAGGACTGGAGGCGTAGCGAGAGCGAGTCTGAACAGGGCGTTCAGTAACATGCAATGGGCCCGAAACCGGGTGACCTACCCATGATCAGGCTGAAGTGAAAGTAAAATTTCATGGAGGGCCGAACCGACCTCCGTTGAAAAGGCGGCGGATGAATTGTGGGTAGCGGAGAAATTCCAATCGAACTCGGAGATAGCTGGTTCTCCCCGAAATAGCTTTAGGGCTAGCCTCATATTAGATACCCGGAGGTAAAGCACTGAATGGCCTAGCGCCCGAGAGGGTAGCGAAGCCTATCAAACTAAGAATGCCGGAGTATTGATGTATGGGAGTCAGACAGTGTGAGATAAATCTCATTGTCAAAAGGGAAACAGCCCAGATCTACAGCTAAGGTCCCAAATTGTATCTAAGTGGAAAACGATGTGGAAATACGCAGACAACCAGGATGTTGGCTCAGAAGCAGCCACTCATTTAAAGAGTGCGTAATAGCTCACTGGTCGAGCGTCTCTGCGCGGAAAATTTAACGGGGCTAAGATACAAACCGAAGCTTAGGCTGCATCGTAAGATGCGGGGTAGGGGAGCGTTGTGTAAGCGGAGAAACAGTAGCGTAAGCGGCTGTGGAGTTTACAGAAGTGAGAATGCCGGAATGAGTAGCGCGAATGTGGTGAGAATCCACATGGCCGGAAACCTCAGGTTTTTGGAGGAAGGTTCGTCCGCTCCAAGTTAGGCGGGAGCTAAGGTCAGGCCGCAAGGCGTAGCCGATGCACAGACGGTAGAGATTCCGTCCCCACCGAAAGATTTAAGCACAGGGACACTTTTAGAAGGTCGGAGCCAGGTGTTGGTTCTGGTAGTGATCGAGGGAAATTTAGTACCGAAGTCCGGCTGGATGAGAGGCGAGAAAAGCTGTGTGTATATCTAAGGTGCCCGTACCGCAAACCGACACAGGTAGGTAGGAAGAAGATTCTAAGGCCAACGGGAGAAGGGTTGTTAAGGAACTCGGCAAGTTGACCCCGTAACTTCGGAATAAGGGGTGCTCACGAGAGTGAGCCGCAGAGAATAGGCCCAGGCAACTGTTTACCAAAAACACAGGTTTGTGCTAAATCGAAAGATGACGTATACGAGCTGACGCCTGCCCGGTGCTGGAAGGTTAAAAGGAGATGTGCAAGCATTGAATTGAAGCCCCAGTGAACGGCGGCCGTAACTATAACGGTCCTAAGGTAGCGAAATTCCTTGTCAGGTAAGTTCTGACCCGCATGAAAGGCGTAATGATCTGGGCACTGTCTCAACAGCCCGCCCGGCGAAATTGTAGTACCGGTGAAGATGCCGGTTACCCGCGACAAGACGGAAAGACCCCATGGAGCTTTACTGTAGCCTGATATTGGGTTTCGGTGTTGCATGCACAGGATAGATGGGACACTGGGAAGCGAGCGCTTTGGCGTTCGTGGAGTGGACGTTGGGATACCATCCTTGCGACATTGGAATTCTAACCTGCGCCTCTGAATCGAGGCGGGGGACATTGTCAGGTGGGCAGTTTGACTGGGGCGGTCGCCTCCTAAAAAGTAGCGGAGGCGTTCAAAGGTTCGTTCGATCTGGACGGAAACCAGATGAATGAGTGCAAACGCATAAACGAGCCTGACTGCGAGACTGACGGGTCGAGCAGAGACGAAAGTCGGAGTTAGTGATCCGGTGGTATGTGAGTGGAAATGCCATCGCTCAACGGATAAAAGTTACCCTGGGGATAACAGGCTGATCTCCCCCAAGAGTCCACATCGACGGGGAGGTTTGGCACCTCGATGTCGGCTCATCGCATCCTGGGGCTGAATTCGGTCCCAAGGGTTTGGCTGTTCGCCAATTAAAGCGGTACGCGAGCTGGGTTCAGAACGTCGTGAGACAGTTCGGTCCCTATCTGTCGTGGGCGCAGGATATTTGAAAGGCGCTGTCCCTAGTACGAGAGGACCGGGATGGACGAACCTCTGGTGCACCAGTTGTCACGCCAGTGGCACAGCTGGGCAGCTATGTTCGGATCGGATAAACGCTGAAAGCATCTAAGCGTGAAGCCGGCCTTAAGATAAGATATCCCACTGAGTCAATCAGGTAAGACCCCTTGAAGACTACAAGGTTGATAGGCACACAGTGTAAGTGAAGTGATTCATTCAGCTAGCGTGTACTAATAGGTCGAGGGCTTGACCCCATCTTGATCAGATACTCTATTTGCTAAGAAAGCAGTTCGATATTCAGTTTTGAGGGTACATCCTCAACAAAAAGAGAAGCATGACGAAGGTCACGCGTTGGCCGGTGTCGATGACGGTGAGGTTCCACCTGTTCCCATTCCGAACACAGAAGTTAAGCTCACTTGTGCCGAAGATAGTTGGCTGGAAACGGCCTGTGAAAATAGGTAGATGCCGGCTTCTCTTTTATTATGGCCCGTTGGTCAAGCGGTTAAGACAGCGGCCTCTCACGCCGTTAACGTGGGTTCGATTCCCGCACGGGTCACCAAACACAGACAAAAACGAACCAGTCATTTATATTTGTGAATGGCGTGTTCGGTATTGTCGTCGCCCGCGAGCCGGGCAACTAAAAAAGCCCCTCACCGTCGATATAGACGAGTGAGGGGCTTTTTCTATGCCTTATTATTCAGTTTCGTCGGCTGCGCTTTCCTCGCCGCCCGATTTCTGCCGCAAGACGGCGAGAGCGTCTTTCAACGCCGGGGGCATGGGAACGCCCATAATGCCGAGATTTTCGACGATACTCATGCCGTCATTTGCGCAGAAAAAGAGAATTACCGCCGTGCGCGTAACGCCCTCCGTTCCCGCGAGCAAGTCCACCTTATAGGCGACCAGCACGACGAGCAAAATCGCGCCTTTTCTGAACAGGCCCTTGATGCTGGCCTTGCTCTCGAAAGTGCCGTCGGCGCTTTTCGGGCTCTTGTGCCAGATCAAGGCGCAGACGACGCCCGTAATGTAATCGACGGCCATAATGCAGACGAGGGCCTTGAGGGCCCCGTCCCATCCGCCGAGGGCCTCGGCGATAGCCGTGCCGACGAGAGAAAACGCGGTCAACGCGCCATAGTATGCAGTTCTTGCCTCGTTCATCATTTTAGCAGTCCTCCCATGCAATGCCGTCGGCGGCGAGCGCCGCGGTGTGTTTCTTGTAGTCGCCCGCGCTCATGGGCCCGGCCTTGATGGTCTTGAGCGTGGGCGTGGTGTCGGTCGTTGGCTTGCTGGCCGTAAAGCCGTTGAGGCCCGCGGTCTTGATGATTGCCGGGTAGTCCTTATAGGCGACGTCGAGATCGACATTCCCGGTAATGCCGGGAACGCCGCCTGTGCTCGTGTACTGCCAAATACCGTTTACGACGGCGGCGGTGTCCTTAGAGGTATAGGCCGCCTCCCAAACATCATAGGCGGACAGCTTGGCCCCCTCGAGGTAGTTGAGATAGAAGTCGCGCGAGCAATAGATCATGCCGTAATAGCCCGCGGCCTCGATGGCCTTGAGCGCGGCGGCGACGATTGCCGTATTATTCGCGGCGTTCGCTTTCTTGTCGTACTTGTACCCCGTGGCCTTGCCGTCGTGTGTTCCGTACTCGATGTCGTAGGCGACGGGGTACTCGATTTTGTACGGCTTGATCGCGGCGATAACGTCGCGGATAGTTTTCTCGGCGGCGGCGGGCGTCGTGTCGTAGCAGTAGACGAACACGCCGACGGGGATTCCGAGCTCGTTGCACTTTTTGAGACTTGCGAGGGCGATATTGTCCAGAATGAGCCCGCCCTTGCCGCTGCGCGAGGAATAGCCGATTCTCACCATGTCAAAGCCGGGGGCGCCGTTGTTCATGCGTTTCAGCCACGCGGCGACGCTGGCCCAGTTCTTAATCGGGTGATGATAGTTTGTGTCGATACCGTAGACGTTCATAGTTTAGACCTCCGAATCGTTCTCGAATTTCTCGCCCGTGATTTCCTCGTACTGCTCGGGCGTGATGATCTTAGGACAGTACGAGCGCAATTTCTCTTTGTACGCGGCCCGCTTTTCCTCTGTCTGTTGCAAACGGTACTGCGTTTTTAAAAAGCGGAACATTTTACTCACCTCCAAACATAGCCGCAAGAATATCGTTCCCCAACGCCTCGAGCGCCTCAATGCGTTCGAGCGTTGTCGGCAGTGTGATGGCCTCCGGCGCCCATGCGGCGGCCCGCTTATAGGCCGCGTCGGTGTCCGCGGTAATTTCCTCGAGCGTTACCGCGGCCCGCATATAGGCGACGTCTGCCGTGTAATAGACGCACGGCACGGCGGCGGCAGGGTCGGGGCCGTTGTCGGCAACGTCCTCAACCTTTTCGACGTTGCGAGCAATCCAAACGTCGGCGAGCCCCCCGGGCAACTCGAAAAATTCAACCTCGGGCGGCTCTGTCGCGTACTGAACACGTTTCTCGATCATGTTTTCGCTCCTTTCAAGCTGCGGCGGCGAGCTCTGCTCGCGCGGCGGCTGATATAACGTTACTCGCGGCCCGCGATACTTCGACGATGTGCAATTTTGCACTGATTCCGACGCTGTCCGTGTGTGAGAAGTAGCCGCGATAGCTTATAATGCGGCGGGCCGCCTTGATCGTGATATAGCCGCCCGTCTCCAAATACGCCCACGCCCGCAAGAATTGCCGCCGTGCGCGTACAAAAATACGCGCACGCACGGTTGTGCGGTCGCGCCGAATGACAAAGCCCATAATGTCGATAGGTTCTTTTGCGAGGGCCTTGACGTGCCATATAGGTTTTATTTCGAGGCCGAGCTCGTCGCGCAGATATGCGCAGAACAGACGGGCGGCTTTCTTGACGTCTTTGAAAGCTGCGCCGATGAATAGTATATCGTCCATGTAGAACAATACAAAGCCCACGAGGCGCACCCGCGCCGCCCTGCCTGTCCTGCGCTTGCGTATTTTATATAGTTGCTCGGTTGCGAAATGGTAGGCGTATGAAAGCATATAATTACAAAGAAATTGCGACAAAAAAGAGCCGATACTAAAACCGTGCTGAAATGTCGAAAGCAATGCGTCAACGAACCATAAGAGAACGGGGTTCTTGTGAACGTCACGCCGTAGGCGGCGCATTACGGCCCGCCGCGTTAAATTCTGGTAGCAATGCCGAACGTCCATCTTTACGAAATACTTGCTTTTTGTGCCGTGCGGGTCTTTTCGCCGAATAAATCTCTCAATAGCCCGTTTCCCGTCCACTTGGCCGCGGCCCGGTATGCTCGCGCATTGATAGCGCCCTATTTTTGCCCGAAATAGAGGCATGAGGGCCCAAACGGCGACGTAGTCCATGCACTGTTGCAACGTGCTCTCGACGCCTATGAGACGAATTTTCCCGTTGCTCTCGTCCGCCCGCTCGTAGTAGCGTATCGGCAGTAGGTCGAGCGAGCGGCGGCGGATTCTGGCCGCAATCTCTACGGCGACGCCCTTGATTGCCGGGGCAAATGCCCCGTTGTCGTGCTTTCTAATAGCCTCGTCGATCTGGCCTTGCGTGAGGTCGCTGTGCCTCATGGCGAGGCGCTGGAAGTTGCGGCGCCCCGTTTTCCCTGCAAAGCACAGAGCGATGAACGGTTCGATCTGTTCCGGGTCTGTTATGTCAATGTCTTTGCAATATGTTTTCATTCGCCTGTAAAAAAGTCTTTTGGTGAGCGCAGTAGCGTTCGGTTAGGCGTTTCCGCCTTTACTACTAACAACGAACGAGGCCCACGACCTCGCCCCGGCCCGCGCGGGGCCGTGCCGGTTTCAACTCAATTTTCGGGTATTCCCGAGGAATATGCCGCAAGGTATAAATACTTTGTTCACCAAAAACGCGGCCCGAGATGTTCCACCTCGCGTTGCCGAGGCCGTTGTTCGAGTTAGCGCACCCGAGGGCGGCATTCGTGCCGTTCCTGAGGTTGCCGACGGCCTGCCGGGCAGAGAAAGAAAACCGCGGACGCTGGCGACATATCCCTATTTTGATTTTGCTTATAAGCTCATGAGGGGGCCGGGCCCCCTCTTTGCGGCCTTATGCCGCAAATTCACCCCTGTTCCCGGCCGTTCCACAAGCGCGGCCCGAGATGCCCCACCACGCGTTGCCGAGGCCGCTGACCGAGTCAGCGCACCCGAGGGCGGCATTCGCGCCGTTCCAGAGGAAGCCGACGGCCCGCCATTCGCGCAAGGCGTTCGTCGCGTTCTCCGAATAAAAGCCCGCGCGATAGCCCGTGTTAGAGTTCGCGTCGAGGCCGTCCGGGAAGTTGGCGCACGGGTGAGCCGGGTCGAATCCCATGCTTGAGATATAGCGCCACCCTGCCGAGGTCGGCGGCGTGAGACTATACGAAAGCGCCTTATAGGCCGAGCCGATTGCGTTGTTCGTGATCTCGCTCGCCTTTTTGCAAATTCTGGACGTCCGCCGGGGTCATTTCAAAAGGCCCCGCGAGAAACTCGTAAACGCGGCCCTCTACGCGGGCCTCGGTTGCGATTTCGATGATCTTGAAAACTCCGCTCACGCCGACGCGGACAATAAAATCGTCGTTGCGTTCCTTGGCCGTTTTGTCGTCTCCGTCGGCTTTTGTTTCGTTTTCCGCGTTCTTGACGAGGTCTTTGATAGTCGTTTCAATGCCCTGCTTTTTTTCAATCGCAGAAACGACTCGCAATGCGGCGAAAACGTCCGATGCAATGAGTTTACGCATGGTTTACGCCTCCTTGGGCCAGTAGATTTTATAGGGCGGCGCTTCGAGATCGTTCGGGTCATAGTGGCCCGCGAAAATGACCTGAACGCTCGCCTCGTCGTTGTCCTTGGGCTGAATCGAGAGGTCGTTCGTGTTGAAAGCGTTGAAAATCTGAATGATGATCGGTTTTTCGCTGCCGACGAGGCGTCCGATATAGGTGACGTTTTCGGTGTAATCATCGAGCTCGATAGCCGATTTCGGAACGATAACGTCGTAGCCCGTGACGCTTTCCTCGGTCGTCTTTTTGGCTGCCGTCATTGCCTCGACGATCGTGTCGGCGGTCAATTCCTTTACGGTCGCCTGCATGGTGGTCGTCCAGTAGTCGAGGATATAGAGCCCCTTCGTGTTCTCCGGGGCCCCGTCAACCTGTGAATAATGGCCGACCTTGGCGGCCTTAAACTCGCCGCCGCCCGTGGTGGCGCCGAGAAGTTTGCCCGCCGTCTTTGCGCTCTCGTAGGTGTCCGTTCCCGGGATAAAGTCTTTTGCAAAAACGCCCGCGCCGAGCACAAAATGCTCGACGGTCTTTTCGGTCATTCCCGTCATACGCTTAGTGTTAAAAATGCTCATAGGTTAAACCCCTTTCACAAGTGCTTGAAAATCCAGCGTCACGAGCCGCCGGGTGATTGTTTTGTCTGTGTCCTCAACGGGGGAAGATCGCCCGCCGTAGAGGTGCAAATAAATGTGTTCATCATTGTAGACCGCACCGTCGAGATCGAACAGAACATTTTGAACGATTTTCTCAACCTCGGCCGCGCCTGTATTGCCCGCAATGCGAACCGTCAACGTGCCTTTTTTGAGATTATCCTCGGCCCATGTTGTAAAAAAGAACACAATTCGAGGGTAGCTCGCCGCTGTCGCCGTATTGCTGTACGTTGCGACGCCCGACGAGTTTTTCAGCAATCCGCCGACGGTTTTGTTGAAAACTGTGTTGAAACTCTCGTTCAACTCGGTTTTATTCTTCGCCGCTCGAGCCATCGTCTTTTAATTCCCCCTCGTTAATAAGTCCGAGAGCCCTGTTCTCGTCCTCGACTGCCGAAAGATATTGACCCTCGATCAACCTGATTTCGTCGATGTGCTCGCGCACGGTCGTCGTCAAGATCGCCCGTTTCGGTTGCCGCGCTGTAAACGAGAAAAGCGCCCCGGCCTTTGTTTTTCTGGCGCCGCGAAACTCGTCGCCGAGCTCTTGCAGGACGCCGTACCATGTGTTAGGTTTTGAGCCGACCTGTAAATCGGTTTCGATTTTGCGCACCCAGTAGCCGAACGCCGAGTATGCACGTTTTCGCCCTCCGGGTGTCTTTCCGAGAGCTCTGCCGAAACGTTCGCGCGTCTGCTTTCGGGCGGTGTTGCAGACGAATTTACCGACGTCGCGCAAGGCGGCGCGGCTTAGTTCCTTGATCGTCCACGCGGTACGGTCTACGTTTGACAGGTATGTGATGTGCTGGCCCCGGAACGGCTCGAGTATATCGCCGATCGCGTCGTCGAGTGCTACAAAGAGAGTTTTGACGGGCAGCGTGTCAGCGTCCTCGAGGCCCGCATTGCAAAGCTCGACCGCGATCTCGACAAAACGACCGACTTGCTCTTTGCGGCGCCCAGCGCGGCGGCGGTCGATCGTATAAATAAGCACGTCGTCGAGCTTGAGGCGCAGAAAGGCGAGCTCGAGGCCGAGCTCTCCGGGCTCAAGATCGCGGCGGCTATAACGTACACCCGCGGCGATGTCGTTGCGTGGTTAAAGCAATTTTGCAATGGCGACCCCCTTGAGGCCGAGTTTCGGCGGCGCATTGTCGAGACGTTCATAAATTCCGTGTACGTCTACGACGACCGAATCGTTATTTATTTCAACGTGCGCGGCGGTAAACAAATCAGTTACGCCGAAATGCTTGAGAGTGCTGGCGACGTCGAGCCCCTCCCTCCGGGCCCGAAAAACGAAAAAAGCGGCGGCCCCGATAACGGAACCGCCGCAAGCAATAGCAAAGAGAGATTTTTACACGGAAAAAATACCGAACAAACGACCGAGAGCGCGGTTCGTTTTTGTTCGGGTTTGGTTCACCAAAAAATGCTCCCCAGCTTAGGCTGGGGAGTTTTTTTGGTGCTTCCGTGCGAGGAATCGAACAGGACGGCCGCCCGCAGGCGGCAAAAAACAATCCTGCGGATTGTTTTTTAGTCCGCGGGTGCTTTACTTTTTACGCACCTCACGATGCAAAGGCAGCGATTAAGATGTTTGCGCAAAAAGGGAATTCATCCATCGATGAATTCCCTTTTTGCTCTTAGTATTTTATGGAACATTTAGTCACGAATTCCAGCCATGACAGATTATAGCATATGTACCTTCTGAAGTGTAGGCCCCTTCTGTGTATCCACAAGAAGGACATTTCCACTCATAAGAAAGAAGAAAATTGTATACACCATCAGTTCCTTGAGCCATGCTGAGACAGCTTTGTTCTTGAACAGGGAGCTTTTCGCTGTTAGTTAGAGTTGCACGCATTTCGGCTTTACAAGTTGGGCATACCGGGACTTTTTCAGAGGTTTCGATTAAAACTTTGGATAAAGTATCCTCAGGAGTCAGAGGGTTACCACCATGATATAAAACTTCCAAGGGCTTTTCTTCTAGGTCTTCGTTAAGGCCTGAGAAGATTTCTGATGTCTCAGATGGATTCTCTGGTGTCATCGAGCAAGCCGAAAGCGCAACACATACACTTAACAAAAAAAGGCTCCATCTCATATACATAGCCATGGCTCACCCATTCCAGCCGTGACAAATTCTAACATCCTCGCCTGTATCAACGCTATATTCTGCGGATTTGTACACACACGAGCCGCAAATATCTTGATAGTACGCTATGATATCCATCACCTCATCTGTTCCTTGGGTATAGTGATCACAGGGTTCCTGACGATTGTTCGCTGTTCTCGTATGATTTTTGACAGAGACTACCGAGAAGCGCCCACAGTTAGGACATTCAAGACGATGAGGTTTAATTGCTTCGTTTTCTGCAAAAACAGACATGCTGAAAATAGCAACACAGAAAACCGTCATAAGAGAACTAATGATTTTTTTCATGATAAACTCCTTGTAATTATATGTTAATGATATTGCGGCGATATTTTCATCTTTATGGGCATTTCTCTCTGCATAGGAATCACCAAGGCCTTTCATAATAGTGAAGATTTTTCTAATAAGAGAATACCAGAATTATATATATTTGTCAATGAAAAGTGTTGACAAATATATATAATCTGTTATAGTGATATTGAACAAAAGACAAGGTGGTTTCGCTCATGGAACAGGAAAAAAGATCAAAGGTGAACCCCACTCAGAGTATGCGGGATGCCATGAAGAAAGCCACTACTGAAATGTTGGTTTTATTTATGCTACGTCAAAAGCCTATGTATACTTACCAGATGGCTCAAGAAGTAAGCCGCCTAACACAAGGGGTTCTCACCTACAATACAATGTATCTTGCTGTATATCGACTTCAGGAAAATGGATTTATTGAAGAAGCCGAAAAACGAATTGAAGATGGGAGAGCACGCATTTACTTAGGTATCACATCTTCAGGACAATGCTATTACGATCAGCTTCGAACAGAGTACAAGCTATTTACAGCGACATTAGAAACCTTAATGAATATGGATGGACATTTATACGCGGAGGGCAAGAATGGTTAGTGAAAAGGATTTGCAATCCTATTTGAAGGTTGCGGCATCAGCACTGCCCTGTCGTGAAGCCCGCAAAGAGTTTTCTTCTTATGTACATAACGTGGCGCACGATATAAGCATTGAAAATCCAGATGCCGACTTTGCTACTGTTGCAAGCTTGTTGGGAACCACGCCTAAACAAGTCGCTGCAGATTTCGTGGAAAGTCAATCGCCGCAAACAATATCACGGTGGAATCGCTCTGCACATCGTTACAAATATGGCTTGCAATTATTAGTCGGAATAATTGTAGTGGTTCTTTTTTCTGTAGTAATCTTTTTCACGACAACGAAAGGAGTGATGATCGTCAACACCGAGACTACCTATACAGATTTAGGTGGAGAAGATTACTCACAGAACGAACTCGATAAAATGGCAAAACAAAAACTTGAACAAATTGCAAAGGAGTGTCAATATGACAAAAACACTTAAACGGGTTATCGCACTGCTGTCTGTTTCTATGTTCATGGCTCTTTTTTCACTTTCTTGCTTTGCACAGGAAAACAGTTCTGCCAAAAAGATTTATACTGAAGATTTAGGGGATGGCATTACTGCGGTTGTCACATTATCAGAAACAAACGGCATGGCCCGGAGTTCAAAAACCTATAACGTTACAAAAGAATATTATAAAGATGGAACTTACATAGGTGTAGCTACTTTATACGCATCCTTCTATTACGATGGTTCTTCTGCCAGTGCTACTGCAGCAAGCGGAGCGGGAGCAGGTTCTAACGGGTGGAGCTATGGAGATCAAAAGACATGGACTAGCGGAAACGGTGCCTATTTAAATGCAACGCTGTCCAAAAACGGAACGTTTATCCCCGTAAGCCTCGCACTGCGCTGTGATGCTCGCGGCAATGTCTCTTGAAAAACCATTCGATGTCTTTTGGTCATTCAAACAAAAATAATCCGTAAAATGACCAGTACGATTTGAGTGATATACTCACAATAAGGTCTATTTCTCCCATTAACTTTCTTCCTATTTACGAGTTGATGATTTCGCGTGTTTTTCCTACTTATTTTATTTATAAGCTACAATTGAGTCATTTCCCATGTACTCTAATTCTACGCAATTTCAAAGGAGAAATTTTATAAAAAAGTTACTGCTTCGCGATTCATTGATAAAAAGTAACACCGCCTCAGTTTGAGGCGGTGTTACTTTTTATCACCTTTTTTCTCTTTATGTGAATCACTGTATCTTCTCATACAGCGTATAAATAACCAACCAATGTACACCGAAATAAGAATCATAAGTACTTGCCAAATCATCTGTACTAATCTCATCATCGTATTCCTCATGTGACAGGGTTTAATATCTAATGCTATCATTGTATCGCTTTTTTTAATTTGTCAATATCTATATCAGAATTGCATTCTTATCCGGCCTTAATAATCAAATCAGTGGCCTCTATATCTCCTGTGATGGTCACATATTGTTGCAAATATTATTATTCGATTTATACTTATCGATCTGGCACCTCTTTATGTTGGGCCATAGACGTTTGAACTTTTTCAGATATTTTGTCTCCAACGATTTGAACATCAACTATTTGCTGTGCAATTTGAATAGATATGTTGTCGATATATCCATTATGGGATAGCTGCTGCTCTCGTTCAAAGGCTACATCTGGCCGCAGAGCAGTACGGCGCTGTCGAACGCTGTCCTCGTCTTCCGGCTGAATCATATTCTCAATTTCAAGGTACTGTTTTATGGTGGCGGAAAGCTGCTGTGTAAGGCTTTCTCTCTGCGCTGCCAGCTTCTCCTGCATTTCTTCCAGCTTGTCCAAGTAACTGCCGAAGCGCTGGGCTTCACCATTATTTTTGCAATCGAGGTTGTGCAGAATCATTGCTTGACGGCTGCGGAGTTCTTCGATTTTCTCGGTCAGCGCGGCAATTTGCTCGGCAAGCTGACGGCGCTGGGCAATTTGCAACAGGGATGCGGTGTTGCGAGTGGTTTGCAGTTGCTCTTGCTCGGATTTCTTGTCAGCAAGCTGTTGTGTTACCGCATGATAATCTTGCAGAATGGGGCGGTAATAGTTGACCTGACGTTTCCATGTATCGACCTGTTTGTTGTTCACCAACAGGCGGTATTGCAGCATTATCAAACTGCTGCGCAGCCGTTCCAGCGTTTCCGCAATATGCTCTACGGTATTCTCAACGGCCTTGGACAGCTTGGCAAGCTGGGCTTTCAGTTCGCGCAGCAGCTTGTTGTCCGCGCGGATTTGGCGGTTCAGTTCACAGCGGTCTGCCTTGATGCCCTGCAATTCAAGGTTTCGGGCTTGGCTGCCCTCATGCACTGTGGGCTGCTCATCCAGCCCCAGCGCCGCATGGCTTAGATGGGTTACACGGACGGATTGCTGTTTTTCTTCCAGTGTGCGGTTCACGGCATCTGCCCACGCTTCCCGCCAGTCCAGTAATTGCTCCGGGCTGTTCCATCGCGCACACAGCGGGTTTTGTCGCCCTAATTTCACCGCTTTCGGCTGCTTCGAGCAGCGTTTCCACCCCGGTTCGCGGGCGGCCTGTGTGGGCGTCAGCCACGCCGATACGCCCGCTGTGTTCTTGTACTTATATTGCTTTTCCCAGCCGTTCTCTTTTGCCTGCAAAAACTCCTGTGCTGTAAAGCCACGTTCCTCATCGGCTTTGCGGCACAGGTATTCTTTTTGCGTTTTGCCTTGCCATTTTCCGTGGACATCCAACGGGCGCATCGTCAGCATAATGTGTGCATGGGGGTTATGCCCATCCGGGTCGTGGATGGCGAAGTCGGCGCACATACCCTTGTCTACACATTCCGTTTGGATGAAGCCGCGCAGAAGCAGCAGCCAATCATCCCGCCCAAGTTCAACGGGCAGGGCAACGATCAACTGGCGAGCAAGGCGGCTGTCCTTGGTTTTCTCGGCAGACTCCACCGCTGCCCACAGGGTCTGTCGGTCTTTCCACGCTGCCGGGGCTTGGGGCGGCAGTAAGATTTCTGTATAGAGGACACCGCCTTTCTTGGTGTAGTCATGGGTAAGGCCGTCATAATCGTTGTACAGCCGTTCTCCACTCTGATAGGCAGCGGCGGCGATAGCAGAACGGCCTGCTCCACGGCTGATGATTTTTGACTCGAAATGATAGATAGCTACAGCATATCACCTCCGCGATAAAAAGTCCTCCCGCCTCAGCGGGCGCACATACCACCGCCGGCTTGCCGGTGGTGAGTAAGTGCGCACTTCGGTGAGGGAGAGCTGCCCCTCACGGGGCATTGCTCAGTTTATCGTGCAGCTTGCGTGGCAAGTCAGCCATCGGAATGTCGCGTATCTCCGGCCATACACTTTCCAGTATCGCGCCCTCTTGGATAAGTCGGCGGGTTCGCGCCTTGCGCTCTTTCTGGCGGTTGCGTGCCTGCACAGCTTCCAGCCTGTGCCGTGCCTGTATCAACTTTTTCTCATCTTCGGTCATGCTTTCTCCTTTTTGGTGTGAAAATCAGCCTTGTTTGGGTGTCTGCGTTTTGGGGCTGAAATTCTGCCGCTGCTTATCGCCATTTGTACTGCTGCTCTGAACAAAAGCAGCATCTTCCATCTGGCATCTGCACCCTATCGGGAGGATTCTCTCTTTTCCGAACAACATCTGCCGCGTCCTGCGCGGGGAACGGCAGCGTTTGCAGTAAGCCAGCCCACTGACAGCATCGGGATATTCATCCGGCTGGAGCGGGCGTTCTGCCACAAACTCGTCCAGACATTCCTGTAAAGTCCGCACAGGCATATCAGCCACCCACAAAATCCCAGTTGATGCTGTCTTTCACAGGTTCTTTTACAGGCTGGGGAGAAACAGCGGCAGGGTTCTGCGCCATCCCGGTTATGCACCCTGCCAGAAAGACCGGCATCGTCTCCCGCAAAGTATCCCGCACTGCATCCACGATTTGCTGCACAAACTGTTCCTCGCGCGCTCGCGTCTCCAGATAAGGGTCATCCTGCGTCTGGTAGTAGCGGTCAAAGTAGTCCACCACCGCTGTGGCGACCGCTTGGTTGTACGACTTGAACACCGATTTATCCATCGTCTGCAAATACTGCCATGCTTTCCGCTGCGGCTCTTTGCCAAGGTTGAACCGCAGGTTGGTCGTCCGTATCTCCGACACGGTTTCACCCTCGGAGCATCTGGCGGTAGGCCATGTACTCGTACCCCTTGGCAGCGGCGCAGATGTCATCCACAATGGTGACTTGCTCCGGGTCATAGCTGCCGAAGTGCTTGACCAACTGCCCACCGCCGCCCACGATGGTCAAGTGCGTGGTGGCAGGGTCGTACTCGTAACTGCGCAAGGCTGCAAACAGTTCGGCTACATAGCCGGATGCAACTTCTCGAATACAGGCGAGATAGTCGGCATCGATTTTTGCCGTGCCTGTCCGCAAAATCTGCTCCACCGTGCTGTCGCTGATTTTGCTGCCAAAACGCCGAAGCACCGCTTCTTTAGCGCGGATCATGCACTGGTTCACACCGATTTTCTCCGTCCAACAGCGGCTTTCCTGCGGCTGAGAATCCGTCAAGTAGAGCAGATTCATTGTGCCGTTGCCGATGTCAGCCAACAGATGCTCTCCCTCGAAGTCTGCCAGCTGCTGAACAATGGCCGCATAGCCCTGCGGATACACCTTGCAGCCCACGATGCGAAGCTGAAACAGATTCCCATTGAAGCGGAAACGTATCGTTTCGTTCTGCATCAGATACTGCCGGAAGCTCTCACGCTGGCTGCCGACCCAGCTCAGCGGCAGCCCCACCGACAGACACAGGCTGGCGGTGAACAGCCGGTATTGCTCCAACTCTTTGGCGATGGCCGCCAGCGTCAGCAGATAGAAATCGCCGTCCGTTGACTTGTCTGCCACAAAGCCCTTGTGACCTTCTCCCACGCGGTAGAATTTACCGCCGTATTCCAGCACATCACCCTTGAACATGGGCGCGGTGTCGTAAGCGGTAATAGCCGTAGGGAAAATGGTATTGGCGGTTTTCATATTGCCATACCCTTGGTCGATGCCGATAATTGTAATGTCATTGAATTGCTTCATCGGGGAATCATCTCCTCTCTCCGTGTATCTTCTGCTCCATCATCTGCAAAAGCATTTCCTGCGATGTTTGCATGCCTGCCGGGTTGTCGTAGGATGTGACCTCAAACGTCACCCTGCCGATTTTGTGCCGATAGGCTTTTGATAAAATTTTCTTCTCTTGCCTTATAAAAAAGCCCCTTTCGGAATGTTGCTGCCGACACCGATTTTGGTATCGGGTTACAGATTCATTTTATCGAAAGCGGGCTGCTTTAGCATTGATGGGAAATTGTGCGGAAATTGAGCGCAGGAAAATGAACATAGAAAAAGCGGCCCTCTCACTTTCGTGAGAGAACCGCTGTGCCGTCAGCCTGTTAGTTTATGGGGTTCTTGGAAAAATCGGATTCCGTTGCTTTCCAGATACTCCCGATACATCTGACGTTGTTCTTCCATAAGGGCAGGCATTTCACCATACAGTTGTCGGTAAATATTCTGAACTTCCCGCACAAGAGCATGACCTTTTTCTTCGTTGCCGGTTTCGATTTCCATAATGCCAAGCTGATAAGTTTCTTTTAGATATTGCACCAAAGCCAAAAGCATTTTCCGGCGTTTTTTCATCTGCTCGGCATGTTCCACAGCATCTTCGGAATCCTCACTTACAGGTGGGAATATTTTTTCGAGTGCAAATGGGATTTCTTTAAAAATATTCTCCGCCTTTACAATTTTGTAAGGCCCGGTCATTGGCTGGATCACGATACATTTGGACATCCGGGCCTCGGTAAAAACTACCGGGTCATAGTCCGGCGGCAAGATGATCTGTTCGCAGACCTTTGCCCGTGCTTCGCGTTTTACAAACTCACGCTGCATTGCGAAGCACAGCAGTAAGGACAAAAACTCTGCGACCTGCGCGGAAACGGAGAAATCCCGTTCCGCGTATAATGACTTTTTCTTGCTGGTGGAAATGGAAACATCCTGCATCAACAAGTCACACTCGCTCTGCGCTGCCATTGCGGGGTCCGACATAATGGTAAGTATTTTTGTTTCCATGTCCTGCGTCAGCTTTTCTTGGTTCTCACCGACAAGGTAAAAGGATGTGATCTTCGGGCTGACCCGCGCTGTGCCGTTGAGCCAGCGGCAGACCTGTCCGTTGTCGAAGGTGAAATCTTCGGCATCTGTACTTTGCAGAAAGCTGCCGAACAGCAAACAAAGTAAGTCTAATTGGTTTCCCAGCGCATCCGCATAAATGTATCTGCGCAGGGTCACCACAAACGAGCAGAAGTCTAAACGCTCCATTCGCGTACCCCCTAACTGTAATTCGGTTTTCAAGGTTCTTTCAAATTCAAATAAGCGTCATTCTTTCTGCAAGCAGGCGGAAATCTTTCGTTACCCAATCATCTGATTACGGAACTCTCCGTATTTTGAGGCGTTTCCTGCATGGATGCCGATAGAGATGAACAATACATAGTATAGCAAGTTCTCCGCCATATTGCGAGAGATGACGATGATTATTCACAAAAGTTTCAAATATTAGCATTTGCGCGATGTGCAATTTGCACACAATTCCCGCTCAATGACTTTTGCGGCGGCAGTCCGTATACTTGAAAAAATCAAGCAAAAAAGAACCGCCATTCAGCAAAAAATGTGTCGAAAGCCCCTACACAAATCGTGCAAAGAGAGTTATACTACAGCTGGCAGACATCCTGAATCGCTGTTCGGAAAGGATGGAAAATGAAAGAGAAACAGCTACAGGATATTACCGCTTTATATGGCAGATTGAGCCGCGATGATGAAGTCGGCGGCGAAAGCATGAGCATCCAATCCCAGCGCGCCATTCTGGGGCAGTATGCCAAGGAACACGGTTTTACGAATTGCCAGTTCTTTATGGATGATGGCTACTCCGGCACAAACTTTGACCGCCCTGCATTTACTGAAATGATGGAACTGGTCGAGCAGCGGCGGGTGCGAACGATTATTGTAAAAGACCTGTCGCGCCTTGGCCGCAACTATCTGGAAGTCGGGCGCTACACGGAAGTAATCTTCCCGGAGAATAAGGTGCGGTTCATTGCCATCACGGATGGCGTGGATTCCGCTGCCGGAGATAACGAATTTGCACCGTTCAAAAATATCATCAATGAATGGTATGCCAAGGACATCAGCCGCAAGGTCAAGTCGGCGTTCAAGGCAAAGGCACTGCGTGGGGAATACACGGGCGCGTACCCGCCGTATGGTTATGACCGTGACCCCAATGACCGCCACAAGCTCGTTCCGAATCAGTACGCATGGGTCATCAAGGAAATTTTTCAAATGGCGCTTGCGGGTAAAAGTTGCAGCATCATTGCAAAGGAACTGGGCGAAAAGCAAGTTCTCCGCCCACAGGCGTACCTGCACGAAAAGTTTGGAACTTTTGCGTCAGATATTGTTCTGACCTATCCGTATGCGTGGGATCACAGCACGGTTCGTGCCATTCTGATGAATCAAGTCTACATCGGGAATATGGTGCATTTCCGCACCGGCACACAAAATTTTAAATCTAAAAAGATGATTTGGAAGCCCGAAACGGATTGGGTCGTTGTGGAGGGAACGCACGAAGCGCTGGTGGATGCCGAGACTTTCTGGACGGTGCAGGAACGCATCAAGGTCAAGCAGCCGGGCAAAAAGCGCAGCGAGAATAACATCTTTCGCGGCATCATGTTCTGCGGGGAGTGCGGCAAGCGCATGGCATTTTGTAGCCGCAAAAAAGATGAACGCCGTAAGTCGCTGGGTACATTCAGCTGCAACGCCAATCGGCGCTACGGCGGCAAGGTGTGTACCACGCATTATATCTCGCTGGAACAGGTCAAGGCTATCGTTCTGGCGGACATCCGCCGCCACGCTATGCTGGCTGCCGAGGATACTGATGCGTATGCGGACTATCTGATGGGGTTGTCACAGGCCGGGCAGCTGAACGAGCAGAAAGCCATGAAAAAAGAGTTGGACGCAGCCCAGCGCCGCCTGTCCGAACTGACCACGCTGGTGCAGCGCATCTACGAGGATAACGTGTTCGGACGGCTCTCGGATGACCTCTATCAGACCCTATCTGCCAAGTATGAAGCGGAAACAAAAGAATTGAAAACCCGCGCCGCAGAAATTCAAGCGTTGCTTACAGAAGCAACCACCAAAACGCAGGGCATACAGGATTTCGCCGATTTGGTCGCCCCGTATGCCGATATTACGGAGTTGGACGAGGAACTGGTTCACACGCTGATTGAGAAAATCATCGTCCACGAGAAAGAGATAATTGACGGTGAAACGGTTATGCGCATCGAAATCTACTACCGCTTCATCGGCAAAACCAGCGATTGTCTCAATCGCTCCGTAGCCCCCATAAAAACAAAAACAGAATCCGTCGTTGCAACGGATTCTATTGCTTGACGAATGTGGTGCGTAAAAAGTAAAGCGCCCGGGAGATGGACGCACGGGTCACCAGAAAGCACTACTTCATTTGAGGTAGTGCTTTTTTCTTTGTATGCGGTATGCGCTTTTTAATAGGTGTCGGGCGTAAAAGGTGACCCGTGCGGGAATCGAAAAGCCCGGGCCCCGCGTCCAGCGTACCGCGGGGTAAAAACGCCCCTGCGGGGCGTTTTTAGGGCGGGGGAGATTCCCGCACGAGCGGAAAGTTGATGTGGCCGGGGTGGTGGCGGGGGCTGTTGTTTAAGATTGGCGTAGAGGCTTTCGGAAGTGCGCGGGCCGGGCATGCCCGGCCCCTACGGGGCGGCGATGGGGAAATGAGGGATGGCGGTAGGTTTCGGTGGGGTGTGGGCACCCCGCCCTACGCACGGATTTTAAGTGGGGCCGTAGGGTGGCCAGCCCTCTGGCCGCCGCCAAAGGCTTGCGGCGGCGGGAAGTTGCCCGGGAGGGATGAATCCTTCCCCTACGAATTGACCGCAACAGGGATATGGCGTCGGGTTGCGGGCCGGGCATGCCCGGCCCCTACACGGGGTGTCGATGGGAAGATGGAAAATGGCACAAAACCGGGCGGTGGTGCTTGCATAATTTTGCTGCAGGCCTTATAATATAATATAACTGTTGTTATAAGGAGGGGTGTGCCACGGCGCAGACCAAACCACAAAAACAGGTGCTGGGGATACTGGGCGGGCTGGGGCCAGCTGCCAGCTGTTACCTGTACCAAATGCTGATCGACCACACCCCGGCCAGCTGCGATCAGGACCACATCGACATTGTTATTTCGTCCCGGGCGTCCACACCCGACCGCACGGCGTTCATCATGGGCAAAAGTAAGGATGACCCCTTTGCCGTGATGGAGCAGGACGGCTTCAGCCTGGTACACTACGGCGCCACGGTGTTGGCAATCCCCTGCAACACAGCGCATTACTTCTATGACCGTCTGGCCGAAGCGCTGCCTGTGCCAGTGCTGAACATGCCCCGTCTGACGGTGGCCGATGCCAAGGCGGCGGGCTGCACAAAGCTGGGCATCCTTGCCACGGACGGCACACTGGCGGCAGAGACCTACCAGATTGCCTGCCGGGCACAGGGTATCGACTGGGCCGTGCCGTCACCGGAGCATCAACAGGAGGTCATGTCAGTCATTTATGATGACATCAAGCAGGGCAAGCGCGCTGATATGACGAAGTTCGGCGCGGCGGTGCATGATTTGAAAAAGCAGGGCTGCGACATGGCCGTGCTGGGCTGCACGGAGCTGAGCCTTGTCAAGCGGGACGAGCATTTGGGAGCGTTCTTCATTGACAGCACCGAGGTGCTGTGCCGGCATGCGTTACAGGCGTGCGGGGTGGAGCCGGTGGGGTTCTAAAGGCATGAGGCGGCCGGAGGACTGGCCGCCCTACGGAGTGGCGAGATTGCCCGGGAGGTGCGTGACGGCGGCGAACGAGCAAAGCCCTTCCGGCCTCGCGGGCTCGGCCACCTCCCCTGTAAGGGGAGGCTTTTGCGGGCTTCGCCCGAATGCCCAGAATATAAAATCCAGCATAAACGCAAAAAAACACACCAAAACGGTTTGTGTATATAAGGAGAGAAATCACAGATGGATCAGAAAAAATTCTACATCACTACGCCGATCTATTACCCCAGCGATAAGCTGCATATCGGCCATACCTACTGCACTGTGGCAACCGATGCCATGGCCCGCTACAAGCGCCTGCAGGGCTACAATGTCAAGTTCCTGACCGGTACCGATGAGCACGGCCAGAAGATCGAGCTGAAGGCCAAGGAGGCCGGCGTCACCCCGCAGCAGTTTGTTGATAACATCGTGGAGGGCCCCAAGGGCGTCAAGGATCTGTGGAAGCTGATGAACATCAGCTATGACCGCTTCATCCGCACGACCGATGACTACCATGTTGCCGCCATCCAGAAAATCTTCAAGAAGATGTACGAGAAGGGCGACATCTACAAGGGCAAGTATGTCGGCAAATACTGCACCCCCTGTGAGAGCTTCTGGACCGAGAGCCAGCTCGTCAACGGCTGCTGCCCTGACTGCGGCCGCCCCGTTGTGGACGCCGAGGAGGAGGCTTACTTCTTCCGTCTGTCCAAGTATGCCGACCGCGTGCGCGATCTGCTCGTCAACACCGACTTCCTGCTGCCGCGCTCCCGCGTCAACGAGATGGTCCACAACTTCATAGCCCCGGGCCTTGAGGATCTGTGCGTTTCCCGCACCAGTTTCAAGTGGGGCATCCCGGTCGACTTTGACCCCAAGCATGTCGTCTACGTCTGGATCGACGCGCTGTTCAACTACACCACGGCGCTGGGCTTCATGAATGACAAGTACCCCGACAGTGATTACGAGACCTTCTGGCCTGCTGACGTGCATTTTATCGGCAAGGAGATCGTCCGTTTCCACTCCATCATCTGGCCTGCCATGCTGATGAGCATGGATATGCCCCTGCCCAAGCATGTCTACGGCCATGGCTGGCTGCTGCTGGACGGCGGCAAAATGTCCAAGTCCAAGGGCAACGTGGTTGACCCCTACCTGCTGGCCGAGCGCTACAGCGCCGATGCCCTGCGCTACTTCCTGCTGCGCGACTTCCCGTTCGGTTCGGACGGCAACTTCTCCAATGAGCTGCTGATCAACCGCATCAATATGGATCTGGCCAACGACCTCGGCAACCTGCTGAGCCGCACCACTGCCATGGCGGACAAGTATTTTGGCGGCGAGCTGCCCGCCGAGCAGGCCGAGGGCCCCGAGGACGCTGCCCTGATCGAGAAGGCCACCGCCCTGCGCGCCCGCTATGAGGCCGACATGGAGGCCTATGCCTTCCAGAATGCACTGGCCGATGTGTTCGAGGTCATTGACAACGCAAACAAGTATATCGACGCCACGGCACCGTGGGTGCTGGCCAAGAGCGAGGAATCCAAGCCCCGTCTGGCCCGCGTGCTGTACAATCTGGCCGAAACGCTGCGCATCTGCACCGTGCTGCTGCAGCCGTTCATGCCCACCACCTGCGAGAAAATTTTTGCGCAGCTGAATGTGGCCGCCAACGGCAAGACGTGGGACAGCGCCGCCACCTTCGGCACCCTGCCTGCCAACGCCACCCTGCACAAGGGCGAGAACATCTTCCCCCGCATTGACGCCGCAAAGGAGCTGGCTGAGCTGGAGGCCCTTGAGGCTGCCCAGAAGGCCGCCGCACAGGCTGCCAACGCCCCCGCTGAGGAGGAAAAGCCCGCTGAGAGTGCCGCTGCGTCCGCAGAGCTGATTGGCGAGCACGAGGAAGAAATCAGCTTTGACGACTTCTGCAAGGTCGAGCTGCGCGTGGCCGAGGTCCGCGCCTGCGAGCGGATGAAGGAGAGCAAGAAGCTGCTGCACCTGACCGTCTTTGACGGCGAGCGCGAGCGCTGCATCCTGTCCGGCATTGCGAAGTGGTTTGCGCCCGAGGATCTGATCGGCAAGAAGATCGGCATTGTCGCCAACCTGGCCCCCCGCCCGATGATGAAGGGCAAGTATGTCAGCGAGGGCATGATCTTTGCCGCTGACACCGATGTGGACGGCGGCTGCTCCATCGCGTTCTTCCCTGACAACACCCCCGCCGGTGCGCGCATCCACTAAGGCAGCGCTATGCAAAAATCTAAGTTAGACCAATTTTTCTCCATCCCGGCGGCGGCCGTTTTGATGGCCGTTGTCTGCAATGTGCTGTGGGGGTCGGCGTTCCCCTTCATCAAGCTGGGCTACCGCCTGTTTGCGATTGATTCCGCCGATACCGCGTCGATTTTGTGCTTTGCGGGTGTCCGCTTTATGATGGGCGCGGCGCTGGTCTGGCTGGCCGGTCTGGCGCTGAACCGCCGCCCGCTGCCGATGCCGCACGGCAAAACGCTGGCTTCGGCCTGCGGGCTGGGCCTGTGGCAGACCGCTGCACAGTATTTCTTCTACTACTCCGCCGTGGCGCTGCTGACCGGCGCGATGGGCGGCATTTTGAACAGCACCCAGAGCTTTATGGGCGTGATTTTGGCGCACTTTTTGTACGGCAAGGCCGACCGGATGACCCCGCGCAAGGCGCTGGGCTGCGCGCTCGGCTTCGGCGGTGTGCTTGTCGCCACGCTGGGCAACCACGGCGGCGGCAGCGTCAAGGGTATGGCCTTTATGCTGATCGCGTCGGTCATCTTTGCGTTGGCCGGGCCGTGGAACAAGGCCGTGACCCAGCATGCGGACAGCTTTTCGGTCTGTGTGCTGAACCTCGGCGTCGGCGGTCTGGCGTTGGCTGTGATGGGCTTTGCCATGGGTGGCGGCCTCCACCCCGAGAGTGCCGCAGGTATCCCGGTGCTGCTGTTTTTGGCGTTTATCTCCGGTGCGGGGTATGTGATCTGGGCGCTTCTGATGAAAAACAACCCGGTCTCCCGCATTGCGGTGTTTGGCCTGATCATTCCGGTCATGAATGTGCTGCTGTCGGCACTGCTGAACGGCGAGCCGCTGTTTGAGTGGAACTACCTCGCCGCGCTGCTGCTGGTCTGCATCGGCATTTATCTCGTCAACCGCGCCCCGCAGGAGAAGCAGGCATGAACCATATTTTTGACACTCACGCGCACTATTCCTCGCGTCAGTTTGACGCTGACCGCGCCGCGCTGCTGAAGGCCTTGCCCGAGGGCGGCGTGGTGGGGGTGCTGGAATGTGCCACCCACTCCGGCGATGCCGCCCGCGTGCTGGAGCTGGCGCATGCCGCGCCCTACATCCATGCGGCGATCGGCATCCACCCGGAAAGCCTGATCGAGGAGGACGCTGCCACCGTGGCAGTCTATCATGGGGACTGGCGTGCCGAGCTGGCCGCCATGCGCCCCCTGTTTGAGGACAAGGCTATAGTGGCCGTGGGCGAGATCGGGCTTGATCATCACTGGCCGGTCCCGCGCGAGGAGCAGTACGCCCTGTTTGAGGCACAATTACAACTTGCGAAAGAGCTGGATTTGCCGGTGTCGGTCCACGACCGCGAGGCCCACGCCGAAATGTACGAGTTGCTGCGCAAATATAAGCCGCGCGGCGCACTGCACTGCTACAGCGGCAGCGCCGAGGACGCGGTTTGGCTGGTTGAGCAGGGGCTGTATCTGGGCTTTGGCGGGGCAGTGACCTATAAGGGAGCCAAGCGCGCCGCCAAGGTGCTGGCCGCCATCCCGCACGAGCGCGCCCTGCTGGAAACCGACTGCCCTTATATGGCCCCCGAGCCGGTGCGCGGCACCCGCAACGACAGCCGCAACATTGCCCATGTGGCCGCCTACATCGGCACGATTTGGGATATGGACGCCCAGACCGTGCTGGATGTGACCGCAGAAAACGCGCGCACCTGTTTTGGTGTGTGAACCGTTAGCGTATCTGTAGGGGCGGGCATTGCCCGCCTGTGGGCGACCGATGGCCGCCCCTACAAATATAGAAACAAAATTTTCAGGAGTGACTTACTATGAAAGCACGCATCCCTAAGCATCGTGAATTTATCATTGATTTCCCGCAGGATATGGATCAGGCCAAGGCTGACGAGGGCTGGACCAAGCTGAACGAGATCGTGGAGGAGTACAAAAAGGCCCACAACGGCCAGAGCGTTTACTCTGTGACCTTTATTGAGGACTGCGAGCCTGCTGTGAAGAAGCTGCAGGAGGAGTACGGTTTCAACTACACCATTCAGGAAACCAAGTGATCAAAACCGGCGGACAACTGCGTCCGCCGGTTTTCTGTTCGTACATTTTGCCAGAGAGGGAAACAGGGATGGCAAAGACAGTTATACGCCCGGCGGCGGAGGAGGACATCCCCGCCATTATTGCGCTGTACCGCCAGCTTGACAGCGCCATGGTCGCGCTGCAGCCGGAGTTTTTTTGCGAGGCCCCGCGTGAGGTGGACGAGATCCGCAAGGCAGTCAGGGCCGATGACGCGGATTTTTTGCTGGCGGAGCAGGACGGCACCGCCGTGGGCTTTGCGCTGGTCTACTATGCGGGCTGGACGCCGGCGTTCAGCTGTGTGCTGCCCCACCGGTATGCCTGCCTGGGGGATCTGATCGTGGACGCAGGTGTGCGCGGGCAGGGCATTGGCAACCAGCTGCTGGCTGCGGCCAAGCGCTGGGCCCGCAACCGGCGGCTGGAATATCTGGAGCTGCAGGTGCTGGCCCAGAACGAGGGCGCGCAGCACCTGTATGAGTCGCAGGATTTTGTCGAGGCAACGAAAGTTATGCGGTGTATGCTGTGAAAACCGCTCTGTAGGGGCCGGGCATGCCCGGCCCGCAGGTTTACGGCTGCACCCCTTTCGCGGTTGATTTGCAGGGCAGGGCTTGACCCCTTTACGGGGCGTCGGGGACGCCGCCCCCTACAGGCATAACCCGCAAAGTTTCTCACTCCCGCAAACAGGCACGGCGGCCAGAGGGCTGGCCGCCCTACGCCCTCCCGTGAATTAGGTTTGCAGGGGAGGGATTCATCCCTCCCGGGTTGTGCGCCCATATTGCTGCACAACACAAAAAAGCCGGGGCGAACATTTCGTTCGCCCCGGCGGTCTTACTTCTTCGGAGTCATAGCCTCATAACCCTTTTCGTTATTTTTCGGACTGCTTCCACATCGTCATGGGAATCATCCTATCGTTTGCGAATTTTGATTGCCCTTTCAGGATCTTACTAACAGTTCATTGGACTTACCCTCGGGTTCGTTATTTGCTGAAAAGCATTTGTAGAACGGAGTAAAGTTTGCTGTTAAGGTTATTAAGATCGTTCCTGGGGTAATGGGTCTGATGCCGAGGACCAAAGCCTCTTAACTCTTGTACATCGGAGTGTCTCCTTGTTGATCAGGTGAAGTTCAGGTAAATCCTGTTCGGCGGAGTGGTGACGGTCATCTCTACCAGCCTTCTTTCATCCTAATCTATATCTCATGCGGGGGTCTGTTGTGACGGCCCCTGAGTCTGCTAAACATTAGCTAAGTAACCGGACATCGCGTTTTTATAAATCTTTTACAGGTGATGACCTGCGGCTTCGGATGCGGTTCTTTTTTGTTAGCAGGCCCAGGCCCGCCGGTGATGAATGGGATCTTTAAAGTTTGCCATTGGACTCGAGCCTCCTTCCTTACGAAATACTGCCGGCGGCCTTTACGATCTCTTTCCGGTTTCTTCTTCCGCCCTCGTGCTGCTGGATCGGAGTCCTTAAAGTTAAGCTTTAAGATGTCGGTCTGTTCACGATCGGTCTTTGATGAAGAAACTTCTGGAAAGTGGCATCTCTTGGAACTTCCAGTTCCTTATCTCCGGCTGTTTTCTTTCTGTGACTATACTATATCACAGCCTTAGTGTTTCGTCTATTCGCAGACCCCACAATCTTGCTGTGCAATATTTGTGCATATTCAGGATTGAATAACACATGCTGCTTGTGGTATAATAAATATGTTGGGCGCGTGTACGCCAACATAAAACCGCTGCTTCTTGGAAAAAAGAAGCAGCGGTTTTTCGCTATATTGGCTTCCCCCGAGGGGGAAGCTGTCGGCGGCCCCGCTCGCCGACTGATGAGGGGCAAACTTACTGTAATTGCCCATGAACGGGTTGCTGAGGCAAACTCGCCCCTCATCCGGCCCTGCGGGGCCACCTTCAGTCTACGCGCTAAGAGCCGCCTTCGGCGGTTGCGCTCCGACACGCGCCTGCGGGCGCAGCCCCTCGGGGGAAGGCATGGGAGTTACATCGTCTCCGGTGCGGTGACCTTGAACATCGTCAGGATGTTGTGGATGACGCCGCGCACGGCGAGGCACAGCGCAATGCGACCCTGCTGCACGGTGCCCTCCGCATCAAGGATGCGGCAGGCGTTGTAGAAGCGGTGGTAGGCGGATGCCACATCAATGCAGTAGCGGGTGATGCGGGCCGGGTCGTACTTCTCGGCGGCAGCAGCAATCTCAGCGGGGAAGGCAGCCAGCAGGCGGATCAGTGACTGCTCGGCGGGGTCGGTCAGGACGCTGGCGTCCACGGCCTCGGCGCCTTCAAACTTCACGCCCTCGCTCTCAAGCTTCTTCAGCACCGAGCAGATGCGCGCGTGGGCGTACTGAACATAGTAGACGGGGTTCTCGCTGTCGTTGCGCACGGCCAGATCAAGGTCAAAGTCCAGCGTGGAGGAGCTCTCGCGCTGGTTGAAGAAGAACCGCGCGGAATCAATGGGCACCTCGTCCAGCAGGTCGGTCAGGGTGATGGCCTTGCCGGTACGCTTGCTCATGCGGACCGGCTTGCCGTCACGCATCAGGTTGACCATCTGCATCAGCACGATGTCAAGGCGGCTGCCGTCCAGCCCGATGGCGTCCATCGCGCCCTTCATGCGGGCGACATGGCCGTGGTGGTCGGCGCCCCAGACATCAATGGCCTTGTCAAAGCCGCGCACGGCCAGCTTGTTGTAGTGGTAGGCGATGTCGGCCGCAAAGTAGGTGGGGATGCCGTTGGCGCGCACCAGCACCTCGTCCTTGGCCTCCTCCTCGCTGCCGTCGTCGGTCTTGCGCTTGTTCACAACGCCGTACTTGGCGGCGTACTGGGCGCTGCGGTACATGATGGCACCGTCCTCGGCCTTGTAGCAGGCACCGCTCTCCAGCAGCTTGTCCACCACGGCCTTGACCGCGCCGGAGTTGTGCAGGTCGCTTTCATGGAACCAGACATCGTACTCGATGCGGTACTTGCCGAGGTCGCGCTGCAGACCGGCGATGTTCTTGGGCAGGGCATCGGCCACGATGGCCTTCTTCAGCTCGTCAAAGTCCTTTTCCACATAGGAATCGCCGTGAATCTCGGCAAACTCCTTCGCGCGGGCGATGATGTCCGCGCCCTGATAGCACTCCTCGGGCAGGGGGCAGGCATCCTCGCCCTTGTACAGCTGCAGGTAGCGGATGGCAAGGCTCTTGCCGAACTTCTCGATCTGGTTGCCCGCGTCATTGATGTAGAACTCGCGGGTCACATCGTAGCCCGCCCAGTCCAGACAGGCGGCCAGACCGTCACCCAAAGCGCCGCCGCGGGCGTTGCCCATGTGCATCGGGCCGGTGGGGTTGGCGGAGACGAACTCGACATTGTAGCGCTTGCCTGCGCCGACATCGGTGCGGCCGTACTCGGGGTTGGCCACGGCGGCGCGCACAACGCTGGTGAACCAGTCCTGCGCAAGGAACAGGTTGATGAAGCCGGGACCGGCGATCTCAAACCGGTCGAACAGGCTGCCGTCCAGCGCAAGCTTGGCGGTGATGGCCTCGGCGATCTGGCGCGGCGCCTTGTGGAAGGCGCGGGCACCGGCCATGGCCGCATTGGAGGCGATGTCGCCGTTTTTGACATCGGCCGGGATCTCGACGATGAAGTCGGGCAGCGCAGCTTCGGGCAGGGTACCGTCAGCGATGGCAGCCTTGACGGCATCGGTCAGCAGGGTGCGGGCCTGCGCCAGCGCCGCCGCGCGGGGGTTGTAGTTTTTATATTCCATGATGAACCTCCTGTGGGGGATTTTTCTATGATAACGTTGTAGGGGCCGGGCATGCCCGGCCCGCGGCTTTGCCTTTACAGAGCGCTTTCCGGTAGGCTGAGGGCCGGGCATGCCCGGCCCCTACGGGACAGCGCGTTTTTAAGCTTCTGGCAGCTTATCGACCGTAATGTCAACCAGATTCCGGCTGATGAAATTTTCCGCGCCGGAATCCAGCGTGTAGCTGAATTTCAGCTTGCCGCCCTCCTCGCTCAGCGCGTGCTCAATGACATCGGCGGCCACGCCAAGACTTACCGCGCCGTAGCCGGTCTCATAATGGCAGAGATGCCGGGTGCCCTTCTCGATGATAAGCTGGCTCGACTGCTTGCCGTAGCGCAGCATCGAAACCTTGCGGGCGTCGTCGGCCACCTTGACGGTGGTGGTGCAGCCCTCATAGCCGGTGGTCTCGGTCTCTTTATAAACGATATAGTACGCGCCATCCTTGTGGACGAGCGAGCCGCGGGTCATAAGCTCCACTGTATCGGTGTCGCCCCGCTGCTCCATCGTGCCCTTGATGGTGATCAGATATTTTTCTTCCATGGTGTACCTCTACTAAAAGCCTTCCCCCTCGGGGACAGACTCCCCCGATACGGGGGAGGTGGCGCGCAGCGCCAGAAGGGGTGCGGTGGCCCGCAGGGCCGGATGAGGGCAGACCTTCCGTCGTTGCCCGGTAAATGGGCGGCCACGGCAACCCGCCCCTCATCAGTCACCTTCGGTGACAGCGCTCAATATGTTTCGATCGCAATGCGCTCTACCGGCCCGCCGGCGTACTCGCCTAAGAACATCTGCTCCAGCTCGGCAAAGTTGTCGGGCGTGTCGCTGACATAGTAGTGGGCGGTGCCGCCGTCCGTTTTGCCGTTCAAAAGCCCCAGATCCGCCAGCGCGGCGGCGGTGGCCTGCGCGGTCACCTTGCCGGAATCCACCAGCCGCACCGCATCGCCCATAAAATCGCCGATCATCTTTTTCAGCAGCGGGTAGTGGGTGCAGCCAAGGATCAGCGTGTCAACACCGGCGTCCTTCAGCTCCTGCAGATACTCGGCAATGATGAGCTTTGTCACGGGGTTGCCGTCATTGAAATAGCCGTTCTCGACCAGCGGCACAAACATCGGGCAGGCGCGCGCAAAGATCTGCACATCGGGCAGCATATCGCGGATGACCGCCGCGTAGGAGCCGCTGCGCACTGTGGCGGCCGTGCCGATGATACCGATGCGGTGGTTGCGGGTCGCGTCCACGGCGGCGCGGGCGGTGGCACCCACCACGCCGGTGTAGGGCACCGGCAGCCGGGCGGCCTCCTCCGGCGGATAGGTCGAGGACACGGTCCCGCAGGCGGCGATGATGAACTTGACATCCCGGCTGAGCAGAAAGCGTATATCCTGCCGCGCATACTGCACGATGGTATCCCGCCCGCGGCTGCCGTAAGGCACGCGGCCGGTATCGCCGAAATAGACGATATCCTCACCGGGCAGCACGCGGCGCAGCTGGCGCACGGCGGTCAGCCCGCCAAGGCCGCTGTCAAAAACGCCGATGGGGCGCGGGTCCATCAGTAGGCCCCCTTCCGGCGGTGCAGGGCCAGCTGCAGCAGCTTATCGACCAGCGCCGGATAGCTGTAGCCCTCGTGCTCCATCAGCTTGGGGTACATACTGATGGGCGTAAAGCCGGGCAGGGTGTTCAGCTCGTTGCACAAAACGCGCCCGGTGCCGCGCTCCACAAAGAAGTCGCAGCGGGACAGCCCGGCGCAGTTCAGCGCCAGATAGGCCTTGCGGGCCTCGGCCTTCACCTCGTCGAGCTTTTCCTCGCTCAAATGGGCGGGGATGACGGTCTGGGACACGCCGTTTTTGTACTTGTCATCGTAGGTGTAGAACTCCGCCCCGGCCAGAATCTCACCCGGGCGGGTGGTGGCAACGGTGGACGGGTCATCGGGGTTGCCGATGGCCGCACACTCGACCTCCTGCGCGTCCACGAACTCCTCAAAAACGACCTTGTCGTCCTCGCGCAGGGCGATCTCAACCGCCTGCTCCAGCATGGCGCGGTCGGCCGCCTTGCTGATGCCCACACTGGAGCCGGCGTTGGCCGGCTTGACAAAGATGGGGTAGCCCAGCTTTGCCTCCACGGCGTCCAGCACCACGGGGCCGTTCAGTGCAAGGTCGGCGCGGCTGGCGGCGGCCCAGCGGCAGTGGGGGACACCGGCGGCGTCCATCAGGGCGTTGGCCACGGCCTTATCCATGCAGACCGCGCTGCCCAGCACGCCGCAGCCCACATAGGGGATGCGCGCCAGCTCAAACAGGCCTTGGATCGTGCCGTCCTCGCCGTTTTTGCCGTGCATGACGGGGGCGCAGATGTCGATGCGGACAAGCTCGGCCCTGCCGTCCTTCAGCAGCCACAGGCCGTGGTCGCGGCGGTCGGGGCTGAGCACGCAGGGCGTGCAGTCGCCCTGCTCCCAGCTGCCATCGGCCATGGCCTCGGGCGTGGGGCTGCAGGCCAGCCAGCGGCCGTCCTTGGTGATGCCGACAGGAAATGCTTCATATTGCTCTGCACAGGGGGACTGACCCAGCGCGCGCAGCCAGGCCGAGGCCGAAACACAGCTGACCTCATGCTCACTGGATACGCCGCCGAAGAAGAGCGCCACGCGCAGCTTGGTAGTAGTTTTCATCAAAAAGACTCCCTTTGTAAAATTGCGCGGCCCCTTGGGGCACACTACAAGTCTTCAGCTTATTATCATAACATATTATGCGTGCGTTGGCTAGATTATTTTTGAAAAAATGTATTTTCATGCGGGGGCACCCATTGGCCTATTGAAAGTGTAGGGGCGACCATTGGTCGCCCGCTGACTTGGCGCAGCAATGCGTTTTCCGGGAAAGGTTTTTTCACAGATAAACGGGCACGGGCGAGCAATGCTCGCCCCTACATTAGCTGTAGGGCGCATATGGAATGCGCCCCCAGTTTGTCAAAAAACGCGGTAGGGGCGGGGCTCTGCTCCGCCCGTGGCCGTTTGCCATGTGAGAAACTTTCCCGAAAAAGCGTTGCTACGTCAGGTCGGCGGGCGGAGCAGAGCCCCGCCCCTACGAATCCGCAACAAAGACGATATTCTTATCCGGGGGTAAGGTGGTTTTTCGACAGTCTGAGGGCGCATATGGAATGCGCCCCTACGGTGCGGCGGGTGTCGCGCGGCGCGGATAATTGTAGGGGGCGGCGTCCCCGACGCCCCGCAGGCGGCTGCCCATAAAAAATCGACCCGCCGGCTCCCGGCGGGTCAATCGTTTGCTTTTACTTTGTAACGGGTTATCAGCTCGGCCTGATCCAGCAGAAGGCGCTTCTGGCTGGGGGTAAAGCTGCGGTAGCGGGCCAAAAGCTGGCGCTCATCGTCCTCGGCGGGGGTCTTGTGGCCAAGCAGATAGTCGATGCTGACCCCAAAATAATCCGCAATGCGCCGCAGGGTGTCATAGTCCGGCTCGCGGATTCCCTGTGCGTAGTTGCTCAGGGTGGACGCACTGAGGCATAGCTTGGGGGCTAAATCCTTAATTTTGATTTCTTCGCAATCTATTAAATAGCGTAAACGCTCGTTAAATTCCATAAGAACAGCCTGATTTCTTTATAGTGTCAGCTAGAGAATACCAGAAAAACACAAAACGGGTTTTGAAAGCACATTTCGGCTTGACAAAGCACAAATTGTGTTATAAAATGACAATACGAAATGTCGATGGGGTTTGTGAAGTCGGCATACATCAAAGAAAATTTTTGGAGGAAAACAAGATGTTCAAGAAATTGAAGGACAAAAAGGGCTTCACCCTCGTCGAGCTGATCGTCGTTCTGGTCATTCTGGCTATTCTGGCCGCCCTGCTGGTTCCGGCTCTGACTGGTTACATTGACAAGGCAAATCAGGAAAAGGTTATTGCGGAGTGCCGTTCTGTTGTTATGGCTGCACAGACTACCGCTTCTGAGTATTACGGCTTGAATAAGGGATTGAAGGATTCGACCAAAGATGCAGACAATGTTAAAACTGCATTGGCCCAGATTCAGACGCTGGCGGAAGTTCCTACCAAAACTACGGGTACTGCAGGTGCTACAACGAAGGAACCTGTATGGCACTATCTGATTACCATTGGTACAGCAAATGATGAAAATAATGTTGTTACGCAGGTTGTCTTTGATGACGGCACCAACATGGTAACCTATAAGAAGGATACCTCTACTGGTGAGGGTTCTTATAGTAAGGTTAGCAAATCCAGCAGCGATGGTGAAGAGGGAACTGCGAAGGTTACAACGAGCAAAATTAACGACATTGCCGGCTAATAGAAATTTGTACACCTGATGTGTATTATCCCACCACCTCCCGTGGTGGGATTTTTTATACCCTCTACCTTATAATACCCGCTCTGTAGGGGCCGGGCATGCCCGGCCCGCAGCCTTGCCATAGCCGCGCAGCCCCGGGTCAGCCGTAGGGGAGAGATTTATCCCTCCCGGGCACTTTCCGCCGCCGCAAACGGCCACAGCGGCCAGAGGGCTGGCCGCCCTACGGCCCCACTTGAAAATCCGTGTGTAGGGCGGGGTGCCCTCACCCCGCCGAAGCCTGCCGCCAAATCCCTTTTACGGTTCAATCCGTAGGGGAGGGATTTATCCCTCCCGCAGAAAAGCCTTCCTTGTCAAAGGGAGGTGGACGCCGAAGGCGGCCGGAGGGATTCTGACGGGCCTTGCCCTGCACGCCGTCCCCCCCGCAGCCGGGCAGGAATCCCTCCGCCTCGCTTACGCTCGGCACCTCCCTTTGACAAGGGAGGCCTTTCGACAATCCGCCCCTACAACCTCCGAAAGGCGGTTACCATGCCCCAGACACCAAAGCTTTCTCCACAACAAAAGGTCGCGCTTGTGGAAAAAATAATATCCGGCGAGATCAGCCGTCAGGCCGCCGCGCAAAGTGTCGGCGTCAGCAACACTACCGTGCGCCAGTGGCTGCGCATCTATGAGGCCGAAGGCCCCGGCGGGCTGACCCCGCGCGAAAAATCCCGCCACCTCACCGCCGAGGAAAAGCAGGCCGCCGTTGCGGACTATCTGGCGGGCGAGGGCTCGTTGTTTGAAATCTGCAAAAAGTACGGCATCCGCAGCCCCCAGAACCTTGAAAAAATGGTGGAGACCGCCAAGCAGGGCGGTGCGCTGCGGGGCTACCATGGTGCGTCCCGGCACAGGGGCGATGCCTACACCACCGCCGCCGACCGCGTGCAGATCGTGCAGGACTGCCTTGCCAACGGCTGCGATTACGGCGCAACGGCGCTGAAATATAATGTGGATTACAAGGCACTGGTCAACTGGGTGGGGCGGTACCGCGCCCACGGCCCGGCGGCCCTGCACGGCAGCCGCCACAGCAGCGAGGGAACGCGCCGCGCCAAGGGCCGTGCGCGCGCCGTGGCGCCGATGCAGCGCCTTGTCATTGTGCTGGACTGTCTGGAAAACCGGAAAAACTACGGCGCTATGGCGCAGAAATACGCCGTTGCGTACCATCAGGTCTACCGGTGGGTGCAGCGCTATCTGCAGGACGGCTGGCTGGGCATGAACGACCGCCGCGGCCCCACCGATGACCCCGGCCCGGAGGGGGAGTGGGCGCGCGTGGCCCCCGGCAATGAGGACGCCGCAGAAAAATGGGTGGCCCGGTGTGCGGGCGTGCCGGACGCCCTGCCCGCCCTGCTGCGCCGCGCCGGGTACAGCTGGTGCGTGATTGCAAAAATTCTGTTTGATCTGGCGAGGATGTAGGGGCCGGGCATGCCCGGCCCCTACAACGCTGCAAAAAACTTTCCAAATCCCCTTGACACGCCCCTGCTTTTATGATAAACTATCCCTTGTAAAAAAAGCAGCAACCGGCAGTAGGCCGTCGGCTCACCTTGCAGGGTTTGTCAAAACCCCGGGTCATACCATGATACGCACTAGGTGCGCAACTTCGTATGTTCGGCGGCTGCTTTCAATGGCAGCCGCTTTTGTCTTTATCATACACTTGTGGGAGGTGTGTTACAATCGCCAGCAACAGCAAATCCAACGAACTGGAAATCAATGAGCAGATCCGCGACAAGGAAATCCGCCTGATCGGGGCGGATGGCGCGCAGATGGGCATTATGAGCCCGCGCGATGCACTGAAGATGGCCATTGACAAGGATCTTGACCTTGTTAAGGTTGCACCGCAGGCTAAGCCGCCGGTGTGCAAAATTCTTGACTACGGTAAATACCGGTTCGAGATGCAGAAAAAGGAAAAGGAAGCCAAGAAAAACCAGAAAGTGGTTGAGATCAAGGAGATCCGCCTTTCCCTGAACATCGACACCAACGACTTCAACACCAAGGTGAACCAGGCAGCCAAGTTCCTGCAGCAGGGCCATAAGCTCAAGGTGAGCATCCGGTTCCGCGGCCGCGAAATGGCACATACCAGCTTAGGTCTGGATGTCCATAAGCGTTTTGCCGAGGCGTTGGAGGGCAAGGCCGTCATCGACAAGCAGCCCAAGCTTGAGGGCCGCAGCATGATGATGTTCATGTCCCCCGTTCCCAACAAGTAAGAAAGTAAACTCTCAGGAGGAAACAACAATGGCTAAAATGAAGCTCAAGACCCTTTCCGGCGCCAAGAAGCGCTTCAAGATGACTGCTTCCGGCAAAATCAAGCGCAATGCGTCCAAGCGCCGTCACATTCTGACCAAGAAGACCACCAAGCTGACCCGCGGCCTGCGTATGCCCAAGTACGTTGACAAGACCAACGAGGCTGCCGTCAAGAAAATGATGCCCTACGGCGGCTGATCTGCCCGGGACATTTAAAGGTCAGTTACTACCTGTTATAGACAAAAGGAGATATAAAACATGGCTCGTATTAAAGGCGCTACCATGACGCACAAGCGTCGTGCTAAGACTCTCAAGCTGGCAAAGGGTTACTACGGTGCTAAGTCCAAGCACTTCCGCATGGCTAAGCAGGCCGTTATGAAGAGCGGCAACTATGCTTTCGTTGGCCGTAAGCAGAAGAAGCGCCAGTTCCGCAACCTGTGGATCACCCGCATCAACAACGCTGTTCGTGCTCAGGGTATGAACTACTCCACCTTCATGAACGGCCTGAAGAAGGCCGGCGTCGAGCTGAACCGCAAGATGCTGTCTGAGATGGCTATCCACGATCCCGCCAGCTTTAACGCGCTGGTTGAGACCGCCAAGAAGGCCCTGTAATAGCTTGCATAAAAGACTCGCGCACACGCGCGAGTCCTTTTGTGTTTAAGGGGAAGTTTGCGGTGCGGCGGCCAGACGGCAAAGCCCCTCCGGCCTTGCTTCGCTCGGCCACCTCCCCACTGCGTGAGGAGGCTCTCTGCGCGGGCTTCGCCCGCGAAAAAAGGCTCCCCACAGTGTGGGGAGCTGGCCGAGCCTGCGAGGCCGGAGGGGCTTTACCCGCCCGCCTTTGGCGGTCACTTTCCCGTTATTCACACAATTTAGTTGATTTTATACAAAAGGGGCGCTACAATGGAAACGATCACCAGCCGTGATAACGCCAAGATCAAATACGCCTGCGCGGTGCGCGACTCAGAAAAGCAGCGCGCCGCTGACGGCTTGTTTTTTGCCGAGGGGCCAAAGCTCTGTCTGGAGCTTGCCAAAAGCTGTACGCCGCGCACGGTCTACGCCACGGCGGCCGCACTGGCCAAAACGCCTGAGCTGGCAACGCTGGCCCCCGCTGAGATCGCGCCCCATGTGGCGGAAAAGCTCAGCGGCACCAAGTCGAATCAGGGCGTTTTTGCCCTGTTTGAAACGCCCACCCCGCCCGCCGATACGCTGGACACCGCCCGCCGCATCCTGATGCTGGAGGGTGTGCAGGACCCCGGCAATGTCGGTACGCTGCTGCGCAGCGCGGCGGCGTTCGGGTTTGATGCGGTCGTGCTGGGGCCGGGGTGTGCATCGCCCCTGTCGCCCAAGACACTGCGCTCCTCGATGGGGGCGGCCGGGCGGCTGCCGACGCTGCACAGCGCCGACCTGCCAGCCGCACTGGCGCAGCTGCGCAGCCGCGGCGTCACAACGCTGGCGGCGGCGCTCTACCGGTCGCGCCCGCTGGACGAGGCCGGGAACGACTTCCCGCACGGCGTCTGCGTGGTCATCGGCAGCGAGGGGCAGGGCCTGACGCAGCAGACCGTTGAGGCCTGCGACATGGCCGTGCGCATCCCGATGACCGACCGGGTGGAGAGCCTGAACGCCGCCGTGGCCGGCAGCGTGCTGCTGTGGCATTTCAGGGGCGTGTAAGCAGACATCCGGAAGCTGCTGCGCGGCGGCCGGGGGACTGGCCGCCCTACGGGGCAACAGCGGGCGTAGGGCGGGCAGTCCTCTGCCCGCCGCTATGCAGCCGAGAGGATAAAAGGGGGCATCCACCATGGACAAAACACTGGCCTGGCTCTGGCTGGCGGACGCCGTCGGCTCGGCGTGTCAGTATGCGCAGGAGCTGCTTGCGCTTTACCCCGACCCGGCCGAGCTGTATGACCTGCTGCGCGCAGGCACTGAGGCCCCGCCGACCTGCCTGACGCCCCGCGCCCTTGCCCAGCTGCAGGATACGACCCCCTTTGATTTTGAGGAGCGGCTCGACCACTGCCTGCTGAGCGGGATCGAGCTGCTGACCCCCGACGAGGACGCCTACCCCGCCGCGCTGCGCGACCTGCCCGACCTGCCGCTGGTGCTGTATCTGACCGGCGAGTCGGCCTGCCTGAACGGGCAGCGCTGTGTGGGCATGGTGGGCACCCGCCGCCCCAGCGCTTACGGGCGGCAGGCGGCCTTTGACCTGTCGCTGGCGCTGGCGCAGGCGGGCGCGGTCATCGTCAGCGGTCTGGCGGACGGGCTGGACAGTGAGGCCCACCGCGCCGCGCTGCAGGCCGACCGCCCCACGATCGCGTTTTTGGGTACGGCCATTGACAAGACCTACCCGGCCGCCAACGCCAAGCTGCGCACCGCCATCGAGAAGGGCGGCGGCGCTGTCTGCAGCGAGTACCCGCCCGGCTACACGGGCCGCACGACCGGGACTTTTCTGGCCCGCAACCGGCTCATTGCCGCCCAGAGCGAGGCGCTCTGTGTGGCGGAGGCCCGCACCCGCAGCGGCACGCTGAACACCGTACACCACGCCGAGCGGCTGGGCCGCCCGGTGCTGGCCGTGCCGGGCAGCATCTACAGCGCGCTGAGTGAGGGCACGAACGAGCTGCTGCGGACCCACCGCGCCGAGCCGCTGTGCAGGGCGGCCGATGTGCTGGAGATACTGGGCATCGGGGTGCAGACGGCCGCGCCGGAGCAGCAGCGGTTTGACCCCGCTGCCGTCAGCCCGGACGCACAGCAGGTCTACGCAGCCCTAAAGCCCACGCCCCAGAGCATGGATGCCCTGTGCGCCGCCACCCGCCTGCCCGCCGGCCGCGTGCTGGCGGCCTGCACGGAGCTGGAGCTTATGGGCGGCGCACAGGCGCAGCCGGGGAGACGGTACATTGCAATATAAGATAATAGATAAAAGATAATAGATAATAAAAAAGGAGTGCGCGCAGCGCACAATTTTGAGCAGGCCAACGGCCTGCGATCCACAATATTTCTTATCTTTTATCTCTTATCTATTATCTAAAAAATTTTCATTGAGGTAACTTATGCCAAAATTAGTCATCGTGGAATCCCCTGCCAAGGCAAAGACCATTGGCAAGTATCTGGGCCGCGGCTACAAGGTCACGGCCAGCATGGGCCATGTGCGCGACCTGCCCGCCAGTACGCTGGGCATTGATGTCGAAAATGGCTATAAGCCGAAATATATCACGATCAAGGGCAAGCAGAAGCTTGTTAAGGAGCTGAAGGCCGAGGCCAAAAAGTGCGATGGCGTCCTGCTTGCGACCGACCCGGACCGCGAGGGCGAGGCCATCAGCTGGCATCTGGCGAACATTCTGGGGCTGGACCCCGCTGCGCCCAACCGCGTGACCTTTGACGAGATCACGAAGAAGGGCGTCAAGGAGGGCATGGCCCATCCCCGCGCCATCAATATCGACCTTTTCAACGCGCAGCAGGCCCGGCGTGAGCTGGACCGTCTGGTCGGCTACAAGCTCAGCCCGTTCCTCTGGAAAAAGGTCCGCAGGGGCCTTTCCGCCGGTCGTGTGCAGAGCGTGGCCGTGCGGCTCATCCGCGACCGCGAGATCGAGATCGAGAACTTCAAGCCGGACGAATACTGGAATATTGATGCGCTGCTGCACCCGCAGGGCGAAAAGGGTGAGTTCACCGCCCGGCTGGCGGCGACGGCAGACGGCAAAAAGCTGACGGTCACGGACAAGCAGCAGGCCGATGCAGTGCTGGCCGCGCTGGACGGCAAGGATTACACCATTACCAAAATCGAAAAGGGCAAGCGCCGCCGTCAGCCCGCGCCGCCCTTCATCACCTCCACGCTGCAGCAGGACGCGAGCCGCGCGTTCGGCTTTTCGGCCACGCGGACGATGCGCGCCGCCCAGACCCTGTACGAGGGCGTTGACATTGCGGGGCACGGCACGGTGGGTCTGATCACCTACATGCGTACCGACTCGCTGCGCATCGCTGCCGAGGCGCAGGCCGCCGCCAAGACCTTTATCGCCGACCGCTGGGGCGAGGGCTATGTCTGCAAGACGCCCCGCAAGTGGAAGAGCCGCTCCGCCACGGCGGCGCAGGACGCCCACGAAGCCATCCGACCCTCGATGCCCGAGCTGACCCCCGATGAGGTCGAGCAGAGCATCAGCGGCGATACCGCCAAGCTGTACCGCCTGATCTGGAGCCGCTTTATGGCAAGCCAGATGGCCGACTGCATTCAGGACACGGTCTCGGCATCCATCACGGCGGGGGAGTATCTTTTCCGCGCATCCGGCTTCCGGGTGTCGTTTGACGGCTTCACGGCGCTGTATGAGGAATCCACTGACGACACGAAGAAAAAGGAGACCGCCCTGCCCCCGCTGGAGGAAGGCCAGAAGCTGGCACTCAAAAAGCTGACGGTGGACCAGAAGTTTACCCAGCCGCCGCCGCTCTACACCGAGGCAACGCTCATCCATGCGCTGGAGGAGAACGGCATCGGCCGCCCGTCCACCTACGCGCCGATCATCACGACCATCGTGGACCGCGGCTATGTCGAGAAGGACCAGAAAAAGCTGAAAACGACCCCGCTGGGTCAGGCCGTCAACACGGTCATGATGGAGCAGTTCCCCGACATTGTCAATGTGAAATTCAGCGCTGACATGGAGAAAAAGCTCGATGTGGTCGAGGCCGGCGAGGCAGACTGGGTCAAGACGATCGACGAGTTCTATCAGGGCTTTGAGAAGAGCCTAGAGCAGGCCGAGAAGAACATGGAGGGCAAGCGCATCAAGGTCGAGGATATCCCGACCGATGAGATCTGCGAGAAGTGCGGCCGCCCCATGGTCATCAAGTCGGGCCGCTACGGCAAGTTTGTGGCATGCTCCGGCTTCCCGGAGTGCCGCAACGCCCACCCGCTCGTCAAGGACACGGGCGGCCTCTGCCCGCTGGACGGCGGCCACATGCTGGTGCGCAAAAGCAGCAAGGGCCGCGTCTACTACGGCTGCAGCAACTACCCCAAGTGCAATTATATGACATGGGACGAGCCGGTGCCCGAGCGCTGCCCCCAGTGCGGTAGCACCCTGTTTAAAAAGAAGGGCCAGCTCTACTGCGCTAAAGAGGGCTGCGGGTTTGTGAAGGCGATTGAGAAGAAATGACCGCTTTAAAGCCTCCCCGCAAAGGGGAGCCTGAGAGAGGACAAGTATGCAACTTAACATTATCGGTGCCGGTCTGGCCGGGTGCGAGGCGGCACTCTGGCTGGCAGACCGCGGCGTGCAGGTCGAGCTGTACGAGCAGAAGCCTACAAAATATTCCCCGGCCCATAAAAGCGCGGGCTTTGCGGAGCTGATCTGCTCGAACTCGCTGAAGGCCGAGCGCCCCGACTCCGCATCGGGCCTTTTGAAAATCGAGATGAAGCTGCTGGGCAGCCATCTGCTGGACGCGGCCGAGACCGCCCGCGTGGCGGCGGGCGGTGCGCTGGCCGTGGACCGCGATGTGTTTTCCACCGCCGTGACCGAAATGGTGGAAAATCACCCCAACATTACGGTCCGGCGCGAGGAGGTCACGGCGCTGGACGAGCGCGCACCGGTGCTCGTTGCCAGCGGCCCTTTGACTGAGGGTGCGCTGGCGCAGGCGGTCGCAGCGCTGACCGGGGACCACCGGCTCAGCTTTTATGACGCGGTGGCTCCCATCGTGACGGCCGAAAGCCTTGACTATGACAAGGTTTTTGCCGCGTCCCGCTATGGCCGCGGCGAGGCGGACTATCTGAACTGCCCCTTTAATAAGGAGGAGTACGAGAGCTTCCACGCGGCGCTCATCGCCGCCGAGCGCGCACCGCTCCACGACTTTGACGGCGATCTGACCGTCTACGAGGGCTGTATGCCGATCGAGGTCATGGCTGCGCGCGGCGCAGATACGATCCGGTTCGGGCCGCTGCGCCCGGTCGGCCTGCGCGACCCGCGCACCGGCCACCGCCCGTGGGCGGCTGTGCAGCTGCGTGCCGAGAATACGGCCCGCACGCTCTACAACCTTGTCGGGTTCCAGACGAACCTGAAATGGGGCGAGCAGAAGCGGGTGTTCAGCATGATCCCCGGTCTGGAGCACGCCGAGTTTGTGCGGTACGGCGTCATGCACCGCAACACCTTCCTCGAAAGCCCCAGAGTGCTGACAAAGCAGCAGTTTCTGGCCGACCACCCCAATGTGTTTTTCGCCGGGCAGATCACCGGCTTCGAGGGCTATATGGAGAGCGCGGCATCCGGCCTGCTGGCCGCCCGCCAGATCTACGCCCGCTTGCAGGGCCGCGAACTGCCGCCGCCCCCGGCGGCCACGATGTGCGGCTCGCTGCTCGACTATATCACGACCCCGAACAAGGATTTCCAGCCGATGGGTGCGAACATGGGCATACTGCCCCGCACCGAGGAGATCAACGCCATCCGCGACAAGCGGGAGCGCTATATGGCGCTTTCGCAGGCCGCACAGGACGCCATGCATGCATGGACGGAGGAATATAAAGCATGAAAATTTTAGTGGATGCCATGGGCGGTGACAACGCCCCGCTGTGCGTTTTGCAGGGCGCAAGTCAGGCTGCGGCGGAGTTTGGGGACGGCATGACGCTTGCGCTGCTGGGCGAGGAAAAAGCCATCCGCGACTGCGCAAAAGAGAATAAAATTGACCTTGCACCGTTTGAAATCGTCAACTGCACCGAGAATATCGACATGCACGATGACCCGGTCAAGGCTGTGCGCCACAAGAAGGATTCCAGCCTTGTCAAGGGCCTGACCATGCTGAAGAACGGCGAGGCCGATGCCTTTGTCTCCGCCGGCTCCACCGGTGCGCTGCATGTCGGCACCAGTCTCATTGTGCGCACCGTCAAGGGGGTCAAGCGCCCGGCGCTGGCCACCCCGATGCCCGGCGCCAAGCAGAATTTCCTGCTGCTGGACTGCGGCGCGAATGTCGAGTGCCGCCCCGAGATGCTCAACGCCTTCGGCACGATGGGCAGCGTCTACGCCGAAAAGGTCATGGGCCGCGAAACGCCGAAGGTCGCACTCGTCAACAACGGCGCCGAGGACACGAAGGGCACCCCCACCTACCGCGAGGCGCACCAGCTGCTGAAGGCGAACCCCTGCATCCATTTTGCCGGCAACATCGAGCCGCGCTATATCATGGACGGCGAGATCGATGTCGTGGTCTGTGACGGCTTTGTCGGCAATGTGGTCCTCAAGCTGACCGAGGGCGTTGCCAAGACGCTGCTGGGGATGCTGAAAAAGATCTTTTTGCAGAATATCATTACCAAGCTCAGCTATCTGGGCATCAAGGGCGGTCTGGGTGAGCTGAAGCGGATGATGGACTCCGAGGAGGTCGGCGGCGCGCCGCTGCTGGGTGCCGCCAAGCCGGTCATCAAGGCGCACGGCTCCAGCCACGCCAAGGGCATCAAGAACGCCATCCGTCAGGCCAAGCTCTGCGTTGCCAACGACCTGTGCGGCACGATGGAGAAGGCGCTGGGCGAGGTGGCCGCGCAGAAGGAAGAAGCAGACGCTTAAAAGGTAAGCCGCCCTGTAGGGGCCGGACATGTCCGGCCTGCGGCATAAAAAATACCGCCCGTAAAAGGGCAATCGAGATAAGGTTGAGGGCCGGGCATACCCGGCCCCTACGGACCAGCCGGAAAGGTGAAAGAATATGGCTCACAAACCGGAAGAACTGCAGGAGGTCCTGCAGTATACATTCAAAAATCCTGCGCTGCTGCGCATTGCGATGACCCATACCAGCTATGCCAACGAAAGCAAGGTCGCCACGACCCACAATGAGCGGCTGGAATTTCTGGGCGACAGCGTGCTGTCCGTTGTGGTGGCGGACTATCTGTTCCACCAGTCCGGCCGCCCCGAGGGCGAGCTGACCCGGATGCGCGCAAGCCTCGTCAGCGAGGAGGCGCTGTTCCAGTTCGCGCAGGAGATCCACCTCGGCGAGTATCTGCGCCTCGGCCACGGTGAGGATCTCGGCGGCGGGCGCAACCGCCCGAGCGTTGTCTCCGATGCGTTTGAGGCCCTCATCGCCGCGCTGTATCTGGACGGAGGCATGGAGGTCGCGCGCAATTTCATCCTGCCCTTCATCACCGAGGGCAAGACCGCCGAGGACGACTACAAGACCCGCCTGCAGGAGGTCGTCCAGCAGGACCCCTCCGCCGTTTTGAAATACGAGGTCACCGGCGAGACCGGCCCCGACCACAACAAGCAGTTCACCGTCTGCGTCTGGCGCAACGGCGAGCTGCTGGCCGAGGGCAAGGGCCGCAGCAAAAAAGCTGCCGAGCAGCACGCTGCAAAGGTGGCGCTGGAAAAATTGCAGTAATATTGCCGTTTAATGATGCTCTGTAGGGGCCGGGCATGCCCGGCCCGCGGCATAAAAATCGCAGCCCGTTTACGGGTATACAGGGCGGGGTTGAGGGCCGGGCATGCCCGGCCCCTACGACCAGACAGAATCGAAAGGGTACACCACTTCATGCGCCTGAAAGAACTGGAAATCCAAGGCTTTAAATCCTTCCCCGATAAGACAAAGATCGCCATCGGGGAGGGCATCACCGGTGTTGTCGGGCCGAACGGCTCCGGCAAATCGAATATATCCGACTCCATCCGCTGGGTGCTGGGCGAGACCAGCTCCAAGCAGCTGCGCGGCACCGGCAAGATGGAGGATGTCATCTTCGGCGGCACCCAGTCCCGCGGCGCTATGGGGTTTGCCTCTGTCGCACTGACGATCGACAACAGCGACCACGGCCTTGACATGGACGCCGATGAGGTTACGATCGGCCGCCGGTACTACCGCAGCGGCGAGAGTGAATATTCCATCAACGGTCAGAATGTCCGCCTCAAGGATGTGTATGAGCTGCTGCTCGACACCGGCATCGGCCGCGACGGCTACGCCATCGTTGGGCAGGGCCGCATTGCCGAGATCGTCGGTGCCAAATCCGCCGAGCGCCGCGAGATATTTGAGGAGGCGTCCGGCATCGCCAAATACCGCTACCGCAAAAACGAGGCCGAGCGCCGTCTGGCCGCCGCCGAGGGCAACCTCGAGCGTCTGCGCGACATTCTCAGCGAGCTGGAACGGCGGGTCGGCCCGCTCAAGCGGGACAGCGAGAAGGCCCAGCAGTTTCTGGAGCTGAGCGAAAAGCGCAAGGGGCTGGAGATCACCCTCTGGGTGGACGCCATCCGCCGCGCCAATGACGCGCTGCGCGACCAGCAGCGCCGGTACGAGGCCGCCCAGGCTGACTACGACCGCCTGAGCCGCCAGCTGGACGCCTTTGACGAGCAGAGCGCCGCCCTGCGGGAGGAGGCCCAGCAGCTGATGCTGACGGTCGAGCAGGCCAACACCGACATCCGCACCATCACCGAGGCCAACGCCGGCAGCGAGAGTGAGATCGCTGTCCTGAAAAACGAGAGCGAGCACAGCCGCTTCCGCATTGACGAGGCCAACACCGAGCTGGAACGCGCCGGGCAGGGGCGGGAGAGCATCGACCGCGAGGCCGCTGACCACCGCGCCGCCATCGAGGCGCTGCGCACCGGTATGGCCGCGCTGGATGCCCGTGTGGCCGCGCTGCGCGAGGCGCTGCACGCGCTGGAGGAAAAGGCTGCCGCCAGCGGCGAACGGCGCGATGTCATTGACGCCGCCATGGCCCGATTGCAGGACACCGCCACTGCCGCGAAGGTCCGCGCCGCATCGGCCCAGTCGGCGGGGCAGGCCGCCGCCGACCGCCTGACCGAGGCGCGCGCGCAGGCCGAGGCGCTGCAGAACGCCGCCGCCGCCACCGAGGAGGAACGCCGCCGCGCGGAGCGCCGCTTTAAGGACGCCGAGGAGGCCGTGACCCGCAGCGACAACATCAAGGCCGGCTTAAAGCTCAAGCTGGACAGCCGCCGCCGCCAGCAGGCGGACGCCGCCGAGGCCCTGCAGAAGGCCGACCGCGAAAAATCTGCCGCCGCCCAGCGCATCCATATCCTTGAGGACTTGGAGCGCAACATGGACGGCTACCAGCAGAGCGTCAAGTCGGTCATGCGGGCGGCCGGGGCAGGCCGCCTGCGGGGCGTCATCGGCCCTGTGGCCGGTATCCTCACGGTCGAAAAGGGCTACGAGACCGCCATCGAGACCGCACTCGGCTTTGCGCTGCAGAACATCGTGGTCGAGGATCAGGGCTGTGCCCGCGCCGCCATCGGCTTTTTGAAGGATGAGCGCGCCGGGCGCGCCACCTTCCTGCCGCTGGACACCGTGCAGGGCACCCGCTTTACGGGCCGCTTGACCGGCACGGCAGAGGTTGCTGCCGACCTTGTCAAAGCAGACCCGAAATATCAGCATATCATCGACAATCTTCTCGGCCGCATCATCGTGGTCGAGGATCTGACCGAGGCGTCCGCCGTGGCGCGCAGCCTAGGCTACCGCAACCGCATCGTCACGCTGGACGGACAGGTCATCAACGCCGGCGGCTCCTTCACCGGCGGCTCCACTGCCCGCAGTGTCGGCGTGTTCAGCCGCAAGCAGGAGCTGGACGAGCTGCGCAGCAGGCTGACTAAGCTGGAAGCCCGCCGCGCCGAGGCCGAAAAGGAGCTGGCCGCCCGCAAGGCGGAGGTCGATAACCTCTCCGCCCAGCTGGCCGGTGCCGAGGGCGAGGGCATGAACGCCGCGACCGAGCATGTCCGCGCCGGGCTGGAGGTGGAGCGCCTGACAAAGGCCACCGCCCAGAACGAGGAGACGGCCCGCAATATTGAGCAGGAGATCGCCGCCCAGCAGGCCGCCGTGACCCAGAACGAGGCCACCCGCGCCGAGGCTGAAAAGACACAGGCCGACGCCGAAGCCGAGATGGCAAAGTACACCGCTGAGCTGGCAGCACTGGGCGAAAGCACCGGCAGCCTGACTGCCGAGCGGGAGCACATCACGACAGAGCTGTCCGAAAAGCAGCTGCAGCGTCTGGCCGATGAAAAGGACATCGGCCTGCACGAGGCTGCGCTGCAGGGCCTGCAGAGCCGCACTGGCGAGGCCGATGCCCGCGCCCGCGAGCTGCAGACCGTTATTGAGGCTGCTAAGGCAAAGATCGAGGCCAACGCCCTGAAAATTGCCGAGATGGAGCGCACCCGCGGCGACAACCTGCAGAAAATTGCGGCGGCCGAGCAGACCATCCGCACCGCAAACGCGGCCCGCATGGAGAAGGAGGCCGCTGTTGAAAAGCTGAACCGCGACAATCGCGCCCTGACCGATGAGCGCGAGCGGATGAGCGGCGAGATGGCCCGTCTGGCCGAGCGCCGCACCGCCGCCGAGACCGAGCTGAACGATACCAACAGCAAGCTGTGGGAGGAGTACCAGCTGACCGAGGGTGAGGCCCGCAGCCATTGCGTACCGTTTGAGAGCCTGACCGAGCTGCGCCGCAGCGTGGCCGAGGTCCGCAGCAAGATCCGCGGTCTGGGCAATGTCAATGTGGGCGCCATCGACGAGTACAAGGAGGTCAAGGAGCGCTACGACTTCCTGAAGGCGCAGGTCACCGATGTCGAAAAGGCAAAGTCCGAGCTGACAAAGATGATTGCCGAGCTGTGCAGCGAGATGGAGGAGCTGTTTACAACAAGCTTCAAGCAGATCAACACCCACTTCCAGCAGATCTTCAAGGAGCTGTTCGGCGGCGGACATGCGCGGCTGTATCTGTCGGACGAGGCGAATGTGCTGGAATCCGGCATCGAGATCGAGGTCTCGCCCCCCGGCAAGGTCATCAAGAATCTGAGCGCGCTTTCCGGCGGCGAGCAGGCGCTGGTCGCAATTTCGATCTACTTCGCCATTCTGAGTGTCAACCCGGCACCGTTCTGCTTCCTTGATGAGATCGAGGCGGCGCTGGACGATGTGAATGTGGCGCGCTACGCGCAGTATCTGCGCCGCATGACCGATAACACCCAGTTTATCGTCATCACCCACCGCCGCGGCACAATGGAGGCCGCCGATGTCCTCTACGGCGTCACGATGCAGGAGGACGGCGTCTCCAAGATTTTGCGCCTTGATCTGGATAAGGTGAACGCGGAGCTGATTACCTGATGGCATGTAGGGGCCGGGCATGCCCGGCCCGCCACATAAATACGACCACCCGCCAATGGGAAGCCACACAAACCCGCAGGCCGGACATATCCGGCCCCTACGGGGCGGCAAATCAAAAGTAAGGAGGGCCAGCTATGGGCTTTTTCAACTTTTTCAAACGCGATATTACGGAAGAGGAGTTTCAGGAGCAGCAAAAGGTCAAGCGCGGTCTGGAAAAGACCCGCACCGGCTTTTTCCAGAGCATCGTCAATACGCTGACCAACGCGCAGATCGATGATGACCTGTATGACCGGCTGGAGGAGCAGCTCATTCTGGCCGATGTCGGCCCCGCCTGCGCCGTGCGCCTTGTGGATGAGCTGCACGATCAGGTCGAGGAAAAGCACCTCAAGACCGGGCAGGAGGCGCTGGACGCCCTGCGCGGCATCATCTGTCAGGAGCTGACCCCCCGCTACCCGATGGAACTGGACGGCAAGCCCGCTGTCATTCTGGTCATCGGCGTCAACGGTGTGGGCAAGACGACCACGATCGCCAAGCTGGCAAGCCTGTACAAAAAGCAGGGCCGCCGCGTCATGCTGGCAGCGGGCGATACCTTCCGCGCTGCCGCCAGTGAGCAGCTGGAGCTTTGGGCCGAGCGGGCGGAGGTGCCGCTGGTGCAGGCCGGCATGGGCGCCGACCCGGCCGCCGTCATTTTTGACGCCGTCAAGAGCGCCACGGCCCGCGGCTATGACATGGTCATTGCCGACACCGCAGGCCGCCTGCACAACAAAAAGGGCCTGATGGACGAGCTGTCCAAGATCTCCCGCAGCGTCAAAAAGGCCAGCCCCGAGGCCAGTCTGGAGGTGCTGCTGGTGCTGGACGCCATCACCGGCCAGAACGCCATCAGTCAGGCACATGAGTTCTGCCGCGCTGCCAGCGCCACCGGCGTGGTGCTGACCAAGCTGGACGGCACACCGCGCGGCGGCTGTGCGGTCTCCGTCTGGGAGAACCTCGGCCTGCCGATCCGGTTCATCGGTGTGGGTGAAAAAATCGACGATCTGATGGAGTTTGACGCCCAGACCTTTGTCGAGAGCCTGCTGCCGGAATCGGCTTTGCAGAAGGAAGAAAAGGCCGATAACACAGAGGAGGGCGAAGCATGATCGTCTGCGCTGCAAGCAACAATACCGGCAAGCTGAAGGAACTGCGCCGCATTCTGGAGCGGATGGGCCATGAGGTCAAAAGCCTGCGGGAGCTGGGCATCACGCTCGACCCCGAGGAAACCGGCACGACCTTTGCCGAAAATGCACGCATCAAGGCCGAGGCCTTCTGCAAGGCCAGCGGCCTGCCCACCGTGGCGGACGATTCGGGCCTTTGCACCGATGCATTGAACGGTGCGCCCGGCGTTTACAGCGCCCGCTATGCCGGGCACCACGGCGATGACGATGCCAACAACGAAAAGCTGCTGCGCGAGATGGCCGATGTGCCGGAAGGGCAGCGCGGCGCAAGGTTTGTGTCCGCCGTCTGCTTTATGCTGCCGGACGGCCGTGCGCTCGAGGTCGAGGGCGAGTGCCCGGGGCGCATTGCGTTCAGCTTGCAGAACGGGGACTACGGCTTTGGCTATGACCCGCTGTTTATCCCCGATGCATACGGCACGCCCGATGGCTGCCGCCCCAATACCGAGGGCTGCAGCTATGCCCAGCTGACCCCGGCGGAAAAGGACGCCATCAGCCATAGAGGCCGTGCAATGGAGAAGCTGGCAGAAAAGCTGCCCGAATTTTTGGGATAACAGCCTTCCCCCTTTGGGGGGAAGGTGGCCGAGGCCCCGACCGAGGCCGGATGAGGGGCGGCCTTGCGGCGAGTACCCGTGAGCGGGAGGCTGCCGTGGACTCTGCCCTCATCAGTCGCCTGCGGGCGGCAGCTTCAGTCTCCGCGCTAAGAGCCGCCTCCGGCGGTTGCGCTCCGACACGCGCCTGCGGGCGCAGCCCCTCGGGGGAAGCCTCTTGAAGCCTTCCCCCTTTGGGGGAAGGTGGCCCCGCAGGGCCGGATGAGGGGGCACCACACGCTGCCGCCCTACAAAAAATACATACAATATACAATAATAAAAAAGGAGCACCCTTATGGCACTTACCAGCAAACAGCGCGCTGCACTGCGCGGCGCAGCCAACACCATGGACCCCGTTTACCAGATCGGCAAGGGCGAGATCGACGATACCCTCAAGCAGGGCATCGCAGACTGCATCGCCGCCCGCGAGCTGATCAAGGTCAAGGTGCTGGAAAACAGCGAGTACGACCCCCGCGAGGCCGCCGACATCCTGTGCGAGGCACTGGACTGCGACTGCGTGCAGGTCATCGGCCGCAAGTTCGTCCTTTTTAAGCAAAAGAAAAAGGAGAGCGCCTACGCCGCCCTGCTCGCAAAATGAAAATCATGCTCTACGGCGGGACCTTTGACCCGCCCCACAACGGCCATATAAACAACCTGCGCGCGGCGCTGGCGCTGGTGCGGCCGGACCGCGCCATCGTCATGCCGGCCGGCACGCCGCCCCACAAGCAGGCCAGCACCACCCCGGCGGCGCTGCGTCTGCAAATGTGTGCCTGCTTTACGGCGCTTTCCCCCGTGGTGGAGGTCAGCGACTGGGAGATACGCCGGGGTGGGCGCAGCTACACCGTACACACGCTGGAATGGCTGCGCAGCTGCGACCCGGCGGCGGAGCTGTACCTTTGTGTCGGCAGCGATATGCTGCTGACCTTTACCCAGTGGTACCGCTGGCAGGATATGCTCAGCATGGCAGCCCTTGTGGTGGAAAGCCGCACCGGCACCGATGAAGCCGCCCTGCACGCCGCCGCAGCAGCGCTGGAGCAGGCCGGCGGCCGCGTCCTGTTTGCCGAGGCCGAGAGCTACCCCTGCGCATCCAGCGACATCCGCAGCGGAAAGCTCCCGCCGGAAAAGTGGCCGGAGGTCCTGCCGCAGGAGGCGCTGGCGGTTATCCGCCAAAACCGGCTTTACGGCAGCTTGTAGCACTGTAGGGGCCGGGTATGCCCGGCCCTCCGCATAAAAGCTGCTGGCCGTTCAAGGGCAGGTAAGGCAAGGTTGAGGGCCGGACATGTCCGGCCCCTACAGCCCGGTTCAGAGAGGAAAATGTATAGCATGGATTACGCCGAAGCCAAGAAGCTTGTGAAGTCCAGATTGAGTGAAAAGCGCTGGACGCACACGAAAAATGTAAAAAAAATGGCGGTAAAGCTTGCCAAGCGCTGGGGGGCAGACCCGGAAAAGGCCGCTATGGCGGCAATTTTGCATGATTCCGCCAAGGAACTGCCCAAGCAGGAGTTGTTGCAGATTTTTGCCGATAATGCTATAATAGCAGAAAATGCCCCCGCACGCCCTGCGCCGGTATGGCACGGCATCGCCGCAGCGATCCTTGCCCAGACCTGCTGGGGCATCGAGGACCCGGAAATTTTGTCCGCAATCCGCTGCCATACCACCGGCAAGCCGGATATGTCGCTGCAGGACAAGATCCTTTATCTGGCCGATATGACCAGCGCTGAGCGCGACTGGCCCGGCGTAGAGACGCTGCGTGCGCTGGAGATGGAGGACCTTGACCGTGCCCTGTGCGAGGCCCTGAAGCAGAGCATTGATTTTGTCGAAGAAAAGGGCGGCGCGCTGGACCCTGAGAGCGTGGCTGCCTATGAGTATGCAAAAGCACATCTGAAGTAATACTCCAGAAACAGGGAGGAAAAACCATGAGCGAACCGCGTAAGCTGTATACCGGCAGTGCCTCCGGCGGGCTGGATCAGGAGCAGTATGAGGCTGCCCGCCGCCGCGCCCAGCAGTTGGCCGAACAGAACGCCCGCCGCCGCACGGTGCAGCAGCCGATGCGCACGGCCCAGGGCCGCCACATCAGTCAGCGCCCGGCGGCCCAGCCTGCACCGCAACCGGTGCAGGAACCCGTACAGGAGCCGGTACAGCAGCCTGCCCCCCAGCCGGAGGCCCCGCGTGAGCTGACCTATGCCCAGCGTCAGGCCATGGCCTACCGCGCTGCGGCTGAGCGCAAATACGGCGATACCCTGCAGTTTCAGGTGCAGCGCCCCCGCCGCACGGTCAACCGCCCGGCCGATGCCGAGCAGCAGGCCCGGCAGGCCGCTAACCGCCTGTATGAGCAGCCCGCAGACCGGAAGCCCGCCGCCGCGCCCCGCACGCAGGTGCGCCAGATGGACCTGAACGGGGTACAGGGCAGCAAGCCGATGTACAACTACGATGCAGCCGCAGGCGGCATCCAGATGGAGGAGGCTGCCGCGCAGCCCCGCCGCGCCCCGCACACCGAGGCCCCGCAGGTGGCCCGCAAGCCCAAGACCGCCGCAGGCGGCAGCGGCGGCGGCCATAAGCCCCCGCGCAGCCATGACGCAGCCGAAGCCCCGCGCAAGGGTAAGACCGGCGGCAAAAAGAGCGGCAAAAAAGGCGGCGATGGAAAGGGCGGCAAGAAAAAGAAGCGGATCCGCTGGTGGCAGATCCTGCTCATCACGCTGCTGGTCATCGCGCTGATCTTCGGCGGCGCGTTCGCCCTCATCATGGGGGCCATCACCCCGGAGGGCGGCAACATCAAGCTTAATCAGCTCATCAACACCCCCAAGGAGTTCCAGGGCAAGGAATTCAATGTTCTTGTCACCGGCGTTGACCGCTCAAGCACCGGGGCGCTGGCCGCAGGCTCGGCCAATGACTCCAATGTCAATGACGGCATGACCGATATGATCCTCTATGTCCATTTCAACAATGAGACAGGCGAGATGAAGATGCTGCAGATCCCCCGCGACACAATGGTCACGACCGACACAAGTGTCTCGGGCAACTACCGCATCAACGGCGTGGCCAAGACGCAGGGCAGCGATAGCAACAACAATATGGCCGCCCTCTGTGAGCTGGTGGCCGACCAGTACCAGATCCCGATCGACGGCTTTATCACGATCCGCCTTGAAATGCTGACCGAGCTGGTCGATCTGTTCGGCGGCGTGGAGATCTATGTCCCGATGGAGATGGGCTATGAAGGCAGCCATCTGAATCAGGGCTACCAGACGCTCAAGGGCGATGCCTGCGAGTTCCTGCTGCGCGCACGCCATGTCTACCCGAACGGCGACATCGGCCGCCTGAACATGCAGCGCCAGTTCTATGCCGCACTGTTCCGCAAGCTCAAGAGCATCGGCAACATTTGGGATGTGGCCAAGCTGACCCCCGCTGTGCTGAATTATATGGAGACGAACCTCAGCGCGTCTGACCTTATCAGCTTTGCCATCAGTATGCTGAAAATTGATTCCAGCAAGATCATGATCTGCCAGATGCCGGTCATCAGCGGTCCTAAGTACAACAAGCAGGATCTGCTCTACCCGGCGCGTCAGGCGGACGCGGATCTGCTGAACCAGTATTTCCGCGAGAATACCGGCCCCGTGGACGCCAGCGCCTTGAACCTGTGCGACAATGCCGTGGATGTCTCCGGCTATGCGGCCACCGACCCGAACATCCAGTGGATGGGCAGCCTGATGTCGGAGGCCGACCAGGCGCAGAAGGACGAGAATCTGGACGGCTCGAATCAGGTCACGGATGTCATGGCGTCCGAGTCCGCCGCTGAAAGCGAAAGCGAGAGCACCGAGGCCGAAAGCCAGCCCGCAGCGTAATTTATACTAGGAGAGTTACTTTATGGAAAGCAAAGAACTTGCCATTCGTCTGGCCCGTGCGCTGGACGCCAAGAAGGCCGTCAACGTCCATATTTTGGCGGTTGAGGACCTGACCACCGTTACGGAATATTTTGTCATTGCCACCGGTATGTCTACCACCCATGTCGGCGCTCTGGCCGATGAGGCCGAGTTCCAGCTGGACCGCGAGGGCGTCAAGGTCCTGCGCACCGAGGGGCACGATGGCAAGCGCTGGGTGCTGCTGGACTACGGCAGCGTCATCGTCCATGTCTTTACCCAAGAGGCCCACGACTACTACGATCTGGAGCATCTCTGGGCCGACGCCAAGCCCGTGCCCGCCAGTGAGTGGATGGCGGACGAAAGTGCGGACGAGCAGTAAAAATGCGGAATGGCTTCCCCCTCGGGGGAAGCTGTCAGCGGCCCCGACCGCTGACTGATGAGGGGCGTCTTTGCCGCGGCAGCCTATAAACGGGCAGCGGCGGCACACACGCCCCTCATCCGGCCCTGCGGGGCCACCTTCCCCCCAAGGGGAAGGCTTTAAGAAGGTTACGACCCATCTAAAATTCATCTGTGGGGAGAAGAATTATGAAATACGACTTTAAAACCGTTGAGGCCAAATGGCAGAAGGTGTGGGCGGACGAAAAGACCTTCCATGCGGAGATCGACCATTCCAAGCCTAAATTCTATGCACTGGTCGAGTTCCCGTACCCGTCTGCGGCCGGCCTGCATGTCGGCCATCCGCGCAGCTACACCGCACTGGACATCGTTGCGCGCAAAAAGCGTCAGTGCGGCTATAACGTCCTGTACCCCATGGGCTGGGACGCCTTCGGCCTGCCGACCGAGAACTACGCCCTGAAGAACCACATCAACCCCGAGATCGTCACCGCCCAGAATGTGGCCCGCTTCAAGAGCCAGCTGCAGGCGCTGGGCCTCTCCTTCGACTGGGACCGTGAGATCAACACCACCGACCCCGAGTATTACAAGTGGACCCAGTGGATCTTCATCCAGCTGTTCAAAAAGGGTCTGGCCTACAAGAAGGAGACCACCGTCAACTACTGCACCGGCTGCAAAGTCGTTCTGGCCAACGAGGAGGTCGTCAACGGCGTCTGCGAGCGCTGCGGCAGCCCCGTTGTGCAGAAGAACAAGAGCCAGTGGATGCTGAAGATCACCGCCTACGCCGACCGCCTGATCGACGATCTGGACGAGGTGGACTACATCGACCGCGTCAAGACCCAGCAGCGCAACTGGATCGGCCGCAGCCACGGCGCCGAGATCAACTTTGCCACCACCGCCGGTGATACCCTGACTGTCTACACCACCCGCGCGGATACGCTGTTCGGCGCGACCTACATGGTCATCAGCCCCGAGCACGCCTTCATCAAGAAGTGGGTTGATGCGGGTCTCATCAAGAACGCCGACGCCGTTGCCGCCTATCAGGAGGAGGCCGCCCGCAAGTCTGACTTCGAGCGCACCGAGCTGAATAAGGACAAGACCGGCGTCGTCATCGAGGGCGTCAAGGGCATCAACCCCGTCAACGGCAAGGAGATCCCCATCTTTATCTCCGACTATGTTCTGGCCACCTACGGCACCGGCGCCATCATGGCCGTGCCTGCCCACGACACCCGCGACTGGGAGTTTGCCAAGAAGTTCGGTCTGCCCATCATCGAGGTCGTCAAGGGCAATACCCCCAGTGACCTTGACAAGGAGGCGTTCACCGATGTGGCCACCGGCACGCTGGTCAATTCTGATTTCCTGAACGGCCTGTCTGTCGAGGACGCCAAGAATAAGATGTACGCATGGCTGGAGGAGAACGGCAAGGGCCACAAGCAGGTCAACTTCAAGCTGCGCGACTGGGTGTTCAGCCGCCAGCGCTACTGGGGCGAGCCTATCCCCATGGTCTACTGCGAGAAGTGCGGCTGGGTGCCCCTGCCCGAGAGCGAGCTGCCCCTGCGCCTGCCCGAGATCGAGGACTTTGAGCCGGGCGAGAACGGCGAAAGCCCGCTGGCCCGCCACACCGAGTGGGTCAACACCACCTGCCCGTGCTGCGGTGCCCCCGCCAAGCGCGAGACTGACACGATGCCCCAGTGGGCCGGCTCGAGCTGGTACTTCCTGCGCTACTGCGACCCCCACAACAAGGAGGCGCTGGCCAGCAAGGAGGCGCTCGAGTATTGGAGCCCCGTGGACTGGTACAACGGCGGCATGGAGCATACCACCCTGCACCTGCTGTACAGCCGTTTCTGGCATAAATTCCTGTATGACCTCGGCGTAGTGCCCACCAAGGAGCCGTACCAGAAGCGTACCTCCCACGGCATGATCCTGGGCCTGAACCCCCATGCGTTTGAGAACCAGCCCGATGCCGAGCGCAAGCGCCTGCTGGCTGAGTACGGCGATGAGAAGGGCGCCCGCAAGGCCCTTGTCGAGAAGTACGGCGAGATGGCCGAGCACCCGATCGTCAAGATGTCGAAGTCCTTGGGCAATGTCGTCAACCCCGACGATGTCGTGGCCGAGTACGGTGCCGACACGCTGCGCCTGTATGAGATGTTCATCGGCGACTTTGAGAAGGCCGCCCCGTGGAACACCTCCTCCATCAAGGGCTGCAAGCGCTTCCTCGATAAGATCTGGTCGATGAGCGAGAAGCTTGTCCCCGGCGAGGGCGTGCGCCCTGAATTGGAAGCCGTTGCCAACCGCACCATCAAGAAGGTCGGCGAGGACATTGACGCCCTCAAGGCCAACACGGCCATTGCCCAGCTGATGATTTATGTCAACGCGCTGAGCGATCAGGGGGGTGCGAACAAGGCCGAGTACGAGCTGCTGCTGCAGCTGCTGAACCCGTTTGCCCCCCACATGACCGAGGAGCTGTGGCAGCAGCTGGGCCACACTGAGCAGCTGGCCTACTACCCGTGGCCTGCCTACGATGAGGCCAAGTGCGTTGAGCAGACCATCGAGATCGCCGTGCAGGTCAACGGCAAGGTCAAGGCCCGCATCAAGGTGCCCGCCGCCATCGAGAACGCGGACGCCATCGCCGCCGCCAAGGCCGAGCCCGCCGTAGCCGAGGCCATCGCCGGCAAGACCATTGCCAAGGAGATCTACGTCAAGGGCAAGCTGGTCAATATCGCGGTCAAAGGCTGATTTTTAGCACGAACCCAAGGCAGAGCGAAAGCTCTGCCTTTTTTGTGTTGCAGAAGCCATTCCGTCAGAGCGGCTTCCCCTTTTAGGGGAAGCTGTCAGCGGCCCTGACCGCTGACTGATGAGGGGCGGCCTTGCCTTGCAACCCGCTACTGGGTGACTGCGGCACACGCGCCCCTCATCCGGCCTTGCGGGGCCAAGGCTTTATAAACCCCGCCACATCCATTGTTTACAAACCCGCCAAACTACGCTATAATAAAACCAACAAATACTTTGACGAAAGCAGGTCCACACCATGCTCATCAGTTTGATCGTACCCTGTTACAATGAAGAAGAAGCGATGCCGCTTTTTTATAAAGAAGCCTCCCGCGTGGCGGCGGAGATGAAAGCCAGCCACGGCGCGGATTTTGAGTTCATCTTTGTGGATGACGGCTCCCGCGACGGTACGCTGCGTGTGGCCCGCGAGCTCCACGCGCAGGACCCCCGCGTGCGGTATGTCTCGTTCAGCCGCAACTTTGGTAAGGAGGCCGGCATCTACGCCGGCCTGCAGGCGGCCAGAGGCGATTATGTCGCCACGATGGACGCCGATCTGCAGGACCCGCCTGCGCTGCTGCCGCAGATGCTGGACACGCTGCTGACCGGCGAATACGACTGCGCCGCCACCCGCCGCACGACCCGCAAGGGCGAGCCGCCGCTGCGCAGCTGGTTTGCCCGCAAGTTTTACCAGATCATCAACAAGATGTCTGATACGGAGATCGTTGATGGTGCGCGTGATTTCCGCCTGATGAGCCGCAAGATGACCGATGCCGTGCTGAGCATGGCCGAGTACAACCGGTTCAGCAAGGGCATTTTCAGCTGGGTCGGCTTTAAGACCAAATGGTTCGACTACGAGAACATCGAGCGCGTGGCCGGCACGACTAAGTGGAATTTCTGGGGCCTGTTCAAATACTCCATCGAGGGTATTGTCGGCTTCTCGACCACGCCGCTGCTGATGGCGGCGGGCGTGGGCGTTCTGTTCTGCCTGCTGGCGTTCATCGGCATTATTTTTGTCATCGTCCGGGCGCTGATGTTCGGCGACCCGACCTCCGGCTGGCCGAGCCTTGTCTGCATCATTCTGCTGTGCAGCGGCGTCCAGCTGTTCTGCACCGGCATCGTCGGCGAGTATCTGGCCAAAACCTACTTAGAGGTCAAGCACCGTCCTATCTACATCGTGGCCGAGACCGAAGAGGATAAAAAATAAACGATGGACTGGCAGAAAAAAGTAAGCCTGTGGTGGGCCAAAAACTTCCGCCCGCTGGTCGTGGCGCTGCTGGTCGGCTGCGGCGTACATTACACGATCTACGCTAACCAGCTGGGCACGATGGATGCCGTACACATCGGCGCACTGTACATTGCCGACGGCTGGCCCGAGCACCTGTATTGGGAAACCGAGCAGGGCCGTTGGGCACTGCGCCTGGTGGATATGCTGCGCGGCGGCATCAACCAGCCTGCACTTTCTGCATTGCTGATGCTGTTCCTCTACGCGCTGGCGGGTGTGCTGCTGACGGATTTGTTCGGCGTGCGCAGCCGCACGGCAAAATATCTGATTCCCCTCACGCTGGTCTGTGCGCCCTATGTGGCGGAGATCGAGTTTTTCCACTATTGCAGCGTGTCCTATGCGCTGTCCTTCCTGCTGGCTGTGCTGGCGGTGCAGTCCGCTGTCTGCGGTGTACGCTTTGCCTGGCTGGCGGGCACGGTCTGTATGGCGTTCTCGCTGGGTATGTACCAGGCCAACCTGGGTACGGCGGCAGGATTGTGCGTCATGCTGCTGATTCTGTCGGTTCTGCGCCGCCCCGGCGCGTGGAAAGCCACCGGCCTGACCGCTCTGCGCATGGTGCTGATGGGCGGCAGCGGCGCGGTGCTGTATATGCTGATTTTAAAGGTGTTCCTGCGGCTGTACGATGTGGGCCTGTCCGGTGTGAATGGCATCAACGCTGTGGGGCTGGACACGCTGCGCAGTCTGCCGCTGGGCCTGAAAAACGCCTACTTTGATTTTTACGCCTACTTCTTCACCCACGGCATTGCCCAAAACCACTATGGGCAGATCGCAGGCTACCTGCTGCTGTTTGTGCTGGCGGCACTGGCCGGGCTGCGGTGGCTCGTCGTGCTGCATGACCGCAAGGCCGCCGCTGCGGCGGTGGTACTGGTGGCCCTGCTGCCCGCCGCAGCCAATGTGACCGACGTTATCAACACCGGGGCCACTGTGGCGCTGCGGATGGCGGGCTCGCTGGCCATCGTGGTACCGTTTGCCATCGCCGTGATCGACGCGGCTCCCGCGTTGACGGAACGGGCACTCTCCTGGGGGATGGCGCTCTGCACGGCGTTCTGTGCGGTGCTGCTGCGTGGGTTTGCCGTGCAGGTCAACAACGATGCGGCGGTCATGCTGAAACAAAAGACCACCGTTGTGAACCTCGCCAACCGCCTGTGTACCCGGCTGGAAGAAAACGCCGACTACCAGAACGGCGCCGAGGTCGTGATCCTGGGCGAGCCGAAGCGCGGCGCGTACCCGGAGGAATCCCCGCTCAAGCCTATGGCCGGGGAATTGGCGCAGTTCGGCCCGCTCTCCTACGACCCGACGTTCAACGCCCACGGCTGGTATGTGCTGGTGTGGGACGAGCTGGGCGTCCAGCTCAACGAATGCGCGGACGAGACTGTCCGCGTCATCAGCAATTCCGACGCGTTCAAGGCCATGCCCAACTACCCGGCAGATGGCTGTATCCAGACCATCGACGGCGTTGTCACGCTGAAGGTGGCAGATTTTCCGTTTTGAGAGCTGATAATGATGCGTGATATGACCAAGGGTGCCCCGCTGGGGCACCTCTTTCTGTATGCGGTGCCGCTGCTGCTGGGGAACTGGCTGCAGCTGGCGTACAATGCGGTGGATTCCATCATCGCGGGGCGGTTCATCGGGCAGGATGCTCTGGCCGCCGAGGGTGTGGCAGGGCCGGTCATGAACCTTGTGATCCTTGCAATCAGCGGCCTGTGCATCGGCGCGGGCGTGCTGATGAGTGAGGCGTTCGGGGCCAAACGAACCGACCGGCTGAAAGAAACGCTGGCCACAACGCTGCTGTTCGGCGCCCTGCTCTGCTGCGGTGCGGCTGCGGCGGGCTGTCTGCTGACGCCGTGGATACTGCGGGCAACGGCCGTGCCGTCATCGATTTTTGAGATCACGGGTGTCTACCTGCGCATCACATTTCTGGGTGCGCCGTTCACCTTCTTCTATAACGCGCTCGCGGCGGGGCTGAAAAGTGTGGGCGACAGCAAAACGCCGCTGAAATTCCTTGCGTTCTCGGCAGTGCTGAATGCCGTGCTGGATTTCGTCCTGATCGGCGGGCTGGGCTTCGGCATCGTGTGCAGTGCGGTCACGACCGTGGTGGCCGAGGCTGCCAGCGCCGTGATGGCCGCTGTTTACATGGCCTGCCGCGTGCCGGAGCTTTGCCCCGAGCGCGGCCAGTGGCGCATCCGCCGCGCACTGCTCGGCCCGATCCTGCGCTACGGCTCGGTGACGGCCCTGCAGCAGGCGGTGCAGCCGATCTGCAAGGTGTTGATCCAGGGGCAGGTCAACGCGCTGGGCGTTGGCTCCATCGCGGCGTTCAACGCGGTGACGCGGGTGGATGATTTCGCTTTCACGCCGGAGCAGAGCATCGCCACGGCCATCACGACCTACATTGCGCAGAACCGCGGCGCAAGGCAGCCTGAACGCATCCGCCGCGGCTTTGCGGTGGGGCTGCGGCTTGAGCTGGGCTACTGGCTGCTGGTGGGCTGCGTGACGCTGACGCTGCGCCGGCCGATCCTCTCGCTGTTTGTGGCGGGGGAGGGCGCGGACGAGGTCATTGCATTGGGCAGCCGCTACCTTGGGTATATGGCGCTGCTCTACGCGCTGCCCGCCCTGACGAACAGCCTGCAGGGCTTTTACCGCGGCATGGGCAAGATGACGACCACCCTGGTCGGCACCTGCCTGCAGGCGGGTCTGCGGGCCGCTGCGGCCGCTGTGCTGGCCCCGCGCGTGGGGCTGCCGGGCATCGCCTTTGCCTGCGCCTTCGGCTGGTGCGTCATGCTGGCCTTTGAGGTTCCGTACTATTTTTGGACATGTAAAAAGCAAAATTTGAAAAAGGCTTCTCCCATGGGAGAAGCTGTCCGCGAAGCGGGCTGATGAGGGGCGGCGCTGCCGGTATTGTCCATTTGCCGGGCAGACGCGCCCCTCATCCGGCCTCGCGGGCTCGGCCACCTTCCCCCAATTGGGGAAGGCTTTTTTGTGTAAAATTTCCCCAATATCTGCTGCGGCTGATTGTAATTTCTTCGACAAAATGCTACACTAATAATAGCTATCCCTGCATAAAATCTACCCGGAGAGAGGTAAACCGCCGTGCCAGAAGAACGCAAAGTCTACCGCAGCCCCGCCCGCGCTGCCACCAAGGCCAGACCGGCCCAAACGGCGGCACCGCGCCCGCCGCAGCCGCCCCAAAAACCAAAGCGCCGCAGTGCAAAACGCCGCCGCAGCCGTATTGTGCTGGGGCTGTGTCTGCTATGCCTGGCGGTCGTGCTGGTGGTGTCCGTTGTGATGGTGCGCTGCACGGCGGAGCCCGGCGGCCCGGCCGAGGCTGACTTCGGCACGCCTGCCGCCGCATGGCAGAAAAACGAGCTGGGCTACTACTTCAACGCCAGCGGCGGGGCGATCCCGGCGGCGGTGCTGAAGGGTATGGATGTCTCTAAATTTCAGGGAGAGGTCAACTGGGAAACCGCCAAGGCGGCCGGTATCGACTTTGCGATCATCCGCTGCGGCTTCGGCGGTGAGTGGGACGGCGCCGAGGAAAACTGGGCGCAGGATGACCCGCAGTGGCGGCGCAATGCCGATGAATGCACCCGGCTGGGCATCCCGTTCGGCACCTATCTCTACTCCTACGCGACGACGGTGGAGGAGGCCCGCAGCGAGGCCGACCATGTGGCGCGGCTGCTGGGCCTGACTGCGCCCCCGCAGGAGGGGCTGGACGACTACACCGCCAGTCCGTACCGGCTGAGCTACCCCGTCTACTATGATCTGGAGGATAAATACATCAGCGGCGTTTTCCCGTCCGAGATGGCCGAGATCACCAAGGCGTTCTTCGACCGCCTGCAGGAGCATGGCTACACCGGCGAGCAGGGCGTCTATGCCTCGCTGAACTGGGTGCGCGCGCGGTTCAGCGACCCCGGGTTTGACCCGTGGCGCGACAACCTCTGGATCGCCCGCTTCTCTGACGAGCTGGGCTACGCCGGCACCTACGACATGTGGCAGTCCACCTACAGCGCCCCCGGCGCGGACTACGGCGTGCAGAGCAAGACGGTGGACCTTGATTTTGTCATGCGGCCGTTTACTTTTACCGGCGTGAGCGCCTGCAACGGCAAGACTGCCGCGCCGGTGATGCAAAACGATACCCGCACCGATGAGCTGCACATGGACGGCAAGGACGCCTACGCCACCCTTGAGACGAACGAACCTGACGAGGAGGCGGGCGGCCGCAGGGTCTACTGGACAACAAGCGATAAGAGCGTTGCCACGGTGGACAAAAACGGCACGGTCCGCGCCCGCACCGACAGCGGCGAGTGTACGATCACGGCCACGCTGGCCGATGGAACCGAGAGCCGCACCTGCCTTGTGCGGGTGGGGGACATCACGGTTCCGATCTTTGCCACGGCGGGGCTGCGGGGGGACCGCACCACGCTGGCGGACGCCGCCGCGCTGAAGGCCTCCACCCCGGATTCGATCCTGCTGGATGCGGGCGATGCCCTGCACGGCACCCAGAGCGCCAGCCTGACCGGCGGCATGGATATGCTGTCGGCCTTCTCGGCGGCCGGGTATGACCTGCAGGCAATGGCGCTGAACGACTTTGCCTACGGCACGACCCGCCTTGTCAGCGATGCCAACATGGGCAGCGGCCCCTCGCTTGCCTCCAACCTGCTGAACAACGAGGCCACCGCCGTATTTTACCGCTCCACCAGCTGGAACCGCAACCGCGTTACGAACGGCATGTATACGATCGTGGAGCGCGCGGGGTACAAGATCGGCTTCTTTGCGCTGAATGACCCGGCGCAGGCCGCCGGGATCTCGGCGGCCAACGGCGAGTTTATCACGGCCCGCGACTGGACCGATACTGCCAACGAGCAGATCGCGGCGCTGCAGAACGCCGGGTGTGATGCCATTATTGCCATTGCGGCCACCGCGCCCGGGGGTGACTGGCAGAAGGCGCTGCTGAACAGCGGCGTCACCGCCATCATTGACGGCACCGCCGCCGAAAACGGCACGAATGTGCTGGGGGCGGCGCAGGGGCTTGGCGGCATAGCCCGGCTGGATCTGGTGTTCACCCAGGGTGGCGGCTGCCGCGCCGTGCTGCAGAGCGCGGTGACGGCCGAGGCGATGGAGAGCAGCCGCAGCACCTGGCTTGAGATGGCCGCGGCGCAGGCCCAGACCGAGGCCGCCGCCGATACCGCCGACCCCGGCAAGGATACCGCCGCTGCGGGCGGCAAGGACACCGCTGCCCCTACCGAGACGGCGGACGCAGCCCGGCAGGCCGGTGCAGATGCCTATGTCTACGCGGCGGCCAAGATCGCCGCGCTGGATGCCGATGACCAGAGCATCCTCTACACGCCGCTTTTCACCTACGCGGAAAACCCGGACGCGAGCCGGACGATCAGCTTCGGCAACTATCTGGCGGCGCTCTACGCCGAGGCTGTGGCCAACGATACAGCCAGCGGTCTGCCGGAGGGGGCTGCGGTCGAGGCTCTCGCAGGCGGTGTGACCGAGCCGGAGTACGGCGAGATCACCCGCGGCGATCTGATGGCAGCGCTGCCCGCCACGGCGCGCATCCAGCTTGTCAGCATCCCCGCCGATGCCGCCAAGACACTGGCGGACAGCGGCAGCGTGAGCCGCGTCTACCAGAGCAGCCTGACCGAGTACACGCCGGCAGGGGACACCGCCTACATCGTCACCGACACGGCCACGCTGGCGGCGCTGAACGCGGACTACACCGTCCTGCGGGATTACGGCGATGTATTCTGGGCGGTGCGGATGAACATCAACGATTTGACAAACAATTTTGCCGAGAACTTTACCCTGCCCGAGGCCCCGCAGTACGGCGTGGGGCGCAAAAGTTAAATGTAGGGCGGCCTGTCCTCTGGCCGCCGCACTGTGCCTTTAGAACTCCTTTATCCTTTAGCTGTAGGGGGCGGCGTCCTCGACGCCCCGCGGTCTTGCCTGCAGGTTCTTGGCTGACACCACCGGCCAAAGCCCCTCCGGCCTTTGCTTCGCTCGGCCACCTCCCCGCTATGCGAGGAGGCTTTCACGCGGGCGAAGCCCGTGTAAAAGGCTCCCCATTCTGGGGAGCTGGCCGAGCTTGCGAGGCCTGAGGGGCTTTGCGCACCGCACGATCACTACCCATTCTCCCTGCAAGCATCTCTCTTCTTTCTACTCTCTTCACTGAAAAGGGGGACCTATATGAAACTCACATTCTTAGGTGCTGACCGTGAGGTCACCGGCAGCTGCACCCAGCTGGAGGCAGCGGGCCACCGCATCCTGATCGACTGCGGCATGGAGCAGGGCCGCGATGTCTACGAAAACGCCGACCTGCCGTATGCCCCCGGCACCTATGAGGCCCTGCTGCTCACCCATGCACACATCGACCACTCGGGACGCATCCCGTACCTGTACAAAAATGGCTACCGCGGCCCGGTCTATACCACCGAGGCCACCCGCGACCTCTGCGGCATCATGCTCGAGGACTCCGCCCACATTCAGGAGCAGGAGGCCGAGTGGAAAAACCGTAAGGCCATGCGCAGCGGCGCAGAAATGATCGAGCCGGACTACACGGTCGAGGATGCCCAAAACGTCATGAAGCAGTTCGTGCCCTGCCCCTATGAGGCATGGCAGACCCTGTTCGACGGCCCCCAGGGGCGTATCGAGGTGCGCTTTACCGATGTGGGCCACCTGTTGGGCAGCGCGTCGATCTCGCTGCGCATTACAGAGGCGGGCCGCGCGCCGGAGATCATCGTTTTCTCGGGTGATATCGGCAACAGGCATCAGCCGCTCATCCGTGACCCGGCCAACCCCGGCCATGCCGACTATCTGGTCATGGAGTCCACCTACGGCGACCGCAGCCACGGGCCAAAGCCGGACTACCTCGGCGAGCTGAGCGGTATACTGCAGTCCACCTTTGACAAGGGCGGCAATGTGGTCATCCCCAGCTTTGCGGTCGGTCGCACGCAGGAGCTGCTCTATTTTATCCGCCAGATCAAGGCCGAGGGCCGCATCAAGGGCCACGGCAATTTCCCGGTTTTTGTGGACAGCCCGCTTGCCAGCAAGTCCACCACGATCTTCCGCGAAAATTTTGCCGAGTGCTATGACGAGGAGGCGCTTGCACTGGTGCAGAGCGGTGAAAACCCGCTGCAGTTCCCTGGCCTGTATATCAGCGAGACGAAGGAGCAGTCGGTGGCCATCAACGGCGATGAAACGCCCAAGGTCATCATCTCGGCGGCCGGCATGTGCGATGCGGGCCGCATCCGCCATCATCTGAAGTACAACCTCTGGCGGCCGGAGTGTACGGTGCTGTTTGTGGGCTACCAAAGCCCCGGCACGCTGGGCAACGCGCTGGTCAACGGTGCGCAGGAGGTAAAGCTTTTCGGCGAGCCGGTGCAGGTACGGGCGCGCATCGCCCAGCTGGGCGGGCTTTCGGGTCATGCGGACAAGGACGGGCTGGAGGAATGGCTCCGCGCCTTTGACGAAAAGCCGAAGTTCGTCTTTGTCAACCACGGCGAGGACGCCGTCGCCGAGCACTGGGCCAACCATCTGAAGGAGGAGGGCTACGAGGCCGAGGCCCCCTACAACGGCTCGATCTGGATCGCGGCCGAGGGGCGGGTCGCCTGCGCCGAGGTAGGCAACACCCGGAAGATCATCAAGACGAAATCCGCCGAGACCGTGCGCACCAGCGCGGCCTACGACCGACTTTACAATATGGGCCAGCGCCTGCTGGAGGTCATCCGCCACAATCAGGGCGGTGCCAACAAGGACCTTGCAAAATTTGCGGGCCAGATCGCGGCGCTGTGCGATAAGTGGGACAGATGATCGCCATGCTGCAGAAAAAATGGAAAAACCTGCCCGCCGCCCTGCGCACGGTGCTCACCCTGCTGGCCGTGCTGGCGCTGGCGGCACTGCTGACGACTGTGCGCCACAATGCAAGCGCCTACCGCACCGGCGTGTGGGACACCGGCTCGCAGACGCTGATCTATGGCCGTATGCACCAGATGGAGCAGGGCCAGCGTGCGCCCGGCGGCTTTCTGGGCGTGTATACCGAGGATTGGAGCGATGACCAGAACCGCAGCTGGTTCCGGGAGGATACTCCCGCCGATGCGGCGCAGTTCCGCCCCTACACCCACCAGTCCGGCCTGCAGGGCTGGGCGCTGGGCGGGCTGAACCGGCTGCTGCGCGTATTCCTGCCGGAGGGCACCGCCCGGGAGACCGCGCTCTACTGGGTGAACAGCACCCTGTTCTACGCTGTGCAGCTGCTGACGGCACTGGCCGTCTGGCAGGAGCTTGGCGTGCTGCCGGCCGCGTTCTGGATGGCAGCCATACTGCTGGCCCCATGGCTGCAGCGCGGCATGAAGGACCTGTACTGGGTGCCATGGACCTGGCAGCTGCCGCTGCTGGCCGTGCTGCTGCTCTGCCGCTGCACCTGCGCCCGGGGCCGCACCCCGCGCTGGTGCTGGCCGCTGGTCAGCCTTGCCGTGCTGGTGCGCTGCATGTGCGGGTTTGAGTTTATCACGACCTTCCTGATCCTGTGCGAGATACCGCTCTGCTACGCTGCGGCAAAGGCATACTGTGTGGCAAAGGCCCCGCAGCGGGCCTGCCGCTGGCTGGGCCGTGCCGTGGGTGCGGGTGCGGCTGCACTGACCGGTGCGGCAGCGGCGCTGGCGCTCTGGTTCGGGCAGGAGTGTCTCTGCTTCGGCAGCACGGCGGCGGCCTGGCAGAATATGGCCGAGGCCATCACCGACCGCATCAGCCTGACGGACGATGCGGTGCGGGCTGTCACGATCGGGCAGGTGCTGGCGCAGTATTTTGTGCTGGATACCGAGCCGGTGCTGCAGCTGGGGCCGGCTGCCGTCACGGCGGGGCAGCTGCTTCTTTTCGGGCTGGCGGTCGGCGCGGTCAGCGTGGTGATCGGGCTGCGGCGCGGCGTGGCGGCGCAGCTTGTGCCGCTGGGCGTTGTATGGCTGCTCAGCCTTGCGGCCCCGGCCTCGTGGATGGTGCTTTCCAAGGCGCACGCCGCCATACATACCCATCTTGTGCCGATGCTGTGGCACTTTGCCTTTGTGCCGGTCAGCTGTATGCTGCTGCCGGCGCTGGCCGCACTGCTTATCCGGGGGAGGAAAAAAGATCTTGTGGCATCCCATTAAACATTACAGGACCATCCACCACCATAAAATGCTGGTGATGAAGAACTGCTTCCGCTGCGGGCTGTACTGGCAGGGCCTGACCCATGACCTGAGCAAGCTGGCCCCGGTCGAGTTCTGGGCGGGGGCCAAATACTGGCAGGGTACCTGCAGCCCCAACAACGCCCAACGCCAGACTGAGGGCTACAGCGCCGCATGGCTGCACCACAAGGGCCGCAATAAGCACCATCTGGAATATTGGATCGACTACGCCCCAAACGGCGACCATGCCATGGCCGGTATGCGTATGCCGGAACGGTATGTGGCCGAGATGGTCTGCGACCGGATCGCCGCCAGCAAAAACTACAAGGGCGCGAACTATACCGATGCCGCCGCATGGGAGTATTACGACCGCAGCAAGGATCACTACATCCTGCACCCCGAGACCCGCCGCCAGCTGGAGACCTGCCTGCTGATCCTGCGCGATGAGGGCGAGGATGCCTGCTTCCGGTATATCCGCACCGAGCTGCTCGGCAAAAAAGCATAAGAAAAAGACCCCCGCAGCGTCAGGTGCTGCGGGGGTCGGTGTTTTATGTGGGTTGAGTTCCGTCATTCCCGGCGGGAACATCTGCATTGGAGGTGCTCTCCGGGGGCATGGGTGTCGGCTCAAGGGGCATGGGTGTCGGCTCCGCGGTCGGCTCGGGCGTGGGGGCGGCGGTCGGTTCAGGCGTGGGGGGCGGTGTCGGCTCTGCAGTCGGTTCGGGTGTGGGACTCGGCGTTGCAGTGGGCTCAGGTGTCGCGGTCACCTCAGGCTCCGGGGTGGCGGTGGCCTCGGCCTCGCTGCTGGCCGGTGCCTCGGTTGCCTCAGGCTCGGGGGTGGCGGTTTCGGCCGGTACAATGACCGGCACCGTGTAGACCACAGCGTCCTTATCGCCGGTATGCTTGGGGATGGTGGTCAGCGCGGGACGGTCATCCTCCGTGATATAGCTGTGGGTGCGGATGTAGCTGAACAGCGCGTCCATCGCCGTGCGGGTCAGGTGGATGCCATCGCTCGTCTCCACATAGCCGGCCTTGGCGTAGCCGGTGGTGCTGTCCTTGAGGGCCTCGGCGCTGTTCAGAAACTTCCAGCCCTTTTTCTTGCACATCTCCACGAGAGCCTTGTTGAATTCGTCCACCTGTGTCTGGGTAAGGCTCTGGTTGGAATGCTGCTGGCCGATCGGCGGGATCGCGTTGACGATGATGTCCGCGCTGGGGTAGGCGGTGACGACCGCCTCAATGCCGGTCTGGTAGTTTTTTATGAAATCGGCGGTCTTATAGCTGGGATTCAGATCGTTCGTGCCGAAGGTCAGGATGACCCGGCGGGGCTGCAGCTTGGCCACGGCCTGAGGCATCGTCAGGTAGCCGGACCCGGTGCTGAGCTGTACGCAGGCAAAGGTTGCAAGCGATTTGGCGCTCATGCCTACCGAGCCGATGGCGTTGTCATAGCTGCAATAATCGAACATCCGGTACATGCGGGCCGTGTTGCTGTCCCCCAGAAAGAGGGTCTCGTCTATGTAGCTCTCGCCGGCATCGGCGCTCTGCTCCAGAATGGTCGAGGTGTAGGCCTGCGTGTCGATGGTGTTTTCCTCTTTGTTGTAGCCGCTTTCGGTCACCATGGATTCGCTGTCCACGGTCGAAACGCTCTGCGGAGCGGCGCTGCCGAACGGCAGCCAGCCGATGAGCGCCAGCGAAATGCCGATGCAGACCAGCAGCATCACACTGCACAGGGCCAGCACCAGATACATTTTGCTGCGCATATCCAGCGGCTGCTTTTTTTTCGGTTTGGTTTTTCCTGCCATGTAGTGGGTCCTTTCGCGGTCAAGCATAGTGTCTGCTGCAAAACATATAAACCCATTCTACACCATTTCGCCGCCGAGCGCCAGTCTTTTTGCAATTTTTACATAATTTGACGGCAAAAACAAAAACCCCCGCCGGGGCGGGGGCAAACAGAAATGAGGATAGCGTTGTTTATAAAGGCTTCTCCCTGAGGGACTGCGCCCGCAGGCGCGTGTCGGAGCGCAACCGCCGGAGGCGGCTCTTAGCGCGGAGACTGAAGCTGTCCGCGAAGCGGACTGATGAGGGCGGAGTTTGCCAGCAGTACCCGTTTACGGTCTGTATCCGGCAACTTCCCCCTCATCCGGCCCTGCGGGGCCACCTTCCCCCCAGGGGGAAGGCTTTGGGAGAATCATTCCTTCGGCAGCAGGTGTGCCTTTTCCAGCGCGGGGCGCAGTGCCAGATAGAGCAGCACGGCGCAGACGGTGGACAGCAGCGAGTTGACAAGGGTGACGCCGCTGGAGATCTTGGTCACAACGCTGACAAACTCGGCAGGCTGGCCGAAGATATAGCGGTTGCGGAAGTAGCCGATGAACGGGTCGGTAAAGACATTGACCAGCAGGCCGCTGAACGCAGAGGCCGTGACCGCGCCGATGTACTTGAGCTTGCTGTCGGTCGGGAAGCTGCGCAGGTGGATGACCCTGTGCGCCACGCCGCCGCAGACCAGACCGATGATGAATTTCAAAATAAAGGTTGTGACGGCATAGCCCGGGTCACCGGCCATAATGTCGGCCAGTGCCAGACCGATGGCACCGGCCAGACCGCCGGAAACGCCGTCCAGCAGCAGGGCGGTCAGCGCCGTGAAGGTGTTGCCCAGATGAAAGCTGGACCCGGTGCCCAGCACATTCGGGATGCGGAAAAACTCATACGCGACAAAGCTCAGCGCGGCCATGATGCCGATGATGCTGATCTTCTGCACGGTGAATTTGGTTTTTGTCAGCGCTGCGATGAGCAGTGCCAGAGCCACTACGATAAACAGCAGCAGCCAGATCATTGCGGTAGACATGATTCCTTACTCCTCTATTGACATTTTCCTTCCGGGAAGGTATGTTTTTATTATACTGATTTCTGGCTCTGAATAAATGCCCAGTTTTAAACTTTTTTATGGGGCCAGAAGAAAGGGCTTGCCATGATAGAACTGGACCCGGGCACAAAGACCCCCCTGTATGAGCAGCTGTATGCCGCCCTGGCCGATGAGATCCGCACCGGGCAGCGCGCGCCCGGCACCCCGCTGCCGGGCCGCCGCACGATGGCCGCCCAGCAGGGGGTCAGCGTCAACACGGTGGATGCCGCTTACCAGATGCTGGCCGCCGAGGGGCTGGCCGAGCCGCGCCCGCGCAGCGGCTTTTATGTGCAAAAGACCTACGGCATGCTGCACAGCCGGGTGCGCCGCGCCGCCGCCACGCCCGCCGCTGCCGCCCCGGCCGAGCCTGCGCCGCTGTACGATCTTTCGACCGGCAGCGTGGACACGGCGCTTTTTCCGGCGCGCAGCTGGGGGCGCATCCAGAAGGAGCTGCTCTACCAGCGGCCCGAGCTTTTGCAGCGCGGCGAGATGCAGGGTGATGCCCCGCTGCGCGCGCAGATTGCGGCGTATCTGTCAAGCTACCGCGGTGTCGAGTGTACCCCGGAGCAGATCGTGGTGGGCGCCGGCATCGAGTATCTGCTCGGCTGCCTTGCACATCTGTTCGGGGACGGCATGGCGGCCATCGAGAACCCCGGCTACTCCCGCACGCGGACGGTCTTGCAGAACAGCGGCATCCCCTGCACGCTGGTGGACATCGACCGCGAGGGTCTGCCTGCCGATGCGCTGGAAAAAAGCGGCGCAAACCTCTGCTACCTGACGCCGAGCCATCATTTCCCGACCGGCGTCACGATGCCCGCCCCCCGCCGCGCACAGCTTTTGGCGTGGGCGGCGGCCAGGCCCGGGCGGTATATATTGGAGGATGACTACGACTCGGAGTTCCGTTTTGATACGCGGCCGCTGCCCAGCCTGCAGGGCATGGCAGGCCCCAACGGCCCGGTCGTCTACCTGACGACCTTTTCCAAGAGCCTTGCGCCGGGCATCCGCATCGCCTGCATGGTGCTGCCCCAAAGCCTGCTGGCGCGCTACCGGCGCGATTTTGCCACCTACGCCAACACGGTCAGCCGGTTTGAGCAGCAGACCCTCTGCGAGTTCATGGCGGGGGGCTACTTCACGCGGCATCTCGCCCGGATGCGCCTTGCCTACAAGCGCCGGATGGAGGCGTTCGCGGCGGCGCTGCGGGCCGCGCTGCCCGGCGCAGAGCTGGACGGCGTACACAGCGGGCTGCACTTTCTGCTGACGCTGCCCGGCGCGGGCGGCGAGCGCGCCATGGTCGAGGCAGCGGCCCGGCAGGGCGTGCGGCTGCGCGGCCTGAGCGAGTATTATCTGGCCCGGCCGGAGCTGTGCCGGCCCGATACCGTGGTTGCGGGTTATTCCGCACTGCGGGAGGAGGATGTGCAGGCCGTGGCACAGGCGCTGGCAAGGGCGTGGCTTTGCGCACCCGGCAACGGGTAAAGCCCCTCCGACCTTCGCTTCGCTCGGCCACCTCCCCGCAAAGCGAGGAGGCTTCCCGCGGGCGAAGCCCGCGCAGAAACCTGAGGGGCTTTGCAGCCTTGCCCAAACCACCCACAAAAAAATCCCGCCGGGGTTCACACCTCGGCGGGACGGTTTATTTATTGCTCAGAATCACTCGTACAGCGGGAACTTCGCGGTCAAATCGGCAACGCGCTTGGCAATGTCGTCCTTCTTGGCGGCAAAGTCAAAGATGCAGTCCGCGATGCAGTCGGCGATGATCTTCATCTCCTCAACACCCATGCCGCGGGTCGTCACGGCGGGGGTGCCGATGCGCACGCCGCTCGTCACAAACGGGCTGCGCTTCTCACCGGGGACGGTGTTCTTGTTGGCGGTGATGTGTACCTCGTCAAGATTATGCTCCAGCTCCTTGCCGGTGCAGTCCTCATCAGTCAGGTCGATCAGCAGCAGATGGTTGTCGGTGCCGCCGGAAACCAGCTTCACGCCGCGGGCCGTCAGCTCGGCCTCCAGTGCCTTCGCATTTTCAACGATCTTGCGGGCATACTCCTTGAACTCAGGCTTCAGTGCCTCGCCGAAGCAGACGGCCTTTGCGGCGATGACATGCTCCAGCGGACCGCCCTGCGTGCCGGGGAAGATGGCGGAGTTGATCCGCTTGATCAGGTACTCGTTGTTCGTCAGGATCAGGCCGCCGCGGGGGCCGCGCAGCGTCTTGTGGGTCGTGGTGGTCACGACATCGGCGTAGGGCACAGGGCTCTGGTGCTGACCGCCTGCGACCAGACCGGCAATGTGGGCCATATCGACCATCAGCATGGCACCGTAGCCGTGGGCGATCTCGGCCAGCTTCTCAAAGTCGATGGCGCGCGGGTAGGCGGACGCACCGGCCACGATCAGCTTGGGGCGGACCTTCGCCACCTGCTTGGCCAGCGCGGCGTAATCAATGCGGCCGTCCTCGGCCGAGACGCCGTAGGAGACGAAGTTATAGTTTTTGCCGCTCATATTCACGGGGGAGCCGTGGGTCAGATGGCCGCCCTGAGACAGGTCCATGCCCATGACGGTATCGCCCACGTTCAGCAGCGCAAAGTAGACGGCGAGGTTGGCCTGTGCGCCGGAGTGGGGCTGGACATTGGCGTACTTGGCGCCGAACAGCTTGCAGGCGCGGTCGATGGCGATCTGCTCGACCTCGTCCACAAACTGGCAGCCGCCGTAGTAGCGATGGCCGGGGTAGCCTTCCGCGTACTTGTTGGTCAGCACGCTGCCCATGGCCGCCATCACGGCGGGGGAGACGATGTTCTCGCTGGCGATCAGCTCAATGTTCTGGCGCTGGCGGCCCAGCTCACGGTCCATGGCCGCGCCCAGTTCTGGGTCGACCTTTTCCACATAGCCGATGGTGTCGATGATGTCCTTGTACATACTGCTTTCCCTCCATTTTAGAAATAAAATCACGCCTTACATCGTATTGTGAACGTAGGGGCGGGGCTCTGCTCCGCCCGTGGCCGTTTGCCATGCGCGATACATTCCCGGAAAAAGGATACCGCGCAAGGCTGCCGGGCGGAGCAGAGCCCCGCCCCTACATAGATACAATCCGTAAGGCGGATTATAATGTCCCCTTTGTCGACAAAACCCCGTCGATCCGCGCGTCCCTGCGGGTAGCAGCGTCCAGAGCTTTGGCAAAGGCTTTGAACATGGCCTCCAGCTTGTGGTGGTCGTTCTCACCGTACAGCACCTTCAGGTGCAGGTTCATCATGGCGCTGTAGGATACGGCGTAGAAGAACTCCCGCGCCATCTGGGTGTCCATGCCGCCGCAGCTTTGCCCGGCAAAGGCGGCATCGTAGACGAAATACGGCCGCCCGCCCAGATCCACGGCGCAGAGCGCCAGCGTCTCGTCCATCGGCAGCATACAGCTGCCGTACCGCACAAGGCCGGCCTTGTCGCCCAGCGCCTCCTTGAGGGCGGTGCCCAGCGCAATGCCGATATCCTCGATCGTGTGGTGGCAGTCTACATCCAGATCGCCGTGGCAGGTCACGCTCAGATCAAACAGGCCGTGGCGGGCAAAGCCGTCCAGCATATGGTCAAAAAAGCCGATGCCGGTGTGCAGGTCGGTCTTGCCGGTGCCGTCCAAGGCAAGGGTCAGCGTAATCTGCGTTTCCCGCGTGTTGCGGGTCACAGTCGCGGTGCGTGCCATGAGAAGCCCTCCTCTTTAGTGCTTTAAACTAACTATAGCACGTTGGGGCGTGTGCGTCAACATTTTCTTAGCCTTCCCCCTGGGGGGAAGGTGGCCCCGCAGGGCCGGATGAGGGAAAGCTTTCTGGATACAGACCATGAACGGGTTGTGGCAGCAAGCTTTGCCCTCATCAGTCGGCGGGCGGGGCCGCTGACAGCTTCAGTCTCCGCGCTAAGAGCCGCCTCCGGCGGTTGCGCTTCGACACGCGCCTGCGGGCGCAGCCCCGAGGGGGAAGCCCCGCAGGTTTATAAAATTCGCCCCAATTTATTTACGAAATCGCAACACTTTTCGGCGCGGCAAACGCTACAATAGAAGCAAGAATCAAAATTGTCTTTTTTGAAAGGACAAATACCACCATGGCAAAAATGATCGGAATTGATCTGGGGACCACAAACAGCTGTGTGGCTGTGGTCGAGGGCGGCAAGCCGGTCGTCATCTCCAATGCCGAGGGCCAGCGCACAACGCCCTCTGTTGTGGCCTTCACCAAGGCGGGGGAGCGGCTGGTGGGCGAGCCTGCCAAGCGTCAGGCCGTGACCAACGCCCCGCGCACCGTGACCAGCGTAAAGCGGCTTATGGGCAGCGAGACCCGCGTGCCCATCGATGGCAAATGCTATACGCCGCAGGAGCTGAGCGCCCTTATCCTGCAAAAACTCAAGACGGACGCCGAGGCTTACCTCGGCGAGGCCGTGACCGAGGCGGTTATTACGGTGCCCGCCTACTTCAACGATGCCCAGCGGCAGGCCACCAAGGACGCCGGGCGCATCGCCGGGCTGAATGTGCGCCGTATCATCAACGAACCGACCGCTGCCGCGCTGGCCTACGGGCTGGACAACGGCCGCACCCAGACCGTCATGGTCTACGATCTGGGCGGCGGCACCTTTGATGTATCGCTCATCCGCATCGGGGACGGCATCGTGCAGGTGCTTTCCACCTGCGGGGACAACTACCTCGGCGGCGATGATTTTGATGAGCGGATCGTAAACTGGATGGCTGAGCAGTGCAAGGCCAGCCACGGCGTGGACCTGACCACGGACCGCGTGGCCATGCAGCGCCTGCGCGAGGAGGCCGAGAAGGCCAAAAAGGAGCTTTCCAGCGCCAAGCAGACCGAGCTGAGCCTGCCGTTCCTCACCACAACGGCGCAGGGCGCGCTGCATCTGCAGCTGACGCTGACCCGCGCCAAGTTTGAGGAGCTGTGCGCCGATCTCATCGAGCGGACGGCGCTGCCGGTGCGCAATGCCCTGAGCGATGCCCGCCTCTCCGCAAGTGATCTGGATCAGGTGTTGCTGGTCGGCGGCTCGACCCGCATCCCGGCCGTGCAGGCCAAGGTCATGCGGATGACCGGGCTGGAACCATCGCGCTCACTGAATCCGGACGAGTGTGTGGCGCTGGGCGCCGCCGTGCAGGCGGGGCGTCTGGGCGGCGTGGCCCTGACCGGCCCCGGCGAGGGCCTGCTGCTGATGGATGTGACCCCGCTGACCCTCTCGATTGAAACCGTCGGCGGCGTGGCAACGCATTTGATCGAGCGGAACTCCACGATCCCGACACGGTTCAGCAAGGTGTTTACCACCGCGGCACCGTTCCAGAATACCGTGGAGATCAAGGTCCTGCAGGGCGAGCGTGAGTTTGCCCGGGACAACAAGCTGCTGGGCACCTTTACGCTGCGGGGCATCAAGCGGGCGTGGGCGGGCGTGCCGAAGATTGAGGTGACCTTTGACATTGACGCCAACGGTATTGTGATGGTCCGGGCGCGGGATATGGACACCGGCAAGGAGCAGAGCATCACGATCTCGGGCACCTCCAATCTGAGCGAGGCCGAGATCACCCGCGCCATGCGGGACGCCGCCGCCTTTGCCGGGCAGGACAGAGAGCGCAAGGCTGCCTTGGAGGCGCTGAACGCTGGGGAGGCTGCGCTCTACCGTGTGAACACGGCGCTGGGCAGCAAGGCCGGCAAGGCGCTGGACCGCGCGACCCGCAGCAAAATAAAAGAAGCCGAGCGCGTGCTGGAGCGTGTGCTGCGGCACAAAAAGGCCGACCGCCTGACCCCGGCCGATGTCGCCGCCATCACCAATGCGCGCGAGGCACTCTCTGCCGTGGCTGCGCCGTTGGTGGCACAGTGGGAGAGTAAAAAATGATATTTGCCTTCCCCCTCAGGGGAAGCCTTAAAAAAGCCGAGGCTTTATGCCTCGGCCTTTTTGGTATGCCTGTTTTTGAGGTCGTGCGCGTGTGCGATGAGCCTTGTGCGGTTGAAGAACAGAACACCCACAAAGCTGAACAGAACCACGCCGACAAGAACCGTGAACAGCCAGTTCCCCTCCAGAATAAAACTGCCTGCGGCGCAGGTCAGCAGGGTGGGAAAGGGCAGGCTGATAAAGATGGCGGCGATAAAATGCTTCGGCCGCATGCCTGCGTTGGCGGCGGCGTAGGGGATGATGCCGTTGGGCAGACCCGGTGTGATGAACGCAAGGATCGTGTAGAACCACGGGTCTTTGCTGCTGCGCACGCTGTTCAGCAGCTTGGTGGCCTTGGCATTGTCGGCGGTCAGGCGGCGGATGACCGGTGCCAGCCGCCGCGCGGCGAGAAAGACGGTGAGGTTGGCAACGGCCGAGGCGGAAAAGCTCGTCACAAAGCCGAGCCACGGCCCATAGGCAAGGCCCGCCGCCAGCTGTACCGGCATGGCGGGAATGACGAGGGAAAGCACCTGCACAACGGCCAGAAACCACAGCGTCAGAAAGCTGCGCAGCCGCCCCTGACTCGTCAGATAGGCGCTGAGGGCCTGCTCGTCCCCGGCGGAAAACGCGCTCCACAGGCCGGGCAGCAGCAGGCGGAAGGTCTCCACGATGAGCAGCACCGTCACCAGCACGACCACCGCCACCGCGAGCGCAGCAAGGCGCTTTTCCCTTGTATTGGCATGTTCGGACATGGGTAAATATCTCCTTATCGAATAAAAACAGAAAATACTATACCAAAAACAGCGGAGGAATGCAAGGGAATTTTGGGGGGCGTGCTTCTGGCGGGAAACGGGCAAAGCCCCTCCGACCTTCGCTTCGCTCGGTCACCTCCCCACTTACGTGAGGAGGCTCTTTGCGGCCAAAGGCCGCCAGAAAGGCTCCTCGCTTTGCGGGGAGCTGGCCGAGCTTGCGAGGCCTGAGGGGCTTTGCAGCATTCGCGGCGTTCCCGGAAGGGATAAATCCCTCCCCTACATGTAAAACATAAAAGGGCAATGTCGGGTAGGCCCCGGGCCGGGCATGCCCGGCCCCGACAACTGCGGCGAACAAAAAAATCCCGGTGCACACTTGCACCGGGGAAATGGCAATCTTATCTCTCCTCCAGCGCCACATACTCCTGCGGTTTGCCGACATACTGGTAGGCGGGGCGGATGATGCGGTTGGCAAACTCGACCTCCTCCACGCGGTGGGCGCACCAGCCCGGCACACGGGCAATGGCGAACAGCGGGGTGTACAGATCCTCGCTGATGCCCAGCATGCGGTAGATCAGGCCGCTGAACAGGTCCACATTGGCGCAGACCTTTTTGGGGCCGTGCTTTTCCTCGGCAAAGACCTGCGGGGCCAGCCGCTCGATGCTGCACAGCATCTCGTATTCCTCATCATAGCCTTTTTTATAGGCAAGGCTCTTGGCGTGGGTCTTGAGAATCTGGGCACGCGGGTCGCTCAATGTGTAAACCGCGTGGCCCATGCCGTAAATTAAGCCGCTGCCATCGCCGCGCTCTTTGCGGAGGATCTTGCGCAAGAACTCCCGCACCTCGTCGTCGTTGGTGGGGTCCTCCACATTTTCCAAAATATAGTCCAGCTGGTGCATGACCTTCAGGTTGGCGCCGCCGTGCTTGGGGCCTTTCAGCGCGCCGATGGCCGCCGAGATGGCTGCGTAGGTGTCGGTGCCGGAGCTGGACAGCACGCGGCAGGTGAAGGTCGAGCAGTTACCGCCGCCGTGGTCGGCGTGGACCAGCAGGCAAAGGTCGAGCAGCCGCGCCTCCTCATGGGTGAATTTCTGGTCGGCACGGTAGGTGGACAGGATATGTTCGGCCGTGCTCTGTCCCTCGGTGGGCAGGTGGAAGTACATGCTATTGCGGTCGTAGACGCGGCGCTTGATCTGGTAGGCGTTGACCATCATCGTGGGCAGCTCGGCGATCAGGTTGATGCTCTGGCGCAGGATGTTGGGCAGGCTGTTGTCCTCGGCGTGCTCATCGTAGCTGTACATGGCCAGCACGCTCCGCGCTATCTTGTTCATCAGGTTGGGGGACGGCGAGTTTAAGATCATGTCGTCGGCAAAGCCCTGCGGCAGCTCACGGTGATGCTCCAGCAGCTTGCGGAACTTGGCGTACTGCTCCTGCGTGGGCAGAGAGCCGAACAGCAGCAGCCAGATAACCTCCTCAAACATGAAGCGGTCGTGGGCATCGGCTGCGGCGGCCAGCGTGTCGATGTCGATGCCGCGGTAGACCAGCCGACCCGGGATGGGCGCGATGGTGCCGTCCGGGCGCTTGTCATAGCCAATGACGTTGGACACATTCGTGATGCCGGCCAGTACGCCGGTGCCGTCCAGATTGCGCAGGCCACGCTTGACGCCCATCTGATCCGCCAGATGCGGGTCCAGCGTGGCGTTATGCTCTAAATATTCATTGCAGAGCAGGTTCAACTCATCCGGCTCCAAAGCCGGGACGTCCGGGTAATACATCGCAGATACCCCTCTCTCTATACGCTTTGCATTTTTATACAGACGCATACCCCTGCGGGCCTTCCCTTACACCAAGCGCCTGATAGATTGATTTTATAGTATATTGGCGCTTTCGTCAAGGAAAACTTAAAAATTTTGCAAAATTGCCAAGTTGGCACTTTAAATAATTAAGCTGGTGGGCAGATTGCCGCGAAATGTGTAAAAATGCGCATTGACAACCGCCCCCAAACCGGTTACTATTATGTATATTGTAAGAAACACAGGGAAAGGGGAAAGTATTTTTATGAAAGCAGTTCTGATTCCGGGCGACGGCATCGGCCGTGAAATCGCCGAGAGTGTGCGCGCCGTCTCCGCCGCGCTGGACACCGGCATCGAGTGGCAGGAATATGCCGCCGGTGCCGAGTATGCCGCCGAGAGCGGCGAGCTGATCGCCCCCGGCGCGCTGGACGCCATCGAGGCCTGCGGCTGGGCGCTCAAGGGCCCCACGGCTACCCCCATCGGCAAGGGCTTCCGCAGCATCAATGTGCAGCTGCGCCAGCGCTTTTCCACCTACGCCAACCTGCGCCCTGTGCACACGCTGCCGGGCGTACCCACCCGCTTTGACAATGTCGACCTCGTCATCGTGCGCGAGAACACCGAGGATCTGTACAAGGGCATCGAGTATATGGTCAACGATGAGATGGCCAACGGCGTCAAGCTCATCACCCGCCCTGCGTGCGAAAGGATCTGCCGCTTTGCCTTTGACTATGCCCGCAAAAACGGCCGCAAAAAGGTCACGGCCGTGCATAAGGCCAACATCATGAAGCTGACGGACGGCCTGTTCCTGCGCACCTTCCGCGAGGTGGCGTCCCACTATCCCGAAATCACCGCCGATGACTGCATCATTGATGCGCTCTGCATGAAGCTGGTGCAGAAGCCGGAGCAGTTCGATGTATTGGTGGCCCCGAACCTCTACGGCGATATTATCAGCGACCTCTGCGCGGGGCTTGTGGGCGGTCTGGGCTTTGCGCCCAGCGCCAACATCGGCGATAACACGCGCATTTACGAGGCCGTCCACGGCTCTGCGCCCGACATTGCCGGGCAGGACAAGGCCAACCCCAGTGCGATCCTGATGGCCTTTGCGATGATGCTCAACGACCTTGGCGAGACGGAAAAGGCCGCCCGCCTGAACGCCGCCATCCTGGCCCAGGTCGCCGAGGGCAAGGTTGTGACCGCGGATATCGGCGGCACTGCAGGGACGAAGGAGTTTACGCAGGCGGTTATTGCACGACTGTAACCTAAAAGGCTTCCCCCTCGGGGGGAAGCTGTCGGCGAAGCCGACTGATGAGGGCAGACCTTCCGGCAAGAATCCGTAAACGGGAAATATGGCAGGCTTGCCCCTCATCCGGCGCTTCGCGCCACCTTCCCCCTAAGGGGAAGGCTTTTGCGATACATATAATACGGAGGGTTCTCCCATGAAACTGCACGACCATGGCGTTTATCTTGTAAACGGCGTCCCCCAGACCACGGCCCCGGCGGGCGTGACCGAGGCCGAAGCCAAAAAAGGGACCATCGCCTACGGCATCCTGAAAGCCCATAACACAAGCGATTCCATGCAGGATCTGCGCATGAAATTCGACTCGATGACCAGCCACGACATCACCTATGTCGGCATCATCCAGACGGCCCGCGCCTCCGGCATGAAGGAATTTCCGCTGCCCTATGTCATGACGAACTGCCATAACAGCCTTTGCGCTGTCGGCGGTACCATCAACGAGGACGACCACCAGTTTGCCCTGTCCGCCGCGCACAAGTACGGCGGCATTTATGTCCCGCCGAATATGGCGGTCATCCACAGCTATAACCGGGAAATGATGTCCGGCTGCGGGCGGATGATCCTCGGCTCTGACTCCCACACCCGCTACGGCGCGCTGGGGACGATGGCCGTCGGCGAGGGCGGCGGCGAGCTGGTCAAGCAGATGGTCGGCCGCACCTACGATATGGCCTACCCCGGCGTGATCGCCATCTACCTGACCGGCAAGCCCAACCCCGGTGTCGGCCCCCATGATGTCGCGCTGGCGCTGGTGGCCGCCACCTACGCCAACGGCTATGTGAAGAACAAGGTCATGGAGTTTGTCGGCCCCGGCGTTGCCAATCTTAGCGCTGATTACCGCAACGGCATTGATGTCATGACGACCGAGACGACCTGCTGGTCCTCCATCTGGCAGACAGACGATACCACGAAGCAGTATTTTGAGCAGCACAACCGCCCCGAGGCCTATAAGGAACTGAAGCCCGCCGATGTGGCCTACTATGACGGCTGCATTGAGCTGGATCTCTCCACCGTTGAGTGCATGATCGCCCTGCCGATGCACCCGAGCTACGCTTACCCGATCCGCGAACTGAAAGCCAACGCGAAAGAGATTTTGCAGGCTGCTCAGGATCAGGCCAATAAGCAGCTGGGCGGCAAGGTCGAGATGGACTTGGTCGGCAAGATCTGCGACGATGGCCGCATCTATGTGGATCAGGGTGTTGTGGCCGGCTGCTCCGGCGGCACCTATGAGAATATCTGCGCGGTCGCGGATATTATCCGCGGCAAGAGCTGCGGCAACGGCGAGTTTAAGCTCAGCGTCTACCCCGACAGTATGCCGACCTATCTGGAGCTGGTCAAAAACGGCGCAGTGGCCGATATTGTCTCGGCCGGCGGCATCTTCCGAGAGTGCTTCTGCGGCCCCTGCTTCGGCGCGGGCGATACCCCCGCCAACGGCGAATTCTCGATCCGCCACACGACCCGCAACTTCCCCAACCGCGAGGGCTCGAAGCCCGGCGAGGGTCAGATCAGCGCTGTGGCGCTGATGGACGCCCGCTCCATTGCGGCCACCGCAGCCAACGGCGGCTACCTGACCGCTGCCAGTGAGCTGACCGATGCAGAGTACACCCTGCCCGAATACCACTTTGAGCAGGGCGTCTACGACAAGCGCGTCTACAACGGCTGGGGCCGCCCCGAGCCGGACTACGCGCTGAAATTCGGCCCGAACATCAAGGACTGGCCCGAACAGCCCGCCCTGACCGAGGATCTGCTTGTCAAGATCGTCAGCTATATCACCGACCCTGTCACCACGACCGATGAGCTGATCCCCTCGGGCGAGACGTCGTCCTTCCGGTCGAACCCGCTGCGTCTGGCGGAGTTCACCCTCTCCCGCAAGGATCCGGCCTATGTGCCGAACGCCAAGGCCGTCAAGGCGCTGGACGCCGAGCGCCGCGCAGGCGCTCTGCCCGCTGAGATCGCGCGTGTCTACGATGATTTGAAGAAGCTGGGCTACACGCCCGATGCGGCAAATACCAACATCGGCTCGGCCATCTTCGCCAACAAGCCCGGTGATGGTTCCGCCCGCGAGCAGGCCGCCAGCTGCCAGCGTGTGCTGGGCGGCGCAGCCAACTTTGCCTGCGAGTACGCCACCAAGCGCTACCGCTCCAACTGCATCAACTGGGGCATGCTGCCGTTCCTGCTGGATACGCCCAACGTGCTGGCCAACGGCGATTACGTCTACCTGCCCGGTGTGCGCAAGGCGCTGCTGAATGCCGATGACGAGTTGACTGCCATCGCCGTAAAGCCAGACGGCGGCGTAGTTCGCTTTACGGTCAGCCTCGGCGCTATGACCGATGCCGAGCGGCAGATCCTGGCGGACGGCTGCCTCATCAATTATTACAAGAATAACTAAAGAAAAACGGCCCGCTGGGAAAAAAATCCCGGCGGGCCGTTTCTGTAGAGGCCGATGCTTGCATCGGCCCGCGGAGGGGTCAAGACCCCTCCCTACAATGCAATTCAAAAGGGGTGCTGTAGGGGCGAACATTGTTCGCCCGCGGCACATGGCGGCGGTCACAACGCTTCCGGGGCGATGACGAGCATCGCCCCCTACACCGTAGGGGCGGATTCCATATCCGCCCGCAGCGTCCGGCGAATCGCCGCAAAATTTCTTGCATACCGTCGAAAACCCTGTTATAATACAAAAGCCGCCTGTTTCAACAGGCGGTAAGGCGCTGCACACAACGGCAGGCGGTTGGCCCCACCCCCGAAAGGAGGTGAGACCATGCGATTTACATTTACTTTTTATGTTGGCCGCAAGACCATCACATTAAGTTTAGTCGTAAAAAGCAAGAACCGCCACTCGGCAAAGTGACGGTTCTTAGGTTTTCCTAAATCCCATTTTGATCGGGCCAACCGCTTGTCGCAGCGCCTTTTCTGTTATTATTATACCGCACACCACAGGTTAAGTCAAGCCCATTGCACCCGCGCAAATTTCGTGCTACAATAGCCTTATCATTAAACAGCAAAGGACGAAAAGCAATGAGTGCGATTTTAGCAGTGTGCGGTGACGGCTTCTGCGCCATGGTCAGCGATGGCCGCTTTGTCGAGGAGCCTATCACCGGCGATACACCCCATGTCATCAAAAACGACCTGCCCAAGGTCCGCAAGATCAACCGCAATGTGGTGGTCGGCTTTGCGGGCGATACGCTGGCCGCCGTACAGATCATCAATGCCGTGGACGAGTACCAGACCCAGTACCTGACGCTGGAAAAGGTCGTCAAGATCCTGCGTGAGAAGGCCGCCACCGTGCAGGTGCAGCCGGTGGGCGTCCGGCTCATCGTGGGTGGGCGCAACCGCAAGGGCGAGTTCGTTATGACGATGCTGGGCAGCGCCGATGGCTACGAGCCGCAGACTCAGGCCGCCCGCCCGGGCGCCTACCTCATCGAGGGCGCCTGCTCCCACACCGATGTGGCCCTCTGGCTCGAGGAGGAGGTCAAGCCTCAGGCTGCCGACTGGCGCAGCCTTGACGATGTGGCCCGCACGCTGGATGGCTGCATTGCCAAGATGGCCAAGAACGACAAGAGCATCAATACCACATATTTCCGTCAGCTTGTCCGCTGATATACAACGATAAAGGGAGAAAAAATTATGAAAATCGCTTTGATCAATGAGAATAGCCAGGCTGCTAAGAACGCACTGATCGAATCCACGCTGCGCAAGGTCGTGGAGCCGATGGGCCATGAGGTCGTCAACTACGGCATGTATGCCGCCGACGATGCCGCCCAGCTGACCTATGTCCAGAACGGTATTCTGGCCGCTGTGCTGCTCAACTCCGGCGCAGCCGACTATGTCATCACCGGCTGCGGCACCGGCGAGGGTGCCATGCTGGCACTGAACAGCTTCCCCGGTGTGATCTGCGGCCATGTCGAGGATCCCGTGGACGCCTACACCTTCGCCCATGTCAACGACGGCAATGCCGTGGCGCTGCCCTTTGCCAAGGGCTTCGGCTGGGGCGGCGAGCTGAACCTTGAGTACATCTTTGAGAAGCTGTTCGGCTTCGGCCACGGTCAGGGCTACCCGAAGGAGCGCGTTGTGCCCGAGCAGCGCAACAAGAAGATTCTGGACGGCGTGCGCGCCGTTGCGTTCCGCGACCTGTCCGACATCTTGAAGGACCTCGACCGCGATCTCGTCAAGGGCGCCTTCGCCGGTGAGCACTTCGCCGAGTATTTCTTCCCCGCCTGCAAGGACGAAGAGCTGGCCGCCACCGTCAAGGAACTGATGGCGTAAGCTTTGCTGTGAAATAAAAACTGCCGACCTCCGGCAGGTTGTAGGGGCGGATGCTTGCATCGACCCCTACAGCTTACCGGAGGTCGGCTTTTTTGTTTTTTTGCGCAAATTACCGAAATTTACCGTTGACTAATGCCGTGCCAGATGGTAAAGTAAGTATAGGTGCGAATAGCACCGCTTTGTAAAAATTCAAACAAAGGTGAGGTGGTTGTTGCAATGGATACCCCCAGTCCCAGTCCTGTGTACCGATGTATCTTGAATAAGGCAGCCACCATGTTTATACCGGGCAACCTGAGGCAAACTGCGCGTTAAAAGTAACGCACGGTATTGCTGTGCTTTGCATTGCCTAAAATTAAATGTGCTCGGCTGCCGCCTGAAAAGGAGGCAGCTTTTTTATGTCCGACACCACGATCGCAACCCTGCGCGCCATGCTCGCCAATCTGGATGATGCCAAAAAGTACCAGAGCCTGCGCGATGTTATGTCCACCCTGCCCGCGCCCGATCTGGCCGCCGTGTTTGAGGATCTCCCGCCGGAGAAGCTCCCGGTGCTGTTCCGCCTGTGTCCCAAGGATCTGGCGGCCGAGATCTTTGCCGAACTGACGACCGAAACCCAGCAAAACCTGATCGACGGCCTGACCGATAAGGAATTGAAGGCCGTTGTAGATGATTTGTTCGTCGATGATGCGACGGATCTTGTCGAGGAAATGCCTGCCAATGTAGTCAAGCGTATTCTGGGTCAGGCCGATCCTGCGACCCGCCGCATGATCAACGAACTGCTTAAATATCCCGAGGACTCCGCCGGCGGCGTCATGACCACCGAGCTGATGGAGCTGCGCCCCGACTGGACGGTGGCGCAGGCGATGAGCGCCATCCGCAAGAACGGCTTTGACAAGGAGACCATCAACAACTGCTATGTCACCGACCGCGACCGCACGCTGATCGGCGTCGTCTCCCTGCGCGCACTCGTCCTCTCCAAGGACCCGGACAATGAGCTGATCCGCGACATGATGGATGACAATGTGGTCAGCGTCAACACCACGACCGATCAGGAAGATGTCTCCCAGATGTTCGAGAAGTACGGCTATCTGGCTATTCCTGTTGTGGACAACGAGAAGCGTCTGGTCGGTATCGTCACGATCGACGATGCTATCTCGATCATGCAGGACGAGGCCAGCGAGGATATCGCCAAGATGAACGCTATCGGCCCGTCCGACAAGCCGTATTTTAAACAGTCTATGCTGGATCTGTACAAAAGCCGTGCGCCGTGGCTGTTGTTCCTGATGATCTCGTCCACCTTCTCCAGCATGGTCATCCGCGGGTATGAGGATGCCCTCGCCGCCGTGACGGTGCTGACCGCCTACATTCCGATGCTGACCGACGCGGGCGGCAACGCGGGCAGCCAGAGTACCTCCACCATCATCCGCGGCATGGCGGTCGGCGACATTGAGCCGCACGACCTGCCCAAGATCCTGTGGCGTGAGTTCCGCGTGGCGATCCTCTGCGGCGGTACGCTGGCGCTCTGCAACTTTGCAAAGCTCATCTTTCTGGACGGCATCCTGCCCCCGGTTGCAGCGGTCGTCTGCCTGACACTGCTCTGCACGGTCATCCTCTCCCAGCTGATCGGCGGTCTGCTGCCGGTCGTTGCCGAGAAGCTCAAGATGGACCCCGCCGTCATGGCATCGCCGCTCATCACCACCATTGTCGATACCACGACGCTGCTCGTCTATTTCAACATCGCACGGACGCTGCTGAAAATCTAATTTTAGACACCGTGTTCAATATTGTAGGTTGTACCACACCTTTGGGTGTGGTACAATTTTTTTAGAGAAAAATTGAGAACGTAGGGGCGGGGCTCTGCTCCGCCCGGCAACGGTACAGCTGCCGCGAGTGGGCACGGGCGGAGTAAAACCCCGCCCCTACTGCGTTATAGAATTATACATGACTTCTTAGCAGGAGACTTTCATCATGAACATGCAGGATTTCTACACCGGGCACGCCTTTGATGCGTATGAATTTTTCGGGGCGCACACCTACTTCGGCGGCACACATTTTGCGCTGTGGGCACCGTCCGCCCAGCATATCGCGGTCGAGACCGAGGCCGGCACCTTTGACATGCACCGCACCCAGCCCGGTGTGTGGGAGTGCGATGCCCCCGGCGTCAACGCGGGCATGGTCTACCAGTATTGGGTGCGCGGCGCAAACGGCCAGACCGTGGCCCACTGCGACCCCTACGGCACCGCCATGACGCTGCGCCCCGACGGCCGCAGCATCATCACCGATACGCCCAAGGGCTTCAGCGATGACAAATGGATGCAGAGCCGCACCAAATGCTTTGATAAGCCGATGAATATCTATGAGGTCCACGCCGGAAGCTGGCGGCAGAAGGAGGACGGCAGCTGGTACACCTATGCCGAGCTGGCCGAGCTGCTGCCCGCCTACTGTAAGGAGAACGGCTTCACCCATATTGAGCTGATGCCGCTGGCTGAGCATCCGTTTGACGGCAGCTGGGGCTACCAGATCACCGGCTTTTTTGCGCCGACCAGCCGCTACGGCACGCCGGACGAGCTGGCCGAATTTGTCAATGCCTGCCACAAGCAGGACATCGGCGTCATCCTCGACTTTGTGCCGGTGCATTTTGCCGTGGATGCCTACGGCCTGAAGGAATTTGACGGTACACCGCTGTATGAGTACCCGGCCGCCGCCGTGGGCCAGAGCGAGTGGGGCAGCTGCAACTTTATGCACTCCCGCGGGGAGATCCGCTGCTTTATCCAGTCCTGCGCCGATTACTGGCTGCGGGTGTTCCACGCGGACGGCCTGCGCATGGACGCGGTGTCCCGCCTGATCTACTGGCAGGGCGACCCCAACCGCGGCGTGAACGGCTCAACGCTGGAATTTTTGAAGGGCATGAATCAGGGGCTCCAGCAGCGCCACCCCACAGCGATCTTGATTGCCGAGGACTCGACCAGCTTCCCGAAGGTCACTGCCCCTGTGGAGTACGGCGGCCTCGGCTTTGACTACAAGTGGGATCTCGGCTGGATGAACGACACGCTGGACTACTTTAAAAAGACCAGCGAGGAGCGCCGGGAAAACCTTGGCAAGCTGACCTTCTCGATGATGTATGCATGGAACGAGCATTACATCCTGCCGTTCAGCCATGACGAGAATGTCCACGGCAAGGCGACCATCGTACAGAAGATGTACGGCGACTACGAGGGCAAGTTCCCGCAGGCGCGGGCGCTGTATCTGTATATGGCAATCCACCCCGGCAAGATGCTCGACTTTATGGGCAACGAATTTGCGCAGCTGCGTGAATTTAATGAAAGCCGCGAGCAGGACTGGATGGTGCTGCAGTACCCCAACCACGATGATTTCCACCGCTACCGCAAAGCGCTGAACGAGGCCTACTGCAAAAACGAGGCCTTCTGGAGCCGCGAGTACGACCCGGCAGCGTTCCAGTGGCTTGACTGCGCCCACCCCGAGCTGGACGCCTGTGCCATCTGGCGCGAGGGGAACGAGGGGGCTGTGCTGGCTGCGTTCAACTTTGGCGATACCGCGCTGGAGGATTACACCCTGACCCTGCCCCGCGCCGGCAAGCTGACCCTGCTTTTGGACACCGACTGGCAGTGCTTCGGCGGCAAGACCGAAAAGCCGAAGCGGGCTGCCGGCAAGGCGTGCGACGGTACGCTGAAGGTGACGCTGGCCCCGTTCAGCGGCCGGCTGTATAAGCTGGTCTGATTTTACAAGGATAGGCAACACCCCTGCGCCGTTTTGGGACGGCGCAGGGGTGTTTTTTTGCTGTGCGGTAGGGGCCGGGCATGCCCGGCCCGTAACTTTGCCGTTGCAACCCCTTTTGCGGTAGATTTGCAGGGAGGGGCCTTGACCCCTCCGCGGCGGCCAGAGGGCTGGCCGCCCTACAAGCGCCCGTGAACGGGTAAAGCCCCTCCGGCTTTGCAACCTTGCCTTTATATCTTCTTCACCTCCCAATACTCCTCCACGATCTCCATTTCCACAAACGGCTCCTTTACCCCGTTGCGTTCTATGGTTGTTTCGTGGCCCTTGCCTAAAATCGCAATAATATCCCCGGGCTGGGCGTGGTCGAGGGCGTAATAAATCGCCTGCCGCCGGTCCGGTATTTCCGCAAACGGTGTGGCCGGGTTGCCTAAGCGCAGCCCCGCGCGGATGTCGGCCAGGATCTGCTCAACAGGCTCGGTGCGGCTGTTATCCTCGGTGATGACGCAGAAATCCGCCAGCCGCGCGCAGACGCTGCCCATCCCGAACCGGCGCAGCCGGCTGCGGTCGCCGCCGCAGCCGAACACGGCAATCAGCCGCGCGGGCTTGTAGGCCCGCAGTGTGCGCAGCAGGCTCTCGGCGGCGGCCTCGTTGTGGGCGTAGTCGATCAGCACCGTGAACGGCGCGCCGACTGCGGCAGGCTCGACCCGGCCGCGCACGACCGCCTCGGCCAGCCCCCGGCGGACAGCCTGCTCCCCGGCGCCGAGCAGCCGCGCCGCCGCCAGCGCCGCCAGCGCGTTGTAAACGCTGAACGCCCCGGGCATGCCCACTGTGTACGGCACGCCGTCCACCATGAAGGCTGCCCCCAGCCGTCCGCCGGTGCGGGTCAGTGTGATGTCGGCGTCCGCGCGCAGATCGGCCGGGTGGTCTATGCCGTAGGTCACGGCGCGGCAGGGCGCACCCTGCTGGATTTTCCCCACCCACGCATCGTCATTGTTGAAAACTCCGGCCGCGCAGTGCGGAAAGAGCGCCGCCTTCCAGTGCAGATACTCCGCCAGATCCGCATGCTCCCCGGGACCGATGTGGTCGGGGGAAAAATTCGTAAAGATGCCGACGGCGAACGCCAGCCCCGCGACCCGGTCGGCCTTCAGCCCGAGGCTGGACACCTCCATGATGCAGGTGTCGCAGCCGTCATCGGCCATCCGGCGCAGCAGCGCCTGCAGGTCACAGCTCTCGGGCGTGGTGTGGTTCAGATCGTGGCGGTGCCCCGGCCAGCAGGCACCGTTTGTGCCGATCAGCCCCACCCGCCGTCCGTCCGCCTGCAGGATGGCCGCCAGCAGGTGGGCGGTGGTCGTCTTGCCCTTGGTGCCGGTAATGCCCACCAGCGTCATCCGCCCGCCGGGGTCGCCGTACAGCCGCGCCGAAAGCACGGCCATCATGCGGCGCGGGTCGTCTGCCTGCAAAACGGCACAGCGGTCGGGCAGATCGCTCCCGGCATAGCCCGGTGCGCACAGCACGGCCGCCGCCCCGGCTGCGGCGGCCTGTGCGGCGTAGACGCTGCCGTCGGTGTGGCGGCCGGGCAGGCAGACAAAAAGCGCCCCCGGTTCCGCACTGCGGGAGTCGCAGCAGACGCAGGTGATCTCGGTCAGGGCATCCCCCCGCAAAAGCCGGCAGCCGGTATCCCGGATAAGGCGGCGCAGATCCATTCGGCATCACGCTCCAAAAAATTGCTCATACCAGATCAGAAAACTGTAGACGCACCAGATCTGCCGCCAGCAGTCGCCGCCGTGCAGGTGCCGGTTTAACATACTATGCAGCACCTGCGGCCGAAAGAACTGCGCGGCCGCCGGGCGGGCAAAGGCGGCGCGCACCCGGCTGGTGTAGGGCTCCTGCCGCAGCCAGTCCCGCACCGGCACAGGAAAGCCCAGCTTTTTGCGGGCGGCGCTGGCCGGGGGCAGTGTGCGTGCAGCCGCCTGCCGCAGGGCAATCTTCGTCATGCGGGCATCGGCCTTGGCGGCGGCGGGCAGGGCGGCGGCCAGGGCAAACACCTCCTTGTCCAGAAACGGCACCCGCAGCTCAAGGCTGTGGGCCATGCTCATTTTGTCCGCCTTGAGCAGGATGTCCCCGGCCAGCCAGAGGTTTATGTCCACCTGCTGCATCCGGCTCACCGGGTCCAGCCCCTCGGTGCTGTCCCACAGGGCCTCCGTCAGGAACATCGGGTCGCCGTCCCCCTCATAGTCGGCCAGCAGGCGGCGCTTTTCCCGCTCGGTCATCAGGGCGGTGGGGCCAAAATACCGCTCCTCCAGCGGGCAGCCGCGCCGCACCAGAAAATTCACCCCCGGCCCGGGCGGCAGCAGCCCGGCCGCCGCGCCCAGACCGCCGCGCAGCCAGGGCGGCAGACGGTTGTACCACTGTGCGGTAAAGGGGTCGCGGTAGATGTTGTACCCGCCGAACAGCTCATCTGCGCCCTCGCCCGACAGGCAGACCTTGACCTCCCGCGCGGCCTCGCGGTTCAGGAAGTAGAGCGCCACGGCGGCGGCATCGGCCAGCGGCTCGTCCATGTGGTACTGCACGGCGGGCACGGCGTCCCAGAACTCCCCGGGGCTGATGCGCCGCACCCGGTTGCGCACGCCGAGGCTGCGCGCCAGCGTCCGGGCGGGGAAGGACTCGTCATAGCGCGGCTCGGCGTAGCTGATCGTGTAGGTGCGGCCGGGGCGCGCCAGCGCCGTTATGTAGGCGGAATCCACCCCGCCGGACAGAAAGCCTGCGACCTCGACATCAGCGATCTTGTGGGCGGCGGTGCTGTCCTGCAGAACAGCCTCCAGCTCGGACGGCGGGACCGGCGTCTCCCCGGGCAGAAAGGCGGGCTGCACCCACCGCGTTGTGCGCACGATGCCGTCAGAGAAGATAAGAAAATGCCCGGGCAGCAGCTTCTCCACCCCGGCAAAAAAGGTGTCCCGCCCCGGCGAATACTGGCAGGATAAGTAGAGCGGCAGCTGCGCCGCGTTCAGCCGCTTTTCAAAGGACGGGTGATCCAGAAATGCCTTGATCTCGCTGGCAAACAGCAGCGTGCCGTCCGCACAGCGGCAGTAGTACAGCGGCTTGATGCCGAACATGTCCCGCGCACAGAACAGCGTCCCGGCCCGGCGGTCCCACAGCGCAAAGGCAAACATGCCGCGCAGCCGGGGCAAAAGCTCGCGGCCCCACTGCTCCCATCCGTGCAGCAGGACCTCGGTGTCGGTGCGGGTCGCAAAGCAGTGGCCCAGCGCCGTCAGCTCGGCGGTCAGAGCCTTGTAGTTGTAAATCTCGCCGTTGAAAACGATGACCAGATTTTTGTCCTCGCTGTACAGCGGCTGGGCACCGCCCGCAAGGTCGATGATCGCCAGCCGGCAGTGGCCAAGGGCGGCAGGCCCCTCCACAAAGGTGCCCTGACCGTCCGGGCCGCGGTGGGCGATGCGCGCCAGCATGGGGGCAAGCGCCCCGGCATCGGCCGCGCCCTGCCCGGCGATGAATCCCGCAATTCCGCACATGAGATCATTGTCCTTTCCCGGCAGAGCAACCTGCCGTTACCGTTTTGTACACTCGACTTGCTGGCATTTTACCACAGGCTGTGGTAAAATCTTGTCAGAACAAAGCGGAAAGAGGGCGAGACAATGACACTGGGACAGAACATCCAGAACGCGCGCAAGGCAAAGGGAATGAGTCAGGAGACGCTGGCCGAAAAAATCGGCGTCAGCCGGCAGGCGCTGGGCAAGTGGGAGAAGGACACCGCCCTGCCCGGGCTGGACAATTTGCAGGCGCTGGCGGCGGAGCTGGGCACCGGCGTGGACGCGCTGCTGGGCGCACAGGCTGAAAGCCCGGCTGCCCCCGCCGTGACGCTGGACGCCCTGCGGGACCTGCTGGCCGCCCGCGATGCCGAGGAAAAGCGCCGCCGCCGGCTGTGGGGCGGTGCCGCGGGCGCGGCCTTCCTTGTGCTGGCGGGGCTGCTGGCCGGAACGGCGCTGCAGTATGAGCGGCAGATCAACGCGCTGAACCAGAATTACGCCGCGATTCAATCCAGCTACGCGGCCCAGCAGGCGGACCTTTCGGCGCAGATTTCAGAGCTGCAGGATGCCGTCCGCATGGGGGAGACCACGGTGCTGGACTGGCGCTGGCTGCCCGCCGATAAGCTGCACAGGGACGCGGCGGGCAGCTGGATGCCTGTGCAGGTGCAGGTCACGCCGCGCACAGCCGCCGCGGGCACGACCGCACGGCTGGCCGTGCGCTGCGGCGATGATACGCAGCTGTATGAGATGACCGCCGCGCCCGACGGCAGCTTTGGGGCGGACGGTCTTGTGTTTACAGACGGGGATAACTATGCGCTGAGCGTGCAGTGGACCGCCGATGGCGTTACAACAAGCGAAGCGCTGGGCACCGTGAACTTTAATGAGGAGATGACCGAGCCAACGATCATCTGGGCCACCGGCTATACCAGCCTTGATTACGGGTACTACCTGCGCCGCACCGGAAAAACTAACTACCTGACCCTTACCTGCTACCCGGTGGAGCTGGAGGTGGACGCCCCGGCGTGGATGGAGGTGGCCGCCGTCGAGGTCGATCTGCGTTTGAACGGCGATGCGGGCGAGCCTGCCGCCACCGCCGTGCTGCAATGTGCGGAGTCGTACAGCTATGTCGGCGCTGACCGCACCGGCGGCGTTTGGAGCGGCACATTTTATGACGGTGCCCCCGCCGATGGCTGGCCCTACGATGGAAAGGAAATTCCGAAGTATGTGGTGCGGGTGACCGACACCAACGGCGGCGTCTGGACGGAGGAAATGCCGCTGACGAAGAAATAATAGAAAGCCTTCCCCCTTGGGGGAAGGTGCCCGAGGCCCCGCCCGAGGGCGGATGAGGGGCAGCCTTGCCAACAGAACCCATTTGCCGGGCGGCTGTGGTATACCTGCCCCTCATCCGGCCCTGCGGGGCCACCTTCTCCCTATGGGAGAAGGCAAAAAGAATAAACGTCCCCTTGCGGCATATACTGCCACAGGGGGGATTTTTATGCCGCAGATTCTGCCGGTGCTGCTGGGCGGGGATGCCAATGTCTACGGCATGGCCCGCAGCTTTTATGAAACCTGCGGTGTCCGCAGCCTTGCCGTCTGCCGCCGTGCGCTGCCGGCGCTGGCCTGCAGCCGCCTTGTCCGCGTTGCTGTGCAGGACCCGGCGTTTGCGCAGGATACCGTGTTCACCGCCACGCTGCTCGGTCTGGCCGCACAGCACCCCGGCAAAACGCGGCTGCTCGTCCCCTGTGCGGACGGCTACACCCGCCTGCTGGCACGCCATGCCGATGCCCTGCGCGGGGCCTACCGCTTTGCCTGCCCGCCGCCCGATGCCGTTGAAGCGCTCAGCGACAAGCAGCGCTTTGCCGCCGCCTGCCGCGCTGCCGGGCTGCGCACGCCCCAAACGGTGGTATTCTGCCCCGGCGGCACGGTGCCGGACCTGCCGTTTGGCTGGCCGGTCATCGTCAAGCCGGCAGACTCCGATGCGTGGGCGCGCTGCCGTTTTCCCGGGAAACGCAAGGTGTATCTGGCAGGGGACGCCGCCGCGCTGCGCACTGTTCTGGACGCAGTCTGCCGCAGCAGCTACTGCGGCGCTATGCTCCTGCAGGAGTACATCCCCGGCCCGGATACCCGTCTGGGGGTCGTGAATGCCTACTGTGCGCGGGACGGCAGCGTGCCGTGGCTTGTGCAGGGGCAGCCCCTTTTGCAGGAGCGCACGCCCGAGGGCACCGGCAACTATGCCGCCGTGCTGGTGGAGCCTGTCCGGCAGGACACCGCCCTGCTGGACACCTTGCGGGGGCTGCTGCAGGCGGCGGGCTGGCGCGGCTACGCCAACTTTGACCTGAAGTACGACCGCAGCGGGACGCCGGTTCTGTTTGAGCTGAACCCCCGCCCGGGCCGCGCATCGTTTTACTGTGATGCCGCGGGTGCGCCGCTGGCAAGGCCGCTGGTGGAGGATCTGCTCTGCTGCGGCTCTGTCACACCGCCTAAGCTGCGCCCCGCTGTCTGGCACACTGCGCCGTGGTGCGTGGTGCGGCGGCACTGCCCCAGCAGGCTGCTGCTGCACCGCGCCGCTCTCCTGCGGCGCCGCGGCAGAGCCAGCGCCCATCTGCTGGCGGCAGGGGAGGGCGCGCCCCGGCGGATCTGGTTTGTGATGCGGCAATGCGGGTATGCCCGCAAGCTGCAGGGGCAGCGACAGCGATTGGAAAAGGGGTGACAGCAGCCATGTGCGGCATCGTCGGTTTTACGGCAGAATACCTTGACCCTGCATCGGCCCGGCAAACGGCCAAGGCAATGGCGGAGCTTATCCGCCACCGCGGGCCGGACGGCGAGGGCTATTACGCCGACACGCGCGCCGCACTGGGCCACCGCCGTCTGTCGATCATAGATGTGAACGGCGGCGGCCAGCCGATGTTCAACGAGGACGGCACCCTTGTGGTGGTGTTCAACGGCGAGATCTACAACTATAAGCCGCTGCGCGCAGAGCTGCGCCGGTTGGGCCACACCTTTGCCACCGACTCCGACACCGAGGTCCTGCTGCACGGGTATGAGGCATGGGGCGCGGCGCTGCCCCGGCATCTGCGCGGGATGTTCGCGTTTGCTCTGTGGGACCGCGCCGCCGGTACCCTGTTCTGCGCGCGGGATCTTTTCGGCATCAAGCCGCTGTACTATTACCAAAAGGGGGCGTGCCTGCTTTTTGCCAGCGAGATCAAGGCGTTTCTGGCGCACCCGGCCTTTGAAAAGCAGCTGAACGAGGCCCGCCTGCCCGACTGGCTCAGCATGGAGTACCTGCCCGACCGGGAAACACTGTTTGCGGGCGTGTATGAGCTGCCGCCTGCCCATACGCTGTGCTGGCAAAACGGCCGCGTGACCCTGCAGCGCTACGCCGCGCCGCGCTTTCGGGTGCAGCGGGGCCGCAGCCTGCGCAGCTGGGCGCAAGCGATCGGCGATGCTCTGGCGGACAGCGCCGCCGCCCACCGCATCGCCGATGTGGAGGTCGGGTGCTTTCTCTCCGGCGGGGTGGATTCCTCGCTGGTCGTGCGGGAGACGGCGCGCAACCAGCCTGCGGTGCAGTGCTTTTCGGTCGGCTATCGGGAGGAAAAATATTCCGAGCTGCCCGCCGCCCGCGCGGCTGCGGCGGCGCTGGGCGTGCCACTGACCGAAACGACCGTTACGGCCGAGGCGTTCTTTGACGCCAACCGCGCGATCCAGTGGTATCTTGACGAGCCGATGCCCAACCCGGCGGAGGTGCCGCTGTATTTTCTGTGCAAAACCGCACGGCAGCGTGTAAAAGTGGTGCTGTCGGGCGAAGGGGCGGATGAGCTGTTCGGCGGCTACCCGCTGTACCGGCAGGCCGTCTGGGCCGAGGGCTGGCAGCGGATGCCGCGCCCGCTGCGCCGTGCGCTGGCCGCACTGCTGCCGGGGTGCGGCTTTCTGCGCCGGGGCGCACAGCCCCGCTGGCAGCGCTGCGCCCGTGCCAACTATGTGTTTGAGACCCCGCAGGAGCGCGATAAATATTTGAAGCGCTCGCCCAACACGCCCGAACCGGCCCGCCGCTGCAAGCCGTATTTTGATAAGGTGCGCAGTCTGGATGAGCCGACGGCCCTGCAGTGGGTGGATTTGCAGACATGGCTGCCGCGGGACATTCTGCGCAAGGCGGACCGGATGAGTATGGCCCACAGCCTTGAGCTGCGGGTGCCGTTTTTGGACCGGCGGGTGCTGGCTGTGGCGCTGGGGCTGCCCCGGCGGTACCGCTGTACCGCGCGGCGGGGCAAAATCGCCCTGCGCGCCGCTGCGGCACGCCGCCTGCCCCGGGCGCTGGCTGGCGCGCCTAAGCGCGGGTTCCCCGTGCCGCTGGCCGACTGGCTGCGGCAGGACGAATACTATGCGCGGGTGAAGGCCAAATTCACCGGCCCGGCGGCCGAGCGCTTTTTTGACACCGGGGCGCTCTGCGCCCTGCTGGATGACCACCGGGCAGGGAAAACAAACGCTATGACGAAGATATGGGCGTTTTACTGCTTTATAGAATGGTATGAGGTGTACTTTGTAGAGCAAAAACCGCCGATTTTGTAAAAAACTTACCGAAAAAGCTTGACAAAGACCGATTGCGTTGCTATAATAACTTACGCAGTATGTCCCTTGTGGGCAGAACCCGCAATAAGCGCCCGTAGCTCAGCTGGATAGAGCAACTGCCTTCTAAGCAGTGGGCCGGGGGTTCGAGTCCCTTCGGGCGCATTATGTGGTGCCTATGGCGCAGTTGGTTAGCGCGCCAGATTGTGGCTCTGGAGGCCGAGAGTTCGAATCTCTCTAGGCACCCCACCAAAGACCGTTCAGGCCCGTTCCTGCGCGGTCTTTTCTTTTTATAATGGGCCGTCGCCAAGCGGTAAGGCAGAGGACTTTGACTCCTCCATCCGTCGGTTCAAATCCGGCCGGCCCAACCAAATCCCCCTGGAAAATGACGCAGCCAAGTTGGTTTGCGGCATTCTTCTGGGGGGATTTTTTTTGTGGCAAGGCGGGAATTGTGCGGTGCTGCCTTAAAAGCCGGATGGCAGACCCGCGGTATGAGGGTCTCTGCCACGGTAGGCTCTATTACAAATCCCTGCAGGACCGACTGCACTTTTTTGAACAAAAATCCACCTTTTAAAACAGCAGGCACTGGTCGGCGGCCGCGCTGTCTGTTATAATAAAAGCACGATACTGGCGGCAGAATGCCCGCATACAAAACAGACAGAATTTGGCAAGGAGTGATACCATGCTCGACCTCAGACAGTGCGCACTCGGTATTGAATTCGGCTCGACCCGCATCAAGGCGGTGCTGGTGGACGGCAGCCATGCCCCGGTGGCGCAGGGGGACTTCACTTGGGAAAACCAGCTGAAGGACGGCGTCTGGACCTACCCGCTGGAGGCTGTGCATACCGGCCTGCAGCACGCCTACGCCGCGTTGGCCGCCGATGTGCAGGCGAAATACGGGCAGCCCCTTACAACGGTGGGCTGCATCGGGATCTCTGCAATGATGCACGGCTATCTGGCCTTTGATGGGGCCGGCCGTCTGCTGGTGCCCTTCCGCACATGGCGCAATACGATGACCGGCCCGGCAGCGGCCGAGCTGACCGAGGCGCTCGGCTTCAACATTCCCCAGCGGTGGAGCATTGCGCATTTCTATCAGGCGCTTCTCAATGGGGAGGGACATCTGGGCGAATTGGCCTTCTTTACAACGCTGGCGGGCTATGTCCATTGGCAGCTTACCGGGCAAAAAGTGCTGGGCGTGGGCGATGCCAGCGGCATGTTCCCCATCGACAGCGCCACCGGCGGCTATGATGCCGAAATGCTCAAGACCTGCAGCCGCCTGATCGCCGGTCACGGCTTCGGGCGTGAGCTGGCCGAGCTGCTGCCCGCAGTGCTGCCCGCCGGTGCCGATGCCGGTGCGCTGACGGCGGAGGGTGCCCGCTTGCTGGACCCCACGGGGACACTGCAGCCCGGCGTGCCGTTCTGCCCGCCGGAGGGGGATGCCGGGACCGGCATGGTCGCCACGAACAGCGTGGCCCCGCGCACCGGCAATGTCAGCGCCGGCACCAGCATCTTTGCAATGGTCGTGCTGGAAAAGCCGCTCTCCCGCGTCTACCCCGAGATCGACATGGTCACGACCCCCAGCGGCGAGGCTGTGGCCATGGTCCACTGCAACAACTGCACAAGCGATCTGAACGCATGGGTCAGCCTGCTGGCCGAGAGCGCGGCTCTCTGCGGGGCGCAGGTCGATCAGGGGACGCTTTTTGCAAAGCTGTTCCATGAGTCGCTCAGGGGCGCACCCGACTGCGGCGGCGTGACCCCGGTGAACTACTTCTCCGGCGAGAGCGTGACCCATTTTGACGCGGGCCTGCCGCTGCTGCTGCGCCGCCCCGATGCTGATTTTACGCTGGCCAACTTCATGCGGGCCAACATCTACTCGGCCTTTGCCACGCTGGCTATGGGGCTGGAAATTTTGAAGAACGAGGATGTGGCCGTGGATACCCTGCTGGGCCACGGCGGGCTGTTCAAGACGCCGGGCGTTGCCCAGCGGTATCTGGCAGCGGCGGCGGGCGCACCCGTCACCTGCATGGAGACGGCGGGCGAGGGCGGCCCCTACGGCATGGCCCTGCTTGCGGCCTACCGCCTGCACCGCGCCGAGGGTGAGACGCTGGCCGACTACCTCAAGACCCGCGTCTTTGCCGGGGCCAGCAGCACGACCGTGACCCCCGATGCCGCCGACAGGGCCGGGTTTACCGCCTTCCTCCGGGAGTATGAGCGGGCACTCAAGGCAGAGCGGGCGGTAGTCTGAGGCAAGCGCTCTTTTGAACGAATGTCCCTGCATAAACACCCCTGTCCCTGCGCATACTGTTGGCACGGAGGTGTTTAGCTATGAACTATCTTGACTGTGCGCAGTATGACTGCTGCCATAATAAGGCGGGCTGCTGCTGCCTGAACAGCATTCAGGTCCGCCACACCGGCCCCGGGGATGCTGTCTGCAGCAGCTACCGCAACAGCGAGGGATGCGGCAATGTCGCCACCGACAACCCGCCCGCCTCGCCGGAAACCGACATCCACTGTGACGACAAGGGCTGCCGCTATCTGGAGGGACGCTGCTGCTGCGCGGACCATGTGAGCATTGACGAGTGCAGCTGCGGCCCCGAGTGCGCCACCCGCGCCCCGAAGGAAAACAACGAATAAACTAAGGTATTGTCAGGGGCACCGCTTATTTTGGGCGGTGCCCTCTTTTGTGTTGCGAAAGGGTATATTTTGTTGTATAATAAGACGATATAGTAGGTCGTGTACGCCCTTTTGCGGGGTAAGCGCGGCGGTGCGGGTGCCGTGCGGGGCGGATGCCGTATCCGTCTGCATCGCTGCCGCAGGCTGCACGGGTGCATGTGAAATGCGCCCCTACGATAAATTTGCTGTTTAAAATGAGGTGTCACTCTATGTCCGAGATCCCTGTCACGGTGCCGTTTGTCTCTTTCCGCCCGATGGAGCGGGAGCTGGATGCCGAGCTGCGCGGGGCGTTTGCCCGCGTGCTGGACAACAGCTGGTACATCGGCGGCCGCGAGGATGCCGCCTTTGAAAAGGCATTTGCCGCCTACTGCGGCGTCAGGCACTGCATCGGCTGCGGCAACGGACTGGACGCGCTGGTGCTGATCCTCAAGGCGATGGGCATCGGCCCGGGCGATGAGGTCATCGCCCCCTCCAACACCTTTATTGCAACGGTGCTGGCCATCAGCTACGCCGGGGCGACCCCCGTGCTGGTCGAGCCCACGCTTGCAAGCTATAACATCGACCCCGCCCGCATCGAGGCCGCCGTCACGCCGCGCACAAAGGCCATCATGGCGGTGCATCTCTACGGCCAGTGTGCCCCGATGGATGAAATCAACGCTATTGCAAAAAAACATGGTCTCAAGGTCATTGAGGATGCGGCACAGGCCCACGGCGCAGTCTACAAGGGCCGCCGGGCGGGCAGCCTCGGCGATGCCGCCGGGTTCAGCTTCTACCCGGGCAAGAATCTGGGGGCGCTGGGCGATGCAGGCTGCGTGACAACGAATGACGATGCACTGGCCGAGAAGATCCGCGCCTTGGGCAACTACGGCAGCGACTACAAATACCACCATATTTATAAAGGACAGAACTCCCGTCTGGACGAGCTGCAGGCCGCTTTTCTGGCGGCCAAGCTGCCGCATCTCAATGCCATGAACGCCGAGCGCCGCCGCATCGCCGCGCGCTACCTCGCCGGGATACACAACCCCGCCGTGGCGCTGCCCACCGTGCAGCCCGGCTGTGAGCATGTCTGGCATATCTTTGCCGTGCGCTGCAAGACCCGCGATGCGCTGGAAAAGCATCTGGCAGATCGCGGCATCGGCACGAACAAGCACTACCCGACACCGATCCATCTGCAGGGGGCCTACCGGGAGCTGGGCCTTGCGCAGGGCGCACTGCCGCTGGCAGAGGAGATCTCCGCCACCGAGCTGAGCCTGCCGATGTATTACGGCATGACCGAGGCGCAGGTGCAGGCAGTCATTGACGCCGTGAACGAGTATGAGGGGTAAACCATGCCGAAGGTCGGAATCATCATCTCCAATTACAACGGCTGGCAGGACACGCTGGTCTGTCTGGAAAGCCTGCAGCGGCAGACCTTTACCGATTTTGAGATCATCCTGATCGATGACGCCTCGCCCAATGATTCGGTGGCGCAGCTGCAGGACAAACTGCCGCCGAACACGGTGTTTCTGCCGCAGCAGCGGAATGTCGGCTTTGCGGCGGCCAACAACATCGGGATCCGCCGCGCGCTGGCCGATGGCTGTGATTTTGCGCTGCTGCTCAACAATGACACGGCCGCACGGCCGGATTTTCTCGAAAAGCTGCTGGCCGAAACCCCGGCCGGGGCGGTCAGCTGCCCGAAGATGCTGTTTATGGACCCGCCGGACGAGATCTGGTTTGCGGGCGGCGCGCTGGACCCCAAGACCGGCAGGGTGAAGCATTTGGGCGGCCATGAAAAGGACGGCCCGCGCTTTGCGGAGAAAAAGCAGGTCAGCTTTATCACCTTTTGCTGTGTGCTGCTGCCGCGCGCGGTCATTGAACAGGTCGGCTATCTCGATGAAACGCTGTTTATGTACTGCGAGGATGTCGATTACTGCCTGCGGCTGACCCGCGCGGGCGTGCCGCTGTGGTTTTTGCCCGATGCGGTCATCCACCATAAGGCCGGCGGCAGTGCCGGCGGTATGCTGTCGGTGTATTACATCACGCGCAACACACTGTATTTGACCTGCAAGGGCAGAAGCACCGCCTATGCAAGGCTGAAAACGATTCTGCCGCTCCTCACCGGCGCGGCCCGCTACGCGCTGACAAAGGCGCTTGGACGAAAAAAGGGACGCAGCTACGGCGCGTTCAGAGGCGCCGTGGATTTCTGGAACGGGAAGATGGGGCGGATGGAAGGATAAGCAGCGGCAAACCTGACGGGGCATCGCTGCCTTTAGTACATTTGTGAAGCCGAAAGGAGGCCCACTGTGCCGCAACTCACCATCGTCATCCTGCAATACCGCCCGGACGCCGGGGCGCTGCGGCGCACACTGGCGGCACTGGCCATGCAGGACACCCGCGATTTCGCCGTGGTGCTGGGGGATGACGGTTCACCGCAGGATTATTTTGCCGAGAGCCGCGCATATCTTGCAGCCCACGGCATCACCGATGTGCAGACCGTCAAGCTGATGCCGAACGGCGGCACTGTGAAAAACATGCAGAACGCCCTGTGTGCAGTCACCACCCGGTGGGTGCTGACCCTTTCGCCGGGAGATTTCCTCTATGACAGTGAAACGCTGCGCTGGTGGCTCGGCCGCCTGCAGGCAGATGCGCCGCGCGTGGCCTTCGGCCGGCAGGCCTACTTTGCGCCGGGCAGCGACCCGCACCCGGTTCCGGGCGAGACCCCCTTTGACCGTACCCCCTACGACCCGGCGCACTACGATGCAAGGACCGTCCGCCGCAATCTGCTGCTCTATGATGACGGCATCAGCGGCGCGGGCCTTGTGTATGAGCGGGCGCTGCTGCAGACCGCGATGGATACAATGGCCGGGCGCGTCCGCTTGGCGGAGGATTTTTCGCTGCGGATGTTCGCCGTGCAGGGGATACAGATCACCCGCTATGACCGCCTGACCGTCTGGTATGAGTACGGCGGCGGTGTTTCGACCGATGCCCGCGCCCGTGAGCGGATGCTGGGCGAATGGCGCGCCATGCTTGCGCTGCTGCGGGAGAAGTTCCCCCGCGACCTCACGGTGCGGCTGGCCTATGAATACTACTTCAATGACCGCAGGAAATCCCGGCTGGTCCGGGGGCTGGTCGGGCGGCTCATCGTGCCGCAGAGCGCCCCCTTCAAAAAAGCGCAGCGTGCATGGACCCCGCCCACAAACGGCGACATAACCATCCTGCGCGCCATCTGCGCGTTTGCGGAAAAGTGAGAAAGGCGTCCACTATGATTATCCAGACAATCCATATGAAAAGCGTCACGGCGGAAGGACAGGGAACGCTCTCGGTATTTGAGGGCAGCCGCGATGTGCCGTTTGACATCAAGCGCATCTACTATATCCACGGTGCGCCGCAGGGCACCCAGCGCGGCGGCCATGCCCACAAGGCACTGCGGCAGGTGCTGTGGTGCCCCTACGGCAGCATCCTGATCCGGTTGGACGATGGTCACGAAAAGAGCGAAGTCCTGCTCAACGATCCCGCCAAGGGGCTGATCGTCGAGCATAATATGTGGCGGGAGATGATCTGGCAGCAGGAAAACTCTGTGCTTTGTGTTGCCGCGGATTCCTACTACGAGGCAGAGGATTATATCCGGGATTATGATGAGTTTATCCGGTGGGTGGAAGAAGAATGATGCAGCTTCGTTGTTTACAGCCGCAGGATGCCCCCCTCATGCTGGAATGGATGCATGATCCGGACGCGGTGCGGTATATGCGTGCTGATTTTTCAGGCATGACGCTTGCGGATTGTGAGCGCTTTATTGCTGCGGCACAGCAGGATACCCCCAGTCTCCACCGCGCGGTGGCAGATGGGGCGGGTATTTATCAGGGAACGGTAAGCCTGAAAAACCGCGATGCAGACCGTGGGGAGGCTGAGTTTGCCATTGCGGTGCGGCGCTGTGCCATGGGCCATGGTGTGGCCGCATGGGGAATGCAGGCAATTTTGCAGCTCGGCTTTTCGCAGCTGGGGCTGCGCCGTATCTACTGGTGCGTTGCTCCGCAGAATGTGCGGGCCTGCCGTTTTTATGCAAAGCAGGGATATACCCCCCTCAAGCCGGAGCCGGACGAAAACGGTCTGCTCTGGTTTGAGGTGTTGAACGGATAAGGAGTTTGTCATGCAGCAGCCCAAGGTCAGTGTACTGATCTCATTCTACAATTTGGCACCGTATGTGGATCAGACAATGGAAAGCGTCCTTGCCCAGAAAACGGATTTCCCGGTCGAAATCCTCTGCGCGGATGATGGCTCCGAGGACGGGACCGTAGAGCTCCTGCGCGGTTGGGAAAAAAGATACCCCGACCGTGTGCGGGTATTCGTTATGGACCGCATACCGGGCAAAAAATATGAGGGCAATGAGCGCATCCAGCGGATGAACGCAATCCGTGGGCGGCTTTTCTATGAGGCAAAGGGGCAGTATGTCTGCTATCTGGACGGCGATGACTTTTATACCGATGACCGCAAGCTGCAGAAGCAGGCGGATATTCTGGATGCAGACACTGCGCACAGATATGTGGCCTGCGGCCACAACGGCTGCTATTACTGGGAAAGCACCGGCAGGACACAGCCCATCGAAAAGCCTGTCCGGGAGTGTGCGCTGACGGCCAGAGAGTATTGGAGCTTTTTCTATATCCACACCAATGCCATGATGTTCCGCAATGTCGGGCTGCAGGGGATAGATCCTTACACCAGCGGCGTGCAGATCATTGACAATATGCTGACCTATATGTTCCTGCCCTACGGCGGGGTCTACTATCTGCCGGACTGCATGTTCAACTACCGCCAGATCGAGGGCAGCACCTACCACCGCCGCAGCGTCTATCAAAACTATATCTTAAACGCGCTGATGCTTTACCAGCAAAAGGCCATACTGCGCGGGCTTTTCGGCGCGGGACTGGTGCGGACTGTGTACGAGTACACCCAGCTGTTTGAAAACCGCCGCGACCCCAAGCTGACGGAGGAGGCTAAGACCTACCTGCCGAACATTGACCGCTACCGTGCGGGCCGGCTGCGCCGCATTGTGAACTATAACAATGAAAATGCGCTGTCTCGCCTTTGGTGTGAGATCGAGAATCCGTTCTGGTTCTTTGTGACGAAAGTCTGCCGCCATTATATTTGGAAGCCGCATGTTCGCGCATTGCTGGAGGAAGCACGCGCAAAAACCAAAAAAGGGGAGTGCTGAAGCATGGAAGATATGAAGGAACTGACCGCGGAGGAGCAGGCCGACATCCTGCGCCATGAGCTGGAAGCTGTCTACGGCTCGTCATCGTACAGGATCGGCCGCGCCGTGACCTGGCTGCCCCGCAATGCAAAGCGCGGCCTGAAATATCTTTTGCACAACGGCCCGATTATCAGCGCAAAATATATCTATACCTATGCAAAGTATCATAAAATCGCAAACAAAAACTATGCCTACTGGGCCTGCCTGCAGGAAAAAGACTATCCGGCGGCATTGAAGCAATGGTTTTTGGAGAATAACTACACCCACACGCCGCTTGATCTGGAGCATCCCAAGACCTTCAGCGAAAAGACCCAATGGATGAAAATTTACGGAGGGCTAAACAAGCAGCAGGACCTTGTGGATAAGTATGCTGTCCGCGCGTGGGTCAAGGAGAAGATCGGCGAGGAGTACCTCATTCCGCTGCTGGGCGTCTGGGATCGCTTTGACCAGATCGACTTTGACAAGTTGCCCGATAAGTTTATGCTCAAAACGAACCACGGTGCGGGCTGGAACTATCCTGTGCCGGATAAATCGAAGCTGGATAAGGAAGATGCAAAGAAAAAGTTTGATCTATGGACAAAATTGAACTTTACCTACTACCTCGGCGGACTGGAATTGCAGTATGAGCATATCAAGCCCAAAATTTTGGCCGAGCAGTTTATTGAGAATGACGGCGGAGATCTGTACGATTATAAGTTCTGTTGCTTTGATGGCGAGCCGAAAGTCATCATCTACATCATGAATCGTTATGTCGATGCCGATGAGCGGATTGTCTGCTTTGATACGGACTGGAATTTGCTGCCCTTCAACATTTTCACCCCGCTGGAGCAGCCTGATGACATCCCGCGTCCGAAAAATCTGGAAAAGATGGTTGAGATCGCCCGCACTTTGAGCAAGGGATTCCCTTTTGTGCGCGTTGATCTATATGCATTGAATGATGGCTCCATCAAATTCGGAGAGATGACCTTTACGACCTATAGCGGTATTGCGCCGTGGCATCCGGCGGACGCCAACGCCTACATGGGCAGTCTGATTCATCTGCCCGGCGTCGACGATGAAGGAGACAAGTAAATGCCGACTGTCAGCATTGTAGTGCCGGTCTACAAGGCGGAAAAAACGCTGGACGCCTGTGTAGAGAGTATACTCGCCCAGACCTTTTCCGACTTTGAGCTTCTGCTTATTGACGATGCCAGCCCTGACCGCTGCCCGCAGATGTGCGATGCATGGGCAGAAAAAGACCCCCGCATCCATGCGCTGCACCCGGCCAAGACCGGCCCGGGTCCGTCCGGCGCACGCAATGCGGGGCTGGATGCCGCAGCGGCGCCCTGGATCACGATGGTGGACAGCGATGACACGGTTGCGCCGGACCTGCTGGAAACACTTCTGGCAGGTGCAGAGCGCACCGGCGCGGAGCTGGTGCTTTGCAACTGTTGCCCCGTGACAGAGGACGGCGCACGGCACCCGCTGCCGGAAAACGAGCGTTTTACAGAGGAAACGCTGCTCGGGGTGGAAGCCTTCTGGGACGCCTTCGGCACGCCATGGATCAACCAGTTCACCGGCACGGCGCACAGGCTGTACGCCGCCCGGCTGTTTGCGCATGCCCGCTACCCGCTGGGCATGCTGCATGAGGATTACTACCTGCTGCCCGACCTTATCGCGGGCTGCACAAGGATCGCCTGCCTGCCCTATACGGGCTACTATGTCCTGCGCCATGCAGGCAGCATCACGGACGGTGCCAGACACGAGGTGCGTTTGGCGATGACCCGGGGGGATATCCACCGGGCAGAGTATTTTCTGGCGAACGGCTGGTACGACCGCGCCGAGGGGGCGCTGACCGATGCGGCGCTCTTCCTGCACAGCAATAAGCATGCCTATGACCTGACAAAGCCCGGCCACCGGGCAGAGTTTGCCGAAACCAAGCGGGAGCTGTGCCGTGTCTATGATGCACTGGCGGCGCAAAAGGGCGCAGCATCGCTGAAGCTGCGCGCTGCCGCCCTGCACATCGGCCTGCCGGTGTTTGCGGGCTATCTGAAAGCACGGCGGTAAACGCCGACCAACAAAAAGGAGCTTCCCATGCCGACTGTCAGCGTCATTATCCCGGTCTATAAGGTGGAACGCTACCTAGATGCCTGCGTTGAAAGCGTCATCGGCCAGACCTACACTGATCTTGAGATACTGCTGGTCGATGATGGAAGCCCCGATTGCTGCCCGGCGATGTGTGATGCCTGGGCAGAAAAGGACCCACGCATCAGGGTCATACACCGCAAAAACGGCGGTCTTTCCGCTGCGCGCAACACCGGCATTGAGGCGGCAAGCGGCGAATTTCTGATTTTTGCGGACAGCGATGACCGGATGGAACCGGATGCCGTCCGCCGCGCGGTGGAGGCTCAGCGGAAATATGACGCTGACCTCGTGCTGTACAATCTGACCTATGTGGACGAGGAAAACCGTCCGCTCCCGCAGCCGGATTTCAGCGGCTTCCGGGATGAGGTCCTGTGCGAGGACGAGGTCTGGGCGCGCTATTTTGCGCTGGCCGAAACACGGATCTACTATGTGGTCGCATGGAATAAGCTGTACCGACGCAGCCTTTTCCGCACGCTGCGCTATGCGCCCGGCAAGCGGTATGAGGATCAGTTTCTGCTGCCGTATCTGCTCGGGCAGTGCGGGACCATCGTCTGCCTTGCCTATCCGGGCTATCGTTATGTGCAGCGCAAGGGCAGCATCATGGCAGCGGGGTCGAGCCGTAACTATCTGGATCGGCCTGAATTTCTGCTGGAATGGACAGCTTGCTTTGCCCGGCGGGGGGACTGCCTGCGGGCAGAGGGCCTGCTGAACGATGCCATCGACAATCTGGCGGAAAAGCAGCGCTTTGATTTGACCACCCCGGCCCAGCAGGCCCGCTACCGCGCCGCCTGCCGCGGCTGTGCGGATGCCTACCGCCTTCTGGCCCGCACTACAGGGCAGCGCAGCATGTGGCTGCGGGCTGCGTTGCTGCGCATGGGTCTGCCGGTGTACAAGGCCTTTCTGCGGCATAAGGGCAAGGCGGCATCGCCTAAAAACTAAAGGAGCTTTCGCGCATGGAAAAATCACAACTGGAAAATTATCATGTTCACTACGGCCCGGCTCAGGGCTGGAGTCAGGTGGACCTGCATGAGCTGTGGCGCTACAAGGATCTGATCTGGCTGTTTGTCAAGCGCGACTTCAATGTCATGTATAAGCAGACCGTGCTGGGCCCGGCGTGGATTCTGATCAACCCGCTGCTGTCCACGGCTATGTACTGCGTTATGTTCGGCGTAATCGCCCAACTGTCCACGGACGGTGTGCCGCAGATCCTTTTTTATCTGGCCGGCACGGCGCTGTGGGGCTTTTTTGCGGCCTGCATCAACAAGGTGTCGGGTACCTTTACAACGAACTCCAACATCTTCAGCAAGGTGTATTTTCCGCGGCTGGCGATGCCGCTCTCCACGATGCTGTCAGGCTTGATCAACTTTCTTGTGCAGTTTGTCCTGTTTTTTGCCCTGCTGCTTGTCTATCTTGCCAAGGGCGAGGTCAGCCCGCAGTGGGCGCTGATGCCGCTGGCAGTGCCGCTGGTGCTGCAGGTCGGTCTGCTGGGGCTGGGCTGCGGCGTTATCGTGTCGAGCCTGACCACCCGCTACCGCGATCTGATGGTCGTGGTGACCTTCGGCGTGCAGCTCTGGATGTACGGCTCGCCGGTGGTCTATCCGCTGTCGATGATCGAAAACCCGCTGCTGCGCGGCGTCATGATCGCCAACCCCATGACCGCACCGATGGAGACCTTCCGGTATATCTTCTTCGGCAGTGGGCAGGTGACGGGCGTGATGTGGGCGGCATCGCTGGCATGGACGGCGGTGCTGCTGGTGCTGGGTCTGTCGCTTTTCAGCAAGGTCGAAAAGACCTTTGTCGATACCGTATAAGGGGGCGCGTGTGATGAGTGAAAATAAACTGATGATCCGCGTCAAGGATGTCAAAAAGCAGTACCGCCTCGGCCAGATCGGCGGCGGCACGCTGCGCGGCGACCTGCAGAGCTGGTGGGCCCGTAAGCGCGGCAAGGAGGACCCCAACACCCTGATCGGCACCGACCAGCGCCTGATCGGCACGACCTTTATGGCGCTGAACGGCGTCAGCTTTACAGTCAACAAAGGCGAGGCCGTGGGCATCATCGGCTCCAACGGCGCGGGCAAGTCCACGCTGCTCAAGCTGCTGACCCATGTCACTGCGCCCACGGAGGGCGACATTGACCTGTACGGCCGTGTGGCCTCGATGCTGGAGGTCGGCACCGGCTTCCACCCCGAGATGACCGGCCGTGAGAATGTCTATCTGAACGGCGCGATCCTCGGCATGACCCGCGCGGAGATCGACGCCAAAATGGATGAGATCATCGAGTTTTCCGAGGTGCGGGACTTCATCGACACGCCGGTCAAGCGCTATTCCAGCGGTATGTTCGTCAAGCTGGCCTTCAGCGTGGCGGCCCATCTGGACAGCGAGATCATGATCATGGACGAGGTTCTGGCTGTCGGTGATATGAAGTTCCAGAAAAAGTGTCTGACTAAGATGCGCCAGGCCGCCCAGCGCGACGGCAAGACCGTGCTGTATGTCAGCCACAACATGGCCACGATCCGCGACCTGTGTGACCGCTGCATTGTTTTGGACAAGGGCAAGGTCGTCTTTGACGGCGGCGTCGATGAGGGCATTGCACTGTATTTGTCCACTAAGTCGCAGGAAACGGCCTTTATTGATTATTCGAAGGTGAAGCGTGATAACTGGTTCAAGCGCGATAATATCCGACTGCAGAGTGTGGAACTGATAGACACAGATAATGAAGTGTTGGAACGCCGTAAGCCTGTGCAGGTTCGCTACCGCGTCTATGCGAATGAGGCAGCCAGCGATGTAGGGCTGCGTTTGGAGATGCGTGATGAAGTCGGGAATCCGTTGGCGGCTACCTGCGTGTATGGGCTGGATCTGCAGCCGGGGTATACAAGCTTTGTGGCGCGGTACGATTTGACAGTGCTGGCACCCGGCAAATACGGCAGCTATTTTACTGTAATTACACAGGGCGAAGGTGGTGCCCATACGGTGGAGGATTGGGTTCCCGGTATGATGTTCCGTATGGTGGATACCTTGACGGAGGGCGAGACCGAGTGGAATGCTGCTGCATGGGGGCCTATTGAGCTGCCTAATGCAGTGGTATCGGAGGTTTGCCATGACTAAGGTTGCGGTGCTCTATATTGCTACCGGTAAATATACAGTGTTCTGGCCTGAGTTTTATGAGAGTGCTGAGAAATATTTGTTGAAGGACTGCGAGGTACATTACTTTGTCTTTACCGATGCAGATGACCTGACCAGTGCGCAAGAGCCCCGGGTGCATATCTGTCCGCAGGAGGCTTACTCATGGCCGTTTGCGACATTGCGCCGGTTTGAGATATTTCTAAAGCAGGAGCAGGCGCTGAAAGCGTTCGACTATATCTTCTTTTTTAATGCAAATGCGCAGCTCATGCAGCCTGTAACGCAGGAAATGTTCCTGCCGCGGGCTGAAAAAGGGGAAAAGCTGCTGGTCGTACAGCATCCTTCGTTCTATGCCAAGCCTAACTACGAGTTCACATATGACCGTAATCCCCGCAGTACAGCCTGCATTCCGTACGGAATGGGGCGATATTATGTCTGCGGCGGTGTCAATGGCGGTACAGCCGAAGCATTTCTGAAGCTTTGTCATACATTGGATGCACGCATCCGAAAGGATTTGCATAAAAATGTCATTGCCCTGTGGCATGATGAATCTCAAATCAATCGATATATCCTGTTCCGTAAGGATATACGGGTGCTGTCCCCGGCCTTCTGCTATCCGGAGGACTGGAATCATCTGCCGTTCCCCTGCATTGTCCTCATTCGCAGCAAGGCGCGTTATCTGGACATTCCGGCGCTGCGCAAGGATGCGCCGCAGACAAAGCTCTCGCCGGCAGCAGAGAGATGGAACCGCTTTGCTATGCGTGCCGCCCGCTGGACGCAGAACCACATTTTCAAAAAAGGGAAATGACAATGAATGATACAAATTGGCAAAGCCGTGTGACACTGCTGGTCAACAGCTGTGATGCCTATGCAGATTTATGGCAGCCATTTTTCACCTTGCTTACACGCTATTTTGTGCCGCTGCCAGATGAAATTTTGCTGAATACAGAAACAAAGGAATTTCATCTGGACGGTGTAAAGCTCCGCTGTGTACACAGCAATGCCCCCACCTATGGTGAGCGGATGACAGAGGCCTTGAAGCAGGTAAAGACCGAGTACACGCTGCTGCTGCTGGATGATTTTTTTCTGCGTCAGCCGGTGGATATTGGACGGCTGGAGGATATTGTCCGCTGGATGGATGCCGACAGGGATATTGTCTATTTTAACAGCGATGTGACAGAGGCTGTCTGCGATCTGGAAGTGGGGCGCTATCCCGGTTATCGCCGACTGCCTGCGGGCAACCGATATACGCTGAATCTGCAGGCTGCTGTTTGGCGTACAGAAAAATTTTCTGAATATTGGCAGCATAAGGTCAGCCCGTGGGACTGGGAGGAACGCTGTAATGCACTGACGGCAGCCCATCCCCGTGATAAGTTCTACTGTGTACTGAATGAGGAAGCGCGCTTTCTGGATTATGGCTACCGTAAGGGACAGTGGATGGGAATCTGCCATGGAAAATGGGTCGAAGCGGATGTGGTTCCCCTTTTTGCCAAAGAGGGGATTCAGGTGGACTTTGCCAAACGCGGTTTTGTAGACCTGAACAATCGCCCGGCCAGTCTGAATAACGGAGTGGACAGGGCAGAGCGGTATGCCCGCGTGCGGTCTTGCCTTGGCGCACAATACCTTCTTCCCTATTTCGTTTTCTGCCGCCGGTGCAATTTGTACTCGTGGAAGAATCATTGTGCTGTGGATGAGGACTATTTCCACTATCTGCAGCGCAAAGCGGATCTGCAAAACAAAACAGGCAAAAAGCTGCTTTTTGGACCTATGCAGCGATAAAAACCTCCGCCCCGCGGTTCAAAAACCGCGGGGCGGAGGTTTTGTTGAAGGATTACCGATAATCAATCGGCAGCGTTGGCAAACCGTTTAAACTCCAATCGGCCAAATTCCCGTCTTGGAATTCATAATACCCCTGTGCGGCGATCATGGCGCCGTTGTCGCCGCAGTATTTCAGCTCGGGCAAAAAGACACGGGCACCCAGCTTCTGTGCGCCGTCATTGACGAGCTGGCGCAGGCGGCCGTTGGCGGCCACGCCGCCCGCTAAAACCACCTGTTGGGCGTTCGTGTCGGCTGCGGCGGCCAGCAGCTTTTTGGCCAGGATCTGGTCAATGCGCTCCTGAAAGCTGGCGGCCATGTCAGCCACATTCACGCCCTGCCCCTTCTGCTCGGCGTTGTGGACCTCATTGATGACGGCGGTCTTGAGGCCGCTGAAGCTGACATTGTACTTGCCCTCCACATGGGGGACAGGCAGCTTGTAGGCCTTGGGGTCGCCGCCGCGGGCAGCGGCGGCCACGCTGGGGCCGCCGGGGTAGGGCAGGCCCAGCGTGCGGGCAACCTTGTCATAGGCCTCGCCCGCAGCATCATCGACGGTGCGGCCTAAAATTTTATAGCGGCACCAGTCCTCGACCAGTACGATGTGGCTGTGGCCGCCGCTGGCAACGAGGCACAAAAACGGCGGCTTCAAATCCTGATGCGTTAAATAGTTGGCCGCAATATGCCCCCGCAGGTGATGCACCGGCACCAGCGGCTTGTTTGCCGCATAGGCCAGCCCCTTGGCAAAGTTTACGCCAACGAGCACCGCGCCGATCAGTCCCGGCGCAAACGTCACGGCCACAGCGTCCACATCGGCAATGGTCATATTGGCATCGGCCAGCGCCTTGTCAACGGTGGCGCTGATATATTCCGCGTGGCGGCGGCTGGCGATCTCCGGCACGACACCGCCGTAGAGGGCCTGCTCCTTCACGCTGGTGGAGATCACATTGGAGATGACCTTCCGGCCATCCTCCACGATCGCCGCCGCAGTCTCATCGCAGGTGGACTCGATTCCTAAAACATACATACAAAAACCTCTATGCAGGGGGCGGGCATGCCCGCCCCTCAGCGTTTTCTCGATTGCTATTTTCCCGGAAAAGTGCAGCCTCCGTCAGGCTGCGGGCCGGTCATGCCCGGCCCCTACGGTCGTGCTGCTGTTTTAATGGGCGGCAAGCCATGTCTTGCCGGTGCCTACCTCGGTCGTCAGGGGGACGCTGTAATGCACAACGTTTTCCATTTCTTCTTTCAGGATGCGCTTTACCTCATCGCACTCTGCCTCGGGCGCCTCGACAATCAGCTCATCGTGGACCTGCAAAAGCAGGCGGGCCTGCAGCTTTTCCTCGCGCAGGCGCTGCCAGACATGGACCATCGCCAGCTTGATGATGTCGGCGGCCGTGCCTTGGATCGGCGTGTTGCGGGCCATCCGCTCCCCGCTGGCGCGCACCTGAAAGTTGGAGCTGGCAAGCTCCGGCAGGGCGCGGCGGCGGCCGAACAGCGTTTCCACATAGCCCTTGTCCTTGGCGTGGGCGATGCAGTCCTTCATATAGCTGTCCACCTTCGGGAAGGTGTCAAGGTAGGTCTTTAAGAAGCTGTCCGCCTCTTTGACCGAAATACCCAGATCCTTGCTCAAGCTATACGCGCCCTTGCCGTACATGATGCCGAAGTTGATCGCCTTGCTGGCGCTGCGCAGCTGCGGCGTGACCTCGCTCTCCGGGATGTGGTAGATCTTGGCGGCGGTCGAGCGGTGGATGTCCGCACCGTTCAAAAACGCCTGCTGCATGTGCTCATCGCCGGTGATGTGGGCAAGGATGCGCAGCTCGATCTGAGAATAGTCGGCGTCCACCAGCGTTTCACCCTCGCCCGCCACAAAGTAACCGCGCAGCCGGCTGCCCAGCTCGGTGCGGATGGGGATGTTCTGCAGGTTCGGTTCGGTCGAGGAGATGCGCCCGGTGCGGGCCTCGGTCTGGATAAAGGTCGAGTGTACCCGGCCATCGGCGGCCTCGGCGTTCAGCAGTCCGTCCACATAGGTGGAGAGCAGCTTGGCGTAGGTGCGGTATTTTAAGATCTCGTCAATGACCGGGCTGTAGGGGCGCAGGCTCTCCAGCGTTTCGGCATCGGTGGAGTAGCCGCGCGCCGTCTTTTTGCGCGGCGGCAGGCCCAGCTTGTCGAACAGCGCCTCGCCCAGCTGCTTGGGGCTGTTTACATTGAACTCGTAACCGACTTCTGTATAAATATTGTGCAGGATACCGTCCAGCTCGCCCCGTAGGCTGTCGCCAAAGGCGCGGATACCGGCGGCGTCGATTGCAAAGCCGATACGCTCCATGTCCGCCAGCACCCGGGCCAGCGGCAGCTCCATCTCGTCCAGCAGCTTGCGCTGGCCGCTCTCGTCCAGTGCGGCGGCAAGGGTGTCGCAAAGGCCGGCCAGCACGCCCGCATCGGGGGCGTCTTCACAGTGGAAGGCGGCGTGTACGCCGTACTCGGCGGCCAGAGACTTGACCTCATAGCCGCTGGCGGACGGATTCAACAGGTAGGCGGCCAGTTTGCCGTCAAAGCGCAGCGCCTTGCCGACGCCGCCGTGTGCAAGCGCTAGCCGGTAGAGGGGCTTGGCGTCAAAAGCCCAGATCTCGGCATCACCGTCCAGCAGGGCGGCCAGCCGGTCGGTGTCGGGCAGGTAGACCTCGCTGCCCTGCACGAGATACCAGCTGCCGTCCCCGGTCTTGGTGACATTCTGCGCGGCGTAAAAGCGGCCCTCCAGCAGCAGCGGCAGGGGAGAAGGCTCCACTGCCTGTACCGGGGCGGCGTCGGCGGCCGCAGCGGGGGCGGCGCCGCTTTCCAGTTCCCAGCGGTCGACCAGCTTGTGCATTTCCAGCGCGGCCAGCAGCTGCGCGGCGGCAGCCGGGTCACCGGGGCGGCGGATATAGGCGTTGGGGTCGGTCTCAATGGGGGCATCCCTGCGGATGGTGCCCAGCATATAGGAAAGATCAGCCTTATCGCGGTTGGCGGTCAGCTTGGCGCGCTGGCCGGGCTTGACGGCCTTGTCCTCAATGTTGTCGTACACGCCCTGCAGGCTGCCGAATTTCGAGATCAGCGCCAGCGCGGTTTTTTCGCCGATGCCAGGCACGCCGGGAATGTTATCCGACGAGTCACCCATCAGGCTTTTTACATCAATGAGCTGGGGCGGCTCAATGCCGTATTTTTCCCGGATGGCGGCGGGGTCCATGGGGATGGTCTCCTTGTTGGTCGCCAGCAGAACGGTCGTGGCATCGTCCACCAGCTGCAGGCTGTCCCGGTCGCCGGTCGCCAGCAGCGTGGTGCCGCCGGCAGCCTCACAGGCAGCGGCCAGCGTGCCTAAAATATCGTCAGCCTCCCAGCCGGCCTTGCTGACCTGCACAAAGCCGAGGTCGGTCAGCAGCTCCTTCAGGACCGGCATCTGCTGGGCCAGCTCCTCCGGCATGCCGTGGCGGGTGGCCTTGTAGCCATCGTAGGCATTGTGGCGGAAGGTGGGGGCGCGCTCATCCCACGCGATGGCCACGGCATCGGGCTGGTGGGCTGCCAGCAGATTCAGCAGAATATTCTGGAAGCCGTAGATGGCGTTGGTGTAGCGGCCATCCTTGGTTGTCAGCAGCTTGATGCCGAAGAAGGCGCGGTTGACAAGGCTGTTGCCGTCCAGAACCATGAGTTTCATAAAGCTATTCTCCTTACAGACAATCTACATTTCAGTATACCACATTTGCGGAAAATATGGTAGAATAGATTACAAAAAAGCCTTCCCCCTAGGGGGAAGGTGGCGCGAAGCGCCGGATGAGGGGCGAACTTGCTGTGATAACCCGTGAACGGGTTGCGGTGGGAACGTCAGCGGGGCGTCGAGGACGCCGCCCCCTACACCCGTAGGGGCGCATTCCATATGCGCCCGAAGATTTAGCCTTGCCGCAACTCTGCACGGGCGGAGCAGAGCCCCGCCCCTACAACGCGATTTTTATAGAAAGGGCATATTTTTATGCAGCTACGCAACCTACAAATCCCCGCAGGTGCGGTTTTTGCACCGATGGCGGGGCTGACCGATGCGGCGTGCCGCCATTTAATGGCGGACCACGGCGCGGCCTGGACCGTCAGCGAGATGGCAAGCGCCAAGGCGCTGAACTTCGGCGACCGCAAATCTCTGGAGCTTTTGCAGGACAAGCACCCCCACGGCCTGTATGCCATCCAGCTTTTCGGCGCAGAGCCGGAAACACTGGAAAAGGCGATACTCTTTGTCCGGGAAAAGGGCGTCCGGTTTGATATGCTCGACATCAATATGGGCTGCCCGGCGCCCAAGATCACCGGCGGCGGCGCGGGCAGCAGGCTGCTGCTGGACCCGCCGCTCTGCGGGCAGATGGTTGCCGCCGCCCGCCGGGCGCTGGGCGAGGATACCCCGCTGACCGTCAAGATGCGCATCGGCTGGGACGCCGACCACCTGACCGGCGTGGAGGTTGCAAAGCAGGTCGAGGCAAACGGTGCGGATCTCATCGCCGTACACGGCCGCACGCGGGAGCAGATGTATATCCCGCCCATCGACACGGCGGCGATCGCGGCTGTCAAGCAGGCAGTGTCCGTTCCGGTGCTGGCCAACGGTGATGTGACCACCGCCGACGGTGCGCTCACCTTATTAAAAGAGACAGGCTGTGACGGCGTTATGATCGGCCGCGGCGCGCTGGGCGACCCATGGCTGTTTGAGCAGGTCCGCGCGGCGATTCTGGGCGAGGAGCGCCCGCCCGAGCCGACGCTGAACCAGCGCATGAGCACCCTGCGCGCGCAGATCTATGAAATGTGCGAGGAAAAAGGCGAGTGGGCCGCCATGCCGCAGGCCCGCAGCCAGGCCATGCACTATATGAAGGGGCTGCGCGGGGCCGCCGCCCTGCGGCGCTACTGCTCGATGCTGGAGCATTTTACCGATGTAGACACATTGATCGATGCGGTGTATAAATTACAGTAGGGGAGGGATTCATCCCTCCCGTGCGTGTTCCCGCTGCCGCAAACGGCCCGGGAGGCATGAATGCCTCCCCTACAAACCATCTTGTAGGGGGGCGGCGTGCCTGACGCCCCGCAGGCAGTCAGAACCGTCCTCTTGTCAATTCGTCCAGATTCTGCTCATAGCAGGGCAGCATGTGCGCGATAAAATATTCTGCTTCGGGGCAGTTCATGGCGTGCAGGGCGTCCATCTGCTGGGTGCGGGCGGCCTCAAACTCGCGGTTGCCGCCGCGGCCCTCCTCAATGCACTTGATGATGGCCGACAGCCGGTCTGCCGCCTTCAGGATCTTGCGCTCGGCATCGTTCAGCACGCTGCCGGTCAGCCAGGCCTGCGTCTCGGCCTGCAGCTCAGCAGGCTGCAGGCTGGCCATAACGCGGGCGCTCTCATGCTCCACTGCCTTGTAGGCAGTGCGCAGAGCATCGTTTTTGTACTTGACGGGCGTGGGCATGTCGCCGGTCAGAATCTCCGGCGCATCGTGGTAGACAGCCGCCGTGGCCACAACCTCGGGCCGCAGGGCTGCGCCGGTGCCGGTGCAGCTTTTGCCGATCAGGCAGAGCGTGTGCGCCAGCATCGCCGTATCGGCGGTATGCTCGCTCAGCGATTCGGCCCGGGTGCTGCGCATCAGGCTCCACCGTGTAATGTATTTCATGCGGCTGAACAGCGCACTGAACGGATAGGTTTTCATCTTCACTTGACCTCCGGTTTGTGGTATACTGGGGTTGCTTTCAGTATACCACAACTTTTTGAAATGTGAGGCCCCATAAAGGGTACTATGAAAAAATCTGATACAAAATCGAATTACTGGCGGGTGTTCGCGCTCTGCTTTTTAACGGCGGTGCTGCTGTTTTTGCCGCACTGCATCATAGATGCGGCTGCGGGCGGCGGGTATTTCCACTATGCAGGGGACTTTAACGACCAGCAGATCAACTTTTACCAGTACGCCAACGCCTTTGTCAAGCAGGGCGGCACCTTCAGCTGGGCTACCGATCTGGGCAGCGGGTTTGTAAACTCCTACTCGTTCTATCTTTTAGGCAGCCCGTTTTTCTGGCTGTCGCTGGCGGTGCCTGCGCGGCTTATGCCGTGGGCGATGGTGCCGCTGCTCTGCCTGAAAATGGCGGTGGCCGGCGGCGGTGCCTACCTCTGGGCGCGCCGCTGGGTGCGGGAGGAAGGCTGGTCGATGCTGGCCGGCTGCCTGTATGCGTTTTCGGGGTTCAGCATCTACAACATCTTCTTCAACCACTTTCTGGATGTTGTGGCGCTCTTTCCCTATTTGCTGGCTGCGCTGGATGACGCCGCCATCGACGGCAAAAAGGGGCGCTTCCCGTTCTGGGTCGCGCTCAACCTGCTCAACAACTATTTCTTCTTTGCCGGGCAGGCGGTGTTCCTCATCATCTATTTTTTCTGTATGGTCGCAGGGCGGCGGTACAGGATCGGCCTGCGCCGCTTTGCCGCCCTTGCGTGGGAGACAGCGCTCGGCTGCGCGTGCGGCTGTCTGCTGCTGCTGCCCGCCGGGCTTTCGCTTTTGCAGAACCCGCGCACCATCGACCCGTTTACTGGGTACGGCTACCTGTTCTACGGCAAATCCCAGCAGTACGGGGCTATTTTTTACAGCCCCTTTCTGATGCCGGACGCGCCCTATTTCAAGGATATGTTTCAGGAGGGCATCCTCAAGCATACAAGCCTGACGGCCTATCTGCCGCTGGTGGGCGCTGCGGGCGGGCTGGCCTTCTGCCGCACGCAGGACCGCCACCCCTTCACCCGTATTTTGAAGGTCTGCGTGGTCTGCGCCTTTGTGCCGGTGCTGAACAGCGCGTTCTACGCCCTTAATTCCAGCTTTTACGCCCGTTGGTACTATATGCCGATCCTTGTGCTGTGCGGCGCTACCTGCTGCCTGCTCTCCCGCCCGCCCCTGGCCGAGCGCAGCCTGCCGCGCGCCTTTGGGCTGACGACCTTCATCACGCTGACGGCGGCGGTCTTTGCCGTGCTGCCCAACAAGGACAGTGACGGAAATTTCTGCCTTGGCGTGCTGGAGGAGCCTGCCCGGTTCTGGGCGCTGTTCGGCGTGACGGTGCTGGGCATCGTCCTTTTTGGGCTGCTCTGGCATTTCTGCCGCCGCAAGCGGCAGTGGAGCCGGGTCCTGCTGGCCGGTGTGCTGGGCTTCAGCCTTGTGTACGGCTCGCTGCATCTCTCCCTGACGAAATACGCCCAGTGGGATGTGGACGGCAGCCTTATTGCCGAGACATACGACTCCGCCGATGCAGTCGCGGCCGCCCTGCCGGACGATGCCTTCTACCGGATCGATGCCTACGGCGCGCACAACAATCTGGGGCTGTGGTTCGACCGCAGCTGCCTGCAGTTCTTCAACTCGACCGTAGCCCCGAGCATCATGGAGTTTTACCCCGCTGTGGGCGTCAAGCGCGATGTCAATTCCAAGCCGGACGCTGCCAACTACGCGCTGCGTGGCCTGCTCAGCGTGCGCTACACGCTGACCGCCCGTGACAAGGTGAGCGACTGGGAGAAACAGGCCCTGCCCGGCTGGACAAAATACGCCGAAACAGACGCCTATCTGATTTATGAGAATGAAAACTGGGTGCCGATGGGCTTTACCTATGACTACTATGTGACCGCCGACCAGCTGGAGCGGGTGGGGGAGGAGGAGCGCGCCCAGATCCTTTGCCGCGCCCTGCTGCTGGATGAGGATCAGATCTCGGCCTTCGGCAGCCTGCTGCGCCCCCTGCCCGATGCGGAACTGACCCGCCGCAGCGAGGAGGCCTACGCCGCCGACTGTGCCGACCGCCGCGCGGCCGCCGTGGCGGAGTTTACCGCCACAAGAACCGGCTTTACCGCCAAAACCGCCTATGATACCGATGCGCTGGTGTTTTTCAGCGTGCCCTATGACGATGGCTTCACCGCCGCTGTCAACGGCGAGCCAGCCGCCATCGAAAAGGTCGATAACGGCATGATGGCCGTGTATGTGCCTGCCGGGGAAAATGAGATAGAATTTACCTACCATACGCCGGGGCTGAAGGTATCGGCCATTGTGAGTGTGGCGGGGATCGCGGCGCATGGAATATACCTGCTGATTTTGAGAAAGAGGGCAAAGCGGCAGCAGGCGTAAGCTGCCAGAGGGACTTTGCCGCTTTTTCATAGCACTGAACCTTACGGTGCGATTTGTAGGGAGCGGTCTTGACCGCTCCGGGCAGTGCGGCGGTAGCCGCCAAGTTTCAACGGAGGGGTCAAGACCCCTCCCTACAGAGCAAAATAAAAGCGTGATAATAGATATATTTTAAACCTGACAAGAGAGGAACCCACCCATGCCAAACCATGCTGAACAATTAGCACAAGAACTGAACCTGAGCGTCAAAAATGTGCAGGGCGCGATCGAGCTGATCGATCAGGGCAATACCATTCCGTTCATCGCCCGCTACCGCAAGGAGGCCACCGGCTCGATGGACGATCAGGTGCTGCGCGATCTGGGCGACCGTCTGGAATATCTGCGCGGCCTTGATAAGCGCAAGGACGAGGTCACCTCCTCCATCACCGAGCAGGGTGCCATGACGCCCGAGCTGACCGCTGCCCTGACCAAGGCAAAAACGCTGGCCGAGGTCGAGGATCTTTACCGCCCCTACAAGCCCAAGCGCAAGACCCGCGCCAGCATTGCCAAGGCGCGCGGCCTGCAGCCGCTGGCCGATGCGATTTTGAAGCAGGACGCCGCGTTCGACCCCGAAAAGGCCGCTGCCGACTACCTGAACGAGGAGGTGCCCGATGCCGCCGCCGCGCTGGCGGGTGCGCAGGACATCATTGCCGAGGCTGTCTCCGATGATGCTGCCTGCCGCGCCGAGCTGCGCCGCTACTACCGCGCGTTTGGCCGCATCGCCAGCGCCAAGGCCAAGGACGAGGACAGCGTCTACGCCCAGTATTACGACTTTGCCGAGCCGCTGAACAAGATCCCCGGTCACCGTGTGCTGGCACTGGACCGCGGTGAGCGCGAGGGCTTTTGAAGGTCGGCATTCAGGTCGATGCCGAGCGCGCAGCGGGCATTGTCAGCTGGATGTTTGCCCGCAAAAAGACCGGCGGTGCCAGCGCGGCGGTTGTGGATGCCGCCGCCCGCGATGCCTACAGCCGCCTGATCCACCCCAGCCTTGAAAACGAGCTGCGCAGCGAGCTGTCGGCCGCCGCCGCTGAGGGTGCGATCAAGGTCTTTGGCGACAACCTGCGCCAGCTGCTGCTGCAGCCGCCCATCCGCGGCAAAACGGTCATGGGGCTGGACCCCGGCTACCGCATGGGCTGCAAGGTGGCGGTCGTTGACCCCACCGGCAAGGTGCTGGACACGAATGTCGTCTACCCTGTGCCTGAGTTCAAGCGGGTGGATCAGGCAAAAAAGACCATCAAGGCGATGGTTTTGAAGAACGGTGTCGAGGTCATGGCCATCGGCAACGGCACGGCCGGCCACGAGACGGAAGAATTTGCCGCCGAGGTCATCCGCGAGCTGGCCGAGGAAAAGAACCTGCACCTGCAGTATATGGTCGTCAGCGAGGCCGGTGCCTCGGTCTATTCGGCGTCCAAGCTGGCCGCTGAGGAGTTCCCGCAGTATGATGTCAACCTGCGCAGCGCCGTGTCGATTGCCCGCCGCCTGCAGGACCCGCTGGCCGAGCTGGTCAAGATCGACCCCAAGGCGGTCGGCGTCGGCCAGTACCAGCACGACATGCCCCAGAAACGGCTGAACGAGACGCTGGACGGCGTGGTCGAGGACTGCGTGAACAGTGTCGGCGTGGACCTGAACACCGCCTCTGCGCCGCTGCTGCGCCGCGTGGCGGGCGTCAGCGCGGCCACGGCCAAAAACATCGTGGCATGGCGTGAGGAGGAGGGGGCGTTCACCTCCCGCGCGCAGCTGAAAAAGGTCAAGGGCCTCGGCCCCAAGGCGTATGAGCAGTGCGCGGGCTTCCTGCGGCTGCCTGAGGCAAAGAACCGTCTGGATGCGACCGCCGTCCACCCCGAAAGCTACGCGGCCGCCAAGGCGCTGCTGGACGCCTGCGGCTACACGGCCGCTGAGATCGGCACTGACCGGCTGGCGGGGCTGCCCGGCGCCGTCAAGGCCAAGGGCGCCGGGACCCTCTGTGCGCTGCTGGGCGTGGGCGAGCCGACCCTGAACGACATTGTGGCCGAGCTCTGCAAGCCGGGCCGCGATGTCCGCGACAGCCTGCCCAAGCCGCTGCTGCGCAGCGATGTCATGGGGCTGGACGACCTCAAGCCCGGCATGGAGCTGACCGGCACCGTGCGCAATGTCATCGACTTCGGTGCCTTTGTCGATCTCGGCGTGCATCAGGACGGCCTCGTCCATGTGTCCCAGATCAGTGATAAATTCATCAAGCACCCGCGCGAGCTGCTCAAGGTGGGCGACATCGTGCGCGTCAAGGTGCTGAGCGTGGATACCGGCAAAAAGCGCATTGCCCTGACCATGAAGGGTGTGCCGCAGCAAAACTGATACTAAACCGGCACGAACATATACAATTGTTGCACGCGAATTTACACGGGGTATGAATTTTTGAGGGACATGTCATACAATGGCATCGAAAAACGACAAATACTTTCAAAAAACATAAAAAAACAACTTTAAAAACATAAATGGTGTGAACAAACGACCCCCGACCCAGCCAAAAGCTGTCATTCTGACCAAAAGCCAAAATGAAGGATTTTCTCTTTTGTGCAGGAAATGGAAAAAATCGGATTTGTGCATTGTGAACAAAGAAACGGCACATAATTGTGCTATAATGCACAATGTAAGGAGCGGATAGAGCATGGTGGCTCACCTCCTTACCGCAGGGCTGCACGCCCGGTTCCGCCCCGGACACCGGTGCTGAAGATGCGGCAGATTGCGTGGGATTATTTCGGAGGTCATTTATTATGGTGAAACAAGTCAAGGTTTCCAATTTTACTGAGGTCAAGGGAATCGTGTCTGCTGCCGCCAAGTGCTATAACGATGTCGGCGTGCATGACATGAAGGGCAGCATCGCCGATGCCAAGAGCATTCTGGGCATGATGAGCCTGGATTACAGCCACCCCGTCAAGATCGTCTGCGAGGACGAGCATGACCTGAATCGCATCGTCAATGCGATCAAGCAGTAAAAGCAAACCAACCGCCCTGCAGCAAAACGCCGCAGGGCGGTTTTTTGTTGGTGCAAAAAGGCTTCCCCCGCGGGGGAAGGCAAGGAGCGCATCACGCCGCTGCGTAAAATTTTCTGAAATAGGAACTTTGAAAACGAGAGAAAACAAGAGCATTTAAGAGTATTTGAGAGTAAGCACGGAATAAATTAAAATTCTTGCCAAAAACCGTTGACTCTGCACGGCTTTTCTGCTATAATCACACTTGCGCGAAAAAGCGCCCCGCCGGGCGCTGTTAAATACCGTTACAAGACGGACGTGTTAATTTCTCAATGGAGGTTCCTACTATGAGCACGACTCTCGCTAAGCCCGCTGAAATGGCTGACCGCAAGTGGTATGTGATCGACGCCGCCGGCAAGCCCCTCGGCCGCGTTGCTGCCAAGGCTGCTGTCATCCTGCGCGGCAAGAACAAGACCACTTTCACCCCCAATGTTGACTGCGGTGACAATGTCATCATCATCAACTGCGATGAGGCTGTCCTGACCGGCAAGAAGCTGGAGAAGAAGTTCCATCGCACTCATTCCGGCTGGATCGGCGGCCTGAAGGAGACCCAGTACAAGACCCTGATGGCTGAGAACAGCGACAAGGCCATGACCTACGCTGTCAAGGGCATGATCCCCTCTAACACCATCGGCGCCAAGGCTATGACCCGCCTGCACTGCTACAAGGCTGCTGACCATGCCCATGCTGCTCAGAAGCCCGAAGCTGTTGAGATTTGAGTGAGGAGTGCAATAGAAGATGTACGAAACCAAACCTTATTTCTACGGCACCGGCCGTCGTAAGCATTCCGTTGCCCGCGTTCGCGTTTACAACGGCACCGGCAAAATGACCATCAACGGTCGTGACATCAACGATTACTTCGGTCTGGAGACCCTGAAGCTGCTCGCTAACAGCCCCCTGGTCCTGACCGAGAACGAGGGCAAGTTCGATGTCGTCGTCAACGTGGTTGGCGGCGGCTGCGCAGGCCAGGCTGGCGCTATCCGCCACGGCCTGTCCCGTGCCCTGCTGCAGTTCAACCCTGAGCTGCGTCTCCACCCTGAAGAAGGCTGGCTTCCTGACCCGCGATCCTCGTATGAAGGAACGTAAGAAGTACGGTCTGAAGGCTGCCCGCCGCGCTCCCCAGTTCAGCAAGCGCTGATTTCTTGCTGCGCAGCAAAAGCTTTTACCCCAGCATTTATGGTGCCGATCCGCTGGCCGGGTCGGCACTTTTTGTGTGATTCTGCAAGGAGTTTCTATGGCTTTATCACTGAAAACCAAAGAGCATATCCTCCGCGCGGCGGCGCTGCTCGTCCCCAAATGGGGGGCGTTGCTGGGCGGTGGTGCGGCGCTGGCGCTCTCGATCGGGTTTACCGGGTCGGCGCTGCATTTCACGACGGTCACCGACACCCACGGCGGCCGTGTGCGCATCCTGACAGCGGCCACCGACCTTGCCACTGTGCTGCGGCAGGCGGAAACGCCGCCGCTGGGCGAGAATGACAAGGCGATCTGGTCCCAGACGGATGACGGCACCCGGCTTGACATCCTGCGCGCCTACACCGTGCCGGTCACGGGCGGACGGCACCACGCAGGAGATCATTACCACCCGGCGCAACGGCGGCAGAGCTGCTGGCGCAGGCCGGGGCTGACATGGACGGAGGACGATATCCTCAGCTGCGCGCCGGGGGAGCAGGTCCCCGAGGGAGAGACCCTGACGCTGCAGCGGGTCAGCTATGTGGACTACACGCAGAGAACGAGGTCATCCCCACCGAGCTGGAGGAGATCCCCTCCAGCCTGTTCTACCGTCAGCCGGAGAATACCGTCACCGTGCAGCAGGGCAGTGACGGTCTGGGACACCGTAGTCAATACCGGGAAACCTGGGTGGACGGTGCATGGACCCGGCACCGAGGAGACCGGCCGTGAGACGCAGATCGGCATGGTGCCTACCGTGCAGAAGATCTACGGCGAGCAGGCGCCGGTGTCGCCGTTTGTCGGCCCCGAGATCGTGGACGGCGCCCCGGCAGAGGGCGTTGCCGAGGTCTACACGGGGCAGCGCTCGACAGGCTATTCGGCGTCCGCCACGGCCAAGGGGGCCAGCGGCCGCCGCCTGACCTACGGCACGGTCGCAGTCAACCCTGCCGTCATTCCCTATGGCTCGCTGATGTACATCACCAGCGATGACGGCCGCTTTGTCTACGGCTACGCCTACGCGGCGGACACCGGCACCGCCATGCTGCAGGGCAGGCCTTCGTTGACCTGTACTATGAGACCTACGATGAGTCGGTCGCAAGCGCGGTCATCCCGGTCACGGTCTATCTGCTCGATGAGGAGACCGCCGCCAAGTACAAGGAGCAGAACGATGCGATTTTGGAGGCCGACACGGTGGTCGGCAGATAAAAGCATCAGACAAAAAAACAGGGTCGTGAACCGTTGCGGTTCACGACCCTGTTTTTGTACGATCTTACTTCGTGCCGAAGATACGGTCACCGGCATCGCCCAGACCGGGGACGATGTAGCCGTTCTCGTTCAGCTTCTCGTCCAGTGCGCCGACATAGATGTCCACATCGGGGTGGGCCTCATGCAGAGCCTTCAGACCCTGCGGGCAGCGACCAGACCGATGAACTTGATGTGCTTGGCACCGCGCTTCTTGATCTGGCCCGATGGCGTCGCAGGCGCTGCGCCGGTGGCCAGCATCGGGTCCAGAACAAAGACCTCGCGCTCATTGATGTCGCTGGGCAGCTTGCAGTAGTACTCGACCGGCACCAGCGTCTCCTCGTTGCGGTACATGCCGATGTGGCCGACCTTGGCAGCGGGAATCAGGTTCAGCATGCCGTCCACCATGCCGAGACCGGCGCGCAGGATGGGGACCAGCGCCAGCTTGCGGGCCGGCCAGAACCTTGGTGCGGGCCAGCGCCACGGGAGTTTCGACCTCGACCTCCTCGGTCGGCAGGTCGCGGGTGGCCTCATAGCAGAGCAGCATCGCAATCCTCGCTTACCAGATCACGGAACTCCTTGGTGCCGGTGTTGCGGTCACGCAGCAGGCTGATTTGTGCTGGATCAGGGGATGGTCAACAATTTCAACAACGCTCATGGTAGGATCTCCTTGCAATTCAAAATTATTCAGCCTGCAGGGCAGGCAATGTGAAACTTAGAGGTTCTCCAGCGCCATCATCTTGTCGATGCGCGTCTGGTGGCGGCCGCCCTCAAACTCAGCGTTCAGGAAGGCGTCCACGATCTTGCAGGCAAGGCCTGCGCCCACAACGCGGCCCGCCCATGCACAGGGCGTTGGCATTGTTGTGGCGGCGGGGTCAGCTCCGCGCTGAAGGTATCGCTGCAGCAGCATGCGCGGATGCCCTTCATCTTATTGGCACACATCGAGATGCCCACGCCGGTGCCGCAGCAGAGGATCGCCAGCGCACAGCTGCCGTCCTGCACGGCCCGGCAGCCCTTGACGGCATAGTCAGGGTAGTCCACGCTGGCGGTGGAGTCGGTGCCGAAATCCGTATAGGCCGATGCCCAGCTCGTCCAGATGGGCCTTGATGGCCTCTTTCAGCTCATAGCCGCCGTGGGTCGGCAGCCAGTGCGATCGGTTTGTCAAATTTCATTCTGATGCCCCTTTTGTTTTTTCCCGTTCCGCGCGCTCACGCTCGGCCTGACTCAGCCGGTGGTAGTCCGGCAGCAGCGCCGCAGGCGGCACACATTCGCCGTTCTCCCAAAGGGCCTTGGCGGCCAGCGCCACGCCCGCACCCCGCAAAAACCTGCAGGGCAGGGGGGCGTGCATGACCACGCCCGGAACACTCTTATATGTATTGTAACACAAAGTTGCGCCATCGCCAACAAAAAAGAGCGGTTTTTTACAGCTTTGGACAAAATTTTCCAGCTCTGTGACCGGTGCGGCGGCGTCCCTCGGTCAGGCGGCGGTGGCTTGCAAGGTCAAACGCGCCCCCAATAGACCTGCCCGGCGGCGGGCGTCCTGCGCGCCGATGACCGTCCCCTCGCCCGCAAGGCCCCAGGCCAGTGCGGCCATGGTGGACACCCCTGCGCAGGGCAGCTGACGCGGCAGTGCCAGCCCCTTGATGACGGTCAGCCCCGATGCGCAGTCCGGTAAAGCTGCCGGGGGCCGTTCGTGACGCCCAGCACATCCAGTTCGTCCATCGTCAGGCCGCTGGCTTTCAGCGCCGTGTCGATCATCGGCAGCAGCGTCTCGCTGTGGGTCAGGCCGTTGTTGCACTGTGCCTCATACAGCAGGGTGTCATCCCGCAGCACGGCCACGGCCGCTGTTTTGCCAGCGGTATCTACAGCTAGGATATTCATAGGATCACCTGTTTAAAAATGTAATAGAGTATAAAGCCTTCCCCCTTGGGGGAAGGTGCCCGAGGCCCCGCCCGAGGGCGGATGAGGGGCGAGTGCGCCGGGATTGCCCGTAAATGGGCTACAGAGGCAAGCTCCGCCCTCATCCGTCACCTTCGGTGACAGCTTCAGTCTCCGTGCCAAGTGCCGCCTACGGCGGTTGCACTCCGACACGCGCCTGCGGGCGCAGCCCCTCGGGGGAAGCCTTTATTGTATCGTAATCTTCCGCGTCGTTTCGTCCACCCGTTCAATGTGGATCTTGATGGGATTTTCCAGCGCCAGCAGCTCGGCGCAGTTCTCGCTCCACTCGCAGGCGACCACGGCACCCATGTCAAGGTAGTCATAGAACCCGGCGGCGGCCAGATCATTCTCGGTATGGATGCGGTAGAGGTCAAAATGCGCGAAGGGCCGCGGGCCGCGGTAATAGTTGACGATGGCAAAGGTCGGGCTGGACACCGGGTCGGTGCAGCCAAGCCCCTCGGCAATGCCCTGACAGAACGCGGTTTTGCCCGCGCCCCAGCCGCCGGTGAACGCGATCAGCGCGCCCGGGGGCAGTGTCCCCGGCAAGCGCGCGGCCGGCGGCAACGGTTTCCTCCCGCGAATGGGTCACAAATTCCTGCATAGGTACGCTCCCTGTCTGCGGCCGAATAAAGCGATGGCCGCACTCATATATATTATAGTACAGAAATCCCGATTTGTAAAATTTAATCTGTAACTTGGCAAGATCTGCCGCGATGCGGTATAATACTTACAGTTACAAAGTATCTGCAGGGGAGGGAGGCCGCCTATGTATCCGCTTATACGCCGGTATCTGCGCCGGGTAGATTTGTTTATGCTTGCTGCTCTGTGCGGCCTGCTCGGTGCTCAGCGTTGTGGTGCTGATGTCCATCGGCCAGACGCAGCTTGGGCTCCAACAACAAGGCCTCGGTCCAGCTTATTGCCAGCCTGCTGGGGATGATGCTTGCCGCTGTCTTTTCCACGGCAGACTACCATGCGCTGGCGCGGGCCTGGCCGCTGCATGGCGTGGTGGCGTGGGGGCTGGTGCTGCCCACCCTCTTTCTGCACAATGTCAACACCGGGCTTCTGACGGTCGGGCTACGACGCGGGCGGCACCTCCAACTACAGCTGGTACCGTGTGGGCGGCATGACCTTTCAGCCCGCCGAGCTGGCGAAAATCAGCTTTATCCTGACGCTGGCGCTGCATTTGAGCAGGGTGCGCGGGCAGGTGAACCGGCCGCGGAACCTGCTGCTTGTGCTGCTGCACATACTGCTGCCCGCTGCGGCCATCCACATACAGGGGGGATGACGGCACGGCGCTGGTATTTCTGGGCATCGGGTTTATTATGCTGTATGCGGGCGGGCTGTCCCACTGGCTGGCGGCCGGCGGGCTGGCGGCGGGCATCGTGGGCGGTGCGGCGCTGCTGGCGCTGCGCCCCGGGCTTTTAAAGGGTTACCAGTTCAAGCGGATTCTGGCGGTGCTGACGCGGACGATCCCGCGCTGGCGGACATCACCTACCAGCAGAACAAGGGTGCAATGGCCATTGGCACCGGCGGGCTGACGGGGCAGGGGCTGTTCTCCGGCGAGCATATCTTTGTGCCGAACGCATGGAACGATTTTATCTTTGCGTATCTTGCCAATGTGCTGGGGTTCCTCGGCGCGGCGGCGGTGCTGGTGCTGCTGCTGGCGCTCTGCCTGCGCACGCTGCAGACCCGGGCTGCGCTGCCCCGATGCGCTGGCTGCAATATCTGTGTCGGCATCTTTGCGGCGCTGTTTATGCAGTGCGTCATCAATCTTGGCATGAATTTACAGGTGCTGCCGGTCATCGGCGTGACGCTGCCGTTCTTCTCGGCAGGCGGGTCGAGCGTTGTCATGATGTATCTCTGCATCGGCATTGTGCTGAGCGTGGGCATGAACACAAGGCGCAGCAAGCTGGATCTGGATATGCAGCGGATCATATAAGTAAAGCGGGTGCTGTGCGGCACCCGCTTTTGTGTTATTCAGCAGCTTTGGGGTCAGGCGCGAACAAACCGGGGATAAGGCAGAGTGCCGCTGCGCCGACAACGATGAACACTGTGCGGGACAGCCAGCTCATACTGCCGCCCAGCAGCCAGCCCACGGCGTTGAAACCCCAGATGCCGTAAATGCCCCAGTTGATGCCGCCGATGATGGCAAGCAGCAGCAAAACCTTTTTAAAACAAGACATGGATGATCCCTCCTCTGTGGGAGAGTATGTGCGGATAACGGGAAAGTTATGCACATCCCCCGTTATCGCAAATTCGCCGTATGCCTTTGTAGGGGGGCGTCCCCGTCGCCCCGCAAGGCGACATGCCCTCCGTAGAAACTGCCGGGTGGTGCGTCTTGCAAAAGCAAGCACAGGACGTGTATAATCGACATAAAGGAAGGTGGGGCCGAGATGCTGGGGCTTTATCTGGAAGCACTGGAAAACAGCTCTGACGAAGAGCTGTTTACCCAAGTATATGAGCGTTGTAAGCGGCTGGTATATCACACGGCGTACAAGGTCGTGCAGGACAGCTATTTAGCTGAGGATGTGTTGCAGGAGGTTTTCTTGCAGCTGGCGAAAAATTTTACACGGGTCTATCGGGATGATGCACATAAAATGGCGGCGTATCTTGCCATCTGCGCCAAAAGCCGCGCCATTGACCTGCTGCGTGCGCAGCAGGAGACCGTAGGCGAAGAAGATACAGCACTTGACACCGTTGCGGATAATGCTCCGCTGCCGGAGGACGCTGTCATTGACGCGGAGAGCGCTGCGCAGTTGACAGCACTGCTGGAAAAACTTGCGCCAATTTACAAAGCACCATTGCAGTTGAAGGCGCTTGGCTATACGAACAGTGAAATCGCGTCAGCGCTGTGTTTAACGGAAAGCACCGTGCGTCAGCGCCTTGTGCGTGGGCGGAAAATTTTGTGGAAGGAACTGCACGATGGAAACAAATGAAACAAAAATTTTCTTCGACGCGGCTCTGGAAATGGCGTTGCGCGCCGAGATCGACCATGAACTAGCGCAGACACCATCCCCGGCGGAACTGAAACGGAAGTACCCCGATACGTCGCGCTGGGACGCGCGCTTGTACGCCGCCCTGAAAAGGCAGACACGGCACAGCCATATGCGCAAGCGGCTTGTGATGGTTTTGCTGGTGACAGCGCTGCTTGCGGCGGGCGTTTTTGCCGCAAACGCCGAACTGCGCCACGCAATTTACACAGCCGTTATACAATGGCTGCCGACCGAAATGCACCTGACTTATGAGACGGATGGCGATACGCTGACAGCTTTGCCGGAGGGGTTCACTGACCGCTACACGCCGCCGGGCTTTGTACTGGACGAGGTGCAGTATATCGACACGCCGGAAATGTTTTTCCATGGGTACGATGCCGAAAATGGGCAGAATTACATCGTGAGTTGCTATGCCATCGGACCAGTTGCGTCGGAGGAGATCATGGACAACGAACACACGGTCTACACTGAAACAACCGTCAACGACAAGCCCGCAACGTTGGGGACAAGTTCAAACTTTGACGGTTCGACAACTTATTATCTTTTTTGGGAGCAAGATGGTGTTGCGTGTACGGTGGTAGGAAATGTGTTACGTGAAGAATTACAGCGTGTGGCAGAGAATATAAACTGAGCAAAGGGCGTTTGTCTGTTTTTGACAAAACGCCCTTTGTTTTTTTGGTAAAAAGAGAGAAAGCAATAAAATCCTGTCACACAAAACCGGGCAGTTGCGTTGTACAGGCAGAAGGGAGCGTGAAGCGCATATGAAGAAGATCCTTGCAGGGGTGTGTCTTGCGGCGGTGTTGGGCGTTGCGGTTTGGCGCGCGCCGTGTACACAGTGGCAGTGCGACCGCATTGTCGACCGTGCGGTGGCGGAATACGGCATCGAGGTGCCAGACACAGCCGACTACAAAGCCTACGTCTGGCAAGAAACGCAGGCGCAGGGCTTGACGGCGCGCCAGCTGAAAGCGTGGTTCGCGGCGGACTTTGCCGATGCCCCCGAGCGCAAAGCCCTGAACGACGCCCGCACCGCCGACGAGTTTGTCAACACCGCTGGGGAAGCTATGGCCGTACTGCAGAAAATTAACGCTGAGCGGTACAAAAATTTTCAGTTGGGTGCGGGGAAATTTGCCGCGCGGGCGGATTACCTTGACACATTGCAGTTGGACAAGGCGGCCTTTAAAGCGCAGCTGGAACGCGAGCTGGACGAAGGGACGACAGGCGGGCTGGTAGAACGGCTGGGCATTGAAGATTGCGGCTGAAACGGGCGGTGAATTTTGAACGGGCGTCTGCCGCAATGTTGCCGGGCGGCATATATGCCGCCCCTACAGTATGCCGTGAACGGACGGTTTGTAGGGGACGCATATGCGTCCCGTGGCACCCTGCGGCAGCCGGAAACTTCCCCGGAGCGGTCAAGACCGCTCCCTACAGAGCACCCGTGAACGACATTTTGTAGGGAGCTTGCCCCCTCCGAGTACACAAAAAAGCACCGCCCATGCCAATCCCGGCATGGGCGGTGTTTGTATTGCAATTAGTTCTTCAGCGCCTGCATCGGGGCGGGGATGCGGCCGCCGCGGTGGATCATGACCGCAGGGCTGTACTGGCTGATCGGCATGATGGGCGCGTGACCCAGCAGACCGCCGAAGTCCAGCACATCGCCGGCCTTGTGGCCGATGGCGGGGATAACGCGCACAGCAGTGGTCTTGCTGTTCACCATGCCGATGGCGGCCTCATCCGCAATCAGGCCGCTGATGACCTCGGCGCTCGTGTCGCCGGGGATGACCACCATGTCGATGCCGACCGAGCAGACGGCCGTCATGGCTTCGAGCTTTTCCAGCGTCAGGCTGCCGCAGTTGGCGGCGTTGATCATGCCGTCATCCTCCGACACGGGGATGAACGCGCCGGACAGGCCGCCTACATGGTTGGACGCCATGACGCCGCCCTTCTTGACGGCATCGTTCAGCAGGGCCAGGCATGCCGTGGTGCCGCAGCAGCCGCAGCTTTCAAGGCCCATCTCCTCCAGAATGTTCGCCACGCTGTCGCCGATGGCGGGCGTGGGTGCCAGCGACAGGTCAATGATACCGGCCGGCACACCCAGCCGCTCGCTGGCAAGGCTTGCCACCAGCTGGCCCAGACGGGTGATCTTGAAGGCGGTGCGCTTGACCAGCTCGGCTACCTCGTCCATCGGGGCGTCCTTCGGCAGCTTGGCCAGCGCGGCGCGCACGGCACCCGGGCCGGAAACGCCGACATGGATCTCGCAGTCCGGCTCGCCCGCGCCGTGGAACGCGCCCGCCATAAACGGGTTGTCCTCGGGCGCATTGCAGAAGACGACCAGCTTGGCATCGCCCATGCACATGTTGTCCTTCGTCAGCTCGGCGGTCTCGCGCACGACCTCGCCCATCAGTTTGACGGCGTCCATGTTGATGCCGGACTTGGTGGAGCCAATATTGACGCTGGAGCATACAATATCGGTCTCTGCCAGCGCGCGGGGGATTGCGGCAATCAGCCGCTTGTCGCCCGCAGAAAAGCCCTTATGCACCAGCGCGCCGAAGCCGCCGATGAAGTTGACCCCCACAGCCTTGGCTGCGCGGTCCAGCGTTTTGGCGTACTGCACAGGGTCGGCGTCGGGCGCGGCGCCCAGCAGCATGGCAATGGGCGTTACGCTGATGCGCTTGTTGACGATGGGGATGCCGTACTCCTCGCTGATGCCGTTCACAACAGGGACGAGATTGCCCGCCAAGCGGGTGATCTTGTTGTAGATCTTCTCACATGCCTTGTCAGGGTCCGGGTCGATGCAGTCCAGCAGGCTGATACCCATCGTGACGGTGCGGACATCGAGATTCTCGGCGGTGAGCATCTCGATCGTTTCCATAATGTCGCGGCTGTTGATGATCCTCATAGCGCAGCCCCCTTAAATCGTGTGCATGGCGTCAAAGACTTCCTGACGGGTCACAGTGACCTGCATACCCATCTCCTTGCCCAGCGCAGTAAAGCGGTCGCGCACAGCGGCGGCCTCGGCAGTGGCCTTGCTCAGGTCCACCAGCATGATCATGCAGAACATATCCTGCATGATGGACTGGGAGACATCCTCGATGTTGATGTTCAGTTCGGCGCAGACCGCGCTGACTTTGGCAACGACACCCACGGTGTCCCGGCCGATAACGGTGATAACAGCTTTCATAATATGACCCCCTCTGAATACTGTCCGGCAGGGATGCAGGGGGCGGCGTCCTCGACGCCCCGCCCCAGTGTTCAACCGGATTAGAGTTATTATAACAAAGTTTGCAGTAGGAGTAAAGAATATAACGAAAAGTAATACTTTTTGAGCGGGCAGCTGCCTGCGGGGCGTCGGGGACGCCGCCCCCTACCGTAGTTCCGTAGGGGCGGATTCCATATCCGCCCGCGGGACCTGACGGCGGCGGTTATGTCCGCGGCTTTTAGGCGAACAGTCAACAAGCTGCCGCTTTGTAGGGGCCGCACATGTGCGGCCCGCAACTGTACGGCGGGCGACCGCTTGCCTTTCACGCGCGGGCCGGGCATGCCCGGCCCCTACAGGGCGTCGGAAATGTCAAAACTCCGCCGAATGTTCCCCGGCGCGTACATCGTCCCGCTGCAGCTCGGCCAGCAGCTCGTCCTCGCCGCCCTGCAAAAGCAGCTTTTGGCTGTACTGCTCAAAGCGCTCGCAGTCGTTCTCGGCCAAAAACGGGGCCGAGTCGGGGCCAAGAGCCAGCTCGTTGACAAAGACGACCATCTCCTGCCCGTCCTCGAACGCCTGCTCCATAAAGTCAAAGGCAAATTCCAGCGCGTTCGCGGCGGCGGAAACAGCCTCCTCGCGGCGCTGCACCTGACTGTTGAAGCCGCTGCGCACCGTGTCGAACGCATCGTCCGGGTCCAGCCCGTTGTCAAGCTGGTGGCCCCACGCTGTCAGCAGGGCAGCGGTGCGGGTGCGGGCGGCAGCCTCATCGGGCAGCAGGCTGCCGGCACGCTTGTCGGCCTCCAGCCGCTCGCGGTAGCGGTCGCGCTGCTCGGCAAACAGGTCGGCGGGGTCCGCCTCGGCCTGCTGGCCCAGCGCCCGCTTAAAGCTGCGCAGCTGCTGGTAGCAGGCGTCTGTTACGGCACCTGCGGCGCGTGCGGCGGCAAAGCGGGTGTTCAGCCCCGCCAGCAGCAGGCTTACCAGACTGATGCGCTCATCGAAGCCGGCATCCATCGCGCGGGCAACCACGGCGTCAAACGGCTTGCCCTGCAGAATATCCTCGACACCGTAGTCCTGATGATACTTGCGGTACAGCACCCAGTAGGCGGCAAAATCCCGCGATACCTCGGGGTGGCGCAGGTATTGGGCGATCACGCCCTCGTCCACGGGCAGCCCCAGCGTGTCGGCTGCCTGCAGATAGGCAGAAAGATCCTCCCAGCCGCGCGCGGTCACGAACTGCACGCCGTCCACATCGGTCTCGATCTTGTAAAAGTGCTGGGGGCGCAGCTCCAGATAGGCGGTCACGGCGGGGTGCAGCCGGTGGGCGCGGGCATAGTCCTGCCAGACGCTCAGCTTCGGCTCAATGTCGATGCGCCGCACACGGTCGAGCGTTACAAGGTCAAACTCCCGCACGCTCTTGTTGTACTCCGGCGGGTTGCCGGCGGCCACGATGACCCACCCCTCCGGCACGGCCTGATTGCCGAAGGTCTTGCACTGCAGGAACTGCAGCATTGTGGGGGCCAGCGTCTCGCTGACGCAGTTGATCTCATCAATAAACAGGATGCCGTGCTGCTTGCCGGTGCGCTCCATCGCAGCGTACACGCTGGCGATGATCTCGCTCATCGTGTACTCGGTCACGCTGCGGGTCTTGCCGCCGAAATTCCGCTCCCGGATAAAGGGCAGGCCGACAGCGCTCTGCCGCGTGTGGTGGGTGATGGTGTAAGCCACCAGCGCAATATCGCACTCCTGCGCGATCTGCTCCATGATCTGGGTCTTGCCGACACCCGGCGGGCCCATCAGCAGTATAGGGCGCTGCCGCACGGGCGGTATCAGCGGGCGGCCGATGTCATCCGCTGCCAGATACGCCTGCACGGCGCGTTTGATTTCCTCTTTGGCGCGTTGAATATCCATAGTTCATCGTCCTTTCGGGTCGGTGTCGGGGGTAAACTCCTCCGGCTGCAAAACCAGGCGCATGGCCCAGGGGGGCACATCGGGCGGCGGGGTGCCGTCCTCCAAAAACAGAAAAGCAACCTCAAACGGCGGGCGCTTGGCCGGGTAGATGCCCTTGCCGTCGGTAAAGTAAAGCACGCCCTGCAGGTCGCGCAGCGACCCCTCGCGGCGCAGCGCGGCAATGCGGGCAAACGCGGGGCGGAAGTCCGTTCCGCCGCCGCCCACCAGCGTGAACCGGGCAGTGTAGCGGTCCCAGCGCGTCCAGATCGGTGAGCCATGTTTCCTCGCGCACGGCGTTGTCCGCCTGCATGACAAGGATGCGGCATTTGCGGAAAAAGCTGTCCTGACTGGTCAGCAGGGCAAAGGTCTCCTTCAGGAAGGACTTCACCAGCTCACCGGCTGTGGACTCACTGGTGTCCACAACAATGACGAAGTCGCGTATCTTTTTTACCTCGCGGCTTTCCAGCGGCTCAATCAGCGGCAGCTTGCCGTAGGTGCGCAGGCCGTAGCTGTAAAAGCCAAGGTCAAACTCATCGGGGTCAAGGTGCGGCTCCTCATGCCAGACGGCGAACCGGCGCAAAAAATCCTTGTAGGTGCGGCGGCTGCGTCCGGCCTGCAGCTGTGCCTGCAGTGCCTGGGCGGTGGTGTCCTGCCCGGCGCGGCGGCCGTTTTCCTCCATGCTTAGCTCTGTCTGGCGGCCCCAGATCCTCCCACTGCCTGCCCTGCATCTGGGCTTCGGGGCTGTCGGGGTCGGCAGGCCACAGGCGGTGGCTGTCGGTATAAAATTCCCGCTGCCATTTGTTCAGGGTGTCGGCATCGGTTTTTGCCAGCACGCGGTAGATCGGCCCGGCGGCCAAAAACCGGCATTGTGTGCGCAGCTGCGCATAGCATTGCTGCCGCACCCAGCCAACGGGGCGCTTTGCAGCGGGGGTGTTCAGGGCGTCCAGCGTGCTTTCCACCGCAATATCACAGGCGAGGCCCCACAGGTCGGGGTCGCGCTTATCCCGCAGCCAGAGATGGCGGAAGATGCAGTGGAACAGGCTGTGCAGGTAGGCGCGCGGCAGGTAGCGGCGGTTTTTGCGGTAGGTGTCCAGCAGCCATGCGGTGGGGTAGTACAGCCGCCCGCCGTCCGTGGCAAAGCTGCTGCCGCCCTGCTGCGGGGCAGGGGGCAGCGCACCCAGCGCCGCAGTCAGGTAGCGCTGGTCCAGATACAGCTCACCGCGCAGCTGTTCCATCACCCGTCGTGCCATGGTCTGCTCCCACTCGGTCTGGGTCTGGATATGCTTGGACATTAAGACACCTTCTTTCACTGCTGAATGTAGGGGCCGGGCACCTTCCGCCGCCGCAAACGGCCGCGGCGGCCAGAGGGCTGGCCGCCCTACGACCCCACATCAAATCCGTGTGTAGGGCGGGGTGCCCTCACCCCGCCGAAGCTTACCGCCATATCCCGTTTCCCCATCGCCGCCCTGTAGGGGCCGGGCATGCCCGGCCCGCAGCTTACCGCCATATCCCTTTTACAATCAATCCGTAGGGGAGGGATTCATCCCCGCCGACCCCTGCAACGGCGCTACAGGTCATCAAAGCTGTATGATTTTTTCGCTCGTTTGGCGCGGCCCAACAAAATCGCGGCCCCGGCGCTCCAACCGGCGCGGGCGCAGTAGGCGGCGGCCTCGGCGGTGGGCAGCCCTAAGCCGACCAGCAGCCGCAGGGCGGCCTCGTCCCGGGTGTCGATGGCAAGGCGGAACGCGGCCGCCGGGTGGGCACGCAGGTAAAATTCATAGTCGGCGCGGGCCTGCCCGCCCAGCGCAAACGGCAGCACCAGCCGCCCCAGCGCCAGCCGGCAGAGCGCACCCTCGCCCTCGCCGACACAGGCCTGCGCAAAGGACGCATCGAACGCGGCGTAGTCCACCGCACCGGCCGCCGTAAAGCATTGCCGCATCCGGTAACCCTCGCCCTCAATGTTATGGTTGAAGATGTGCGCGGGCGTGTTCTCATCAAGAAATTCGGAATATTCGGGGGTAAAACAGCCGTGCGCCGTCAAATTCTGCGGTGATGTCGGCGCTGATGGCCCCCAGCAGCTTTTTCAGGCCGGTGGGGGGCATCGGGCGCGGCGCGCAGGCACAGCCGCGCAAGGCTGCGGCAGTTCGTGAACAGGTCGCTGCCCAGCCCCTCGACCCCGGCCCCAAGGCTGAGGCGGCGCAGGCGGCGGCAGTTGTAAAACGCCGCGCTGTGCAGGGTGCGCACCGTGTCGGGCAGGGTGACCTCCTCCACAAAATTGCCGGTGATCTCATGGGTGTCGGCCCCGCTGCGCCGCGCCCCGGCCTTGACCGGCTTGTCGGCAAAGCAGTACGGCCCAATTTCGGTGACAGGCAGACCCTCCACGGTTTCCGGCACGGCAGGGCAGGGGCTGTCCCCCAGCACCCGCAGCACCCGGGCCCCCGCAGCGCACGGCTCCCATATGATCGACATGAAATCACTCCTTTACAGGGCATTATAGCATAGAACCCCCTTAAACGCAAAAGAAAAACCACCGCCGCCGCACAGGAATTGCGGAGGCGGTGGCTGGTAAAAAAAAATCCCGCCACCGGGTAAGGGTGGCGGGGAAGATGGTGCGAGTTTAGGGGGTTGAGGAGCTACCGTCATCAATAGAATTGTTTAAAGGTTTCTTGCTTTCTTCGATCTCATAAGTTCCATTTTCTGCCGTATAGGTGCAGGTGTATACACCGTCATTGAATTTTACAAAGACTAGTTTACCATTCTCGTCAAATTTCGCAGTAAATGTCGCTTTCGGATTTGTATCAAACACCTCTGCCAGCTTTTTGATTTCGGTAATATGCTTGCCTTCATAGGAGGGTGAACTAGAGGAAATACTGGGTATAGAGAACCAATCGGCTGGTAGTTGCTTCTCCCAACCCTCGCCATGTGCGGTGGCTAGTTCAGTTTGGACAGCCATAACGACCATGCGAGTCTCGGCAACAATCTTTTTCTCTTTTGCCTTGTCGATGTACCCTGTCAGCGCCGGGATCAGCAGGGCGGCCAGTATGGCCAGAATGACCAATACTACGATTAACTCAACAAGCGTAAAACCTTTTTTGTTTTTTACTTTTGCAAACACACTATTTCCTCCGTTTTTCCGCGGGATTTTTCAGCGGACGGGTTATGTATCGTTATTTTATAATATGTGTCATACTTTGTCAACCGTGCGGCGAAAACACAGCAGGTTATGTGATGTTGGGTGTGTATGCAAGCCGTGATTTGGGCAGGGGGAGGCTGGGAAAACTTCCCCCTCATCCGGCCCTGCGGGGCCACCTTCCCCCAAAGGGGGAAGGCTTGGAGAGCATAAAAAATCCCGCCACCGGATACAGTAGCGGGATTTAACAGATTTCTAATTAGTTGACTACAACAGTGCCCGCATAAGTAGGTGCAGTATCAGGCTTTTCCACCGTGTAGGTAGAGCTGGATGCAGTGTAAACACAAGTATAAGTGCCATTGCAATAGCTGACACTTTTTACAGCTCCGTTAGTGCCTACCTCTGCCTGAAAACTTGCTGTACCGGTAAGGCCCTTCACCTCCGCAAGTTTAACAATTTCATCGTACATGGCTTTCTCGGCGGTGTTGGCAGTACCATCTTTGTTTGCAATTGTACCAGTGGGAATAGCACCGGTGCTGCCTTTAGCACCGTAATAGGTGCTTGCTTCAGTCTGTACGGCCATAACAATCATACGAGTTTCGGCAACAACCTTCTCTTTGTTTGCCTTGTCAATATATCCGGTTAGAGCGGGAATGAGCAGGGCAGCCAGAATGGCCAGAATAACCAGAACAACGATCAGCTCCACCAGCGTGAAGCCCTTCTTGTTCTTGAGGTTACGAATTTTCTCGAACATAATAAATCCTCCACAATTCATTTTTGGGGGCACTCCACCCCTAATTGTCTTACTTCTAGTTTACCATGGTATTTATTTTTTTCAATCGCTGCAGCAAAACAATGCAAAAAATGCACGAAATTTGCCGTAATCCCATAGCATTGTTGGGCGAAATAACAAGTTGCGGCGCTGCACAACGCTGTGCCGTTGCTTTTGTGCAAAAAAAACTGCCCGGTGCGGCAAAATTTTCGCATAAAATCGCATGTATATTGCCTGATTTGTTGCAAATTCACACAAAACCGTGCCCCGGCGGGGCGGGGTTGCATTGTGCGGGGAAATAGCATAGAATAGGGGAAGTGTGAGAAAGCGAGTGTGCTATGAGAAGTCTAAAACAAACGGATATTCTGACCGGCAGCATCCCCAAGCAGCTGCTGCTCTTCTTTTTGCCGATCTGGTTCGGCACGCTGTTCCAGCAGCTGTACAACACAGCGGATACGCTGATCGTCGGCAACTTTGTGGGCACAAACGCGCTGGCGGCGGTGGGGGCCACGGGCGCTTTCGTCAATTTGCTGGTGGGGCTGTTTGTCGGCCTGTGCAGCGGCGCGGGCGTTGTCATTGCCCAAAGCTGGGGCGCGCATGACCCCGAGGCTGTGGACCGGCAGGTACACACGGCGCTTGTGCTCAGCGTGGGGCTGGGCGCACTGCTGACGGTGCTTGGCTTTGCAAGCGCCACGCCGATGATGCGCCTGATGGGAACCCCGGAGGAGATCCTTGCGGATTCGGCGCTGTATCTGCGCATCTATTCCCTTGGCATGATCCCCCAGATGCTCTACAACATGGGTACCAATATCCTGCGTGCCATCGGCGATTCCAAGCGGCCGCTCTACTTTTTGATCGCGGCCTCACTCGTCAATATCGTGCTGGATGTCGTGTTTATTGCGGTGTTCGGCTGGGGCGTGGCGGGCGCGGCGCTGGCCACTGTGCTAAGTCAGGTCGCCAGCGCGGTGCTGACGCTGCGCTGCATCGCCGGGTCCGAGGGCACGCCGTGGCATATCCGGGCGGAAAAGCTGCGCCTGCACACCGAGGTGCTGGCCGCCATCTGCATGATCGGCATCCCGGCGGCGGCCCAGAGCGCCATGTACAATGTCAGCAATATGCTGATCCAGAGCAGCATGAACAGCTTCGGCACCAGCACCATCGCGGCGTGGGGCGTCTACGGCAAAATCGACTTTGTATTCTGGATGACGATCAACTCGCTGGGCATTGCGATCACGACCTTTGCGGGGCAGAACTTCGGTGCGCGACAGTACGACCGCGTGCGCAACGGCGTGCGGGTCTGCATGGCGATGGCGGCGGGTGTCACGCTGGTCATCAGCGCGGTATTCTACAACGCGGCCGAGCCGCTGTTCCGGCTGTTCAGTCAGGACGATGCGGTCATTGCGGTGGGCGTGGGCATGATGCATGTGCTGACGCCGGTCTACATTACCTATATCAGCATCGAGGTGCTTTCCGGTGCGCTGCGCGGCTGCGGCGATGTGCGGGTGCCGACGCTGATCACGGTGTTCTTCGTCTGCGGCCTGCGTGTGCTGTGGCTGACCCTGATGGTGCCGCGGTATCATACCATCGCCGCGGTGGAGCTTAGCTACCCGCTGACATGGACGCTGGCCTCGCTGCTTTTTATCCTTTACTACAAGCGCGGCGGCTGGCTCAACCGCTGCAAGGCAGCGAAGGGACTGGAGTAAGTAAAACAGCCGACCCCTTTGCGGGGTCGGCTGTTGTTATGCGCCGCGCTCGGTCTGCAGCGTTTGGATAAACTGCACCGGGTCAATGATGCGGCTGCCATCGGTGCCGGTGGCGGCGGTGGAGAGCAGGTACTGCATCATTTCCTCGCCCGTCAGGGTGGGGTCCACCTGCCAGCCCAGCGCCATGACCCCGGCGCAATAGGGGATGCCCCAGCTCAGGCCACCGTGCCCATCGTGGGTGTAGCTGTACTGCCCGGCGGTGTATTCCTCGGCCACCGTGCGGTAGGAGCAGGGCAGCGCAAGGGTGTTGCTGCCGGTTTCTGCGCGTTCGTCACTGTCCGCAAAGCCGGTCCGGCAGGCGGCGGGATTGTCCCGGTCATTCCGGGCAAGGACGGCAGGGTAAGGTACAAGGCGGGTTTTTTCCACGCCTGCGCCCTCCGCGGTCAGGACCAGAAGCCCGGCCTGCTCGGCACGCGCCACGGCGGCATCCCAGAGGTCGGCGTTTTGGAACATCTCTGCGTTGCCCGGTGCGGCGGAAACCGAAACGACCCGGATCTTCTCGCCATCTGGCAGTGCTTCGTTCTGCGCAACCACCCAGTCCAGCGCCTCGGCGGCATAGCGGCTGTCCATCAGCCAAGAGGGCCAGGCCGCATAGTAAAGGGTTGCATCCGGCGCAATGCCGATGGATTCGCCCGCAAACAGGCTGGCCACGGCCGGGCCATGCATCGAGGAGGTCTCCCCCTCGCAGCCGGTATCATAGTAGGCGGCGATGCGCCCGGACAATTCGGGGTGGTCGGTCAGCAGCGGCTGGTCGATAATGGCGGCGCGCACGCCCTTGCCGGTGATGCCCTGCGCCTGCAGGCCGCGCACCCCCAGCCCGGGGTCCTTATCTTCCTCCAGAAGTGCGGCGGCCTCGTCCTCGGCCCCCGCAAAGACGGTGCCGGTGTTGTAGGTGTAGGTATACAGGTCCTCGGCCGTGTATTCGCCCGGCTGGTAGGTCTGTTGGGCGTACTCGTCCAGCCAGGGCAGATAGCGCAGGTCGCTGTACGGCGCAGCCGGTTCGGCGGGCGGGGCGGGGGTTTCGGCGGGTGTCGGCTCCGGCGCAGCGGTGGGCGCGGCGGCAGGGGCTGCGGACTCGGCAGTGCCGCAGGCCGTCAGCCACAGCGCCAGCAGGCAGAGCGGCAGCATTGCGGTGCGGTTCATGGTGGACCTCCTTCTCTATATTTAGGCTATCAAAAAGCTTTCCCGGAAAATGCGTTGTTGCGCTAAGTTGGCGGGCGGCCATTAGTCGCCCCTACAAGTTCTGTTTGTTGCAAAAAGCCCGGTCTGTCCCCCGGAAAGCGGGGGTAGATCGGGCTTTATTACAGGGCTTACAGCTTGAAGCTGTCCTTCAGTGTGACGATGCGGTTGTAGACGCCCTCGTGCTTGCTGTCCGGCGTAAAGTAGCCGTTGCGCACGAACTGGAAGCGGTCGCCGGGCTTGGCGTCCTTCAGGCTCTCCTCCAGCTTGGCACCCTGCAGCACCTTGACGCTGTCGGGGTTCAGATAATCCTTGAAGTCGGCATCATCGGGGATGCCGTTCATGTTGGCCTCGGTGAACAGCTTATCATACAGCTCGGCTTCAGCCTCGATGCAGTGGGCGCAACTGACCCAGTGGATCGTGCCGCGCACCTTGCGGCCGTCGGCGGGGTTGCCGTTGCGGGTCTCAAGGTCGGCCTCGGCGTGGATGGCCACGACCTTGCCGTTCTCGTCCTTGTCCACGCCGGTGCAGCGGACAAGGTACGCACCCATCAGGCGGACCTCGCTGCCCAGCGTCAGGCGCTTGAACTTCGGCGGCGGTACCTCAAAGAAGTCGCTGTTCTCGATCCACAGCTCCTTGGTAAAGGCCACGGGGCGGGTGGTGGTATCGTTCGCATCGCGGTTCGGGTTGTTGGGCAGGTCAAAATACTCGCACTGGTCGGCGGGGTAGTTGTCGATGATGAGCTTGACAGGCTCCAGCACGGCCACACGGCGCTGGGCGTTCAGCTCCAGCTCGGCGCGCAGCACGGCCTCCAGCTGGCGCATATCCACAAGGTTATCCGCCTTGGAGATGCCGGCGTCCTTAACGAACTTGAAGATGCTCGTCGGCGTGTAGCCGCGGCGGCGCAGACCGGACAGGGTCGGCATACGGGGGTCATCCCAGCCGTCCACGATGTTCTTCTCGACCAGCTCGCGCAGGTAGCGCTTGCTCATGACGGTGTTCGTCACATTCAGGCGGGCAAACTCGCGCTGCTTGGGAAACTCTTTGCCGAACAGGTTCGTGATGACCCAGTCGTACAGCGGGCGGTGGTTCTCAAACTCAAGGCTGCACAGGCTGAAGGTGATGCCCTCGATGGCGTCCTGAATGGGGTGCGCAAAGTCGTACATCGGGTAGATGCACCACTTGTCGCCCTGACGGTGATGCTCGACATGCTTGATGCGGTAGATAGTCGGGTCGCGCATGTTCATGTTCGAGCTGGCAAGGTCGATCTTGGCGCGCAGCGTTTTTTCGCCGTCCGCAAACTCACCAGCGCGCATACGGCGGAACAGGTCGAGGTTTTCCTCGGGCGTGCGGTCGCGGTAGGGGCTGGGGCGGCTGGGCTTGCCGGCGTCGTTGCCGCGGTACTCCTGCATCTGCTCGCGGGTCAGGTCATCGACATAGGCCTTGCCCTCTTTGATGAGCTGCTCGGCGTACTCATAGCAGCGCTCAAAATAATCGCTGCCGTAGAAAATGCCGCCGTTCGGCTCGGCACCCAGCCACTTCAGGTCCTGCAGGATGCTCTGCACATACTCGTCACCCTCGCGGGCGGGGTTCGTGTCGTCAAACCGCAGGTTGAACAGGCCGTCGTAGTGCTTGGCGATCGTGTAGTTGATGAAGATCGCCTTGGCGGAGCCGATATGCAGGTAGCCGTTCGGCTCCGGCGGGAAACGGGTATGCACAACATCGACCTTGCCCTCGGCGAGGTCGGCGTCGATAATATCCGTCAAAAAGTTGGAAAATTTCTCTTCTGCCATGATTACACCCCAAAAATTGTAAGCGACCCCCGCAGACGGCGGCGCTTTTTATTTATTTTCCTATTATACAATGCCGTTTCCTATTTAGCAAGAGCCAAAAACTTGCTCTCACCTACTGTTATTTATAAAAGCTTTGTGCTATAATCAATACTGATTTACAATGCCTAGGGGACTGCTGTCCCTACTACAAGCCTTAGCCACGAAAGGGGGCATCCCTATGCCGACCCCGAATGACCGCGGACCGCGCCGTCCGCGCACGAATACAAGCTATCACATGGAAGGGGACTGGGCCGTCCCCGACCGGGAGCAGGCAGCGCCGCCACCGCAGCGCCGCACCCCCACGCAGGAGCAGCGCCGGGCCGCCGCCCGCAGCCGCAGAGAGCTGCGCCGCAGACGCCGCCGCCTTGCCTTTGCGGGGACGGTGTGCGGTATCCTTGTGCTGTCCGGTGTCATCACGGCGGTGCTGCCCAAGAGCGCCAAGGGGGAGCCGGAGACCCCCGCCGCCACGGCGGAGCCGAGCAGCACCCGGCTGGTGGCCCCCGTGCCCTACGGCGGCGCAGGGGAGAGCAGCGCCGCTGCCCCGGCATTGAACTGGGGTACCGTAGGCCCGCAGCGCCAGACGGCGGACGGCGGCTACACCTACACGGCGCTGCCGCAAAAGCCGGCCGCCCTGCCGGAGTTTGGCCGGGTGGATACCAGCTGGTTTGCGGACGCTGCATTTTTGGGCGATTCGCTGACAGCGGGCTTCTGCGTCAATGAGTACAATATTGATGTGGGCGGCGCGCTCGTCTGCGGGTATGAGGGCATCAGCCCCAACACCATCGTCAACCGCACGACCGTCTCAAGCCCCGACCGCGGCGAGGAGGTCCCGCTGGATGTGCTGACTGCCGCCCAGCCCGCCAAGCTGTATATCCTAATCGGCACAAACGCGCTGGTCCAGCCCGGCAATGATGACAGCTTTCTGGCCTACTACGGCAAAATGCTGGACGAGCTGCGCACGGCGCTGCCCAACACGGCATTCTATGTGCAGTCGGTCCTGCCCGCCACGCAGGAGAAGATCGGCGATACGCTGCCCGGCCTTGCGCCTGACCGGCTGGCGGTCATCAACGCGGCCATCCAGCAGCTCTGTGCCGAGCGCGGCTGCTATTACCTTGACCTGAACGCCGAGTTTGCCGATGCTGCAGGCTGCCTGATGACAGACTTTGCCCAGCCTGACGGCGTACACCTTACAGTGTCGGGCTACAGCCGGTGGGTCAGCTACCTCTGCACCCATCTGCCCTACAGCAAAAACAATCCCTATCAGGCCGGCAGCACCTACTATCTGAGCGAGGATATGAAAAACCTGCTGGCGGACATCCCGTAATGCACAGGCGATAGGATCGCCGAAGGAGCCATTCATGCCCAACCAAAACGAACGACCCAAGTACACGGACCCGGATCACCCCTACTCCGGCAGCGGCCCGCGCTACCAGAACAACTACAACCGCAGCGAATACCACGCCGGGGACGGCCCGTTCCAGTTCCCGTGGTGGGCCATTGTCATCGGCTTTGTGGTATGGTGGCCGCTGGGATTCATCTTCATCGGACTGAATAGCGCCATGAAGAACGGCAAGCTCGGCGGCTTTGAGGAAAAGGCCCGGGTGCGCACACAGAGCTTTGGCCGTGTCAACACAACACCGGTCTATGATGCCGAGGTGCGCCCCCTCAACGACAGCGCGCTGCGCCGCAGCGCCGACCCCGGCGCGCAGCCGGCCGCCAAAAGGCTGAAGGGCGCGGCGCTGGCCACCGGCCTGACGGTGGCGGGCGTGCTGCTGCTTATCTGCGCGCTGGCGGCGCTGCCCGATGCCATCTACTGGCTGCCCGAGGCCCTGACGGAGGGCGGCAGCTATTGGACCTGGCTGGTCGAGGATTCGATGCCGATGCTGATGTCGCTGACCGGCGGCATCGGCTGCCTGTTCGGCGGCTGGCACATCCGCACCTCCCGCCGGATGCGCCGCAAGATCGACAAGATCGTCGGCGATGCAAAGTATATGTACATTCAGGACATTGCCGATGCACTGCCCTGCAGCTATGACAAGTGCTGCAAGCATCTGGAAAACTGCATTGACGAGGGGCTGTTCGGCCCCGATGCCTATCTGGACATGCGCTGCAAATGTCTGGTGGTCAGCCAGCGCCCGCCCGAGCCGACGCCCGCCCCCGCCCCGAAGCCCGAAAAGCAGCCTGAAAAGCAGACCGATATGCCCGAGCGGGACCAGTACAAGAAGATATTGGACGAGCTGCGCCGGGTCAACGATGCCATCCCCGATGAGGAGATGAGCGACAAGATCAGCCGGCTGGAAGCGGTCTCGGCCAAAATTTTTGAGCAGGCCAAGTCCGACCCCGACAAGCTGCCCCAGATGCGCAAGTTCATGGATTACTACCTGCCCACCTCGCTCAAGTTGTTGAACACCTACGCCGAGCTGGATAATCAGGGCGTGGAAGGGGAGAACATTTCGGAGTCAAAGCGCCGCATTGAGCAGACGATGGACACGCTGGTCAAGGCGTTTGAGAACCAGCTTGACCGCCTGTTTGCCAGCGATGCGCTGGATGTCAGCACCGACATTGATGTCATGCAGAACATGCTGCGCGCCGACGGCCTGACGGACGATACCCCGTTTAAGTTGTAATGTTAAGGAGCCAATTACCCCATGTCGAAATCCACCCAGGGTCAGCTGCATAACAGCTGGCACAATTTCTCGAAATACCGCCCGCTGATCCGCGAGCTGGTGACCCGTGACCTCAAGGTCAAATACCGCCGCAGCGTGCTGGGCTATGTGTGGAGCATCCTAAACCCGCTGCTTATGATGCTGCTGCAGACGCTTGTGTTCTCCTATATGTTCCGGTTCGACATCCCGAACTTCCCGCTGTACCTGATCTGCGGCAATACCCTGTTCAACTTTTTTAACGAAAGCACCAACATGGGCATGGGCAGCGTGCTGGGCAATGCGTCCCTGATCAAAAAGGTGTACATTCCCAAATTCATCTTCCCCATCAGCCGCGTCATGTCCAGCTTTGTCAACCTGCTGTTCAGCCTTGCGGCGATCGTGCTGGTCATGGTGATCACCCGCTCGCCGTTTTACTGGACGATCCTGCTCGTCTGGGCGCCGCTTTTGCTGCTGCTGGTGTTCTGCGCCGGCATGGCGGTGCTGCTCAGTGCGCTGGCGGTCTACTTCCGGGATCTGCAATACCTGTACGGCATCCTGACAATGGCATGGATGTACGCCACGCCGCTGTTTTACCCCATCTCGGCGCTGCCGCCGTTCATGGTGCCGGTCATCAAGCTCAACCCGCTGTACCATTATATCAACTGTATGCGGTGCCTCGTCATGTACGGCACGGTGCCCGGCCCCAACACATGGTTTGCCTGCATCGGCAGTGCGCTCGTCATGATGGGCGTGGGGCTTGCGGCCTTCCGCAAGCTGCAGCGCAATTTTATTCTGTATCTGTAAGGAGTTTCCCCCATGTCCATCATTCAGGTGGAGGATGTCTCGATGCGCTTTAACCTTGCGCAGGAGAAAACCGAGACCCTCAAGGAATATGCCGTCAAGCTGATGAAGCATCAGCTCTTTTTCAATGAGTTTTATGCGCTGCAGAATGTCTCGTTCCGCGTGGAGCCGGGCGAGTCGGTGGCGCTTATCGGCCGCAACGGCAGCGGCAAAAGCACGATGCTCAAGCTGATTGCGGGCGTTATGTACCCCACGACCGGCTCGGTCACCGTCAACGGTGAGATCGCGCCGCTTATCGAGCTGGGCGCGGGCTTTGATCTGGACCTGACCGCGCGGGAAAATGTCTTTTTGAACGGCGCGGTGCTGGGCCATGACCGTGCCTATATGCAGGAGCATTTCAACAGCATCATCGACTTTGCCGAGCTGTGGGATTTTGTCGATGTGCCGGTCAAAAACTATTCCAGCGGCATGATCGCGCGCCTTGGCTTTGCCATTGCGACCGAGGTTAAGGCCGACATCCTTGTCTGTGATGAGATTTTGTCGGTCGGCGACTTTATGTTCCAGCACAAATGCCATGAGCGGATGGAGCAGATGCTCTCCGGCGGTACAACGCTGCTTTTTGTGAGCCACAGCATCGAGCAGGTCAAGCAGCTCTGCAAGCGCGCCATCTGGATCGACCGCGGCCGCATCCGCGGCGACGGCCCGGCGGCGGAGGTCTGCGACGCCTATGTGGAGGCGATGGAGCGGGGAGAATAAAGGCTTCCCCCAAGGGGGAAGCTGTCCGCGAAGCGGACTGATGAGGGGCAAGCTTTCCGCGGCACCCATTACAGGGCAATAACGATACACCCGCCCCTCATCCGGCCCTGCGGGCCACCTTCCCCCAAGGGGGAAGGCAGAACTTTTAAAGGAGACCCCATGCCAAAATCAAAACAAAACCTGACCCGGGAAATTCTGACCATCGCGCTGCTGCTGGCGGCGGTGGCCCTGAGTGAATACTGGTTCTTCCAGCTGTGGCGTCTGGACTGGCACGCACCGATGCTTTACGGCGGTGACGGCATCTACTGGGTCGGGCAGGTGCAGCGCAGCTATGGCGAGCTGACCGGCTCGCTCGGCTGGCCGTTCTATGAGGTCGCGGGCAAGTATAACCCGAACTACGACCTGATCTACGATATCTTTGTCTGGTTTGTCGGCCTGTTCACAAAGGACACTGGCACGGTGTTCAACCTCTATGTGCTGGTCATCCCCTTTGCCAACGCGCTGGCGGCCTATGCGGTGTTCCGGATGGTGGGGCTGCGGCGGTGGCTCAGCTTCGCGTTCGGCCTCACCTTCGGCATGACGCCCTATGTGCAGCAGCGGATGGCGGGCCATATGATGCTGGCCGCCTGCGAGTTCGTGCCGTTCTCGGTGCTGCTCTGCCTCTGGTGTGCCGAGGACCCCGCCTTCAACCGCCCGGGCAGGGGCTTTTTCAGGAACAAGCGCAACTGGCTGGCCCTGGCCATGGCGTGGGGCATTGCCAACAACGGCGCGGCCTACTACCCGTATTTCACCTGCTTTTTCCTCTGCGTCACGGCGCTTTGCCTGATGCTGCGGGAACGCAGCTGGCGCGTGGGCCTGCCCTGCCTTGTGACGATCGCCGAGATCGTCGGCTGGATGATCCCCGACTTCTTCCCGATGGTGCTGGGCATCCTCAACGGGCAGGGCAGCACGCTGACCAACGGCGTCTACCGCAGCCCGGTCGGCGCGGACATCTACAGCCTGCGCATCAGCTCGCTGCTGCTCTCCCCCAACGGGTACGGCGTGCAGAAGCTTGCAAACTGGCTGGGGCGTTACTTCCGTATCCTGACCACTGATGAAGGCCCCATGTACAACGAGAATGCCTACGGCTACCTCGGCATTGTGGGTGTGCTGGGCTTTCTGGCGCTGCTTGTCCTGCTGCTGCGCAACTGGGACTGGCAGGCCGGCAAAACCGGGACGCCGCGCCTTGGCGACCGTCTTTGGCTGCTGAGCCGTCTGAATGTCATGGCGCTGCTGCTGGCGACCATTGCGGGCTTCGGCGGCATCATCGGCATCCTTGTGCGGTTCATCCGCGGCTATAACCGCATCAGCCCCTATATTGCGTTTTTTGCGCTGCTGGCCGTGGGCCTGACGGCGGAAAAGCTGCTGACGCAGTTTACTGGCCGCCGCCGCGGGGCGCTGCTGGCGGCAGCGGTGCTGCTGCTGGGCTACGGCTATTGGGAGCAGCAGGGGCTTTTCACCCCGGATTACGAAAAGGTCCAGCAGATCTGGTATCAGGACGCTGCCTTTATGGCGGAGGTCGAGGACGCAGCGGGGGAGGGCGCGATGCTTTTTACGCTGCCGTATATGAAAAATTTTGAGAACGGCTCGCTCAACAATATGTGGGACTACACGCTGCTGCGCGGCCCGCTGCACAGCAGGACCCTCAAATTCACCTACGGTGCGGGCTACGGCACCCAAAATGATCTCTGGTACAAGGAGACCAGCGCGCTCGAGCCTGAGGCAATGGTTGCCGAGCTGCGCGCACAGGGCATGACCGGCATCTATCTGGATCTGGACGGCTATGCCGTGGAGGACCAGCAGGCCACGCTGGCGGGGCTGACCGCCGCCGCAGGCTGTGCGCCGGGCGATGTCATCACAAGTGAGAGCGGGATGCTCTGCTATATCCCGCTCGGGCAGGAGTGACGGATGAAACTGCAAAAACTGACGGAAAAGCGATGGTTCTGGCCTGCCCTCTGCGCAGTGTCGGTTGTGTTCGGCTGGTGGTATCTCAGCATCACGACCTGCGCCCCGCTCGGCGGCGATGATGAGCTGATCAACCTGCAGAACTACTACTATATTACCCATACCTCCTTTGGGCAGAGTGTGCTGGATTACCTCGGCGATCTGTGGGTGCAGTTCACGCTGCAGAACGGGCGGTTCCGGCCGTTCTCCTCGCCGCCGGTGCGCGGGCTGACAAGCTGGTTTCTGGGGGATCTGGTCGGCTACCGCCTGTACATTCTGGCGTGGACCTACGCGGACATTGTACTGACCGCATGGCTGGTCGGCAAGGCGTCCCGCAGCAAAAAGCTGGGCATCGCCTGCCTTTGCCTGCTGCCGATGATGTTCAGCGTCTGGCAGGACTCTACGGGCAACAGTCTGTATTCTTACGGTGCGCTGGTGCAAAGCACGCTGCTGCCCGCCCTTGTGGCAGGGCTGGCCGTGCTGCGCTGGCAGGACACCGGGCACAAGCGTTGGGCCGTGCTGGCAGGGTACTGCGCCTTCCAGTGCTGTGCCACCTTTGAAATCGGCTTTACCTATATCGTGCCGATCTTCGGCCTTGCGTGGCTGTACACCGATAAGGCGCGCGACGCGCTGCGGCTGACGGTGCCGGTGTTCCTGGGCGAGTGCGTGACGCTGGCCTTCAACATGGGGGCGCGGCTTGCCAACACGCTGCGGGCCGCAGGCATCCTTGCGGGTGATGTGCAGGGTATTGACGGCATATCGCCGAACTTTGACATTCCCGCGCTGCTGCGCACCTGGCTGATGCAGATGTCGGCGGGCTTCCCGCTCAACGCGATGCTGGCGGGCCGCGTCCGCCCGGGCAGCATCCATCCGGCGGATGTCCTCTGCGGCGTTATGGTCGCAGGGGCCGCCGTGGCCGCGCTGGCCGCACTGGATACGCTGCCGAACAAAAAGCAGAACCTTTTGCTGTTCCTTACCGGCTTTGCCATGCTCTCCGCCCCGGCGCTGCTGATCGGACTTTCGCCCAAATACCAGCAGCCCGGTCAGGTGGACTGGCGGCACGGCTACATCCCCCAGACGGTCGAAAGCTACGGCGTCGGCCTGATGGCGCTGGCTGTGCTGGCCGCACTGCTGCGCTGGGCGCGCGGCAAGGCCTGGTGGCCGAAGCACCGCGCAGTGCTGTATGCTTTGCTGGCTGTCTGCATGGCGGGCTCGGTCGTCTGGCAGCGCGCCGCGACCCGCTCGGCCTATGAGGCGGGCGGCCGTGCCTACACGGTTTTTGGCGAGGGTGTCGCCGCCGGTCTGGCCGATGCCGCCGGTACCGACACGCCGGTCGTGACCGATTTCATGATCTGGGGCGGCCATCCCGTGGCGGAAAACGCCTTCTTCCTGCGGTATCACGATCAGGACGCCGATGCCCATGCGCTGCAGGTCTGGCGTACCGAGGATCACGCCGACGATGAGGAGGTCTACCGGCTGGGCTTTACGCTGGGGCAGGACAAGCACTACGACATTGCGTGGTGCGGTCTGGGCTATGGCGCAAACCCCGATGCACTGACCGATGTGACGGTCTGCCTGCCCGCCGGTACAGCGCAGTATGCCGTGCTGTACTACACAACAGCGGACGGCGAGCAGAAGCGCACCGAGGTCTACCCCGCCAAGGAAGCCACGCTGCTCACGCTTACCGGCGAGACGATCCTGGCCGACAGCATCCGGCTGGAATAAAGTGCAGCTTCTGGACATGCTGAATCCTAAAACGCAAGGAGGTTCTACCTTTGGCACAGAACAAAAAAGAACGGCTGTTGTGGGGGCTGGGGCTGCTGGGTACAGCGGTATTTTCCTTGCTGATGGTTTGGTTGCACTACCAACAGCTGATTTCCACCGGATACTATTACTCGGATATTCCGGCCCACATGGCGGGGCGTGCCATGGGCAACACAGGCTTTTCGCTGGTCACAATTTTGCTGCGGTTTGTATTTGGTATCGGAGGTAATCTGGGTACAGCGGTGTTTCTGGGAGCTGTCAACCTGCTGACGCTGCTGATATTTGCCTGGGCCATCCGTAAGGCTGTGCCGCAGGTCTGCCCTGGCGCAGCGCTGCTCTGGTCGCTGGCTGCGAACCTCTGTCAGGCGGTTTGGATGCCAAACGGCGGCTACTGGTACTTTGGTGCCATCACCGGCACGATCTACCACAACACTACCTACATTATGCTGCAACCGCTGGCGCTTATCGCGTTTTTCCTCTTCCTCTCGCTGGCAGAGCACCATGGTCAGCTGCAATGGCGCAGTTGGGCCGCGTTGACGGTGCTGCTTACGGTGGCAACGGCTATCAAGCCCAGCTACCTTTTCGCCTTTGCCCCGGCCCTGCTTGTGGCGCTGGTCGTTGACCTGATCCGTACCCGCGGCAAGGCCCTCCCATGGGAAGTCTGGCTCGGCTGTACGGTGCTGCCGGGCATTCTGCTCTGCATCATTCAGGCCAAGGTGCTGTTCACCGGCGGGGATGATTCCGGCATGGCACTGATCTTCACCACCGACTTCGATCCCGAAAAAGTGCTGTGGGGTGTCTTTAATTACAGCGCCAGGCACGGCCTGATGCGCTCACTGGTGTTCGTGGGTGCGGTGGTTTTGCTGTTGTTCCGGCAGTGGCGCGGCGCTTACGCCTATAAGTTCAGCCTGCTTCTGTTTGCCATCTCGCTGACCGAGGGCATCTGCCTGACCGAGACAGGCAGCCGTATGTACGACGGCAACCTGTGGTGGGGCGCGTTCATCTGCTATGACATTCTGCTGCTGGAATCGCTGATTCAGCTGCTGCGCCGCCTGCACAAAAAGCCGCGCACCCCGGTGGAGACCGGCACGTCGGTTTTGTGCTGCGGGGCGCTGGCCTGGCATATTGCCAGCGGCATTGTGTTCCTGGGGCTGATGCTGGCCGGTATCTCTTATGCGGTCATGATCGGCACCGAAAGCTACCTGCTGCAAGAAATGTGGGGCATTGTACTGTGACGAAGAACAAGCAACAGAAAAACGCCCTGCTGACGATTTTATGCGTGCTGGCGCTAGCGGTGTTCGGCGCGGCGATGGTTTGGCTGCATTACCAACAGCTGTGCAGCCCCGGCGGCGGCGATGACCCGTACACCTCCGATCTGGGGCAGCATCTGTACTTTGCGCAGCAGGGCATGATCTACTCCACCGTGTCGCTGCTCATCGGCCCGGCCTACAATGTCGCCGGGCGCATCGGCATTGCCGTGCTGTTGGCGGTGTTCCATCTGGCGGCGGTCGCGGTGTTTGCGTGGGGGCTGCGGGCGGCCCTGCCGGAAAGCCCCCGCCCGGTACGGCTGCTCGTCAGCCTTGCGGTCAATCTGGCCACGGCGGTCTGGATGCCCCGGGGCGGCTACTGGTATCAGGGCACGGTGGGCGGTACGATCTACCATAACACGACCTACATCATGCTGGCCCCCTTTGCGCTGCTGACGATGCTGGCGTTTTACCGCGTCTGGCCCACGGTGCGCGGCCGGCTGGATCTGCGCAGCTATGCGGTGTACACCGTGCTGCTGACGGTGGCCACCAGCTTTAAGGCCAACCTGATCTTTGCGTTTGCCCCGGCACTGCTTGTGCTTTTGATTGCGGATTTTGTGCACAGCCGTGCTAAAAACCTGAAAAACGAGATCCTTATGGGCTGCAGCGTTTTCCCCGGTGTGGCGCTCTGCTTTGTGCAGGCAAGGGTGCTGTTTGCGGCGGAGGATTCGGGCATCCGGCTTATCTTCACGGTGCCGTTTGACCATCACCGTATGCTGTGGGGCCCCTTCAACGAGGCCGGTGTGCTGGGGCTGGCCCGTTCCTTCGTCTTTGCGGCGGCTGTGGGGCTGCTGCTGGGCCGTGCGGCGTGGAAAAGCTTTCGCTACCGGTTCAGCCTGTTCACCTTTGCGGTCTCGATGGCCGAGGCCCTGCTGCTGGTTGAGAGCGGCGAGAGGCTCTACCACGCCAATCTCTGGTGGGGGCCGTTCATCTGCTTCTGGGCATTCTGGCTGGAATCGGTCAGCGTTTTCCTTGCGCAGTGCCGCGCCAAAGCACCGCGGTGGCGGCTGGTCCTCTGCGGGCTGGCGCTGGTCTGGCATCTGGCAAGCGGCATCTGCTTCCTTGTCATGCTGCTGTGCGGCGTGTCCTACAATGTGCCGATCCTGACCTATAATTTGTGGTAAAAAAAGAGCATGCCGCTGCGGCATGCTCTTTTGCGTATATGCAGTTTGGCTGCTTATTCCCCAAAATCCTCGGCGGCTTTTTTCATCATTTTGCGGATCGGCAGGTTGTACGGGCAGCGCGGCTCACAGGCGCCGCACTGGATGCAGGCCCCGGCCTTGGTCTGCAGGGTGGCGTACCGCTCGCGGCCCCACTGCTGCAGGCCGTACCGGTTTAAGTACCCCTGAAACAGAAAGACGCTGGGGATCGAGATACCCACCGTGCAGGGGGCACAGTAGTTGCAGCGGCGGCAGAACTGGGTGCCCAGCGCATCGCGGACGGACTGGCAGGCGGCCTCCTCCGCAGCGGTAAGCGGGGCAATGTTGGCCGCGCCCGCGGCGTTGTTTTCCAGCTCCTCCACCGTTGCCATGCCCGGGATGGCAACCGTCACCGCCGGGTTGGACAGCACATACCGCAGCGCCAGACGGCCGTCCTCGATCGCACCGCCGGCCAGCGGCTTCATGTCGATGAACGCCTTGCCTGCTGCGGCGCAGCGGTCGATAAGCGCCTTGCCCTGCTGCTCCACGATGTTGTAGGGGAACATGATCGTTTCGATCTCGGGAATGTCGAGCGCGGCCTCAAACACAGCGGCCAGATGCGCCGTGATGCCGATGTGCCCGACAACGCCGCGTGCCTTTGCCTCCAGCAGGGCCTCCATCGCACCGCCGGGCGCGAGGATGGTCTTGAGCCCCTCCATGCTGGGGTTGTGGAACTGGAACACCTCGATGTGGTCGGTGCGCAGGTTCTTCAGGCTGGTGGCAAGCTCGGCCTCCATGTCGGCCTTTGTCAGGGCGCGGCATTTTGTAGCAAGGATAAAGTCATCCCGCAGGCCGGCCTCCTCGAGGGACTGGCCGATCCACGCCTCGCTGACTGTGTAGGCGCGCGCAGTGTCGATGTAGTTGACGCCGGCCTTGTGGGCGGCAATCAGCAGCTCCCGCGTGCCGGGCTGGTCGATGCGCTGGATCGGGATGCCGCCGAACCCCAGACGGGAAATTTTCAGGCCGGTCTGACCAAAGTTGACATATTGCATAGTGTGCTCCTTTTGCTCTGCTGCGGGGCGTCGGGGACGCGCCCCCTACAAATTGTCCGTTACCCACATTATAGCAAATCCACCGCAAAAATCCAGACCCAAAGCCTTCCCCGGAGGGGGAAGGTGGCCCCGCAGGGCCGGATGAGGGGGAGAGTTCGCCGCGGCAACCCATGTATGGGTCATAACGGCAAGTCCGCCCCTCATCAGTCAGCGGTCGGGGCCGCTGACAGCTTCCCCCGAGGGGGAAGCCGGGCGTGTGTACGGCAAAGCAGCCCCTGCATCGCTGCCCCAAGGGAGAAGCCTTTTTTCCGTTGACAAAACGGCCCCGCTGTACTACCATTATACTGTATAAGAATAAGGTATAGGGGGTTCACGATGAAATACGGTTTTATCGGCTGCGGCAATATGGGAAGTGCCGTGGCGCGCGCAGTCTGCAAGGGCGCCGGAGCAGGGGATGTGCTGCTGGCCAACCGCACACCCGCCAAGGCGGAGAAGCTGGCCGGTGAGCTGGGCTGCGCCTGCGGTACGAATGAGCAGGTCGCGGGCATCTGTGACTTTATCTTTCTGGGCGTCAAGCCCCAGATGATGGCCGACATGCTGGACGAGCTTTCTGCCACGCTGGAGTCCCGCGCCGAGAGCCGCCCCTTTGTGCTGGTCACGATGGCGGCCGGTCTCTCGATGCAGCAGATCCGGATGATGGCGGGCAGCGGCTATCCGATCATCCGCATGATGCCCAACACCCCCGTGGCGCTGGGCGATGGCATGATCCAGTACTGCTCCGATGATGTGGAGCCTGAAAAAATGGCCGAGTGGCTTGCCGCAATGGCCCCCGCCGGCCGTCTGGACGCCGTGCCTGAGGGCATGATGGACGCGGCCAGCGCCGTGTCCGGCTGCGGCCCCGCGTGGGCGTACCAGTTTATCGAGGCACTGGCTGACGGCGGCGTGGCGGCCGGCCTGCCCCGCGCCAAGGCGCAGGAGTATGCCGCCCAGATGCTGCTGGGCAGCGCCCGCATGGTGCTGGAGACCGGCAAGCACCCCGGCGAGCTGAAGGACGCCGTCTGCAGCCCCGGCGGCTCGACCATTCAGGGCGTGCGCCTGCTGGAGGAGCGCGCCTTCCGCGGGGCTGTCACGGATGCCGTGCTGGCCGCCTATGAGAAAACAAAGGATCTGGGAAAGAAATAAACCCTTCCGAGAATGTAGGGGCGAGCATTGCTCACCCGCAGACCTGACGGAAAGCAGCGCTTTTCCGGGAAAATACCCCGCACGGCAGACGCCCTGACGGGCGAGCAATGCTCGCCCCTACAAAGCGTTTGCCAAGCGGGAATAGAAAGAGAACTTTTATGCGTATCGTCGTTAAAGTAGGCACAAGCACGCTGGCACACCCCGGCGGGCTGCTCAACATCCGCCATACCGAGGATCTTGTCAAGGTGTGGAGCGATATTCAGAATGCCGGTCACCAACTGATCGTGGTATCCTCGGCGGCGACCGGACTGGGTGTCGGCAAGCTGCAGATCGAAAAGCCGTCCGACATCACGACCAAGCAGGCGGCGGCCGCTGTGGGCCAGTGCGAGCTGATGTACACCTATGACCGGCTGTTCGGCCAGTACAACCATACCGTGGCCCAGATGCTGCTGACATGGGAGGATTTTGACCATGAGCAGCGCCGCCGCAACCTGCAGAACACGCTGGAGCGGCTGCTGCAGCTGCGTGCCATCCCCATCATCAACGAAAATGACCCGGTCGCCTGCGAGGAATACTCTCTGGGTGACAATGACACGCTGGCCGCGCTGGTGGCCACCTGCATCCACGCCGATCTGGTCGTGCTGCTGTCCGACATTGACGGGCTGTACACCGCCGACCCGCACACCCACCCCGAGGCAGAGCTGATCCCGGTGGTCGAGGAGATCACGCCGGAGATCGAGCTGCTGGCGGGCGGCGCAGGCTCCTCGCTGGGCACCGGCGGCATGCTGACGAAGGTCACGGCCGCCAAGCGCGCGACCGCTGCGGGTGTGGATATGATCATCACCAACGGCGCCCACGCCGAGGTGCTCTACGATATTGTGGAGGGCAAGCCCGTGGGCACCCGCTTTGTGGGCCGTAAAGCATAAGGGAGGTCTGACCCCATGACTACACAGGAAATTCTGCAAGCTGCGCAGGCAGCCCGTATGCCGCTGGCGCTGGCCGACACCGACACCAAAAATGCCGCGCTGGAGGCGATGGCGGTCGCGCTGATTGCCGCATCGGATGCGATTCTGGCTGCCAACCAGCAGGATGTAGAAAACGCCCGGGGCCGTGTCAGCGATGTAATGCTGGACCGTCTGGCCCTGACCCGCAGCCGCCTGACCGACATGGCCAAGGGCATGCGGGAGGTCGCGGCGCTGCCGGACCCGGTGGGCGATGTACTGCGCAAAATTGTGCGCCCCAACGGCCTTGTCATTGAAAAGACCGCTGTGCCGATGGGGGTCATCGCCATCATCTATGAGAGCCGCCCCAATGTCACCAGCGATGCCGCCGCGCTTGCCCTCAAGGCGGGCAGCGTCTGCGTGCTGCGCTGCGGCCGCGATGCCTGGGCCAGCTGCCACGCCATTGTGGAGGCACTGCGCGCGGGTTTGCGCAAGGCCCGCCTGCCGGAGTGCGCCGTGAGCCTGATTGAAGATACATCCCACGCCAGTGCCAACGAGCTGATGACCGCCAACGGGCTGGTGGATCTGCTGATCCCCCGCGGCGGTGCCGGGCTGATCCGCGCCTGTGTCGAGAATGCCACCGTGCCCTGCATCCAGACCGGCACCGGCATCTGCCATGTCTATGTGGACAAGGCCGCCGACCTTGCGATGGCGGTCGATATTGTGGAAAACGCCAAGACGAGCCGCCCCAGCGTCTGCAACGCCGAGGAGGCACTGCTGGTACACCGGGATGTGGCGGCCGAGTTTCTGCCAATGCTTGCGCAGCGCCTTGTCGCGGACCGCATTGCGGCGGGGCTGACCCCGGTGGAGCTGCATCTGGACGCGCAGGCCGCCGCCATCATCGATGGCGTACCCGCTGCGGCCGAGGATTTTGACACCGAGTATCTCGACTACAAGCTGAGCGTGGCGGTCGTGGAGGATGTCGATGCGGCGATCGCCCACATTGCCAGACACTCCACCCACCACAGCGAGGCCATCATCACGGCCGATGCCGCTGCAGCCCAGCGGTTCACGGCCTGTGTGGACAGCGCGGCGGTCTATGTCAACGCCAGCACCCGCTTTACCGACGGCGGAGAGTTCGGCCTCGGCTGCGAGATGGGCATCAGCACCCAGAAGCTCCACGCCCGCGGCCCCATGGGTCTGGCGGAGCTGTGTACCTACAAGTACATCATCCGCGGCAGCGGCCAGATCCGCGGCGGTGCAAGCGCCAAGATGAGCTGCTATACAAACAAATAAGGCTTCCCCCTTGGGGGAAGCTGTCAGCGGCCCCGTCCGCTGACTGATGAGGGTAGACCTTACCGCTGTAGTCCGTTCACCGGCCGCTATGGCGGGCTTTGCCCTCATCCGGCCTCGGTCGGAGCCTCGGCCATCTTCTCCCGAGGGAGAAGGCTTCCATAACGTAAAAACACCTGCGTCCGAAAACGCAGGTGCTTTTATTTTATCCGATATTCATATCCACGGGCTTGGAGATGCCGTTGACGCGGCCGGAGCCGGTGTACTGCCAGATGTTGTACTTGTAGCTGAAGCTCAGCTTGTCGCGGTACTGGGCGATCCAGATGTTGTACTTGCTGATGTTCGCAAAATTCAATGCGTTGTAGAACCAGCTTGCGTAGGAGTAGACGCCGGCGCGGTAGCCTGCGCCGCGGATCGTCTCGCAGAAGGCGACCGCACAGGCGGTGCGCTCAGCCGCGCTCAGCGCGTTGGCGCGGCCGCCGCTCACGCTCTCGGTGTCGTAATAGACGCCGAGCGGCAGGCTGTAGCCGCTGACAAGGCTCAGCACCATGCTGGCCTCCTCGACGGCCTCCTGCTCATTGACGGCCTGACTGTAGAAGTAGACGCCGACCTTGAGCCCGGCGTTGATGGCGCCCTGAATGTTGCGGCGGTAGGTCGAATCCTCGACCAGTGCGCCGCTGCCGTAGCCGCGGTAGCCGCAGCGGATGATGGCGAAGGTGATGCCGTCATTTTTGACGGCGTTCCAGTCGATGCTGCCTTGGAACTTCGAGACATCAATGCCGCGCGCCGTGCGGTTCAGCGCGCCGTCCGCACCGAAAGTGTAGATGTTGCCCTGAATGACCTGCTGGCCGGTGACCGGCTGGTGGGTCGCGGGGTCGTAATAGTAGGTCACACCGTCTATATCCTGCCAGCCGGTGTACTCATACTGGGTGGTGTCGGTGCTTGTCACGGCAAAGCCGTACCCGGCCAGATCCTTGGCCTCGATGTCGCTGGGCCAGCCGGCGGTGGGGTCAACGGGGGCCGGCGCTGCGGTCGGTTCCGGTGTGGGGGTAACAGTCGGCTCGGGTGTCGCGGTCGGCTCCGGGGTCGGTGCTGCGGTCGGCTCGGGCGTGGCAGTAGGCTCATTGCTCGGCTCCGGTGTGGGCTCGGGGGTCGCAGTCGGCTCGGTGGTCGGCTCCGGGGTCGTTTCGGCGGCGGGGGTTGTGGTGGCGCTCTCGTTCAGGGCCGTGCTCTCGCCGGGGGCGTCCTCGCGGTGGACCCACGCCATGCGCTGGCTGGCAGCGCCCAGCAGTGTGATGGAATCCCTTGCGCCTGCTGCCCAGGCGGCGGTGTTGCTGTTTGCGGCGTAGCTTGTGTCGCGGGTCGCGCCGATCAGCTCCTTGGTGCCGTCCCGGTAGACGGGCCAGTAGGGGGCCTCGCTGCCGTCAGCCAGCAGCAGATGTCCGCTGCTGCTCAGCTTTGCGGTGTAGGTGGTCTTGGTGCCGACCTCCGTCCGGGCGCTGTCGGCGTAGGTGACGGTGTCGGTCACCTCGTTGGCGATGGGGGCTGACCCGGCGTTGCTGACGCCGGAGTCCTCGGCGCTCTCGTTGACCTGACTGGCCTGCACGATCTTCTCCTTGACGGCCTGCACATCGGCCTTGTAGACGACCTTCTCCTTGACGGTCACGGCCTGCGCCTCAGGCATTATGTACCCCTCAATGGGCTGCACCGCCACGGTGTAGTCGCCGGGGGTCACATCCTCGGCCAGCGCTGTGCCGGTCTCGGTGTCCAGCGGGTAGTCGGTGGCCTGACCCTTGGCATCGGTCAGGGTGACGGTGGCCTCCACACCCAGCAGCGGGGTCTTGTCCGGTTCTTCTTCAGCATCCGGGTCGGGGGCGGCGGTCTGTGCGGGGGCTGCCTCATCGGTGACCGGCTCAACAAACAGCGTCACGCCGACATCCTGCTGGATCACGCTGGCCTCGAGCGTCAGCGGCTTGTCCGGCTCCGGTGTTGGGCTTGGCGAGGGGGAAGGGGTCGGCGTGGCCGCAGTCTCGGGCGTGGCGGTCACAACGGGTGTCGGGCTCGGCTCGGGGGTGGTGAAGGGCGTAAAGCCTGCGGCAAATGCGCCCAGGCCAATGCTGGCCGTCAGCGCCACCGCCGTGCCGCCGGCCGCCAGCTTGTACAGCGGCAGCCGCACAAAGGTGCTGCCGGAGAAATACCGCATCGGGTTCTTTTTATTAAACATTCCTGTTCCTCACAGTGGTCATCGTGGTATGGCCGCATCCTGCGGCGCTGTTTTTGGATAAAACTTTACATAGTGCATCATACCATGAAAAATCCCCCCGCCGCAAGGGGGCAGGGGGAAAAAGCTGTACAGAAAAACGCCGAAATTTTCCACAAAGAAGCGGAACGGATGTTGAAAATGTGACACGCCGGAAACATTTCTTCAGTCATATTGCGGTTGGGGTGCCGGTCAGTCACCAGTGGTTGTGTTGGGCAAAAATTCTTCGACCAACAGGTCCACACAGGCACCGTAGCTGCGCATGCCCAGCGTCTGGCCGTAGCCCTGCAAAAAGGTGGTGTATACCTTTTCGCCGGTCTCGCGCACGGGACCCTCCCACTGCTTCCAGTAGGCGTTGTTGGCGGCAAGGTCTGCTTGGGCCTCGGCGCACAAAAGGCGGTAGCTTTCAGCGGCGCGCGCCGGGTCGGCCGTGTAGAGCGCGTTGGACAGATGCAGATAGCCGAACAGCCACCCGGAATACCGATACGCGGCCCTGCCGCTGGCGGTGGCCGCCATCACGCCGACAAAATTTGCCTCCTGCTCGGGCGCGACACCGCGCTGATGCGCCAGCTCATGGGCGATCGTCACCGGCAGAAAGACCGCCGGGCAATCGACATTCAGCGTGCTTTCGCCGACCAGCGGGCAGAGATAGCCGGTGAAGCCCCATGCGCTCATCAGCTTGGAGTAGACAGCAGGCTTAGGGTGGCGCTCCGGCCCGGAGAGAAAGGGCCAGCGCTCCGTCAGCGGGTCATACAGGCCGCTGCAGCCGGCAAAGATCTCAGCCTTGTTAACGGCAAACAGGCCGTCTGCGTCCCGCTCGGTCAAGGGGGCTGTTTCGTTGACCCTTTCGGCAAACCAGTCGGTCACGGCGGCCAGTGTCTCGGTGCTGACGGGCGGCGCGGTCATACCGGCCTTCTCGGCAAAGCCGGTGCCGTAGTACTGGGTGCCCCACAGGGCGCAGACCCCGGCATAGCCCCAGACCAGCAGCACAGCGGTGTGCAGCGCCCAGTCGGCCAGCCTGCGGCGGCGCACCGCCCGCACCAGCAGGGCCAGCGCACCGAGGCAGAGCACCGTGGCGCCCAGCTCGCAGGCGCTGAAGGGCAGCGGGTCCACCGCAAACGAGATGCCCCGCTTGACGGGCATCGAAATATGCGCAAGCCACCAGTCCATGGCAGTACGGCTGCTGCGTGCCGCCGCAAATACCCCCAGCGCAGCGCCGCCGCCCGCCAGCGCGGCCAGCCCGCCCCGGTGGGCGCGGCACCAGCCAGAAAGTTTTTTCATAAGGCAAAGCCCCCGTTGGTTTTTGTACCATTATACAGGGAAGCGGGCCCCGCTGTCAAAAAACGCGCATTGCCGTTTTGCAGAGGGCAGACATATCTTTTTCTTGCCCTATTGCCCAAAAAGCGGTATAATACAATAGAATATTTGTAAAATTGTGTCCGCCGGGCTGTCCGGCCGGACTGCTATAGTATGGAGGCATTTGCTATGTCTGGATTTATCCCGCTTTCTGTCCCGAATTTCGGCGCGCGTGAGGCCGAGCTCGCCGGGCTGGCCATCACTTCCGGCTGGGTATCGACCAGCGGCGGCAAGGTCACCGAGTTTGAGGAAAAGCTCGCCGCCTATGTGGGTATGCCCCGCGCCGTGGCCTGCAACGCCGGTACCAGCGCGCTGCATCTGGCGGCCATGGCTGCCGGCATTACCCGCGGGGATGAGGTCATCGTCCCGACGCTGACCTTTATCGCCGCCGTCAACCCGTTGACCCGCTATGTGGGGGCCGAGCCGATTTTCATTGGCTGCGACGACAGCCTGTGCATCGACCCCGACGCCGTGGAGCGCTTCTGCGCGGAGCACTGCACGCTGCGGGACGGCAAGTTGTACAATAAAAAGACCGGCGCGCATGTCAAGGCGCTGGAGGTCGTGCATGTCTTTGGCAATCTGGCCGACATGCCCCGCCTGATGGCCATTGCCGAGCGGTACGGCCTTATTGTGATCGAGGACGCGACCGAGGCCCTCGGCACCCGCTGCACCGACGGTCCCTATGAGGGCCGGTTTGCAGGCACCATCGGCGACATCGGCTGCTACAGCTTCAACGGCAACAAGATCATCACGACCGGCGCGGGCGGCGCGGTGGTATCCAACCACGCCGACTGGGCCGAGCATGCCAAGCACCTCTCCACCCAGGCCAAGGCCGATATGCTGCAGTTCCTGCATGATGAGGTCGGCTACAACTACCGCATGACCAATGTGCAGGCCAGCCTCGGCATTGCCCAGCTGGAGCGGCTTGAGGGATTCATCGCCCACAAAAAAGCGCTGTATGACCGCTATGTGGCGGCGCTGGACGGCGTCAAGGGGCTGCGCATCCTGCCCTTCCGTGAGGAGGCGTGCCGCTCCAACCACTGGTTCTTCAGCCTGTATGTGAAGGATGCCGGCCTCGACTGCGACACCGTGATTGAAAAGCTGCAGGCGCAGCAGATCCAGACCCGCCCGGTGTGGGCGCTCATCCATGAGCAGGCCGATTACCCCCGCAACGAGGCCTACGGTCTGGACAAGGCGCTGGACTACCGCAAGTATATTGTCAACCTGCCCTGCTCGACCAATCTGAGCATGGAGGACTGCGACCGCGTGATCGAAGCGGTGCTGGGGCTGCTGAAATAAGGCTTCCCCCGAGGGGGAAGCTGTCCGCGAAGCGGACTGATGAGGGGCGGACTTTCCGCAGCAGTCCGTGAACGGGCAATCGCGCAAGCGCCGCCCCTCATCCGGCGCTTGCGCGCCACCTTCCCCCTCAGGGGAAGGCTATAGGCAACACCGCACAATTCCCGCCTAACGGCTTAAGCACCGCTCCGGCGGCTGCGGCACGACATCTGCGTTGCCAAAATGCTCGATAATACACAAAGTATTATCTGCGCTTTTGGCTTAGCAGCTGCCGCACCTCGCTCGCCGTATCGGCACTTAGAATTATGCGGTATTGCCTTTACTAAACGTCAAAGGGGGATCACCCTTGATCAAAGTTGAAGAACTCTTCATTGAACCTACCGCCACGGTGCTGGAAACACTGCGCAAGCTGGATGAGACCGGCCAGCGCATTCTGTTTATCGCGCCGGAGGGCAAGCTGAAGGCCGTCATCACCGATGGCGACATCCGCAAGTTTTTTCTGCGGGGCGGCACGCCCGACCAGACCGTTGACAATGCGGCGAACTACCACCCGCTCAGCGTCTCGGTGGCGGAGCGCGGCAAGGCGCGCGGCATCTTGCAGAAATACTGCATTGACGCGCTGCCGGTGCTGAACAAGCGCGGCATCATCACCGATATTATCTTTGCCCACGGCCTTGATGTGGACAACCGCAAGCAGGTCGATATCCCCGTTGTCATGATGGCGGGCGGTCTGGGCACCCGGCTGTACCCCTACACCAAGATCCTGCCCAAGCCGCTGATCCCGGTGGGGGAGCAGCCCATCGCCGAGATGATCATGGACCGGTTCCGGGATTTCGGCTGCCATGATTTTACGATGATCGTCAACTACAAAAAGGGGATGATCAAGTCCTATTTCAACGAGCTGGAAAAGGACTACCATGTCGATTTCGCCGATGAGGATGTCTTTATGGGTACCGGCGGCGGGCTTTGCCTGCTGAAGGGAAAAATCGGTACGCCGTTCTTTTTTACAAACTGCGACACGCTGCTGGATGTGGACTTCGGCGATATTTATGAGTATCACCGCGCCCACGGCAACCTTGTCACGATGATCTGCGCCTTCAAGCACTACACGGTGCCCTACGGCGTGGTGGAGCTGGGCGAGGACGGCGGCATTGCCGCCATGCGCGAAAAGCCAGAGCTGGATTTCCTGACGAACACCGGCGTCTATGTTGTGGAGCCCCGCGTTGTTGAGGAGATGCGCGACGGCGAGTTCATCGGCTTCCCCGATGTGATCGAGCGGTACCGCCAGGCCGGTGAGAAGGTCGGCGTCTATCCCATCAGCGAGAGCAGCTGGATGGATATGGGCCAGCTGGAGGAGCTGGAAAAGATGCGCAGAAAGCTGGGAAACCAGCAGTAAAAGCCTTCCCCTGCGGGGGAAGGCGGCGCGAAGCGCCGGATGAGGGACGAGCTGGCCACAACCGCCCGTGAACGGTCTGCGGTGGAAAGGCCCCCCTCATCAGTCCGCTTCGCGGACAGCTTCTCCCAGAGGGAGAAGCCAAAGCGGAAGGAGATTGAAAATGCCTGTAACGATCATTGCGGAGGCCGGGGTCAACCATAACGGCAGCCTTGAGATGGCCAAGGAGATGGCCCGCGTGGCCAAGGCGTGCGGCGCGGATATTGTAAAATACCAGACTGCCGTGCCGGAGCTGGTTGTGAGTAAGTTTGCCCAAAAGGCAGAGTACCAGAAGCAGACCACCGATGCCGCCGAGAGCCAGTTGGAGATGATCCGCCGGCTGCATTTCTCATTCGATGCCCACCGGGAGCTGAAGGAATACTGCGACTCCATCGGCATCCAGTATCTCTCGGCACCGTTCGATCTGCCCAGCGTCCGGTTCCTCGGCACGCTGGGGCTGCCGCTGCTCAAGATCCCCTCGGGCGAGATCACGAACCTGCCGTATCTGGAGGCAATGGCCGCGCTGAAAACGCCGGTCCTGCTCTCCACCGGCATGAGCAGCCTTGACGAGATCACCGATGCACTTGGCGTGCTGGATGACGGCGGCTGCCCTGAGGTTACGATCCTGCACTGCAACACCCAATATCCCACCCCGTATGAGGACGCCAACCTGACTGCGATGATTGAGCTGTATGAGCAGTTCGGCCTGCCGGTCGGCCTGTCCGATCACACCTCCGGGTGGGAGTGCGATGTGGCCGCCGCCGTGCTGGGCGCGCAGGTCATTGAAAAGCACTTCACGCTCGATAAATCCCTGCCCGGCCCTGACCAGAAGGCCAGCCTCGACCCCACCGAGTTCAAGGCGATGGTCGAGGCCGTGCGCCATGTCGAGGCGGCGCTCGGGGACGGCCACAAGCACCTGACCGAGAGCGAGGCCCCCAACAAGGCTATTGCGCGCAAGAGCATCGTGGCCGCACGGCAGATCAAAGCAGGCGAGGTCTTTACCGAGGAAAACCTCACCACCAAGCGCCCCGGTGACGGCATCTCCCCCATGCGCTGGCATGAGATTTTGGGCCAAACCGCAAAACGCGATTTTGCGGAGGATGAAAAAATAGAAGTTTGATGCAGCGCCGTTCTGTAGGGCGGCCAGCCCTCTGGCCGCCGTGCCCGCTTGCGGCGGCAAAAAACCATACGGGCAGTCCCCCGAGAAAGTGAGATTTCTATGCGCACCATCTGCATCGTCACCGCCACGCGGGCGGAATACGGCCTGCTGCGGCCGGTGGTACAGAAAATCTCGAAGTCGGACATGCTGGCGTTGCAGCTTGTTGTGACTGGCGCGCACCTCTGCCCGCGTCTGGGTGAGACTGTGCAGGAGATCGAACGGGACAGCTTTCCCATTGCGGCAAGGCTCCCCATCTTCACCGAGGACGCCGGGGAGCCTGTTGCAAAAACTATCGCCCGCACATTGACCGTCTTTGACGATTACTTTGCCGCCCACCGGCCCGATGCTGTGCTGCTGCTGGGCGACCGGTTTGAAATTTTCGCTGTGGCGGCTGCGGCCGCCGCGCGGCATATCCCGATCGCCCATATCTCGGGCGGGGATGTTACGCTGGGCGCGGCCGATGAATACTACCGCCACTGCATCTCCAAGATGGCGGCGGTGCATTTTCCGTCCTGCGCCGACAGCGCTGCGCGGCTCGTCCGTATGGGCGAGGCCCCCGGCACAGTGTTCTGCGTAGGCGGGCTGGGGGATGAAAATATCCGCACAATGCCCAAAATGGGCCGCCGGGAATTGTGCGATTCGACAGGATTCCCCCTGATGCAGCCCTTTGCACTCGTGACCTACCACCCCGAGACCGCCCCCGATGCGGGCAGCCCGGCGGCGCAGGTGCAGGCCCTGTGCGCGGCTATGGCCGCCGTGGACGGTGTGTTCTGGCTTATCACCGGCTCCAACGCCGATGCAGGCGGCGAGGTCTGCACCCGCATGATGCAGGATTTCGCCGCTGCCCACCCGGACCGCGCCGGCTTTGTGCAGAGCCTTGGCCTCAGGCGCTATCTCTCCGCGATGGAGTACGCCGCGCTGGTCGCGGGCAATTCCTCGTCAGGCGTGGTCGAAACGCCGACCTTCCGGGTGCCGACCGTCAACATCGGCAGGCGGCAGGCAGGGCGCACCGTCTGCGCCAATGTGCTTTGCTGCGATGCTGACCGCGCGGCCATCGAGGCTGCACTGCGCAAGGCGCTGTCCAAGGCGTTCGCCCCTGTGGCGGCATCGGCGCGCAGCCCCTACAACGGCGGCAATACAAGCGAAAAGATCTGCACAGTGCTGCAAAATTTTGACTTTGCAAGACCTAAAATATTTTATGACGGCCCTGTGCCTGAATTTGACCCCCAAAGGAGCGTTTTGGTATGAAACTTCTCATCGTTGGCTTAGGCAGCATGGGCAAACGCCGCGCCCGGCTGGCCAAGGGCATTGATGCCGCCATACAGATCGTCGGCGTTGACACAGCCGAGAACCGCCGCGCCGAGGCAAAGCAGCTGGCGCTGGCGGACGAGGCCTACCCGTCCATCGCCGAGGCTGTGGCCGCCGCGCACCCGGACGCCGCGCTGGTCTGCACGGCGCCGCTGTCCCACGCTGCCGTCATCGGCGAACTGCTGGACAACGGCCTGCCGGTCTTTACCGAGCTGAACCTTGTCCGGGACGGCTACGCCGAGAATATGGCCAAGGCTGCCGAAAAGCAGCTGCCGCTCTTCCTTTCCTCCACCATGCTCTACCGGCGCGAGACGCAGTATATCAAGCAGCAGGTCGCAGCGTTCGGCAAGCCGGTGCATTATATCTATCACATCGGGCAGTATCTGCCCGACTGGCACCCGTGGGAGAACTATAAGAATTTCTTTGTCGGCAACGCCCGCACCGGCGGCGTGCGCGAGATCTTCGGCATTGATCTGCCCTGGCTGCTCGATGCCTTCGGCGATGTGGAGTCGGTCACGGTGCAGAAGGACACGATCAGCGATCTCGGTCTGCCGTACCCCGATTGCGTGACCCTGCTGCTGCGCCACAAGGGCGGTGCGCAGGGCGTGCTGGCAGCCGATGTTGTCAGCCGCAAGGCCGTGCGCAGCTTTGAGTGCTTCGGTGACGGCATCCACCTTTTCTGGGAGGGCAACCCCAAGGCGCTGTATGAATTCCGCGATGGGGATAAGCAGCCGGTGGACACCTACGCCAGCTTTGAGCACGACAGCCGCTACAGCGACAACATTGTGGAGAACGCCTATGTGGACGAGCTGACGAACTTCTTCGCCGTGCTGAAGGGCGAGGAGCAGCCCCGCTGGAGCTTTGAAAAAGACCTGAAAGCGATTGAGCTGATGGACAAAATTGAAAATTCGTAAGCTTTTTTCCTATCAAAACTGCTTTTTGCCTTGCTGAGACTGTAGGGGCGAACATTGTTCGCCCGTCCACTGTGCGGCGGCTGCCGGGTTCCCGGAGCGATGCAGGCATCGCCCCCTGCGCGTAGGGGCGGATTCCATATCCGCCCGGGCACTTTGCCTTTGCCGCACACGCCCTCGGGCGAACGATGTTCGCCCCTACAGAGCCCCAGAAAAATTTATGCAATAGGGGGACACCTATGCGTACCATCACCGCGCTGTTCGTGGGGCTTGGCTCCATCGGGACGCGCCATTTGAAAAACCTTGCCAACCTCTGCGCCGACCGCGGCTGGACCCTGCAGGCCGATGCTCTGCGCAGTGACCTGACCCGCCCGCTGCGCCCCGGCGCGGCGGAGCTGCTGCACGCCCAGTACACCGACCTGACCGCCGCCCCGGCACACTATGATATGGCGTTCATCACGAACCCCACCAGCCTGCACGCCGAGGCATTGCGGCAGGTCAAGGGCCGCGGCGAGGCGCTTTTTATCGAAAAACCGATCTTCTCGGCCGAGCAGACCGGCCTTGCGCTGGACGAGCTGCTGCCCGCCGGCCAAAAGGCCTATGTGGCAGCGCCGATGCGGTGGTGCGGTGCCATGCTGGCCCTCAAGGATCGGCTGCCCGCGCTGCACCCCTACTGCGCGCGGGTCATCTGCTCAAGCTATCTGCCCGACTGGCGGCCCGGCGTGGACTACCGCACGGTCTACAGTGCCCGCAAGGCGCTGGGCGGCGGCGTCACCATCGACCTGATCCATGAGTGGGATTATCTGGTCGAGCTTTTCGGTGTGCCGGAAAAGCTGTACAATTTCAAGGGGACCTACTCCGAGCTGGAGATCGATTCCGACGATCTTTCTGTTTACATCGCAAAATATTCCACGCTGCTGGCGGAGGTGCATCTGGACTACTTCGGCCGCGGCTACCGGCGCAGCATCGAGCTTTTCTGCCGGGACGGCAGCTATCTGGCCGACTTCGGCAAGGGCACGCTGACCCTGCCGGACGGCACGGTGCAGCACTATGAGGAGGATGTGAACCGCCGCTATGAGCGGGAGATGGAGTATTTTGTTGACTACGCACTGACCGGCTGCGGCGAAAGCTGCAACCCGCCCGCACTGGCACTGAAGGTGCTGAAACTGACTTTGGGGGAGAATGTACAATGAATCGTCTGCTCATCACGATTTGCGGCCGCGCCGGCAGCAAGGGCTTCAAAAACAAAAATCTGAAGGTTTTCTGCGGTAAGCCGTTGGTTTACTATTCGCTCAGTGCCGCCGAGCTGTTTATCAAGAACCACCCGGAGCTGACCGTCGACATCGCGCTGAACACCGACAGCGAAGACCTCGCAAAGCTGGTAGCCGCCGAGTACCCGGAGGTCGTCTACCTGCCGCGCGGCGCAGAGCTGGGCGGCGACCGCGTGCCGAAGATGGCCGTCTATCAGGACAGCCTGCGCCGCATGGAGGCGCGCGCCGGACAGCCCTACGACTGGCATATGGACTTGGACATCACCAGCCCGCTGCGCACCGCCGCCGACATCGAGAACGCCTTTGCCGTAAAGCAGAAGCGCGCTGACCTCGACCTCGTGTTCAGCGTCTGCGAGGCGCGCCGCAACCCGTGGTTCAACATGGTGAAGACCGTGGACGACCACGTCGAGCAGGTCTGCCGCAGCGAGTTCACCGGCCGCCAGCAGGCACCCGATGTGTATGACGTCAATGCGTCAATTTACGTCTTCAAACGGGATTTTCTGGCTGAGAACACCGACGGCATGCTCTGGCGCGGCAAAATCGGCGTCAGCGTGATGATGGACACCGGCATCATCGACATCGATTCGGAGCATGACTACCTGCTCATGGAGGCAATCGCGCAGCATCTCTACGCGCATTATCCGGAATTTAACGCAGTGCGGGAGAATATTCGTGGCTGAGGATATCTTTGACCGGGCGCTGGAGCTGGTCATGGACGCGGGCCAGACGCTGCTGGAAAACGGCGGCGAGGTGTTCCGCGCGCAGCAGACTATGGAGATCATGGCCGCCAGCCTCGGCGTGCGGGACTTCCACGTTTATGTTCTGACCAACGGCATCTTTGCGTCGGCGCACCTGCCGGGGCGGGATGCCGTCTCGCTGGTGCGGCACGTGCCCACCGTGTCGGTCCATCTGGGCCGGGTCGAGGCCGTGAACGAGCTTTCCCGTGAGCTGGCCGCCGGGAGGCTGGGCGTCGTCGAGGCCGAAGCACGGCTGAACACGGCCCGCACGCTGCCGCGCAGCACACCGCAGCTGGAAATTCTGGCCTGCGTTGTCGGGGCAGCGGGGTTCGCGTACCTGTTCGGCGGCACGCTGGCAGACATGCCGGTGGCCGCGGTGGCGGGCCTGCTGGAGGCGCTTGTCTGCCAGCAGTTTGCGAGGCACGGCATCAACCGGATATTCACCGACATTGTGGCGGCGTTCTGCTGCACCTTCTGGGCCGCCGCCGCACAGGCGGCTTTCCCCCTTGTCAGCGCCAACGCGGCCATCATCGGCGCGCTGATGGTGCTGACCCCCGGCGTTGCCCTGACGATGGGCGTGCGGGATATTCTGAACGGCGACTATCTGTCCGGCTCAATCCGCCTGCTGGACGCGCTGCTCATCGCGGGCAGCATTGCGGGCGGCGTTGTGCTTGGCTGGATCATGGCCCGTGGATTGGGGGTGGCGTGATGCCGGTCTGGACACATTATTTTGCCCATTTTGTGGTGGCCGTCATTGCAACGATCAGCTTTGGCATCACATTCCAGATGCCGCGGCGGCACTACCTGGCCTGCGGCCTGACCGGCGCGGTGGGCTGGATGGTCTACATCTTCGGCGTGGAGCTGTTCGCGTTAAGCCCGGCGATTGCAACGCTGGTCGCCACGCTGCCGCTGACCGGCTGCGCGCGGTTCTTTGCCATCCGCCACAAGGCCCCGGTCACGATCTTTCTGCTGCCGGGCATCTTCCCGCTGGTGCCGGGGGCGGGCATCTATTACACCGCCTACTATTTCCTGCAGGGCGAGGAGGTCCTTTTCGCCAGCAAGGGTGCCGAGACCTTCAAGGTCGCGCTGGCGCTGGCACTCGGTATTGCGCTGGTCTGCAGCCTGCCCCTGCCGGGAAGCCACGAACCCAAAAAGTAGCCCCATACCCCGTTCTGCAAAGGACGGGGTACTTTTTTGCGTGAAAATATTGTTTTTTGCAGGGCAAACGAGTATAATTTAACCTGTATAACTTTGTGTAAAATGTGAGGAATGAGTGGTATGCTTTCCGACCCCCAGCTGCATTATCTCGATAACGCCGCCACCTCCCGGGTGGACCCGGCGGTGGCACAGGCCATCGGCACGGCCCTGACGGAGCTTTGGGCGAACCCCAGCAGCCTGTACGACCCGGCCGTGGCCGCACAGGACGCCATCCAGACGGCCCGCGCCCGCGTTGCCAAAACGCTGCACTGCCGCAGCGATGAGATCTACTTCACCGCCTGCGGCAGCGAGAGCAACAATATGGCCGTCTACGGCGCGGCCCGCCCGCGCAGGGCGTGGGGCAGCAAAATTGTCGTCACCGGCTTTGAGCATCCCAGCGTGCAGCGGCCCATCCGCGCCTTAAAGGACGAGGGCTTCACGGTGGTGGAGATCCTGCCCGGTCCGGACGGCCGCATCGACACACAGAAATTCCTGCAGGAGATCGACAAAAACACCGTGCTGGCCGCCTGCATGGCCGTCAACAATGAGACCGGCGCGGTGCAGGACATTGCAGCTTTGGGCAAGGGCATCAAGGCGCGTAACAGCCGCACCCACTTCCATGTGGACGCCGTGCAGGCGTGGCTGCGTATGCCGATCGACCTGCAAAAATGGCGCGAGGTGGACAGCCTTTCCGTGTCGGGCCACAAGGTCCACGCGCCAAAGGGTGTGGGCGCGCTCTTTATCCGGGACAGCCAGCGCCAGACCCTCAAGCCGCCCTACATCGGCGGCCATCAGGAGCGCGGCCTGCGCCCCGGCACCGAGAACACGCCCTATATCGTGGGGCTTGGCATGGCCGCGGCGCTGGGGCAGCAAAAGCTGCGCACCCGCATGACCCGCATTGCGGAGCTGAACGCCAAGCTCCGCGCGGGGCTGGCCGCGCTGGACGGCATCACCCTCAACTCACCCGCCGATGCAGTGGGGGAGATCGTCAACTTCTCGACCAACTGCATCAACAGCCAGACCTTTATCAATTATCTGAACACCCGCGCGGTCTATGTTTCGGGCGGCTCTGCCTGTGATAAGGGCGAGCCGAGCCACACGCTGCTGGCCATGGGCTGCAGCGATCTGACCGTCCGCACCGCCCTGCGCGTCAGCCTTTGCGCGGATAACACCGCCGAGGATGTGGACGCGCTGCTGGCGGGGGTAAGAGATGGCTTGAAGGAACTGCAGCATATTTGAAATAGAAAAGCCTTCCCCCGAGGGGGGAAGGTGGCTGTGGCCCCGACCACAGCCGGATGAGGGGCGGCCTTGCTGGTGTGACCTGTGAACGGGTTGCCGCAGTAAACTTTTCCCTCATCAGCCGCCTGCGGGCGGCAGCTTCAGTCTCCGCGCTAAGAGCCGCCTTCGGCGGTTGCGCTCCGACACGCGCCTGCGGGCGCAGCCCCTCGGGGGGAAGCCAAGAGCTATAAGGAAAGGAATATTCCTATGAAAGAAATCATCCTCGCCTATCAGGGCGAAATGACATTGAAGGGGCTGAACCGCGCCAAGTTTGAGGCACGGCTCGCCAAGATCATCCGCTGGCGGCTGGAGCCTCTGGGCAAGTTCAAGGTCTATCAGGCGCAAAGCACCGTTTTCATCGAGCCGAAGGAGGAGGGCCTTGACATGGACGAGGCGTTCCGCCGCGTTTCCCATGTGTTCGGCATCGTCAAGCTCAGCCGTGCGGTCGAGTGTCCCAAGGATTTTGACGCCGTCTGCGAGACTGCCGAGGCCTACCTTGGCGAGGCGCTGCGCGGCGTGCGCACCTTTAAGGTCGAGGCCAAGCGCGCCGACAAGGCTTACCCGATGAAAAGCCCCGAGATCTGCCGCGAGCTGGGCGCCTACCTGCTGGATAAACACCATCACCTGCGGGTCGATGTCCACAACCCCCAGCTGGAGATCATGGTCGAGATCCGTGACCATGCCGCCTATGTCCACGGCCCCAAGGTCGAGGCTGCGGGCGGTCTGCCCGTCGGCACCAGCGGCCGTGCGCTGAATTTGCTGTCCGGCGGCATCGACAGCCCCGTGGCGGCGTGGTGCATGGCGCGGCGCGGTCTGGCGCTGCACCACATCCACTTTGCCAGCCCGCCCTACACCAGCCTGCGTGCCAAGCTGAAGGTGCGCGATCTGGCGCGGGAAATCGTGGAGTACACCGGCAACTGCACACTGTTCGTCGTGCCGTACACCAAGCCGCAGGAGTATATCCGCGACCATGCGCCCGATGTGCTGTTCACGGTTTTGATGCGCCGCAGCATGCTGCGCATCGCAAATCAGGTGGCCAAAAAGCTCGAGCTGCAGGCGCTTATCACCGGCGAGAGTCTGGCGCAGGTGGCCAGCCAGACGATGGCGGCGCTGGCCTGCACCGATCAGGCGCAGGATCTGCCGGTGCTGCGCCCCTGCATCGGCATGGACAAGATCGAGATCATCAATATCTCCCGCAAGATCGGCACCTTTGAGACATCCATCGAGCCGTATGAGGATTGCTGCACGATCTTTACCCCGCCGCACCCCAAGACGAACCCGACGCTGGACGAGATCCTTGCCGCCGAGGCCGCCATGCCCGAGCTGGCTGCGCTGGAAGCTGAGGCCGCCGAGAATGTTGAGAAGATCTACATCCGCATGGGAGAGGACGAACTGCTGTGACTGCTGAAATTATCTGCGTAGGAACAGAGCTTTTGCTGGGGGACATCGTAAACACCAACGCGCAGTTCTTAAGCCGCGAGCTGGCCGAGCTGGGCATCAGCGTGCTGCACCAGCATGTCATCGGCGATAACCCCACCCGGCTGAAGGAACTGGTCCTGCAGGCCAAAGGCCGCAGCGATCTGCTTGTCTTTTCGGGCGGCCTCGGCCCTACCGAGGACGATCTGACCAAGGAGACGGTCGCCGAGGCCTTCGGCGATACGCTGGCCTTTGATGAGGGCGAGTGGCAAAAGATACTGGACTTTTTCGCCCGCACCAATCGCCGCCCGACCGACAACAACCGCAAGCAGGCTATGTGCCCGACCAAGGGCCACAAGCTTATCAACGACCACGGCACCGCGCCCGGTGCGTGGTTTGAGGATGAGCAGGGCCGCTGCGCCGCACTGATGCCCGGTGTCCCGCGTGAGATGAAGGCAATGTGGGCCGAGCAGGTGCGTCCGATTTTGCTGCGCCGCCAGAACTGCACGATCCACAGCCGCACGCTGCGGGTACTGGGCGGCGAGAGCGCCATCGCCAGCAAGGTCGCGCCGCTCTTTGCGGCCGAAAACCCTACGGCAGCCATCTACTGCAAGACCGGCGAGTGCGAGATCCGCGTGACCGCCCGCGAGGCCACCGAGCAGGCTGCCGAGGCCGCCTGCAGCGCCCGCATTGCGGAGTTCAAAGAGATTCTGGGCGCAGCCGCCTACGATGTCGATGTGCCTGCACTGGAATACACCGTGGTACGCGCTTTGCGCGAGCATCATCTCCACGCCGCCACGGCGGAAAGCTGCACCGGCGGCATGATTGCCGAGCGGCTGACGAATGTCCCCGGCGCAAGCGAGGTGTTCGGCTTCGGCTATGTCACCTACGCCGAGGCCGCCAAGCAAAAGCTGCTGGGCGTGGACGCCGCTGTCATTGCACAGTACAATGTCGTGTCCGGCCCGGTCGCAGCCGCCATGGCCTTTGGTGCGGCGCGCGGCTCCGGCGCGGAGCTGGCCGTGGGCATTACGGGTCTGGCCGGCCCCGGCGGGGCGCTGCCCGGCAAGCCGGTGGGCACGGTCTATCTGGCCGGTGCCGACACCCGCACGAACCGCGGGTACCTGATGCGCCTTACTTTGGGCGGCTATCAGGACCGCCAGATCATCCGCACCCGCGCCGCGCTCTATGCACTCGACCTTCTGCGCCGCATGGCGCTGGGGCTGGAGGTGCCGGAGAGTGTACAATTTACCCCGGAGACGGCGAACAACGAACTGGATATCTAAAACCCCAAGCCTTCCCCTTGAGGGGAAGGTGCCGCCGCAGCGGCGGATGAGGTGCGGGTTTCTGCCGCCGCTTGTTTGCGGGATATAACGGCAAGGCTGCCCCTCATCCGTCTGCGGTCGGGGCCGCAGACACCTTCCCCCCAAGGGGGAAGGCAATTCAACATAAGAAAGGTTCCACCATGGTCAACACTCAACTGAAAATCCTGCGTGTTTTCGGGCCTACGGGCGCGGAGGTATCCTCTGTGCTGCGGGGCATCCGGGATGACGGCTGCCCCGGCCTGCGTCTGCTGGAGCGGGACGGCGAATTTGCCATCTGTGTGCAGGTCAGCGCCCCCAACCGCGCCATGGCGGAGCAATACTGTGAAAAATGGGCCGCGCGGCTGCGCACCAAGTTCGGCGATGATGTCTTTGCCGAGGGCGAGACGAGCCTTGCGCAGGCCACGCTGGACGCCCTGCTGGAAAAGCGCAGGCTGCTGGTGGCTGTGGACGAAACGACCGGCCGCCTGCTGGGCGCGCTGCTGCAGCCCCTGCCCCACAGCGAGGCCGTCTTTGACTTCGGCACTGAGAGCTATGCCGATGCCCAGAAGGCCCGCCGCATCGCCGTGCCGGAGCAGCTGCTCAAGCGCTTCCCCGGTGATGTCGTGCAGGCCACGGCAGGCCGCGCGCTGGCCGCCATGCAGGTGACCGGTGCGGACTACGCCGCCGCCTACATGCCCGCCAGCGTCGGCCAATGCCCCTTTGTGCTGGTCTGCGACCGCCGCGGGGCGGTGGCCTGCGCCCTGCCGCCCGATATGAACGACACCTTCATCGGCAACCAGATCCTGGATCTGCTGCGCCGCCGTTTGTTCGGCCTGCAGCTGACCGACTCCTGCATCACCTTCCGCCCGGGGCATGACCGCCCGCTGCTTGTTGTGTCGGAGGCCGCCAAGAGCCGCGGAAACACGGTGCGGTTCTCACTGCGCCGCCGCACACCGCCCACCAGAGATGCAGACCACACGGCTGATTTTGAGCCGATGCTGGACTTTGACGCCCCTGCGCCGGTGGCACCGCCCCCGGCCACTCTGCCTGCGGCGGGTGAGGCGGGGCAGCACCGCACACTGCGCCGCCATGACGCCGCGCCGACCCTGCCGCCCGAGACATCGGAGCCGACCGGAGTTATCCGGTTTGAGACGGAGGACCCGGCGCCGCAGGACGCCGCCCCCGCCGATATACAGACGATGGGGGCCGAGGGTGCCCGCCGCGCCCGCATCCGCCGCGCAAGACCCGTCACGGCCGAGCCGCCTGCAGCAGCGCCGGACGAGCAGGAACCCCCTGCCCGCAGCGTGCTGGACGGTGACATCCCGGACTTCTCTGCCGAGATCGACCCCGCCGCCCTTGCGGCTGCGCAGGCGGCCGATGATGCCGCCGAGGCTGCCGGCAAAAGCGCCGATGTCGAGGAGTTTACCCGCGCCGCCACCCAGCTGTTTGACACCAGCGCCATGGAGGAGGCCGCGCAGGAGCGCACCCGGAAAAAGCAGAAAAAGAACGCCGCACCGCCCGACGAGCTGCCTCCGCGCCAGCCGGTGCCCGGCAGCATCCGCAACCGCAGCCTTGAAATGATCGAAAAGAGCGAGCGCCGCCGCCGGCGCACGGTCGCACTGGTGCTGGCCGCGCTGGCGCTGCTTCTGCTGCTGGTCGGCGGCGGGGTGTGGATCTTCCTGCGCAGCGACCTTGGGGCGCGTCCCGCCGCCAAGAGCTACGGCACCGCCCTCTACGACAGCACCGCGCAGAGCTATCTGGGCAAGGCGCTTGTGCGCCGCCCCGGTGTGGTGGGATACCTCGGCTGGCCCGGTATGGACGGCACACTGGTCTACGCCGCCGACACCCCCGCGCCGGAAACGCCGGAATCGGGCGAGGCCCCGCAGCCGCTGGTGCGGTTTGCGACCCCGAGCGCGCTGGACGCCGCCGCCCCCGGCAACACCGTGCTGGAATGTACCGGCGATACCTACAAGACCCTCGCCGAGGAGGAGACGCTCCGCAGCAACGGCGGGTTCACCCTTTACACCGCAGAAAAGACCTACCGCGTCAAGACGATCGCGGTCTACTATTACGACCCCGAGGAGCAGGGCGAGGGCGCGTTCAACCTTTACGGCAGCACCGACCTGTCCGACTACTACGACTACCTGACCTTTGTGGCGGGCATCCGTGCCCGCAGCCTGTATGATACCGGCGTGGAGGCGGGGGAGGGCTCCCGTTTCCTGACGGTAACGAGCCACAGCGATGAGGGCGGTGCGCTGCTCTGCATCACGGGCCGTCTGATCGAGGAGGGCGAGGCGGAGATCCTGAACACCTCGGCCATCGCGGCAGCGGAGGAACCGCTGCTGACGGCGGCGCAGTACCAGAGCAAGGGCCAGCCGATGCCGACCGTGCAGGCGCTCGTTCAAGCCAGCGTGGAGCATTACGCGCAGCAGAGCGCCGCCATTCAGGCTGCCAAAAAGAGCGGCAGCACGACCGGTGATCTTGCCGCCAACGCGGCGGATCTGGCCCAGCAGGCCAGCGACCTGCAGGCACTCACAAACAGCCTGCTGGCCAGCACCGACAAGATGCTGGCGGGCCTGACCGATGTGGCAGGCTCCACCACTGCAGCCGAGGCGGACTTGAACAAGGGTGCCGAGGGCAGCCTGCCTGAGCAGACGGTGACGGTGGAGCAGCTCAAGGCAACGCCCACCCCCGCACCGGAGCAGACCGCGCCCCCCGCGCCCGAATCCGCGCCGGAGGGTGACAGCACCCCCGCGCCGACCGAGGCCCCGCAGCCTGACAACGGCGGTGCCGCCGGTGAGACCATCAATGTGACGATGAATGGTACGGCCCAGACGATGGATCTGGTGCGCTGCCTTGCCATGGTCGCACAGAATGAGCTTGGCTCCAACGCCCCCGCCGAGGCCTACAAGGCGCAGTGCGTGGCAACCCACTGCTGGATACTCAGCCAATCTGGCTACCCGTCCGTGCTGGGCGCAGAGCCGGGCGCTGCGGCGCTGGCCGCTGCGCAGGAGGTCGCCCATGTGCTGGTGACCTACAACGGGCAGGTCTGTTTCACCCCGTACTTTGCGTCGGCCAGCACGGGCACGGCCTCCGCAGCCGAGGTCTGGGGCAATGAGCGCGCATGGCTGCAGGCGGTGGACAGCCCCTACGACCAGCAGGTGGCCACCAACTGGAACACGAACGGCAATTCCAGCGGCACAGCCCGCTTCTCCCGCCAGACACTGCAGGACCGCATCCGCGATGTGATGGACATTGACCTGTCCGGCGTGGACCCCAACAGCTGGTTCACGATCCAGTCCGCCAACCAGTACGGCTGGGTCGCCAAGATCCAGGTCGGCCCGGATGCGGGCGTCGGCACCGTCAGCGGCCGCTGGTTCCGCGAGAATCTGCTGGCCCGCCAGAGCGTTGACGGGCGCAGCTTGCGCAGCCAGTGCTTCACGGTCAGCTACAATGCGGAGCTGGACTGCTTTATCTTTGATGTCTACGGCTACGGCCACGGCTGCGGCATGTCCCAGTGGGGTGCCATCGGCTACGCCCGCAACGGCTGGGGCTATCAGGATATTTTGACGCATTATTTCGTGGGTACGACAATTACGACCTATTGATAGTACAGAAAAAGAGCGTGTGCAAGAAATGGCACACGCTCTTTTTTGGCAGTAACATCCACCGCACGGCGGGAATCCCTCCGACCTCGCTTCGCTCGGCCACCTCCCTTTGACAAGGGAGGCTTTAAAGGCCCCCTTGTTAAAGGGGGCTGTCACCGGAGGTGACTGGGGGATTCCGCCGCGCGGTGGTTATAGCAACTCCTCCCCATCCAGCACCGCTTTCACCAGCACGTCCCCCTCATACGTCAACTCCAGATGAAAAAACGGCGCGTCCTCAGCCAGCAGCTTAAAGAAAATTTTATCCCCCTGCCAGATCGGCAGGTCCTGCACGGCGGCCTTGTCCACCCATTCCAGACAGCCCTCGTCACAGTCGGTCATCTCGCCGCAAAAATCCGTGCAGGTGTACAGGTGCATCCGCTCGGCCGGCCACGGGGCGCAGTAAAAGTCCACAATGCCGCGGTACTGCGGCGTGCGCATCGTCAGGCCGGTCTCCTCCCGCACCTCGCGCAGGGCACAGGCCAGCGCGTCCTCGCCCGGTTCAAACTTGCCGCCGACCCCGACCCATTTGTCGTGGTTGACATCGTTTTTCTTTTTGATGCGGTGCAGCATCAGATAGGCACCGTCCTTTTCAAGATAACACAGGGTCGTCTGCAGAAATTCCATGGCTGGCTCCTTACTTACTACATATTTATACCGCCCGCCGCAGATACTACCATAAAAAACCAGGGAGGAATTGGTATGAAGGCCACTGGCATCGTGCGCAGGATCGACGAGCTGGGGCGCGTGGTCATCCCGAAGGAGATCCGCCGCGTGCAGCATATCCGCTCGGGCGATTCGCTTGAAATTTTTATGGAGGAAAACGGCGAGGTCGTCTTTAAAAAATACTCTCCGCTGGCGGAGCTGGGCGAACCGGCCGCCGTCTACGCCGATGTGCTGGCACGGCGGCTCGGCTGTGGTGTGCTGGTCTGCGACCGGGAGCATATCGTGGCGGCAGCCGGTGCGGGCAAGAATGAGCTGCTCCACCGTGAGCTGCCGCCCGAGCTGGACCGTCTTTTGAAAAAGCGGCGGCTCTACACCGCCCCCGCAAACCCCGACCGGCGGATCAGGCTGGGCGGGCGGTGGCTGCTGTGCGCCGCGCCGATTCTGGTACACGGCGATATTGAGGGCGGTGTGCTGCTGCCCGGCAGCGCCCGGGACCCGCTGCCCGAGGCCGAGGTCATCCGCGCGGCGGCCACCGCTGCGGAATTTCTGGCGCGGTGGATGGAGGAGTGAGGGGCAGAGCGCTGTAGGGGCCGGGCATGCCCGGCCCGGGGGTTGGTGCGATTGCCCGTGAACGGGTTGCCCCCGTAATGCTGCGGGCCGGGCATGCCCGGCCCCTACATATTATATAATAGGGAAACTGCACAAGCCGATTGTGACGAAACTGTTAAACTTACAGAAAAATCGGGAAAACCTCTTGACAGTTCGCAAAACGGTACTATAATAAACTTAGCACTCGGAGATAAGGAGTGCTAAACAAACCGAAAGCAAACCAAAGGAGATGAGCAGCATGGCGATGGATGCGCGCAAGCAGCGTATATTGGAAGCCATTGTTGCCCTGTACGCCAACGGCGGTGAGCCGGTCGGCTCCGGCCTGCTGGCGAACTACTTTGACATGGCACTGTCCAGTGCGACGCTGCGCAATGAGATGGCCGCGCTGACAAAGCTCGGCCTGCTGGAGCAGCCCCACACCAGTGCGGGCCGCGTACCCAGCGCCCAAGGCTACCGGTACTACCTCGACCACCTGATCGATGCACCGAAGGCCTGCGCCCTGCCGGAGGCAGACCGCCGCCACATTGACGAGCTTTTCGCCGCCATGGACGCCGAGCCGGAAAAGCTGGTGCCCGCCGCCGCCCGCAGTCTGGCAGATTTGACAGGCTGCGCCGCCGCTGCAACAACACCGCAGGCACCGGATCTCTGCATCGCACACTTTGAGGTCGTGCAGGTAGGCCGCTACAGCGCCGCTGTGCTGGCTGTGACCAGCGCAGGCGGCGTGCGGACCCGTGTGGCCCGCGTTGATACCGGCCTGACCCGCGACGATGCCGCCAACCTTGCCCAGCTGCTCAACCGGGGGCTGACCTTTGTGGCCCCGCAGGACCTCAGCCCGATGCTGATGGCCAGCATGGTGCTGGCAGCGGGTGAACGGCTGGCCCCCGTGGTCATGGCCGCGCAGGCACTTGTCACCACCGGCCCGCAGGCCTGTCTGGAGGGCGCGCAATATCTGGCAAAGATGCCCGATGTGCGCCAGAATCTCGGCACACTGCTCGAGATCTTCTCCGACAATGCAACTGCGACCGAATTGATCCGCCCCGAGGGCAACCGCATCACGGCCACGCTCGGCAGCGACCTTGACCCCGAGATGCCGGGCGCCTGCATCGTCAGCAAGCGGTATCTTGCCGGCGGCGGCCTGACCGGCTCGGTAGCGCTGATCGGCTCCACCCGCATGGAATATCAGCGGCTGCTGCCAATCCTCGACTACTTTGCCGCAAAGCTGGGACAGAGCATGGCCGGGCAGGGCCAATAATTGGAAAGAAGGAGACCCGCAATGAGCCACGAAAAAGAAACCAAGCAGACGCCCGCCGCAGAGACCAAGGCGCCTGAGACCGAGGCCAAGGCCCCTGAGCAGGAGACCCCCAAGGCCGAGAAGCCCGAGGAAAAGCACGAGGGTAAGCATCACCACGAGACAGCGGCCTTGCAGGCTAAGCTGGACGAGGCGGAGAAAAAGAACGAGGAGCTGAAGAACCAGCTGCTGCGCACCGCCGCCGAGTATGATAACTACCGCAAGCGTAGCCAGCGCGAGGCCGACCAGAAATTCAATGACGGTGTGTCCCACGCCGTGACCCAGATCTTGGGTATTTTGGATACGCTGGATATGGCCGCCAACGCCGCCTGTGCCGATGAAAATTATAAGAAGGGCGTCACGATGACGCTCGACAAGGCCGCCAAGGCGCTGGAGGCGCTGCACATCACCGAGATCGAAGCGCTGAACCAGCCGTTTGACCCCAACCTCATGAACGCCGTTTCGCAGGCCCCCGCCGCTGACGGGCAGGAGAGCGGCAGCGTTGTGCAGGTTTTCCAGAAGGGCTACAAGATCGGTGACAAGATCATCCGCCACGCAATGGTCGTTGTCGCAGAATAAGGCGAACCGGATCGCAAGATCCGTTTCCACATACATTGACATTCACTACTGTTCAAAGCAAATTTGAAGGGAGTTTTATTTATGAGTAAGATTATCGGTATTGACCTTGGTACTACCAATAGCTGCGTCGCTGTCATGGAAGGCGGCGAGCCCGTTGTCATCGCGAACGCCGAGGGCGCCCGCACCACCCCGTCTGTCGTCGGCTTCACCAAGACCGGCGAGCGTCTGGTCGGTCAGGTCGCAAAGCGTCAGGCCATCACCAACCCCGAGAATACCATCTCCTCTATCAAGCGTAAGATGGGCACCGCCGAGAAGGTTCACGCCGGCGGCAAGGACTACACCCCCGAGGAGATCAGTGCTATGATCCTGAGCAAGCTGAAGGCTGACGCCGAGGCTTATCTGGGCGAGCCTGTCACCGAGGCCGTCATCACCGTCCCTGCATACTTCAACGACAGCCAGCGTCAGGCCACCAAGAACGCAGGCACCATTGCCGGCCTGAATGTAAAGCGTATCATCAACGAGCCTACGGCCGCTTCTCTGGCCTACGGCATTGATAAGGAAGCCGACCAGAAGATCATGGTCTACGACTTGGGCGGCGGCACCTTCGATGTCTCCATCATCGAGATGGGCGACGGCGTTACCGAGGTTCTGGCCACCAACGGTGATACCCATCTGGGCGGCGATGACTTCGATGAGCGCATCATCAACTGGATGGCTGAGGACTTCCAGCGCGAGAACAACATCGACCTGCGCAAGGATAAGATGGCTGCCCAGCGCCTGAAGGAGGCCGCTGAGAAGGCTAAGATCGAGCTGTCCAGCGCCACCACCACCAACATCAACCTGCCGTTCATCACGGCTGACGCCAACGGCCCCAAGCATCTGGATATGACCCTGACCCGCGCAAAGTTCAATGAGCTGACCGCTGATCTGGTCGAGCGCACGATGACCCCCGTCCGCAAGGCTCTGGCTGATGCCGGCCTGAAGGCCTCCGACCTCGCCAAGGTGCTGATGGTCGGCGGCTCCACCCGTATCCCCGCCGTCTATGACGCTGTCAAGAAGGAGCTGGGCTGCGAGCCGTTCAAGGGCATCAACCCCGATGAGTGCGTTGCTGTCGGCGCTTCCATTCAGGGCGGCGTTCTGCAGGGCGATGTCAAGGGCCTGCTGCTGCTGGATGTCACCCCGCTGAGCCTCGGCATCGAGACGCTGGGCGGTGTCTGCACCAAGATCATCGACCGCAACACCACCATCCCCACCAAGAAGAGCCAGATCTTCTCCACCGCTGCGGACAACCAGCCCAGCGTTGAGGTCAATGTCCTGCAGGGCGAGCGTGAGTTTGCCCGCGACAACAAGAGCCTCGGAACCTTCCATCTGGACGGCATCGCTCCGGCTCCCCGCGGTGTGCCTCAGATCGAAGTCACCTTCGATATTGATGCCAACGGCATCGTGCATGTAAGCGCAAAGGATCTGGGCACCGGCAAGGAGCAGAGCATCACGATCACTGCCTCCACCAACATGAGCAAGGACGACATCGACAAGGCTGTCAAGGACGCCGAGCAGTATGCCGCCGAGGATAAGAAGCGCCGCGAGGAAGTCGATGTGCGCAACAACGCCGACCAGATGGTCTTCCAGACCGAGAAGGCGCTGGGCGAGTTTGGCGACAAGGTCTCCGCTGAGGAGAAGAGCGAGGTCGAGACCAAGCTCTCCGCCCTGAAGGAAGCCCTGAAGTCAGGCAGCATTGACGACATCAAGGCAAAGCAGGATGACCTGCAGAAGGCTTTCTACGCCATCAGCGAGAAGGTCTACCAGCAGGCCGCTCAGGCACAGGGCCAGCAGCCCGGTGCACAGCCCGGCCCCGACGCCGGCGCACAGCCCAAGGATGACGGCGCCGTTGACGCCGACTTCCACGAGGTCTAAGCTGTAACAAACCCATAATAAGGCCGCCGCTGGGCAAACCCGGCGGCGGCCCTTGGGGGTTATAGAGAAAGTTAAAATAAAGCCTTCCCCCCTCGGGGGAAGGTGGCCGCAGGCCGGATGAGGGGCGGCGCTGCCGTGGCAGCCTGTTTATGGGCAATCGCCGGCAGCTCCCACCTCATCAGTCCGCTGCGCGGACAGCTTCCCCTCAGCGGGAAGCCTTTTCACAACCCATAAATAGAGGGGATAGATTCTATGGCAGAAAAACGAGATTACTACGAGGTGCTGGGGATCGGCAAAAACGCCACCGATGCCGAGATCAAAAGCGCCTACCGCAAGCTGGCCAAAAAGTACCACCCGGATCTAAACCCCGGCGATAAGGATGCCGAGGAAAAGTTCAAGGAGGTCAACGAGGCCAACGATGTTCTTTCCGACCCGGACAAGCGCAAGCGCTATGACCAGTTCGGTTTCGCTGGGGTCGATCCCAACTATGGGGCCGGCCAGCCCGGCGGCGGCTTCGGTGGCGGCTTTGGCGGCGCAGGCGGTGTGGACCTGGGCGACATCTTCGGCGATCTGTTCGGCGGCGGTGGTTTCGGCGGGTTCGGCGGCTTTGGCGGCTCGTCCCGCAGCAACCCCAACGCACCGCGCAAGGGCCATGACATTCAGGCCAATGTCATCCTGACCTTTGAGGAGGCAGCCCATGGCTGCGCCAAAAAGGTCACGCTGAACCGGCAGCAGACCTGCCCGGACTGCAACGGTAACGGCTGCGCCCCCGGCACCAGCCCGGAGACCTGCACCGAATGCGGTGGCCGCGGCTATGTCGTGACCCAGCAGCGCACGCCGTTCGGCGTGATGCAGAGCCAGCAGCCCTGCCCGCACTGCGGCGGCCGCGGCACCATCATCAAGAACCCCTGCAAGACCTGCCGCGGCACCGGCAAGACCAGTGCCCGCAAGACGCTGGAGGTCAAGGTGCCCGCAGGCATTGACGATGACCAGAACATTGCACTGCGCGGTCAGGGCGATGCAGGCACCAACGGCGGTCCTGCCGGTGATGTGATCGTCCATGTGACGGTCAAGCCCGATGCCGTGTTTGAGCGCGACGGCTATGATGTGTATGTCCGCGTGCCCATTACCTATTCTCAGGCTGTGCTGGGCGCCGAGATCGAGGTGCCCACCGTGGACGGCAAGGTCGCACAGCGCATCCCCGAGGGCACCCAGAGCGGCACCAAGTTCCGCCTGCGCGGTCAGGGCATTCAGTATCTGAACGGCCGTGGCCGCGGTGACCAGTATGTCATCGTGGATGTGGAAATTCCCAAAAAGCTGAACCGCACCCAGCGCGAAGCCCTGAAGGCATTTGAGGACAGCCTGAAGGACGAGAACTATGAGAAGCGCAAGAACTTCTTCAAAAACCTGAAGGATCGGTTCATGTCCTAAATTTTGAACAGCCCCGCCCCGGCAATGTGGAAAACATTGCCGGGGCGGGGCTTTATTTTATGAATGGCATGTTGTAGGGCGGCCAGTCCTCTGGCCGCCGCAGCTGCGCCCACCATTGCAGCGGTCGCCGTCCCCGACAACACGGGAACGTTGCGGCGGCGGAAAGATGCCCGGCGGCATGGGGCATGCCGCCCTACGGCCTACCGTACCGTGACTTGTAGGGCGGGGTGCCCTCACCCCGCCGCAGGGGGCAACCCTTTATCCGACAAATTCCATCTCGGTATACTCGGTACTGCCGCTCAAAAAGGCGTCAGCATCGATGGTAGCGTACCGGGTCATGTAGTCGTGGTCGAGATCATAGCCAATGATCAACAAAATCCGTCCATCGTCCAGCATGGAAATCGGATAGTAGGACTCCACCCCGGCGGGCGGGTCCACCTGCGCAATCTGCGTGCCTTGCAGGTCGTATACTGTGAGGGTGCCCGGATTGCTGCTCATTGTGAAAAGCCACTGTAGTTCTCCGTTTTGGCGCAGGTCAAGAAGCGACACATTCACATTCACCATAAGTCCGAAATCTTCCTGCGTGCTGTCGCCGCCTACACGCAGAACGGACATTTTAATGCCCTCCTCCTCCGACCGGGAGTGCTCGCCGGTGAAGTAGAAATCGTCTCCGGATTTCCCAAGGTAGGTGTAATAGACATAGCCGCTGCCATCGTCTGCACCTCTATACGGAAACTCTGCAATTTTCGTGGCGGGCTTTCCGGTTGTGGCATCCGTCAGGTCGTACTCGAGCATAGAGTTCTGCAAAAGGGCGTCGGAAATTTCCGGGTCGCTCGTGAAGGGAACAGGGTGGTCTGAAATGAGCCGCGCGGTCACGGCAAAATTACCGGCGGCATCCGGTGCGGCGGCTGTCTCGGCGGGCAAGTCCCAAGGCGTTGTCTCACCGGTTTGCAAATCGAGACGGAACCCGCTTGCTGTGTCATAAGGGGCAAGACCGCCTATGCAGTAAAAATAACGGTCGCTGTATAAGACAACGGTCGAGGCGTATGAGTCAAAAGGAATCTCATGCGTTTTGGTGCCATCAGGTGACAAAGCAATGATTTTATTTTCGGAGTCTCGGTTGCAGGTGAGCAGGTACACTGCATTGCTTGTCACATACGGGTCGGCAAGGCACCAATCATCGCAGTAATAAAATAGTGAAGTTTGACCGGCGTTCAGGTCGTTTTTGTAAACTTTCGTTCCGCTATAGTCAAACTGGTCATTAAGGGCGGGCATGACATCATAGACAACATCCTGCGCATAGCGGTGGCTGTAAGTATAGAGTGGGCCGGTCTCCGCCGCAGCAGGCTTGCTTGTCGGTTCGGCGGTGGCTTCGGGTGTGGCGGCGGGGTCTGCGGCAGTTGCAGTTTCCGCCGCCGGGGTGCAGGCGGTCAGGGCGAACAGTGCGGCAGCAAGGACAAAGGCTAGTCGTTTCATAACACAGGCTCCTTTCAACTTTTCATTTGTGACCAGCTTACACCCCGGTTGTGTCCGAGTTGTTACACGGGAAGAAGATTTGAAATAAATATTTTGGATTTTTGCGTTTTTCGGGTCGTTGCAGGGCTCGGCGTCCCAGACGCTGCAAACAAAACAGGGGAGGGCACCATACCCGGCGCTCTCCCCTTGCTTATGTTTCAAATTCTTTTGGTTCTTTTCTTATAAGAAAAGAACACCCGTACTCCTCGTACCCTTAAAAGCCGTGCTTCTCCATCAGCTTGCGGCCCATCAGGACGCCCATGACGGAGGCCATCATCAAACCGCGCGTCCAGCCGGAGGAATCGCCAAGGCAGTGCAGGCCGGCGATGTTCGTCTCCAAGTCGGTGTCCATCTTGACCTTGTTGGAGTAGAACTTCAGCTCAGGGCTGTACAGCAGCGTTTCGGGGCTGGCAAAGCCGGGCACGACCTCGTCCATCATCTTGATGAACTCGATGATGTTGACCATGGCGCGGTAGGGCATGGCAGCCGTGATGTCGCCGGCCACGGCGTCCTTCAAGGTCGGGCGCACATTGGTGCGGGCCAGCTCATTGGCCCAGGTGCGCTTGCCGTCCAGAATATCACCGTAGCGCTGCACCAGAATGTGGCCTGCGCCCAGCATGTTCGTCAGTTCGCCGACCTTCTGTGCGTAGGCGATGGGCTGGTTGAACGGCTCGGTGAAATTGTGGCTGACGAGGATCGCAAGGTTGGTGTTGTTGCTCTTCTTCTCCTTGAAGCTGTGGCCGTTGACAACGGCCAGATCGTTGTCGTAGTTTTCCTGCGCGACAAAGCCGCCGGGGTTCTGGCAGAAGGTGCGCACTTTGTTGCGCCACGGGGCCGGGTAGCCGATCAGCTTGCCCTCATACAGGACCTTGTTGATCTTCTCCATGATTTCGTTGCGGCACTCAACACGGACGCCGATGTCAACGGTGCCGGGCTTGTGGGCAATGTTGTGCTCGGCGCAGATCTTCTCCAGCCAGTCCGCGCCGCGGCGGCCGGTGGCAATGACGACCTGCTTGGCCAGCACATCGCGGGTGCCGTCCTTCTCACGCAGGCGCACGCCCTTGCAGACGGAATCCTCCAGAATGATGTTCTCGCACTCGGTGTTGAAGAGCATCTCCACACCGGCGGCAGCCAGATGGTTCTGGATATTGAGGTAGAGCTGCTGGGCTTTCTCGGTGCCAAGGTGGCGGATGGGGCAGTCAACCAGCTGCAGACCGGCCTGAATGGCACGCTTGCGGATGTCCTTGATGTCGGGGCCCTCGTAGATGCCCTCGACCTTCGGGTCGGCACCGAATTCCAGATAGATCTTATCGGTGTAGTCGATCAGCTCCTGCGCGAAATCCTCGCCGATCAGGTCGGGCAGCTCGCCGCCGACCTGATAGGACAGCGAAAGCTTACCGTCCGAGAACGCACCCGCACCGGAAAAACCGGTCGTGATGGCGCAGGTCGGCTTGCAGTTGACGCAGACGCCGGTCTTGTCCTTGGGGCAGTGCCGCTTTTCCACGGGCTTACCCTTTTCGACAAGCAGGATCTTGTGGGGGGTGCTGCTTTTGCGCAGCAGCTCCAGTGCGGTAAAAATGCCGGCAGGGCCGGCGCCTACGATGATCAGATCATACATGGGTGGGGGTTCTCTCCTTTAAAAATAACTTGCGAACCTTCGCGCGGGAAACAGGATAAGGGCAAACGGAGCTTGTAGGGGCGGATTCTATATCCGCCCGTGCCCGTTTGCTGATGGCACGGCGCTGCGGGCGCATATAGAATGCGCCCCTACGGTGTCACGGAACGGTTATTCACCGTCCTCCGACACATCCTTGCTCTCGGCGTTGTAGACGACGGGGCCGTCCATGGGAATACCGCTCTCGGCGGCCTCGGCCTCGTCCAGTGCATCGCCGATGGCGGACATTGCGGCGCTTGCGGCGGCGTTGGCCATGCGGTCCAGCGTGCGCAGCTCCATGGCCGCATACAGCACGCAGCCCAGATTCAGCGCACCCTCGACAATGAGCAGGATGCCGCAGAGCATCGTCACGCCGATGGCGGCGTCAAAGGGGTGCAGCACCAGCACAACGCCCAGTGCAACCGAAACGAGGCTGAGCAACAGCAGCAGCCCCCATTTCTGCCCCTTGCGTTTGGCAAGGTCGATGGCGGTGCCGACGCGGCTCAGGCCGTCCACAACGATGAAGATGCCGAACACAACGGGCAGGAAGCTGGCAACCACCTGCGGTCTGACCAGCGTAAACACGCCGATGCACGCCGTAATGACGCCGCCCACCAGCATGAACGGCGCGGTGAAGCCTGTGCCGCGGATGCGCGCATACTGCACCAGACAGACAATGCCGGTGATCAGCACAACAGCCCCGAAGGCGTAGCAGATCCAGAGCAGACTGGTCTGGGGCATGACGAGCAGCATCATGCCGATGACGATATACGCGATGCTCAGCAGCATCATTCCGGTCTTGATATAGCGCAGCATAGGCGGCAGCTCCTTTTTTTGTGCGGGCGGGCCCGCGTTATTTCTCGGCCGCCTGCATGGCCTTGGCAGCAGCCACGATCAGATCGGCGCAGGCCTCGCGGCCCAGAGTGGCGTTCAGGCAGAGGTCGTAGTTCTTGGCCTCGCCCCAGCGGTTTTCGGTATAGTAATTGTAGTAGCTTGCGCGGGCACGGTCATGCTTGGCCAGTTGGGTCTCCCACAGGCGGTCGGGCATGTCCTTGGCATCGGGGCGGGTCTTGGCAAATTCAATGCGGGCCTCCAGCGGCGCATAGACAAAGGTGCGCAGCACATTCTCCCGCTCACGCAGCACATAGTCGCCGCAGCGGCCCAGAATAACGCAGGGCCCCTTGGCGGCCAGCTCCTTGATGACATTGCTCTGCAGGATATAGACCTGATCGGCCAGCGGCATCGTGTTGCCCATCATGTACAGGCTGTAGATCAGGCTGCCGCTGCGCTGGTTCTCACTGGCGGCAATGGCCTCCTCGGTCAGGCCGCTCTTTTTGGCCGCAAGGGTGATCAGCTCCTTGTTGTACAGGGGGATACCCAGCTTGTCGGCAACGGCCTGTGCAATTTCACTGCCGCCGGATGCGTACTCACGCGCCATAGTAATGACCATAGGTTCCTTCATACTGATACACCTCGCTAATATTTTGTATAGTATGCGCAAAAAGACATACTACTCTGCTTGTATTATACCCTTAAATTGTGGAAAACGCAAGAAGATTTGCCGGAATTTTGCCGTGCAGGGGCGGATGCAGGTCGATGCAAGCATCGACCCCTACAATAAAAACTGCCCGCGGCAGAACACCGCGGGCAGGAAAAACAGAATGCTGAATTTTATTCGGTCACTTCGCCGGAAATCTCCTTGATGGCGGAAACCGTTGCCGCCAGATTCTGCATGTCGCTGGGCACGATCAGCTTCGTGGCCTTGCCGTCAGCGACCTTCTCCATGGCCTCCATGCTGCGCAGGGCCAAATAGTTGTGGTTCGGGTTCGCCTCGTTGATCATGCGGATGGCATCGGCCTGCGCCTTCTGCACGGTCAGCAGCGCCTCGGCCTCACCTTCGGCCTCGCGGATGCGCTGCTGCTTCACGGCCTCGGCGCGCAGGATGGCGGATTCCTTTTCGCCCTCGGCGCGGGTGATGGCGGCCTGCTTCTCACCTTCGGCCAGCAGGATGGACGCGCGCTTCTCGCGGTCGGCCTTCATCTGCTTCTCCATCGCCTGACGGATCTCGACCGGCGGCTCGATGTTTTTCAGCTCAACGCGGTTGACCTTGATGCCCCAGCGGTCGGTGGCCTCGTCGAGGCTGGCGGTGATCTTCGTGTTGATGAGGTCACGGCTCGTCAGCGTCTCGTCCAGCGTCATCGAGCCGATGATGTCACGCAGGGTCGTGGCGGACAGGTTCTCGATGGCCTGAATCGGGCGGTTCACGCCGTAGGCGTACATCTTCGCGTCGAATACCTGAAAGAAGACGACGGTGTCGATCATCATGGTGACGTTGTCGCGGGTGATGACGGGCTGCGGGGGGAAGTCGGCGGCCTCCTCCTTCAGCGAGACTTTGCGGGAGATGCGCTCAACAAACGGCGTGCGGATGTGCAGGCCCGCGCCCCATGTGTCCTTGTAGACGCCGAGCCACTCGGTGACATAGGCGTTGGACTGGGGGACGATGACGATGCAGCGCACCAGCACCACAAGAATAACGATGAGCAAAAGGGCAAAAATGAACAGCATAGAGTCTCCTCCTTTTTTTAAACCGCGGCCGCATCGGCGGTCACGGGAACTACGATAAGCACGGCACCGTCCACGGCGGTGACCTGACAGCGCGTACCCTTGGCAAGCGGCACACCGGCGCGGGCCTGCCAGTCAAGGCCGTCCACCCGCACGCGGCCCGGCATGCCGGGCTCAATATCCACCAGCACAACGCCCTGCTTGCCGATGGTCAGCGGCGAGCCGTTTGTGACAGGGGGCTGCGCATGGCCGCGGCGGCGCAGCAGGCCGGGCACCATCAGCGCCAGCGTCACGGCGGAAACTACGGCAAAGACCAGCAGCTGCCAGCCGAAGCTGACGGTGAACAGGCTGACGACCATAGCCGCCGCCGCGCCCACGGCAAACCAGACCGAGACAAGGGCCGTGGTGGCGGCCTCGACCGCGATAAAGGCAACGATGGCAGCCAGCCAGAGTATCGTATCAAACCACATAAAAAACACTCCCTTCTGCAGGATCATCTTGTGAACACTGTAACATTCTGCCGTTGTTCTGTCAAGATTTTGACAAAAATTTTACAGCAGCGCCGCAAAGGTGTCCTCGTTGTACACCTGCACCCCGTTGGCCTTCAAAAGGGCTGCGGTCAGGCCGTCCCCGCTGATTCTGCGGTGGCGGAAGGTCCCGTCGTAGATCGTGCCGCTGCCGCAGCTGGGGCTGTTGGCCTTCAGGATGGCGGTGCGGCAGTTGTACAGCCGGGCCAGCTGCAGGGCGGCCTCGGCCCCGCGGCGGTATTGCGCCGTCACATCGGCTCCGGCCTCGGTCAGGACACGGTCGCCGCAGCGCTCGGCCGGCGGGCGGGGCGTGGGCAGGCCACCGTAGACCTCGGGACAGACAGGGATCAGGGTGTGGCCGCTCTGCTGCAGGGCCTGCAGCAGGGCGGGGCAGGCGTTGTCGCCGCCGGAGTATTTGCAGGCGATGCCCAGCAGGCAGGCGCTGACGAGGATATTCATAAAAGCACCGGCTTTCCGTAAAATATGCGTTACAGACAGTGTAACATAAAAAGGGGAGGGACTGCAATGAAAAACTGGTTGGAGCGCACGCCCCGCACAATGGGCGATTGGCTGGCACTGGCGGCAGGCACGGCGCTGCTGCTGGCGGCGGCAGGGCAGCTGCCGGGTCTGCTGCGCGCCGCAGCAGGACTGCTGGCACTGCTTGCGCCGTTCGGCTGGGGGCTGGTGCTGGCCTATGTGCTGGACATTCCCACCCGCTTTTTTGCAGCAAAGCTGTTCGGCGGGCGGCGCGGCGGGGCGCTGGCGGTCAGCTATGCGCTGCTGTTTGGGGTGCTGGCCCTGCTGGCGGCGCTGGTCGTGCCCCAGTTGGTGCAGAGCCTGACCGCCTTTGCCGGGCGGCTGGGCGCGTATGAGGAAACGCTGCGCCGTCTGCTGGCCTGGGTGCAGGCAACCTTCGGCATCGACACGGCCACCGCCGGGCGGCTGGTGCAGGCTGCGGGGCGCGCCCTGCAGGGCTGGCTGGCTGCGCTGTCCCGCACGGCGGCGCAGTCAGCGGCCAAGGCTGCATCCGGTGCGGCGGGGGCGGCAGCGGATGCCTTTGTTACGCTGGCCGTCAGCATCTATCTGCTGTCCGGCAAGGCTGAGCTACTGCAGGCGGCGCGGTGCTGCCTGCGGGCCGCCCTGCCGCCCGGTGCGGCTGCGGGGGTGCTTTCGGTCTGCCGGCTGGCAAACCGTATCTTCAGCGGCTATCTCGGCGGGCAGCTGGTCGATGCCCTGCTGGTCGGCGGCGAGACCTTTGCGCTCATGTCGATCTTCGGGCTGGAGTATGCCCCGCTGCTGGCGGTGCTGGTCGGGATGACGAACATTGTGCCGGTGCTGGGGCCGTTCCTCGGCGCGGTGCCGGGTATTGTGATTTTGCTGCTGGAGGCCCCGTGGAAGGCGGCGGAGTTTGCCATCATCATCTTTGTGGTCCAGCAGGTGGACGGCAACTTTATTGCGCCGCGTATTCTGGGCGGTGCCACCGGCCTGCCCGGGCTGGGGGTGCTGCTGGCCATCGTGGTGGGCGGGGCGTGGTTCGGCATCCCCGGCATGGTGCTGGGCGTGCCGACGCTGGCTGTGCTGGCGGCGCTGGCCCGGCAGGCGGTGGGGGCCGGGCTGACCGCACGCGGCCTTGATGCAGACGGTGCCCCCGCCCGTAAAGACCCGCCCCCGCAATAGCGGGTGCTGCCCTGCCGCCCGAAGAAAATTCACACCTTATCTATTGCAATGCGCCCGTGTATGGCATACAATGTCAATAATGCGGTCATTCCGCAGATTTTATGACAAAGAGGGGCGGAGCATTTGAACGAAAAACACATCTGGTCCAAAAGGCCGGAGTCTATGCTGGACTGGTTCTGCGTGGTCGGGGCCTGTATTGCATTTTACCTGCTTTTGAACAATCTGGGGTATTTCCTTGGGCGCATCGGCATTTTTATCAACATTCTGTCGCCGTTTGCGGGCGGCATCGTCATCGCCTATATCCTTGACCCGATGGTCAAATTCTTCTATATCAAATTGTTCAAGGAGAAGAAGGGCACGCGCGGCTTTGCCATCCTGCTGGCCTACGCCGTGGCGATCCTGCTGCTTATGCTGCTGGCCTGGCTGGTCGTGCCGCAGATCGTAAACAGCATCGGTATGCTGTTCACGAACTTCCCCAGCTACATACAGGGCGTGCAGGAAATGCTGCTCTATGTCCAGAGCGAGTACGGCATCGACCTGCAGCAGGCCACTAAAATGCTCGATGATTCCGAGGCCATGGTCAAGGAAATCTATACGATGGCCACCGATGCCATGCCGCAGATCGTGGCAAGCATCGGCAGCGTGGCGTCCAACTTTGTGGCAATCTTTACCTCGATCGCGGCCAGCATCTACATGCTGGCGGACAAGGACCATCTGCTGCACCAGCTGCGCACGCTGGCGCACGCCTTCCTGCCGGAGAAGGTGGCCTCCAACACGCTGCGCATCTGCCACTACGCCAATGTAAACTTTACGGGCTTTTTTGTGGGCAAGATCATCGACTCCGCCATCATCGGTGTTATCACCTTTGTAGCCATGACGATCCTGCGGCTTGACTTTGCCGTGCTGATCAGCGTATTTATCGGCATTACGAACATCATCCCGGTGTTCGGTCCCTTTATCGGCGCGATCCCAAGCGTGTTTATCCTGCTGCTGATAGATCCGCTGCAGGCGGTCATCTTCTGTGTGCTGATCCTCATCATCCAGCAGCTGGACGGCAACTTCATCGGCCCCAAGATCCTCGGGTCGTCCATCGGCATCTCGGCACTGTGGATCCTCTTTTCGATCGTGGTCGGCGGCGATCTGTTCGGCATCGTCGGCATGGTCGTGGGCGTGCCGGTCTTTGCCACCCTCTATGGTCTGGCGCAGGAGTTTGTCCATTACGCGCTGGATAAGCGCGGCATCGACAGCGAGGGCAACCCGGTAGAACACGAAGCCGAAGATACAGAAAATGTGTTTGAGTAAAGGGGGACGAAAGCCCCTCAGGCCTCGTAAACTCGGCCAGCTCCCCACTTTGTGAGGAGCCTCTTTGCGCGGGCTTTGCCCGCGTGAAAGCCTCCTCGCATAGCGGGGAGGTGGCCGAGCGTCAGCGATGGCCGGAGGGGCTCAGCCCGCTTACTACAAAAATAAGCCGCTGTTTACAGCATACGCACTGTAAACAGCGGCTTTTCTTTTTGCTATTTACGCCCCCGGCAGCAGTGTTACAACATCTCGCAGCAGCACCAGCGGGCTTTCGCCCTTCTGGACGCGCAGGCTGAGATAGGGCCGCCCGATGGCGTTGTACAAAACGCGGTGGGGGTACTGCTCCATAACCTTGTCAAGCTGCTTCGGGCCGACGATGTCGGAGTAGAGGATCAGCTGATCGCCGCGCTGGACGATCTCGGCAATGCCGACCCGTGCCGCCGTCACCCGCACAAGGGATACATCCACCAACCCCTGCACGCTTCTGGGCGGGCTGCCGTACCGGTCGATCAGCTCATCCAGCACATCCTCGGCATCGGCGGTCGTCTCAATGGCGGCAATCCGCTTGTAGGCCTCGATGCGTCCGGCGGCATCGGGGATATATTCCTCCGGCAGGAAGGCGTCCACCGTAATATCCACAAGGCAGTCGCTCTTGTCGGGGGGCGGGGCCTCGCCGCGTGCGGCGGCAATGGCCTGACCCAGCATCTTGACATACAGGTCGTAGCCGACAGCCTCCATATGGCCGTGCTGGCTGTGGCCCAGCAGGCTGCCCGCACCGCGTATCTGCAAATCACGCATGGCGATGCGGAACCCGGAGCCGAAGGAGGTGAACTCCCGGATGGCGGAAAGCCGCTTGGCGGCGACCTCGGTCAGCACCTTGTCGCGCGTAAAAGTGAAATACGCATACGCCTTGCGGGAAGAACGCCCCACGCGGCCGCGTATCTGGTAAAGCTGCGACAGGCCCATCCGGTCGGCATTCTCGATGATGAGGGTGTTGCAGTTGCGCACATCAACGCCGGTCTCGATCAGCGTCGTGCAGACGAGGATGTCAATCTCATTGTCAAGCAGCTGCTGCCACACAGAGGAGATCTGCTCCTCGGTCATCTTGCCGTGGGCGATGCCGATGCGCGCGCCGGGGACGAGCCTGCCGACCCGGGCGGCACATTCCTCAATATTATCGACCCGGTTGTGCAGGTAGTAGACCTGCCCGCCGCGGGCCAGCTCCTTGCGGATAGCCTCGGCAACGATGCCCTCATCATATTCCAGCACATAGGTCTCGATGGGCTGGCGCTCAAAGGGCGGCTGCTCGATCGTGCTCATGTCCCGTATGCCGGACAGTGCCATATTCAGCGTGCGGGGGATCGGCGTGGCGGACAGGGTCAGCATATCCACACCGATGAAGTTCTGCTTTAGCTTCTCCTTGTGCTTGACGCCGAAGCGCTGTTCCTCGTCAATGATGACAAGGCCCAGATCCTTGAACTTTACATCGTTGGACAGCAGGCGGTGGGTGCCCACCACGATGTCCACGGTGCCGTCCTTCAGGCCGCGCAGCGTCTCCTTCTGCTCCTTGGCGGTGCGGTAGCGGGACAGCAGGCCGATGCGGATAGGGAAGGACTCCATCCGGGTCAGCGCCGTGTTGAAGTGCTGCCACGCCAGAATCGTGGTTGGGGCCAGAATGGCGCACTGCTTGCCGCCCATCACGCATTTGAAGGCGGCGCGCAGCGCAACCTCCGTCTTGCCAAAGCCGACATCACCGCAGAGCAGGCGGTCCATCGGCCACGGCTCCTCCATGTCGTGCTTGATCTCGGCCGCGCAGGTCAGCTGGTCTGGGGTCTCCTCATAGGCAAAGCGCTGCTCAAAATCCCCCTGCCAGGTGTCATCACAGGGGAAGGCGTAGCCGTGCGCCTGCTTGCGGCGGGCATACAGCTCGATCAGCTCCTTGGCCATCTGCTCGGTGGCAGCCTTGACCTTTTTGCGGGTCTTGGCCCAATCGGTGCCGCCAAGGTGGCTCAGTTTGACATTGTCGCTGTCGCCCGGCGCCGTATAGCGGGACAGCAGATCCAGCTGGGTGACCGGCACATACAGCACATCTTTTTTGTCGTACTCGATGCGCAGGTAGTCCTTCTGCACACCCTGCACGGTCATACGCTGGATGCCCGCGTACCGGCCGATGCCGTGGCTCTGGTGTACGACCAGATCGCCGACGGTGATCTCGCTCAGGCTGTTCAGGGCATCCTTGCTGCGCTTTTTCTTTTTCTGCGCACTGCTGACGCCGAACGCACGGGCCGTAAAGACCGCGTACCGGGCAAACGGCAGGCTGCACCCGGCGGAAAGCTGCCCCGGCAGCACCTGCACCAGCCCGGCGGTGCCCGCAGCGGCGGCATCGGTGGTGACCTGCAGCCCCCTGGTGCGCAGGTCGGCGGCAAGGCCGGCCGCCGCGCGGGGGGTACCGGCCATAACGGTCACGGCTGCGCCGCCGCTGCACAGCGGCTGTATATCCTCCAGCAGCGCAGCGACCTCACCGCCCCAGGCGGGCAGCGTGTGGGCCGGTGCGTTGACGATGGCCTTCAGCGGTGTGTCGGGCATGCTGCGCGCAAAGTTCTCGGCGCAGAGCGTGCAGTGGGCGGCAGCCTGCGCCCAAAGCCAGCCGGCCTCGGTGTAGAGCTTGTCCAGACCGGGGGCGAGTGCGCCGTCCTCCATCAGGGCGGAGAACTCCTCTCCCCGGCGGTAGGCGGTGGCGCGTGCGGCCTCCCGCAGGGAGGCCGGCTCCTCCAGAATCAGCAGCGGGTCATCAAAATAGTCAAGCAGTGTGGCGGGCTCTGGATAGCGCAGCGTCAGATACTTGTCCATGTCCACCGGCATCGCGCCGCCGTCCAGCTGGGCCAGATCTGCGGCGGTGCAGGCCTCAAGCGCGGTGCGCCGCTTGCCGCGCGCCTTTTTGATGCAGCTGCGTATCAGGGCGGCAGCCTCGGCGGGCTGGGCAAACAGCACCTCGCGCGCGGGGGAGACATAGATTTTTTCGATCGGCTCGTCCCGGCGCTGGGTGGCCAGATCGAAGCTGTGCATCGTGTCGATCTCGTCCCCCCAGAACTCCAGACGGGCGGGCTGCTTCATGTCGGGCGCGTAGATGTCCACAATGTCGCCGCGGATCGAAAACTGGCCCGGCCCGTCCACCTGATCGCGTCGGGCATAGCCCGCGCCGTACAGCAAGGCGGTCAGCTCGGCCCGGGGCAGCGTGTCGCCGGGGTGCAGGGTACGGGTGTTGGTGCAGAACTCGGCCCGCGGCGTTGTGTACTGGGTCAGGCCCTCGTCCGGCACGCAGACGGCCTGCAGCCGACCGCCCACCAGATCGCCCAGCACAGCCAGACGGCGGTACTCGTACTCGCGGCCGGTCCCCTCAATGGGGCGCAGCACATAATCGCGCGCAGGGAACACTGCTGCGGTGATGCCCAGCGCGTTCAGGTCACCGGCAAAGCGGGTGGCCTCGGCTTCGCCGGGCGTCACAATGCAGAGCGGGCGGCCCAGCGCCTGCGCCAGCGCGGCGTAGATCAGGGCGCGCCCTGCGCCGGGAACGCCAAATAAGGCGCAAGCCCCCGGGGACCCGAGCGCCTGCGCCAGCTTGTTGTATTCTTCGGTTTTGGTAAAAAGTGCGTTGAACATAGAATACCCACATACATAGCAAACATAGGGCGGCCTGTCCTCAGGCCGCCCTATGCCTGACTATTGCTGTATCAGCTCAAAAATTCGGCCTTCAGCCAGCCGTATTTGCCGTCATAGTTCACAACGACCCAGCTGCCGTCCTCGTTGGCGCCCAGTGCGGTCACGACGGTGGAGGCGGGAACCTTGGACACCTTGTCATAATCGGTGCCGGGGCCGGCACGCATGTTCAGGTTGTTGTCAGGTGTGACAGTGTAGCTCGGCTGCTCGCCCTCGTTGTAGATAACGGCAGGCTGGACGCTCAGGCCGTCAAAGGTGGGCACGGGGGTCGGCTCCGGGGTGGGCTCCGGCTCGGCGGCGGGCTGTTCCTCGGCAGGGGGCGCAGCGGTGTCGCCGGTGGCCTCTGCGGGGAAACTGTCGGCAGTCGGGTCATCCACGCCTGCTGCGGCAGAGGTGGTATCGCCCGTCGCAGGGGTCGTGTCACCGCTGCCGGTCTGGCCGTCAAGGTTGCCGGTCAGCAGCAGCACGCTGAAGATGATGCTGGCAACCAGCGCGACGGCGCAAAGCACCAGACGGGTCATGGCTTTCTTTCGTAAATCACTCATGGTAACACATCCCTCAGTGGTTGTACTTGTTCTGGGCGTACTGCAGGTTGCCGTCCATCAGCAGTCTGCAGGCGTCCTCAATATCCGGGTAACGGTCGGTCATCGCCTTGCGGTCGGCGGGGGGCAGCTTGCCCAGTACCCATGCGGCCAGATCATACTGCGGGTTGGGCTTGGCGCCGATGCCGATGCGGATGCGGGCAAAATTCTCTGTGCCGAGGCTTGCAATGATGCTTTTCAGCCCATTGTGGCCGCCTGCGGACCCGTGCGGCCGGATGCGCAGATGCCCCGGCTCCTGCGTGATGTCATCACACAGTACGATCACATGGTCTGCGGGGATCTTATAAAAGTTGGCGGCGGGCGCGATGCTCTGGCCGCTCAGGTTCATATAGGTCAGCGGCTTGAGCAGCACGACCTTGTGGTCGCCCACCTGCGCCGTGCCGTACAGCCCCTGCCATTTGGCCTTGGCAATGTCGCAGTGCCACTGTGCGGCCAGATAGTCCAGTGCTTCAAACCCGGCGTTGTGGCGGGTCCCGTCATACTTGGGTTCGGGGTTGCCCAGCCCGGCAATGAGCCAGTCTGCCCCGGAGGTCATTCCAAACATAGATATATCCTTTGAAAAATCGTGAAGTACCGTAGGGGCCGGGCATGCCCGGCCCGGCAGCGTAAGATAAGCGGCTGCTTATGGGAAGGCCGCGGGGCGTCTGGGACGCCGCCCCCTGCAACGCTTTACTTCCCTTTCTTCTCCGCTTCCAGTTTCTGTTTCTTGGCGATATACTTCTCCAGCTTGCGCTCGCCCCAGCCGTTGATCTCGGTCTGCTTGGCACGCTCAATGCTCAGCGCACCGGCCGGCACGTCATGGCCGATGGTGGAGCCGGCTGCCGTGAAGGCATGGTCGCCGACCGTGACAGGGGCCACGAGGTTTGTGTTGCAGCCGATGAAGGCGTAATCGCCGATGGTCGTGTGGAACTTGCCCTCGCCGTCATAGTTGCAGGTCACAGTGCCGCAGCCGAAGTTGCAGTACTTGCCCACGGTGGCATCGCCGATGTAGGTCAGGTGGCTGACGGTGTTGCCCTCGGCAAAGTCGGCGTTCTTCGTCTCGACATAGGCACCCAGATGGCAGCCCTCGGCAGTTCTGGTGCCGGTGCGCAGATGGCTGAAGGGGCCGATCTTGTTGTTGGGGCCGATGTGGCTGTCATAGCACTGGCTGGCGTTTACGGTGGAGCCGGCCTCGACAACGGTATCCTCCAACAGGGTGTTGGGGCCGATGACGCAGTCCGCGCCGACGACGGTCTTGCCGCGCAGGATGCAGCCCGGCAGGATCGTGGCGCCGGGGGCAATGACGACCTCCGGCTCAATATAGACATCGCGGCTGATAAAGTTTACGCCGTTGTCCAGATGGCGCTCAAAGGTGGCAGCGTAGCGCTGCTGCGCCAGCTCAAATTTTTCTTTTGCGGTAGCCATAGTACATCTTCCTTTATATACAGCTGTTCCGCCGGGCGGCACCCGGCGGTCGTTTACACTTCTCTATTGTATATCACGCGGCGCATTTTAGCAAGCCGAAAAACGCCGCAGGGACCGAATTATGCCAAAAATATTGTGCGCCGGGCGCACCGGCGCATACCCGGACCCGCAGGGGATAAAACCAGACAGATTCAAAAAAGATTTCAAACTTTCTTCCCATTATAATTTACACGATTTTTGTGCAAATTGCAATAGGCAAACCAAAAAAGTTTGTCTACTTTTCGGCGAAAACATTGAGCATTTTTTTAACAATCTACTGGAAATCTGTCCTTTGGTCTGTTATAATGGACTATGCAAACATGATTTATGTGATGCAAACACGTCACCAATTTGGGAGGTAACTATGAGCAAGAAATTCTTGTACCTGTTCAAAGAGGGTCATGACGCCTTCGGCGGCGACCAGACCACCATGAAGAATACTCTGGGTGGTAAGGGCGCCGGTCTGGCTGAGATGACCCACGCCGGCATGCCGGTTCCGCAGGGCTTCACCATCACCACCGAGGCCTGCACCCAGTACTATGCTGACAACCGCGAGATCAACGATGAGATCAAGGCGGATATCTTCAAATACATGGGCATTCTGGAGGAGCAGACCGGTAAGACCTTCGGCTCCATCGAGAACCCCCTGCTGGTTTCTGTCCGTTCCGGTGCCCGTCAGTCCATGCCCGGCATGATGGATACCATCCTGAACCTCGGCCTGAACGATCAGGCTGTTGAGGGTCTGGCCAAGAAGACCAACAACCCCCGCTTTGCCTACGACTGCTACCGCCGCTTCATCCAGATGTACTCTGATGTTGTCATGGAGCTGGGCAAGAGCTTCTTTGAGGAGCGCATCGACGCCATGAAGGAGCGCAAGGGCGTGAAGCAGGACGTTGAGCTGGACGCCAACGATCTGAAGGAACTGGTCAAGGAGTTCAAGCAGATCTACCTCGAGAAGCAGGGCGAGCAGTTCCCGCAGGATCCGAAGGAGCAGCTGATCGGTGCCGTTAAGGCCGTTTTCCGCTCTTGGGACAACCCCCGCGCCAATGTGTATCGTAAGATGAACGAGATCCCCTACGAGTGGGGCACCGCTGTCAACGTGCAGCAGATGGCCTTCGGTAACTCCGGCATGCGTTCCGGCACCGGCGTTGCTTTCACCCGTAACCCCGCCACCGGCGAGAAGAAGCTGATGGGCGAGTACCTGATCAACGCTCAGGGCGAGGATGTCGTTGCCGGTATCCGTACTCCTTCTCCCATCAGCAAGCTGCATGAGGAGATGCCCGAGGTTTACGATCAGTTCGTTGAGATCGCTACCCGCCTCGAGAACTACTACAAGGATATGCAGGACATGGAGTTCACCATCGAGGATGGCAAGCTCTTCATGCTGCAGACCCGTAACGGCAAGCGTACCGCACAGGCTGCCCTGCAGATCGCCTGCGACCTCGTTGATGAGGGCGTGATCGACGAGAAGACCGCTGTTCTGCGCGTTGAGCCCAAGCAGCTCGACACCCTGCTGCATCCCCAGTTCGATGCCGCTGCCCTGAAGGCTGCCGAGGCTATCGGCAAGGGTCTGGCTGCTTCTCCGGGATCTGCCTGCGGCCGCGTTGTCTTCTCTGCTGAGGATGCAGAGGAGAAGGTCAAGGACGACGCCTGGAAGAAGGTCGTTCTGGTCCGTCTGGAGACCAGCCCCGAGGATATCGTCGGCATGCAGGTCTCTCAGGGCATCCTGACCGTCCGCGGCGGTATGACCAGCCACGCTGCCGTTGTTGCCCGTGGCATGGGCACCTGCTGCGTCTCCGGCTGCGGCAACGACAACAATGTTGCCATCGACTATGACGCCAAGGTCATCACCATCAACGGCCACACCTTCCACGAGGGTGACTGGATGAGCATCGACGGCTCCACCGGCAACATCTATGAGGGCCAGATCGCTACCGTTGCTTCCACCGAGAACACCAACTTCAAGCGCTTCATGGGCTGGGCTGACGCCAACCGTCAGATGAAGGTCATGACCAACGCTGATAACCCGAAGGACGCTCAGAACGCCGTTGACATGGGTGCCGAGGGCATCGGTCTGTGCCGTACCGAGCACATGTTCTTCGCTGAGGACCGCATCAAGGCTGTCCGTGAGATGATCTGCGCCCGTACCGTTGAGGAGCGCAAGGCTGCTCTGGCCAAGGTTGAGCCGTTCCAGGAGGCCGATTTCACCGCTATGTACCGCATCATGGGCGACCGTCCGATGACCATCCGTTATCTGGATCCGCCGCTGCATGAGTTCTTGCCCACCAAGGCAGAGGACATTGCTGCTCTGGCTGCCGATATGGGCATGACCACCGAAGAGCTGAACAACGTTGTTGTCAGCCTGCACGAGTTCAACCCCATGATGGGCCACCGCGGCTGCCGTCTGGCTGTTACCTACCCCGAGATCGCCGAGATGCAGACCAATGCCGTCATCAAGGCTGCCATCAAGGTTTCTGCTGAGACCGGCAAGATGATCACGCCTCACATCATGATTCCTCTGGTTGGCGAGGTCAAGGAGCTGAAGTTCGTCAAGGATGTTGTTGTCAAGACGGCTGATGCCCTGATCGCTGCTGCCGGCGTTGACATGAAGTATGAGGTCGGCACCATGATCGAGATCCCCCGTGCAGCCCTGACTGCCGGCGAGATCGCCAAGGAAGCTGACTTCTTCAGCTTCGGCACTAACGACCTGACCCAGATGACCTTCGGCTTCAGCCGTGACGACGCTGCCAAGTTCCTGACTGCTTACTACGACAACAAGATCTACGAGAGCGATCCGTTCCAGCATCTGGACCAGATCGGCGTTGGCAAGCTGGTCAAGATGGCTGCTGCTGACGGCCGCGCCACAAACCCGAACCTGGGTCTGGGCATCTGCGGCGAGCACGGCGGCGATCCCTCCAGCGTTGAGTTCTGCCACAATGTTGGTCTGGACTATGTCAGCTGCTCTCCCTTCCGTGTTCCCATCGCTCGTCTGGCTGCTGCTCAGGCAGCAATTAAAAATCCACGTTCTTGAATCACGTAGATTTTTACAATTAAATGTGGATTACGATAAGGCTCGTTCTTATCGAAATTCGCGTGGCTGCGTGCTTTGGCCGAAACAATGGAAAGACCTGACGGTTAAGGTCGTTCTATAAATCATAGCAAGCCCCTAATCGCTGTACTACAGTGATTAGGGGCTTTTTTTATGCAAAAATGCCCTTTGGGTACATTTTCGGCAAAAAGTATACGATTTTTGGGTACATTTTTGGGGTCAAATCGGGGTACTTAAGAGCTATCAAAAAACCGCAGGAGTACGCAGCATGACAAAGAAAACAACGTCTGCTTACAGAGCAAGCAAAGAGGAAACTATTCCAATAAATAAGTTGCATCCATTCTCCAATCATCCGTTCCATATCCGACATGATCTGGAATTCAGTGAATTGGTAGACAGTATTTCAGAGAGCGGCATCATTACGCCCATCATCGTCAGACCAAAGGTTGGTGTCGGCTATGAAGTGATAAGCGGACATCGCCGGTGGGAGGCTTGTAAGGAACTCGGCATCGAAAGCATCCCTGCTAGAGTGGAATACATAGACGATGACGAAGCCACGATCCTGATGGTCAACAGCAATATCCAGCGTGAGCATGTGTTGCCAAGTGAGAAGGCGTTTGCTTATAAAATGCGCATGGAAGCGATGAAACATCAAGGAAAAGCAACTTCGTCCCAACTTGGGACAAAGTTGAGAACACTTGATGCTATGGGTAAAGAAGTTGATGAAAGCCGTAATCAAATACATCGTTACATTCGTTTGACGTATCTAATTCCATCCATCTTGCAAATGGTCGATGACGGTCGCATCGCATTCAACCCAGCGGTCGAAATCTCCTATATGACAGAGGAACACCAGACATGGCTCAAAGAAGAAATGGATATTTGTGATGCTACACCGTCTTTGGTTCAGTCTCGGACGCTAAAGGATATGAGCCGAAATGGAACGCTGACGGAGAACTACTTGCATACCCTACTGACAGAAGAAAAGCCGAACCAGCGACAGAAGTTCTTCTTAAATCAGTCGGATGTGCAGCAATACTTCCCATCCAGCTATACACCGCAGCAGATGCAAAATGTCATCATATCACTGCTGCGGAATTGGGAGCATAAGCGGTCTAGCCGCCAGCGTCCACAACACGAAGAAGAACTGGAAAGATAAGAAAAATACAATATGTAATAACTTACAAAATGTAGTTTTGTGGGTTTTCTTAAATGCACCCATTTTTAGGCAGGAGAAGTGAGATGCAATACGAATATTTTTACGGCGCTCAAGCCGAGCAGTTCTCTTTTTACCGCATACCCAAAGCGCTATTTACAGAGCCGAACTTCAGGGAGCTGTCCACCGATGCCAAGGTACTGTATGGGATTCTGCTGGATCGAATGAGTTTGTCGCTGAAAAATCAATGGTTAGATGCACAGAACAAGGTTTACATTATCTTCACTGTGGAGGAAATCATGGATGCACTGAACTGTGCCAACCAGAAAGCCACGCGCCTGATGGTGGAACTGGAAAAGCAGGCAGGGCTTATCGAGCGCAAGCGACAGGGGCTTGGTAGACCGAATTTGATTTATGTAAAAAACTTCGCAGCAACGATAAATGACAAGAGCTGTGAAAAAGGTGATTCTTGATATGTGATTTTCACACTTCTGGATTCTTGAAAATCACACGGAACTAATACTGATAATAATTAGACTGATTATAGTGATACTGAGAATATAAATTACAGTTGCCCTGCAGTACAAGGACGCCGACTACACCAAGGTTGATGCAGCCCTCGCCAAGGCAAAGGCTTTGAAAAAGGATGACTACAAAGATTTCTCCGTTGTGGAAACCGCCGTCAATGCCGTTGCCCGTGGGAAGAACATTACCGAGCAGGCAGAGGTTGACGCTATGGCAAAGGCTATTGAAGATGCGATTGCTGCCCTGCAATACAAGGACGCCGACAAGACCACCCCGGCACCTGCTGCCACGGCTACCCCGGCACCTGCTGCCACGGCTACCCCGGCACCTGCTGCCACGGCTACCCCGGCACCTGCTGCCACGGCCACTCCGGCACCCGCTGCCACGGCCACTCCGGCACCTGTTGCAACATCCACACCTCAGTACACCATTCCGCAGACCGGCGACACCAGCAACCCTGCTTTGCTGGTTGTCCTTATGCTTGTCAGCGGTAGTGCAGCCATTGGAACAGCCGTTGTTGCCAGCAAGAGAAAGCACAACAGATAACTGAACAGCAACCTATTCGCTCTATCTTCCGAGCGAGACAAAAGCGCCGTAGCAATACGGCGCTTTTCTATTGCCACAAAGCAGCAAATAGCGGGCTTTCCCACCATAAGCGACAAAGTTATATTCCCCACCGTCGTAAAGCCCCTCATATCTAATAAAAACGTCCAAAATCGCCCCGAAAGCGAACAGTTTCGGGAGATGTTGGGCGTTTTTCTATTTTCAAAAGTAAACCTACAAAAACAGGCGCGGGCAAGGAGGTGATGCAGATGCCCCGTATGCCGAAATATCTCAAGAGAGAATGGGCGTTCTTTCTTGGAGATTGCGGACGGAAGAAATATAACCCGCTACCCAGCGACAAGCTGCTGAAGGGGGCGCAGCTCATTTGCAACGAACCGTTCCTCCGGATATTTGCCCGGCTGAACATACAGAATACGGGTTTTGTTTTCGTTAGACATTGTAATAACTCCTTTTTTGACAATAAAAATACCGCTGTATCGGGTGATACAGCGGGGGTAACAAAGAATTTGGGGAATTGTGCCGCAATCTCATATGAGAATGATATTTCAAAATGCTCATTTTTGCAAAGTTGTATTTACAGATAATGCGCTGACAATAAGACTGCCTTTTTGTATAAAACGGCACTGCTTATATTGGCAGTATTTCACAAACTTGACCTATGTGTGTGAAAATGCATTGACAACAGAAGAGGATGATGTTATTATGTTGTCATAACAAGTAGATGAGGGAAAACTGAATAAGCTAAGAGGGAAGGGTACAAACAATTATGAAAGCTGCACCAAGATATTCTCAGATCATTAGCTATTATCGGTCACTCATTGAGTCAGGAAAGTTGGCAGAGGGCGACAAAATGCCCACAGAGGAAACCATAGGCGAGACTTTCGGCGTAAGCCGTATTACGGTAAGACAAGCGTTAGATGGCTTGGCGCAGAGTGGTTACATCTACAAAATACAAGGGAAGGGAAGCTTTGTAGCGGCAAAAAAAGCCGGAATGCAATTGAACCACTTGATTGGTTTCAGCGATGAAATGCGCAGCATTGGTATGGAACCTTCCACTTCACTGATTTCACAGAGTTTGGAATTTCCGAGTGAACCGGTCGCCAACGCATTGGAATTGGATGGCACCCAAAAGGTATACATCATTTCTCGCTTGCGCTGTGCGGATGCAGTGCCTATGGCGGTTGAAACGGTTTGCCTGCCGTTCGCCAGATTCGCAGGGATCGAAACATATGATATGAGCAAGTCGCTTTATACGCTTTTTAGACAGCGTTACGGCTGTGAGCCTGCAAAGGCAATCCAGAGCATTCAATCCGGTTTGGCAAAGGCAAAGGAAGCAAAGCAGCTCCAGATCAAAGCCGGCGCGCCTGTGCTGAGAATTACGCGAACTGCGTATGACGGTGCGGGAGTTCCGTTTGAATATACGGAATCCGTATATCGCGGAGATAATTATGTTTTTAATGTCACGTTGGAAAAATAAACCAATTTATTGCGTCCGTTCCACAGGACGCAATAAAAAATCGATACAGTCGTTATAACAACATAACAACATGTATTTGTTGACAGGATTTGAAAGGAGCACAGGACACAGATGAATCCGACAGTAAAGGAACCGAAAAAACGGTTTATGACGCTGAAACGACGCGAAGCCTGTTTGGGATGGCTGTTTGTTTCACCGGCCCTAATTGGGTTTAGCATTTTCACCTTTGGCTCAATTTTGTATTCCTTCTATCTGTCCATGACAGACTATGATCTGGTCAGCACGCCAAAATGGGTTGGCTTTGACAATTATATCCGAGCCTTCACGAAGGACCAGTATTTTTATAAGTACTTTGGCAATACGCTTTACTTTGTCGTCACGCTGGTTCCCATCGTTCTGGCGCTTTCCCTCTTACTGGCTATACTGATCAACAAAAAGACCAGTTGGGTGAACAATATTTACCGCGTGGCGCTGTTCCTGCCCAGCATCACCTCAACGGTTGCGGTCAGTATGGTTTGGCTGTGGATCTTCAACCCGGATATGGGTTTGATCAACAACTTCCTGATGGCGATCGGACTGAATGACGTACCCATGTGGCTGGGTGATACAGCGTGGAGCAAGCCGGCACTTGTCATCATGCGTGTATGGCAGATGGGCGGCTACTATATGATTATGTTCCTTGCCGGTCTTCAGACGATACCCGAAACCCTGTACGAAGCAGCGGAGCTGGACGGCGCCAGCGGAATCCAGAAGTTTTTCCGCATCACATTGCCGCTTTTGTCGAACACAACGTTTGTTGTCATGATTCTTCTGGTAATCGAAGCGTTCAATATGTTCGAATCCATCTTTATTATGACAGCCGGCGGTCCTTTGGGTTCGACCAGTACCATGATGTATTACATCTACGAACAAGCCTTCAGTAGCTACAACATGGGCTATGCATCCGCTCTGGCATGGATATTCTTTGCACTGATTATGGTTGTGTCGTTGATCCAGTATAAATTCCGCAACGAACAGGGAGGAGAATAAAATGAAACAGAAATCCCTGGGCGTCAAGGCCCGTAAGCGCATTGGGTCAGTGGTTTATCACTGCTTTATGGTGCTTTTGTCGCTGACGATGATTTATCCAGATAATGGAGAAATCCTTTGGCGTATCGACGCGGCCGGTTACCCAGAGAGAGTCTTTTGGGCGACTCCGGAAGCAACCGATAGCCTTGTTATTGCTACGGGTATAGACGGCAAAGTCTATGCTGTGGAATATACGCATTAGTTGCAGGGTCTATCGATTCTGATTGGTGATAACGGCAACATTATATCCCAGCAGCTTAATAAAACAGAGATATTTGCAAACCTGCAATTAGCAAAGGAAGAGAGTACAGCTCATGAATCAATTACTTCATCAACATACGGAATCTATCGTTTCTGCGGCAATTCACGCGGTTTTGCCGGATGTCGCCGTAGTGCGTGCACTGCAAGGGTATCGCTTTGGAACCGGAAAAATCGTTCTGGTGGCAGCAGGAAAAGCGGCATGGCAGATGGCAAACGCGGCATCTGACTGCCTGGGGGATCGTATTGCGGATGGCGTGGTTGTTACAAAGTATGGGCATATAAAAGGACCGATTGCCCATATCCGCTGCTTTGAGGGCGGACACCCTGTCCCGGATGACGGCTCTTGCCGGGGTACGCAGGCAGCGCTTGACCTTGTTCATGGGTTAACGCCGCAGGATACGGTGGTGTTTCTTCTGTCCGGCGGGGGAAGCGCCCTGCTGGAAAAGCCTTTGATCCCTTTGGATGAATTGCAGGATATCACACAGCAGCTGCTGGGATGCGGTGCCGATATCGTGGAGATCAACACCATTCGCAAGCGGTTGTCTGCCGTAAAAGGTGGGCGTTTTGCTATGGCGTGCGCCCCGGCACAGGTGCTGTGCGTCGTCCTGAGCGATGTCTTGGGTGACCCGCTGGATATGATTGCAAGCGGACCAGCTTGTGCCGATTCGTCTACCTGCAAGGATGCGGAGAATGTCGTTAAAAAGTACGGCTTACATCTGTCCGCCGATGCACTGGCTTGCCTTCGCAAAGAGACACCCAAACAAATAGATAACGTAACAACGCGCATTACAGGAAGCGTACGGGAGCTTTGCGCGGCAGCTGCCGATGCTGCACAGGCACTTGGCTATGCGCCGATCCTTTTGACCGATCAGCTGGCTTGTCAGGCGCGGGAGGCGGGGCTGTTCCTTGCGGAAATTGCCCAAACACATCAGCACCCCGACAAACCCATGGCGTTTATAGCCGGAGGCGAAACGGTGGTCAAAATCATCGGCAACGGCAAGGGCGGGCGCAATCAGGAATTGGCGCTGGCGGCGTCACCCGGCATTTCGGGCTGCAATGCGGCGGTTTTTAGTGTTGGGTCAGACGGTACCGATGGACCGACAGATGCGGCGGGCGGCTATGTGGACGGTGACACGCTGACAACCTTGCGGGCGGCGCAAATCGACCCGGTGGATTTTCTCAACCAAAATGATTCCTACACGGCGCTGAAGGCGGCGAAAGGATTGCTTTTTACCGGTCCGACAGGAACCAATGTAAATGATGTTGCTGTTGTGCTGATTCGGTAAGTCTTTATACGGCATATTACATAAGACATATGAATCCTTTTCTGCCTGCCCCAATAACACAAGTTTCTCTCAACGCAACGAGAAGAGCGCTGTTACCATACAGTGCTCTTCTCGTTTTACTAAAAGCGTTGGCAATGATATTCAATCAGAACGACCCGAAAAGGACATCAGATTACCAAAAAAGGAAATATGGATTATGAATTTGTTTTTATGCTCACGTTTTTGCATCGTGGGGACTCTTATTAAAGAAAATTTGCAAAATAAGAGAATTGCATTTATCCCGACAGCCGCAGCCAAAGAAGGGGCTTCGCGGTATGTGCTGGCGGGTCGGGAGTTGCTCAGTGAAATGGGAGCAATCGTTACAGAAATTGATATTTCTAAGGAAAACAGGAATACAATCAAGGCAACCTTTGCGCAGGCAGATTGCATTTACTTTTCAGGAGGCAATTCGTTCTTCCTTATGGATGCGCTGCGAAAATCTGGAACAGACAAATTGCTGAAAAAAGAACTGCAGCGCGGCAAACTTATGGTGGGCGAGTCGGCAGGGGCTATTGTTTGCGCGCCGACGATTACTTATATTGAGCCAATGGATAAAAAACCGCCGGAGTATTCACAGCAAGACGATGCCGGGCTTGAGCTGGTAAAATACTATATTTTGCCGCACTTTCTTGATGAGGTTTATAGAAAAGCATCGGAGGAAATACTGGAAAAGTTCTCGGAATTGGATGTCCGTCCCATAAGCAATGATCAAGCAATACTCGTGAAGGATAATACATCAAAGATAATCTGTAACTCAGATAACGCAAAAGCAGTGCGAGATTTCAGAAACGAACAAGGATAACATCTTATTGTATGAAATTGGCCTGCGAATGCCTGACCGAGTGATTTTTAAGAAAGGAATGCGAGACAGTGACCACGCCCCTGATTGAAAAATTGAATATTACATCCTCGGTTTCGATAGTGATTATATCGATTTCTTTAATGTTATTTGGCGGGTTTGCCATGACAAGAATTACCAAACGCCTGAGACTCCCCAATGTCACGGCCTACATTGTTGCCGGCATTTTGATGGGTCCGTACTGCTTAAACCTGATCCCGGTAGGTCTTATCGAGAGGATGGATTTCATTGCAGACATCGCCTTGGCGTTCATTGCATTCAGCACGGGCGAGTTCTTCCGTTTTTCTACACTGAAAAAAAGCGGCGTTAAGGTGCTGCTTATTACGTTCCTTGAGGCGTGCTTGGCATCCATTGCGGTGTTTATCGCTACTCATTATGTGCTTGGTCTTGATATGGTATTTTCCGTCGTTCTTGCCGCGCTGGCATCAGCCACAGCACCTGCGTCTACCATGATGACGATTCGCCAGACGCACGCAAAGGGCGATTTTGTAGACACCCTTCTGCAGGTGGTCGCACTGGACGATGTGGTGGGGCTTGTCGCGTACAGCATCGCCATTTCCATCGCCTTGGCCTCCATGACCGGCAATTTTCAGGCGCAAAATGTGCTGCGTCCGATAATAATGAACCTGTTCGCGTTTGCGCTGGGCGGCGTATTTGGTTTGATTTTGAAGTTTCTTCTTCACAAGCGATCAACCGACAATCGCCTAATCGTATCTATTGCGCTGCTCTTTGCATTCTGCGGAATTTGTGCGCTGATGGGCGTTTCGTCGCTACTGGGCTGTATGTCCATGTCGATGATTTACATCAATACCTCCGACGACGAAAGGCTTTTTAAGCAGCTGAATTACTTCAGCCCTCCGCTGCTCTTGCTGTTCTTTGTGCGGTCTGGTCTCAACTTTGATTTGGGTGCTATTTTCAGCTCCTCCGATCATATCGGTTCGGCCTCTTTGCTGGCTGTCGGTGTGGTCTACTTTGTCACAAGAATACTCGGCAAATACAGCGGCGCCTTCTTGGGTTGCCTGCTTGCCGGAAAGAACAAAAAAGTTCGCAACAACCTTGGGCTGGCTTTAATTCCACAGGCGGGCGTTGCCATTGGACTGGCCGCGATGGGAGCCCGCACCTTGGGCGGTGCAATGGGCGACGCGCTGGAAACAATTATCCTTGCCTCCAGCGTCTTGTACGAACTAATCGGACCTGCTTGCGCAAAATTGTCGCTGTACCTGTCGGGGTCGTATTCCAACAGGTTGGATGACATCGTGACTGAAACGGTCAAATGCGACGAGCATGAACCAGAAAACGAGGTCGAACGCCTGATTCGCCAGATACAGGCAATTCAAAAAGAATTGCCTGCGCACAACGATCCTTTTTTAGAGGATGAACAGGCATATGACGAGGCCGCTTACGAACATTACGCCTTGACAGGCTACCCCCAAGTATCGTATCAAAACACAAGGAGGAAAGCAGACATATGGACACTTTGATGTCACTTCAAATGTCAGACCCCATTGCGCAGCACCTTGGCAGTTGGTCACAGGAAATTAACGTGCTTTCCATCTGCCTGAGAATCGCCCTTGCCGTTTTCCTGACCTCCGTTATAGGCTGTGAACGATCCAGCAAGCGACATTCTGCTGGACTTAGAACCTTTGTGCTGATTTCGTTTTCATCTACCATCTGCATGATACTTGACATATACCTGATGCAGACTCAGGCAATCGACATACCGATTTTGTCTGCGGCCACCATGATTTCAGCGGCTTCCATCAGCGGAAAATCAATTCTTTTTAGCTCACGCGGTCAAATCAAAGGGCTTACTACCTCTGCGGCGCTGTGGTCTTGCGCCGCCTTGGGCTTTACAATAGGTGCAGGGCTTTACACGGTAACACTGATTGTGTTTGCATTCCTTCTGTGTATCCTGTCGGCGTTTCCCACCATTGAGGTGTATCTGAAGAACCGTTCCAACCACTTTGAAATCCATTTAGAGCTTAAAAACATCGAGTATCTGCGCGACTTTGTTACAGTCAGCCGCCGCTTAGGGCTGCGAATTGATGATATTGAATCGAACCCCGCCTATGTGGGCTCCGGACTAAGCGTATATACGATTACCGTTACAATTTGCAGCAGCGAACTGAAGAAGTATAAGACGCACCATGAGATTATAGAAGCACTGAAATCGCTGGATTACATTTATCATCTGGAAGAACTGCGATAGCAGGTTGATGGCTGGCAGGATGATTTTCTTAATGTGTTTTTTCGTTGATCACCTTCGCCGCCACAAACCATCGTCCATCTTCAAACCATAACTCGCGCTCTTTGCCTTGAATCATACAGGTATAGCGATCCCCAACACCGCCCACATCGGCGGCACGGCGGCAGATGTCCTTAATCTTGTCTATTTTGTAGACCTGCCCTTTATCAAAAATAATCTGCAGGGGTCGCAATCGTCCCTCGGTGCTGAAGCGCACATCGACTTCCACATAGCGCTTTTCTCGTTGAATCATTTACGATGCCTCCTATGCCGTATGAAAATACCCGACCGGGTGGATGTTGTGGTCGTCGTAGGCGTTAATGCCGCCCAAAACGGGATCCGTGTACACTACCGCCCGCTGTACACTGCGGTAACCGTATCGCTGGCGCAGGGTGTCCACGGCTTTGTCGATGTGCTCCAGCTTCTCGCGCTTTTCCTCGTTGGAAAAAAATCCTAATTGCACTGCGCAGTCTGCGGGGCACAGGTCGGCACCGCGCACACCGATGCCGCGCAGGGGCTTCGGCCACGAATAATTGCGCTTGAATAAATCAAAGGCGATGCGGGCAATTTCTATACTTACATTGGTGGGGCTATCCAGCTTTCGGCGGCGCGTAAAGCCGGACAGTTCATTGTCCCGCACATAAATCTCCACCACATTGCACTTGCTGCCGAGGTCGCGCATACGCATAGCGACGCTTTCGGAGAGCAGCACCAACATCAGCCACACATCTTCATCTGTGGTCAAATCGCGCGGCGTGGTGGCGCTGTTGCCCACACTCTTAATGGCAGAATGTGCATCCTGCTTGGCGACCGGCGTTTGGTCCAATCCACGCGCAAAAGCCGAGAGTGTGTAACCCATCACACCAAACCAGCCCTTGAGGACTTCAGGGTTTGTTTCCGCAAGCTGACCGATGGTGCGAATGCCGTAACTGCCGAGTTTGCGCTGTGTGGCATTGCCCACATACAAAAGGTCACCCACCGGCAGCGGGTAGACAATTTGCTTATAATTATCAGGCTCGATGACCGTTATGGCATCAGGCTTTTTATAATCGCTGCCGAGTTTTGCGGTGATTTTATTAAAAGAAACGCCAATCGAAACGGTGATTCCCAACTCCCGTTTAATGCGGTCGCTGATTTCTTTGGCAATTTTTACAGGGTCCCCAAACAAACCCAGACTGCCCGTAATATCCAGCCACGCCTCGTCCAAGCCAAAACTCTCCACTTGGTCGGTGTAGTCACGGAAAATCTCGCGCACATAGCTGCTGTATTTCTGGTATTTGCCATAGCTGGCAGGAACCACGATCAGGTCACGGCAATGCTGCTTTGCCTCCCAAATGGGCATTGCCGTTTTCACGCCCATTCTCTTGGCGGGATAGCTTGCGGTGAGAACGATACCGTGCCGCGCCTCCGGATCGCCGCACACGGCGATGCTTTTTCCGCGCAGTTCTGGGTGTTCCTGCATTTCAACGCTTGCGTAAAAGCAGTTGCAATCGCAATGCAGTATATGCCGCTGTCCCATATTGTTCCCACCTCCTATACGCCTATTGTAACACCACAATGTTTCTCTTTCAAGTGCATTTTACATGACTATAAACGAAAATCCGTGTAATTGTACACTTGACTTTACATACAGAAAGCAGTACAATATAGTTGAGGTGATATACCGTGAGCAACTGGAATAAGCGTATTCGTGCCGCGCGTGAAGCGCAGAAGATGACCCGCGAGATGGTCGTACAGAAAATGCAGCAGTTCCTGCCGGAATCCGAGAAGGCTGTGTCCACACGTTCCTTGATGTCGTGGGAGGCCGGCGAGCGCGAACCCCGTGTTACCGTGGGTGTGGCGCTGGCAAAGGCTTTAGGGTTTGAGGATGTGGCAGTTTTGTATCTGGATTCCGAACCCAAGCTGAATCAGGCGGGGCAGCAGCGTTTGGGGGAATACCGATCCATGCTGCTGCACACGGCAGCGTTTACCGAGAAACCGGAACCGACACTGCGATTGCTGCCGGTCTATTTACAGCCTGCCTCTGCCGGTACCGGTCAGTGGCTGGATGATGACGCCCAAGAGATGACCGAAGTGGATGAATCCGTACCCACCAAGGCGGAGTTCGGTGTCCGCATCGCTGGTGACAGTATGGAGCCGCGCTTTGTGAATGGGCAGACCGTTTGGGTCAAGGCTGCACAAGATGCCAACAACGGCGATATTGTGCTTTGCACCTTGAACGACCAAGGCTATTGCAAAAAGCTGCGCAAGGACGAAAACGGCATTGCGCTGATTTCCCTGAATAAAAAATACGACCCCATCCCTGTGCGGGAGGAGGACGAATTCAGGATCGCCGGTATTGTAGTAGGATAAGGAAGGAGCATCGCGTATGTGTGGACGGTATCAGTTTTCTGCCGATGAATATAAAGAGATTCGCCAAATCGTGCGCGATGCACAGCGCCGCAGCGAGGGAAACGAACTCAATTTCCCAATGGCAGGAGATATTTGCCCCTCGCAGGTGGCACCGGTGCTGGTTTCACGCGGGGAGAAGATTGTGGGCGAGTTCCAGCAATGGGGGCTGCCCGGTTTCCGCGGCAGGCAGCAAATCATCAATGCCCGCGCCGAAACCGTGACGGAAAAGCCGATGTTTCGCCGCAGTATTGCCTTCCAGCGCTGTGTGATCCCTGCCACCGGCTTTTATGAATGGGACGCCGCCAAGCACAAATATTTTTTCCAAATGCCGGGACAGCCGATTTACTTGGCGGGCATTTATGATAATATAAGTGGTGTGAACTGCTTTATCATTCTGACCACCGCGCCCAACGATTCGGTAGCGCCCATCCACGACCGTATGCCGTTGCTGCTCTCCCACGAGCAGGTGCGCCCGTGGTTGGTGGACGCCGGTGCGGCGCTGGAACTGCTTTGCAGCCGCCCGCCGCTACTGCAGCGCACAAGCTGTGACGGGCAGTTGGGCTTTGATGATTTGCTTTGAGGAAAACTATGGATCAAATCGAGAAATTTGTAAAGGATTCGGGGCTGAGGATTCCTGCCTACAATGTCTGTTTTTATGACAGCAACGGCACCGACGAGATTCTGGACAACATTCTTTGCGGCAAAAAGCGCGCCAACACGGGGTTGTTCAACCTGTTTGAAGCCCAGATGCAACTGCTGCCGCGCACGGGTGATTACACGGTCGTGTTGGACAGCGATATGCAGCCGCGCTGCATTACCCGCACCACAAAGGTGGACGTTGTCCCGTTTGAAGATGTGACGGCAGATTGTGCCGCCGCCGAGGGGGACAGCACCCTTGCCGCGTGGAAGAAGGCCCACCGCAAGGCGTTTGCCGCAGCGTGTGAGGAAATCGGCAGGAACTTTGACGAAAGCATGAAGTGCGTCTGCGAGTATTTTGATGTGGTTTACCGGGCAGATGGGCAGTGAGATAAATCGGAAGTTATAAAGGAGAAACACTATGGGATTATTTGGTAAAAGCAAAAAAGAGCGAGAAAAAGAGTATATGAACAGATTAGATGTTCCATTATGTTTAAAAGAAGACTTTGAATTGATTATTGATGATGTATTTACAATTATGGGGGTTGGAACAGTTGTCACAGGAAACATATCAACAGGAATGTGTAGAGAAGGAGAAAATGCGTGTGTTTATAAAACAAATGGAGGTGTATTAGAGACTATAATTACTAACATCGATATACATACAAAAGAACGAAAATCAAATGGTTGTGGATATAAAACAGAACATGTTGGACTTGGGTTAAGAGGAGTTTCTAAGGAACAATTAGAAAAAGGAGATAGAGTGATTGTAAAGAATGCCAATATGTATGGAATGTAATTACAAATTCATGTTTGCAGAATCAAGAAAACTGGAATTTGAGGTGATGAAACTATGGCTGAAATACAAATTGCATGGTTAGAATTGATGACAGTTGGAGGTCTTGGTGTAATATTAGTTCTACTAGGAGTTACTTTCAATATCATTGTAAAAAGACAGAATAAATTGTGTACAAAAAAGACAGACGGTATTGTTAAACAATATGGGTTTCCTGGAAATGGAAGAGTGTACCCAATCGTTGAGTACTTTGTGAATGGAACTTGTTATAAAGCAAAGAAAAAATTTCGAGGAATTATAACAACGCAACTATCAGGAGTACCTGTACCGATGAAATCAGAAGTCTATGAAGATGAAAAAGGATGGCTACATGTAAAAACTGGAGCTATTGCCAATTTGCGTCAATTTGCGGAGCAGTTGTGGCCTATCAACAGTAAGATGACAGTTTATTATAATCCAAACAATCCTAAAAAGTGTTATGTTGATAGACCAATTTCAAAAAGTTTTACTTCCATGATGTTTATCATAATGGGGACAGTAACAATACTCTCGAGTGTACTGGTATTCTTTTTGATGCAGTTATAAATTGCAAAAGATAATTGCTAATCAGACAACTTCAAGTTTGTAGAATTGTAAAGGAATAATATTATTTTAAATGAGCTATTCGGATTAAATGCGTTGCCTTCTAACGGGTCAAGGATGAACCATGATACAATCAAACTTGAGTATGGTATTAAACATCAAAATATTGGTAATTTCCTTTTAGTTAAGAAACAAATATAGTAAGAGCAAAATATCGCTCTTTTTTCATTCAAAAATAAGTTATACTAGAAACAGAGGTGATATCCATGATCAACGATAAAGAGAAAAAAATGATTCAAAGATATTGTATATGTAATCAATGAGGAACAGGCGGCAACGGTGCGCAGAATCTTTAATCTGTACGCCGAGGGGCACGGAGAAACGACTGTTGCCAAAATGCTTATAGAAGAAAACCGCAAGGATGGCGGTGGTGGCCTGAGCTGGACGGCGAGCAAGGTATCACGGGTACTCCGCAAGCCCACTTACAAGGGCTATATGACCTATAATAAATCCCATATTGATGACTTCCTCAGCCATAACCGCATCAATCACAGCGAGGAGGACTTTGTTCTTGTAAAGGGAAACTTTGAGCCAATCGTCTCAGAGGAGCTATGGGAAACCTGCAATCAGATCCGCAGTAAGCGAGCTGCATTTGTCAAAGGAAAAGATGGTCGTACCCATAAATTTGGTGTGTCCTTTCCGCAGAACAAATGGACGAAAATTCTGTTTTGCGATTGTGGGATGCGATTCCAAATCGAAGGCTACGATAAAACGGCCAACGGTGGGAAAAATATGCGGCTTATCTGTGCACGGTCGAAAATGTTCAAAAAGAAAGATGCCGCCAGAGCACTGAATGGCATTTCTTGTCCGGCACCATACGCATCTGAATGGAAGCTGGAATTGATGGCAAGGGAAGTGTTCCGTACTGTTTGGAAAGAAAATGCCGAGGATATACTGAGTCTTTTGCGGACGTTGGATGCAAATCTGAACACTACCGGCACACCGAATGATGGAAACCAGCTGGAGCACAAGCTCTCTGCGCTGAATGAGGAATTGGACGATCTTGTCAGCCAGCGGGCAAGCCGAAGCATAACTATGGATGATTTCTTAAGCAAAAGTACGGAAATCAACAATGAGATTATAAATGTCGAAGGCTTACTGCAAAGTTCCATACAGGAACAGCGTCCTAAAGCAAGGTTAGATATGCACAGCATCGAGGCTGCACTCAGCGATGATGCCTCTTTTCCGGATGGTAAAATAGAGCCGGGCTTTCTGGACAGGTATACCAACCGGATTGTAAAAAGCAATAACCGCTACATTTGGATGTTGCAGTTGATGAATGTGCAGCAGATCATGCCTATCCAATCGGAAAGGCAGCCGATAGCGATGGTTACCTATAAAAGTGGCGTTCCCTATGATATTGAGAAAGAGCAAATCGGCAAGCAGGATAAAGAAAGTGCTGGACCCGATTGCGCGACAATATGTCGTCCACAGGATTTCTTTTTGAACATGAGCCGAACCAAAAGAAAGCGTAAGTTGGTGGAATGGCTGGAAAGCTGTCAAGAAAATCAGGTGAGCGTGCTGGATGAAAAGATACCACTTTTGAGTTTTGCGGTTGACTTTGTGACAGCCTATGAGTATCAGAAAGTGCGTGGGATTAAGATCCACCCCGGTTTGTGGAAAGATATGCGTGTGGATATATTTCTGGTAAAAAAAGAAAATTGAAAAAGTTGTGGAAAAAATCCGATTCGCTGTTCTCTTATGTATTAGGAGGTTCCAAACCTCCGAAAAAGTGAATAGCGTCCTCTGCTGTACCGCATTGGGGAAGCAGCGCCATGACTGGATTCCACGAGCGTGCCAAGATGCGAGAAAACATATCGCATGGCTGCAAAGCGATGCGAGGCAAAGCGCCGGGAAGGGTTGCCTGTCTGGAATTTGCAGAGGGAGAGAAACGCACAGCTATAACGACAGATCGTGCCGTGGAGGAAATACTTCCACGGCATTATTGTATCGTTATGGAATGACGCTAGATTTGCTATTTGAATCAGTAAATGGTAATATTATAATTCGGATGAAGAATAGACCGTGATGGCAACTATTCGGGAATTCCGAATGGTTCAAACAGATGACATCTGACAGGTTCATCGAAGGAAAATTATCGCAATTTGTGGCTTATTGCGCCTTTCGAGTTTTATCTGCATATATTTTTGAAGATTATATGCAGAAAGCAGGATTCCATGTGGCAAAATTTAATTCGTCATAGCAGATGAGGTGTCTGCGATGATAGATCATGCTATGAAAGAAATCCCTGCTGCGGCGCTTTTGTACTATTATATATAGGGTAGGGAAATTTCCAACTTGCTATTTGTATCGATAAATGGTACTATATGACTATACTAATGTCATTTGAATGGTTAGAAATAAATGACTTCTGAAGGAGGCTTTGGCGAAATGGGAAGATTCGTGAATCCGGATAATAGTGCGTTTCAAGTTGCACTGAATTCAAAAATTTATATGGATAAAACGGGTCTGCTGGAATATACCAACAGCGTTCTTGATACACCAGAAGCATATATCTGCAATAGCCGCCCCCGGAGATTTGGTAAGTCCTATACGGCTAATATGCTGGCAGCCTATTACAGCAAAGGCTGCGATTCAGAAAAGATGTTCGATGGGCTTACAATCGGCAAGAGTAGCGACTTCAAAAAGCATCTCAACAAGTATGATGTGATCCATATAGATGTACAATGGTTTTTGTCCAGCTGTGCAGACATCAAAAGTATTATATCCTACATTACGCAATCGGTTTTGGAGGAACTAAAAGAGTACTACCCTGAAGTTCTTCCTAACGAAGTGTTGACATTGGCGGACGCTTTGTCGCGCATCAGAAACTCGACCGGTCAGAAATTTATTGTGATTATTGATGAATGGGATATTCTGATCCGAGATGAAGCAACCAATAAGGCTGTTCAAGAAGAATATATCTATTTCTTGAGAGGCTTATTCAAAGGTACAGAGCCGACAAAATACATTCAGCTTGCATACCTCACCGGCATTCTGCCAATCAAAAAGGAAAAAACGCAGTCGGCCTTGAATAACTTCGATGAGTTTACCATGGTCAGTGCCGGCACGTTGGCACCTTTCATTGGCTTTACGGAAGAAGAAGTTAAGAATCTTTGCGAGGAGTACCACAAAGACTTTGACAAGGTAAAAAAGTGGTACGATGGTTACTTGCTGCGGGATTACCAAGTTTATAATCCCAGAGCTGTTGTCAGCGTTATGCTGAAGGGAGAGTTTAAGAGCTACTGGTCGGAAACGGCTTCCTATGAAGCAATCGTTCCCCTTATCAACATGAACTATGATGGGCTGAAAACGGCAATCATTGAAATGCTTTCCGGTGGGGAAGTTAAAGTAAACACGGCTACCTTCAAGAACGATACCGTTAATATCCAAAGCAAAGATGATGTTTTGACATATATGATCCATCTTGGCTACTTGGGATATGACCAGAACCGAAAAACAGCGTTCGTTCCGAATGAGGAAATCCGGCAGGAATTGACACTTGCGGTGGAAAGCAAGCATTGGAATGAGATGTTGCTGTTCCAGCAGGAGTCTGAGAAGTTGCTGGATGCGACATTGGATATGGATGGCGATGCAGTAGCCACTCAGGTTGAGAAAATCCATGATGACTATGTTTCTGCCATCCAGTACAACAATGAAAACTCCTTGAGCAGCGTCTTGGCGATTGCATACCTGAGCGCTATGCAATATTACTTTAAGCCGGTTCGAGAGCTGCCCGCGGGCAGGGGCTTCGCAGACTTCGTTTTCGTACCAAAACCGGAGTACCGAAATGACTATCCGGCGCTTGTTGTGGAGTTGAAGTGGAACCAAACGGCGGAGACTGCGATGCAGCAGATTAAGGAAAAAAAATATCCGGATTCGCTGCGTGGCTATACAGGAAATCTTCTCTTGGTAGCTATCAACTATGACAAGAAAACGAAGAAACATCAGTGCCTTATTGAAAAAGTAGTATAAAGATCATGCCGTGGAAGGAACCTTCTTCCACGGCTTTTCTATACCATGATTGAGTCATTGACTTGTACATTTTGAAAATACTGAATACTCCTCATCATTTATCTTTACACTAATCCATATCCTCGATTTCTTCATTGCACGACAACAAGCCCGTATACAGATTGCAGCAACAATCTATACGCAGGCTCGCCTTCGTACCTCCTTATTCTGTTTTCTGCTCTATCAGCTTTCGCTGTGGGTGGGTTAAGTATAGAGCGCAACCAGAAGCCATTAGCACCTGAAATCACGCTGGCCGTAACGCACTATGACAGGCAGAAACAGGTTGAGGTGAAAAGGTCAAGCCGCGTAAACCCGCATGAAATCAGGCTTTTCTCTGGTTGCCCATATGCGGTTGTCAAGTAAGGAACAAAAAATTTTACAAAAAAATAAGCCCTACAAGGCTTTCAGTCGGTTTCAAACCGATCTAAACCTTGTAGGGCTTGACTGTTTGCTCTATATAATTCTTATTTTATACCGCCTGCAGTGGCGTATTTTCCAAGATTTTCTTGAACTCTTCTACTGTCATTCCAGCGTCTTCCGCTGCTTCTTCAATCGTCACACGGCCCTTTCTCACCTGCTTAACCAGCATCCGCATCTCACCAATGCTAATGCCTTCGGCCTTTACCCCCTGACTAAGGTTGCACATAACAAGCACCTCTCTTTCCAGTTCTTCGTTCATTGCAACGCCAAATTCTTCTTCAAGAATTTTCCTTTTCTCTGTGACTGCTCTGGTCGAATGGAATAACGAACCAGAGTGTTTTGGAACTCCTTGGTTTGGTGTGTACAAACCCAGATGCAGATTCCTCATCCCAAAAGCCAGGCGATGACATTCACAACTTTTATACCATCGTAATTTCCGAGTAAAAAACGATCCAGTGTCAGGACAATCTTTTCATAGTTATCCTGAATATCATACGCAGAACATCAAATTATTTTCCCGTTTCGGAAACTTTTATTTTATCGGGTTCAATATTTTCCAATTTCAGAAACGCATCAGATACGAGGCACGGAAAAGTGCTTAACTCCAGCTCCACCAAAGCAAATCTGTTCGCATGGGTAGAAACTCTCAACCTGTACCGCTCCCATTCCTACGGAATGAAACACCCTCATAGCCGAAAAGATTTACGAATATCAAGCTGACAGATGTAAAAAATTCAACATAGATTTGTCTATATCGGATTTTCCCGCATCATGCCGTCCATTAAATCGATAGCTTTTTCCTACTGCTAAATCCTTTGCCTCTCGTTGTCTTCAGCTCTTCTTCAAGGTAATAGTCACCATGATAGAATTTAGAAACATCCATATCAAGAGCTTCAATTACTCGACACGCCAAGCCAAAAGAACAGGTCAAAATACTTCTTTCCCCAGATTCCAACCTTTGATATTGACGTAATGTTATTTTTGCGCGATCAGCAACCTCTTGTTGCGTCAGCCTTAATATTTGTCGTTTTTCCGATAAGACAGCCGCTGCCGTTGGAATTATCGTTTGAAAGCCATCTAAAATTCCGGTACTCATAGTATTAGCTCCCTTCATCACGTCCATTTGGACGTATTATACGACCAAGTGGACGTGATGTCAAGTTGTACACTTTTGAGGCGAGAGGGCACTTTGTTCATCTTTTTCAAGCGAAATGATAACTGCATTTTTCTCGGCATCATACCGTCCTTTAAACTGATGGTCTTTTCCTGCCGCCAGATCATTTGCTTCCAGCAACACCTGAATGAACTGTATTCCGTTAATCATCATCCGACACTGCCCATCGGTCAGCAGCCTGTCCGGGACCTTAAAGGACATGGGATGCTCCGCAGCACACGGCGTGATTGCAATAGACTTCCGATCTTTCCTCTGCAAAACGCAGATATAGGCCGGACTTCCAAGAATACGGATAACATCTTTCCCAACATTCATTCTCCGGCTTTCCGCCGGAATTGTCACTCGCAGGTTCATAACTCGCCCAGAATTCATGTCGGCATTCCTCTCTTAGCAATCTCATTGCCCGATTGTTGTACGTTTTCAAGCTGTCCCGGTAAATCTGGCAAAGGTATATTTTCAGATTCTTCACGTTGCGGAATCGGTATTGAAGTAGTGCCTGCTTCCCGTTCGGGCTCATCCAATACAGTAGAACTCTGATACCCAATAAAATCCTCGAACAGATTCATCTGATGGTCTGCAATATAGTCATTATAAGATTTTCCGATACGGTTCTTATAGGCATCCGGGAAGAATTTCATCTGCTTTTTCTTCATTTCACCAGTAAGCGGATCCGTATATTCCTGTGGCTTCGGGGTGAACATGATTGCTTCTTCCAAATCAAACAACATACAAAGACCCTGATCAGAATTAGCCACCCGTCCAAGCACTTTATAACGGCATTCCCGATTCCAGTTCATGAGCCTGAAGATATTTTCCACAAATTCCAAAGAGGTAATATCCTTATTCACCCAGTTTTCGTCCTTCTGTCTTGCCCATTCAACAGATGCGCTGTCCTCTTCTGGGCACATAATCAGCGCAAGCCGCTTCTTGTTTGGGTGCAGAATCGGAAGAACATACTTGATTCCTTCAAAAAGCCGGATGCAGGCCATATTAAATTTCATAACGCCATACTTTATGCTCACTGCTGGCTTATTCAGCATGGAAAATTGTGTACGCGGCGGAAGTTCATAGCCATCGAACTTTTCGTACTCCAGTTCTCTTTTATGTTCTTTCCGTATCTGTGCAAGTTCACGAATCAAGGAGATTTCCCGAACGCTCAGTTCCTGCGTCCTGCTTTTTTCTTCCATTCTATAAGTTCCTCCTACATCGACATCAAAAGATCATCCAGTTCACGTTGAACTTCATTTCTGCTTGGAATTGCACCAATCATGGGATTTTCTACGACTTGGCCAGATTCCATCACATCACGGGCCGTAATGCTCTGAACCCATTTACTCCGATATAACCGGCATTTCAGATTCATCGAACAATTTTCTTGTTCATACTGATTTTTCTCAGTCAAAATCCGGGACTCATCTAATTCAAAAATCAGAAATTTTGCATTTCCCTGACCCCGGCAGATACCACGGCACTGGTAGCGGTAATTCATTTTCCAGTTCAACATTTGAAAGACAAGCCCAGAAAATGCTCTGGCTGAAAAAACACTATGAACGTCATTGTCATCTCCCCAGTGCATCGCCGTTGAAAAGCCGTGATTGCCCTTTCGCAAAATCACGACCTGCAGAATCGGATGATAGAGCAGTTCCACATACTCGCAGTCGTCCAACCGGCTATGGCAGGCCTTGCTGAAACGGATTCCATTTTTAGAAATCGTCATAACCGGGCTACTCTGGTTGATAAAGCAAGTACCTGAAACCGTCAGATATTCAGATTGACGTGCCTTTCCCAGTGTTGCCCCAGCCCTCATCTCTGCTATATCGTTCAGTTTCATCACCTCTTCCGGCAGATAGGTGCTCAGGCAAAGGCTGCGGATACTTTCAGCATTGATGCCGCTCCAGTTCGGATGGATGCCCACAAAGCCTTTCAATGCTCCCTGCCGGATTACCACAATATCCTGCACCCCGCACTTTTTGCTGCTGGATGCCACAAGATGTGCAGCTCGTGCGATTTCTGGGGAAACAATCGCTTCGTGATGTTCCGGGACATAGGCAGAGCAGCGATTGCCGTTATTCTTCGTGACCTTGCCCAGTTTGTAATCTACCACAATGCTCTTCCTAGCTTCCAGATCACCCCAGCGGCGTTCATTTTTCATGATGTTTGCCACCATCATGCCGTTCCACTCCTGCCTACCGCGCAGGGTGCTGCGCTTTTTCTGTGTCAGCACTGCCGCAATCTGATCGTAGTTATAGCCCTGGATAAACGCCAGAAAGATAAACCGCACCGTCTTTGCTTCTTCCGGCTCGATCACCAACTGACCATCCTTAGTATGCCGATACCCCATCAGGTCAGCCACCGGGTACTGACCTGTCATAATGCGCTGATCATACGAAAGGATCATCCGGCGGCTCTTGTTGCCCGATTCCCAATCTGCCAGAAGTGCTTGAATGTCCAAACTATATTGGCTGCTTGGATTCAGCGTGTAGATGTTTTCCGTTTCAAAGTACACACCGATGGGATGCGCCGGGTGCATGGTTTTCAGGGCTGCAATCTGCGTCATACAATCCGAAAAATTTCGGGCGAAGCGTGAAATACTGGCACAGATAATCAAATCCATCTTCTGGTCTTTGGCATCTCGCATCATTCGCTTAAAAGCATCCCGTTTCCGCAGCGATGTGCCGGATTTCCCCTCATCGCTGTAAATATCCTGCAGGTTCCAGTTTTCCGTTTCTGCAATCTTTTTGGTGTAATAAAGGGTCTGATTCTCGATGGAAGAAATCTGTTCTTCACTAGATGTGCTGACACGGGCATAAACGGCTACACGCTTCAGGTCGCTGTCGTAAATCGACGGTGTCGGTTTCGCCGGACGAAAGTAGTCTTTTGCCGTTTTCTGGCCCTGTTCTGCCTGCTTATGGATTCTGTCCCGAATTTCAGCTTTTCTCTTTTCGGACTCCAAATGCCTACTCTGCCAGTCTGCTCCACACGGCAGCATGTCCACATCTTCTGCTGGGATATGTTCTACGTTCATTTTTCTTCAGCCTTTGTCATTTCATCTTCCAGTCGAATTCTCCACTCAAGATAATCTTTCCTTCGGATCGATGTATATTTTTCAGCCAAATCTTTCAGGCTCTGCCGCTGGTTATCAAAGTCAAGAATGGTGTCGATTCTCTGGTCATCATCGTCTGTAACAATGTCCACTCGCATCGGCAAGTCAAACAGATATTTCAACAGAAAACAGAAATCACAGGTATTTGCTGCAATATAGGCCCTTGTCTGCGAGAAAATCAGATTTATGGAACCATTTTTGCAATCTTTGAGCAGATGCACCATTTCCGGGCGTTTATAAATTTCCTTATTCCCTGTGATGTCAATATAGACACCAACCAGCCTTTTATCCGCATCATCCCTGAACTTTTCAGCATAGTAGGAACTGTGATAGGCCACTGCTGCATCCTTAGAGCGTTCCCACAGTTTTGCAAGTTTCACATAGCCGCCAACCTTATACTTGCGATCCATTCATAGCACCTTCTTCCAGCTGAACGCTCCAATACCATTTCCGCTTTTTCTGATAGCAGTGGATTCCCATTTCTGTTTTTACCATCCGTGCAACTCGTTTGCTGACCCCCTCATTGTCCAGACGGCAATAAATTTCATTCGCGCTCATATCACCTTTTTCAAGAAAATGCTTGATCCAGTAGGCAGCTTTCTGTTGCTCTGTATCAAATTTAGGTTCGGCGTCCGGCTGTTGTTTTTCAAAAAGCTGTGGCCTGCATTCCAGCCATCGAAAGCCCTTGTCGGCAGAAATGGAAAAGCGGATGTCTTCTGCCGTAGGCGCAAGACTGTTTTTGATTTGATGTACGATTCTTATATCAGGATTCTCGGTATCTCGCTCCACCTGCAGGACGCTTCGTGCTGCTGCCACAACATCAATACTGCCAAGGCTGCGGTACAGCCCTTTGGAACCTTCTTTTTTGTTGAGGTGTCCAATCAAAACAATAGCGCAGTCGTAACCAGCAGCCCACATTCCAAGGCGGCGCATGAGTTTCCGCGCTCTGCCTGCAATTTGCAAATCCGAATCGCTGCCAAGATAAGCCTGAATCGGATCGATCACGACCAATCGAGGCCGAAATTCAATGATTGCCTGACGGATGCGCTCATCGTCCAATGTAAGGCCGTTATAAACTTCTTCGTTGATGAAAGCAATCTTCCTGCAGTCTGCTCCGCAGCGTTCCAAGCGGGGCTTAATCGTGTCTGAAACACCATCCTCTGAGCACTGATAAATCACTTTTTGCGGCGTACCAACTTTGCATCCGTCCGGGGTCTTACCTCCTGTTGAAAGTTCCGCAATCAGATTCATCATCATGGTAGATTTTCCATCGCCGGGATCACCCTGCAGAAGTGTGATTTTCCCGATTGCAATAAAGGGATACCACAGCCACCGTACATCCGTTGACTGAACTTCGCTATACAGTGTCAGCAGCCGTTCCATTTCGTTTTCCCCACTTTATTTTCGCAGCTTGATTTCATGCTTCTATTATACTCTTATCAGATGATTTTTTTCTGTGAAGTGGCACTTCACATGTGCAGCAAATTGTGATGTAACACTTCACAAAATTGCCTCAGAACACACGACCGCTAGGGGTGGCCCCGCCAAATTCTGAGCCACATTTTCATCATTTTCTCTATACAAATGAAAGTATATCCGTTAACTGAACCCCGCTGTACAGCGTCAGTAACTTTTTCACTTCGTTCTCACTCACATTATCGTGCTGTTCAATTTTATGGTTTTATTATACACCTGTCAGATAATTTTTCTGTGACCCAGCAGGTCACTTGTTCCTTAAAATGTGACCTACTGGGTCACATTTTGGCCTCAGAAGCCATCTCTGCTAGAGGGGAAAAACGAAAATTCTGACTTCTATGTTGGCTGCTCTTTTCGTTCTTCTTGATTCGTTTTTTCATAGGCCAGATAATAAAAGTACTCTTATGCGGGCATTCGAAAGGAAGATTTACTTATGTCCGTCAATTATGTTGCTTTGGGAAAACGTATTGGTTATTTCAGAATGCAGTGTGGCAATATCACCCAGGAAGGCTTAGCCTCTAAAATCAATCGCAGTCGTGAATTTCTGGCCAAAATTGAAAAAGGCACAGAACACCCCAGCGTTGCCACTCTGGTCGATATTGCCGACGCCCTCTGCATTTCCGTTGATGATTTGTTGATAGACAGTCTTCACTATTCCGTTTCAACTTCCAACACCGAATTGCATCGTCTGTTATTGGACTGCAACGAAACTGAACAGGAAATCATTATCCACACGGCGAGTGAGTTAAAGGCCACTCTTGTCAGCCTTGGAATTTAACATCCATCCGTATTAAAATCACAAAATAAAAAGGCCCGCATAAGTCGCAGACGCACCCTCGAATCATCTTGGGTGCTGTCTGTGGTTTATGCGAGCCTCTCTTATAATTCTTTTTCTGTATTTTAACTCATTTTAAGTTATAATACAGAATTCAAGTTAAGATTTGTTGTGAATCACTTTTTCTTTACCATGCAGCGCTTTTTAAAGAACGAAATACCGTAGCAAAGAATCTGATCGTAATCATCCTCATACTCCTTTGCATACATCCGATCATCAATTTGCTGCAAGGCTATATCGCATTCACTTTCCAGATTTTCCAAACCCTTCGTGTACTTTGCTTCAAAGATTGCAACGCGGGCATTGATGGAATCGTAAACGACCACATCACTTCGGCCTTCTCCATGCTCCTTATTGGAATCCACCATATATCCGGCACCTGTGAAGATGCCCGCAAGGAAAGCATGATAGAAGTCTTCCCGGTAGTCATGGTAGCTAATGGTGCGCCGGAGCAGAGCATTCATTTCCTTGGTAATGCCCTCGCTATCACCGTTCCAGACTGCATCGAACAAAGCATTTCGATTCCACTTCTTCGTACTGTCATCGAACCATTTGATGACTGTTGTTTCAAAAATCTCTTTGATTTCTGCGTTCGGAATCATAAGGGCAACCATGCCATCCGGCAACTCACCCTTATAATCTTCTTCACGCGCCTTGGTTAAGTACCCTGTCAGGTACAGCGTACTCCAAAGATTGTCTTCTGAGGAATGTAGATAATCATAGGTCAGGTTTTCATCCACACGCTGAACGATGCAGCCACCAGCCATCAGCGTTTCAAGTTTATTTGTGATGGTACTGCCTGCATAGTCAATAAAGGAACGGATGATGGCATTATCGCTGGTGTTTTTCCAGTAGCTGATAGGCTTAGCTTTCGGATTGCGCTGCAGTTCCAGCAAATAATTCATTACATCCCACGGGCAGTAAACATCAAAGGCTCCGAAATGGTATCCATCATACCATTTCTTGATGCTCTCAGCCTGCGTTGTCAAGTCAGCATCCTTTAGCAACAGGTCAACCTCACTCTGTACAAATCCGAAATACTCGTTCAGACGAGAATTTGTGATAGTATCCGATACAAAATTATTTGTTCCCGTAAAAATGCTTTCTTTCGCAATCTTTAAGCAGCCCGTAACAACTGCAAACTGAAGTGCTTGATTGTCTTTTAGAGCCTGCATCAAGCCTTTCATAACATCGAGCATTTCATTATAATAACCGTTGTTATTCGCTTTTGCTACAGGGACATCATACTCGTCTATAAGAAGAATTACAGGCTTTGCATAATAGCTCTGCATCATCGTTGTCAAAAGCATAAGGCTGTTCTTAACTTCTTTTATAGAACCATTGCCATGTGCAAGATGCTCAAACGCTGTTTTTTGGAATTCTGTAACACTTTTACTATCAAGCAAATAAAGATGTTTGTTGTACAAATCCGCTATCACCATTGTGAGCATATCGTATGCCCCAGTAAAATCCAGACCGTCTACCTGTCGGAATGAAACAAAGACTGTCGGATACTGGTTCATCCACTCATCACATAATACCTGATGCTCTGCAATTTCCAGCCCATCAAACAGTTCTTTGCTGTCTTTACGGATGTCAAAGAAGCTTTCTAACATACTCATGCCAAGCGTCTTACCGAAACGCCGTGGTCGAGTGATAAGTGTCACTTCTGCTTTTTCGTCCAAAATTTCCGCAATCAGGCCAGATTTGTCAATATAATAAAACCCACCGTTCCGAATCTTCTCAAAGTCCGAAATACCAACTGGGATGTTCAATTTTTTCATCTCTGCTGCTCCTTTCGCGTAGCCACACACAGACTTTTTATTGCTTCTATGATACCATGAATCTCATGTTCTTACAAGAAAAACTCTGCTTACTGCATTGATTCTGGCTACGACTCATTCGGCATAGTCTGCCAACACATTTTCAAATGTAAAATGAATTTTCACATGTTCATCGTTGAAAACCTCGATGCGGTCAATAAAAGTTTCTACCACATTCTGTGATAGGTACATCACATCGCCTGCTTCTTCTACAGTACTCATGACAGTCTGCAAATGATCGGTGTCCCTCTTCACAGGCTGGAAAGCTTGATTTTTCTCGGTACGCAGCCTTTGAATCTGCTCCATCTTTTCATCTTCCTGCACTCTGTAGGCATCTCTCTGCCGGATGAACTCTTCCTTACTCATATTCCCGTCGGCGTATTGCTCATACAGTGCAACGCGCTGTTTTACAATCTCTGCCTTTTCTGCACTCAGCTTTTCTTCCTGCCGTTCCAGTGCGGAAAAGCAAATCAACGCCTTGCGTTCCCGCTCGTGCAGGATTTCCAGTACATACTCTGCCTGCTTTATCTGCGCTGTCAGCGCGTTTCGGATAATCTCTTCCAGTACTTTCTCAGAGATTGGGATTCGCTTGCAGGGACTGTCCGCCGCTGTGGCTGAAAATCTGCAGTTAAACGAGGGGCCAAGCTTCTTGAGTACACGATATTTCATCAGCTTCTGGCAGTAGCCGCAATAGACCTTGCCTTTCAAGGGATACTGGTGTTTTGTGTAGTTCCCGGCCTGATGCTTCCCATGCTGCAGCATAATAACCTTTTGTGCTTGTTCAAATTCCTCCGGGGTCACAATGGCGGCATGACTGTCCTCAATTCGTACCTGCTGTTCCAAGGGAGCGCGCAGGACCCGATGCTTACAGGGAACCGGCATAATAAATTTCGCGCCCACATAGGTTCCCTTATACTTCTCATTTTTCAGAACATGGTAAACCGTTCCACTTGTCCAATGGCTGCGCTGCAGATCCCATGCTTTCTGCTCGCTGTACACATGGCTTTCCGCCACATGATACGCTGCCGGAGTTGGAATCTGCTTTTCATTCAGGATTTTTGCGATGGTGCCTGTTCTGTTGCCCTGCAATGCCAGTTCAAAGATCAACCGCACATATCGACTGGCTACCGGGTCGAGGATCAGCTTATGGCAATCGCTCGGGTCCGGCAGGAATCCAAACGGGCGGTATCCTCCGAGATACATTCCTTTTTTCTGCATCACATGGTCTGCTGCTGCGATTTTAGCGGAGAGGTCCCGGCTGTAGGATGCGTTGATGATGTTCTTAATGGCTACTTCCAGTCCACATACATCGTTTCTGATCTGCATTCCACTGTCGTAACCATCGTTGACGGAGATGAAGCGAACGCCCAGCAACGGGAAGATTCGCTCCATATAATCGCCTGCTTCGATATAGTCACGGGCGAACCGGGAAAAGTCCTTTACGATAATTGTTTTCACCTTTCCGTCCTGTGCATCTTGAATTAGCCGCTGAAACGCAGGACGGCTTGTAGATGTGCCGGAGTAGCCATCGTCCACATACTCCTGACGCGGCTCTGTTGCCAGTTCGGGGCGGGCCATGATGTACCCCTCTACCAGTCCGCGCTGGCCCTGAATGCTGTTGCTCTCGGTCTTATCTGTTCCCACATCCTCGTCCGCAAGAGAGAGCCGGTAATAGGTTCCGATCATCTGCTGCTCACCGCCTTTCAAACGTATAGATCAATTCTGCCTTTACAATCTCCGCAGCACGATTTTCCAGATTATTCATACGGCGTACCCATTCCATCTGGTTCTCTTCTTTCAGTTTTTCCGATACGTGCTCCCGCCGGCTCAGCTGCTCGATCAAAACCTCATATCGTTCCACTGCCTGCTCTTCCACATTTGCTAAAACAGTATCCAGTTTTCCGCTCAGCAGCAAGCTCTGGTAATAGGCTGGTTTTCGCAGTTTCAGGTACGCCTTGTGTAGCATCCCCCAGCGGCCAATCGGACGGGTCCGTGGCAGTTTCAAGGCTGGCAGATAATAATCACCCACCAAAGCATATTCCATTCCTGTCCGGGCATCATAGATTTTCTCTTTCATTGTCTGTTCTCCTTTTTCATTAGAACACAAATTCCGTATAAGTTATTTTCCTGCGGTCCACTTCAATTTTCTTTACATACTGCAGCAGATTATCTACCGTCAAAAGGACTTCGGTGTTTCCTGCGATCTGCTTTTTTTGCTGCAATTCTTCTTGAACAACGGCCAGATCTTTCTCTCTTTCAGATTTTGTCTGCTTCAGTAATACGATTTCATTTTCTACACCTTGCTTCAGTTCCAGAAATTTCTCCTTTGAAAGTTTTCCGAGAACATACTGCTCATAGCCGCTGCGCTTCTGTGATTCCAGTCGAACGATATTGCCTGACGCCTGTTCAATTTCACGTTTTGTAGCTATTTCTTTTGATTGGAGTTTGCTTTTTCCAGAGCTTTTCCGTACCAGCTTCTGCAAATCACGGTGTTCTTCCATCCGCTGGTGCAACTCCTTGTTAATGCCGTTCCAGAGGTCTTTCTCTGAAATTGAAACATGGCAAGATGCACAGTAAAAATACAGCGTACCATCACTTTGCCAATGACAAACCAATTTTTCTCCACACTTTTTGCAAAAGATTCTGCCTTTGAAGATGTTCGGATTGTTCTTTCTGCGCTGTTTGCACCATGTTTTCCGTTCCTCCCTGACCGCTTGCTCAGCTTCCCGCAACGCGGAAACTTCATCAAACAGTTCCCAGCTGATAATCGCCGGGTGGCTGTCCGGCACCATCCGCCAGCCTTCCCGTGGATTCTGCCCGATTTTCCGATACGTTTCATCGTAGGCAATACGGTTGTAGACCATTGCTCCTGTGTAGATTGGATTTTCCAGCACCTTTGTCACGAAAACAGTCTTCCATGCTGGGTCCTTTACCCGCAAGGTGTTTTTCAGGTATCCCAGCTGACAGCGGCGTGTAAAAGGTGTCTGGGTTCCCTGCGCAGACAGCTTCTTTGCAATCTCGCGCTCTTTCATGCCGGATTTCTTCCAGAGGAAAATCTGAACTACCACATCGCTGACTTCCTCATCCAGAACCAAATGATTCTTTTGATCCTTTTTGTAGCCGAATGGAACCGGGGTATAGATTTCTCCCCGCGCTTCCTTAGAGCGAAAGCACGACTGGATCTTCTGGGACAGGTCTTTCGAGTACATCTCATTGATCATGCTCTTGATCGGCACCAGCATCCCATCCCGGCTCTGGCTGTTCAGGCTGTCATAATTATCATTGATGGCGATAAATCTTACGCCGAACAATGGAAACACCTGTTCCAGATACTGACCAGTTTCCACGAAATTGCGGCCCAGTCGGGAGAAGTCCTTTACCACGATGCAGTCGATTTTTCGTTCCTGCAGTGCTTTCAGCAGCCGTTCAAATTCCGGGCGGTCAAAATTTGTTCCCGTGCAGCGTTTGTCTGCAAACACATCCAGCAACATCAGGTCATCCCGATGGTCGATATACTCCTTGATGTAGGAAATCTGTACTTGCAGCGATTCCGTATCCCGAAGTACATCATCAAAATCGGACAGTCGTGCGTAAATTGCGGTTTTCCAGATACGGTGCGGTGCGTTTTCCGCTTCCCTCTGCGCCGCACTTACTTTCTTGCTTACTCTTGCCATAAGTCACAGCCTCCTTTTAAGCAGACACTTCACGCTGCCCCATCTGCTTTTGATGCAGTTCTTCCAGCAGGTCCGCAATTTCATCCTGGAATCGGAACGTAATTTCCACCCGATTGCCCTCATAGACTTCGATTTTCTCAATCAGTTCCACGACCATCGGACGGGTGATTTCTTCCAATTTTCGATACTTACGGTACACATCCAGAAACGGATAAGCGTTTGGAGCAGTCTGTAAATTTCGCTGTTCCGCTTCCAATTCTGTGATTTTGCGGTCATACTCTTCAATCCGCTTGCTGTACAGTTCGTTATAATTCAAAAAATCCTCCCGTGTGAGGATTTCGTCTGCATAATCCCCATACAATTTTTCCTTAATGCCCTGTGTATGGGCCTTTTCTGCAGTCAGCTGCCGAATCTGCCGTTCAATGTGCCGCACAAGATATGGTTCCTGCTGGGCCTGCCGGATGCTTTCCACAAACTCGGCTTCTTCCATTACGATTTGAATCTGCATCTGAAGCGCGTTCCGCACGATGTTATAGAGTTTTTCATCCCGCAGATTATGGCTCGTGCAGTTGCCCTTGTTCTGTTTGCTGCCGGAGCACTGGTAGTAAATGTACTTTTTTCCTTTATAGCTGGCCGACCTGCGAACCAGCCGACTGCCGCAGTCCCCACAGTAGAGAAAGCCTGCAAACAGGGCCACCGTTTCGGCATCGTTCGGCCTGCGAGTTTCGGTTTCCAGAAATGCTGATAATATGTGACTTTATATAAAACTGACTCCTCCTTCGACCACTCACCCGTAAATTCGATTCATTTCATTTTGCTTCCACTCCCAGCAAGAATGCGCATAGCGTTTTAGCGTGATATCAGGATTCGAGTGACCCATCAACTCACTCAGCGTTTTCACATTGCAGCCAGCTTGCAGACAGGTCGTTGCAAATGTATGCCGCAGCGCATGTGGACGGACAACAGGAACTTGAGCCTGCTTTAAATATCCTTGTAAGCTCTTGTAATAGCAGCGCGGTTCAACTGGCCTAAGGTCAGTGTCAGATAGAAACCAAACTTCTTTACTCTGTCCGACATATTCTTCTTTTAGTAGGCTGAGGATCCCCGTTGGGATAGGGATATCGCGTTCGGAACTTTGCGTTTTGGGAGATTGCGTTACCAAGGTGGTTTTTCCGGGTGCCATATAAATTCTCTTAACCGTGCGCCGAACAGAGAGAACACCGTTTTGCAAGTCGAAATCACCCCATTGCAGCCCGCACACTTCTCCGATACGCAGACCCATCTGCATCATCAGCAGCATACCAAGCCTTCTGGGTGTTGGCGAAGAGCGAACGAAAGCACAAACAGATTTTTGTTCCACAGTATTTAGAACCGAAGCGTTGGATGGATTCACAGCTGGAAGTTTGAGATCAATTTCAATGGGATGCATAATATGTAAATGTACCGCATAGCGGCAAATTCTCCGAACAAGCGTCAGGCACTCCTTGCCCATTGCGTTGCCTAGTGTCTTATGGTTTTGGTCTGCAGGAGCGATAATTTCCAGAAGGCTGCTTTCTAGAATGCTTTCATTCAAAGCTTGAACACGATATGGACCAAGCACAGGCAAAATGTAGTGTTGGAGTGTGTAGTGATAGTGTGCTGCTGTAGAAGATTTGACACCTAAAAAAATGGAGCTTTCCCAGGTTAGAGAAAGCTCTGAAAAAGTTGGATTTTCGACATTTAGTGCAAATTGTTGCACCTCCATTTTTTTGATGGTGAGTTTTTCCTTTACTTCATTGTAAGAATGCCCATAAATGTACCCCCAGATTGCGGTCCGATCAGAGTTTCGTCCCTTAATATAGCGACCCTCCCAACGACCATCTTTCCTCTTTCTGATGTTTTCTCCGTGCTTTGACATAATGCTCCTCCTTGTTCGATTTGTAATGATGTAACATTACTTTTATATGTTTCAGCTATTCTATAGGAAAAAGTGTGCCCAATATGGTGAAAGTGACAAAAATGTGTTCGGGTACGGTTTGATATAACTCGTTCTGTTGAAATGTGTCGCATTGTGTGGTACTATATCTATACATATTATATATGGGCTTCTGTGGAAATAGGTATCATCCATTCTCAAAATGGATGATACTTTTTAGAGGCTTGAATTGTCCTTCAAGTATCTCATTTGTTGAAGTATCAGAAAGAGGAATTGTGAAGGTTATCAGCGGTGCTTGCTATACACATGTGGCACTCTGTAAAAACGAATGAAAAATGCTTAAAGAACAATTTGAGCCCACGGGTTAGTTGCTGTTGAGCAGTGAGCCGTGGGCTTGTTTCAGTTCATACAAATGTCTACCCAACAAACCATATTGGCGTAGCAACATCGAAAAAAACCGTTTTGCACACTAATTGCGTTGCAGAAACTGGTTAAAATTCACAGCTGTATGAACTGCAAATATCAGATATTTATACAAAACGCTGAACTTTTGACCCCTGTGGCACAAAATTGGCACAACTTTTTCAGATGCTATGAGGAAATGGCGAAAAACAGGAGAAAACAACAAAAATCCATGAGTTTATCATTAACGTCTGAAACTGCTGTTGAGTAAACTATCTGACCCGCTAATGACACCTACATCATAACGGTTTGTTGAGTCATGAAAATTAGAGAAAAACAGATGATTTCTACTTCATAAAACAGCTGTTGAGTAGAGCTTGTATGGTGATGATAAATACATGTTTTGTGCGGTGAGAGAGAATGATTTGTTCATAACGAACAATGAGTGGTGAGAATTGAATGATATGTACAGTTTTAACAAAACTCATGCGCCGATAGGGTTCGCCTCAACAATCTAACACTTAGAAAAAATGTCATTGTAGGGTATATGGGGTTCGACTGTATAAATCAACACTTCGGCTATAGAGAAATAGAGACGAGTGTACTCAACGGATGTTTTATGGAGTAGAAAACAAGGAAAATATGATTGCTGGGGTAATTGGATACGACAGCATAAGAAAACACTTAGCCGATTGTGTGGTTATCACACAGCGGAAATTAGAGAGAAAGACCATCAATATGAATGTGTACATAGAAAATTAGAGGATATGCCCGATGAGGGCCGGAGGAGTAAATAACATGAAGAAGTACAAAATCGCTGTTGCGGGCACTGGGGCTAGAGATATAATACGCGGCTGTCATAATAGGGACAAGGGTACGGCAGAGAATGAAAGGCTCCGCAACCCGAAGTTCATATTTTCTTACCCGAAGAATGAACGACTGATCTTTTTGGGTGGCAGAAATGCCGCACAGGAAGAAATCTCGACCATGAGGGTGGGATGACAGCCAGCGGACAGGCAAGCGAGCCTATCCGCTCTTTGTGTTGGCCGAGATATTGATGAAGAAATTGAGTGGGATTGTGGGAAAGATTTATGAGTAAAAAACTTGCGATTGCAATGTTCGGACAGAAGCGATTATCGAGAGAAGGCGGAGTAGAAATCGTTGTCAAAGAGCTCTGCACCCGAATGGCACAGAATGGCTGTGACGTGACCTGCTACAACAGAGCAGGTCATCACGTGAGCGGTGCAGAGTATGACGATGCTGGTAAAACGGAGTACGAGGGAATCCGTCAGAAGGCTGTTCCGACCATTGAACGGCGCGGACTTGCAGCTGTAAGTTCATCGTTCTTTGCCGCACTTTACAGTGCATTTGGAAAATACGATGTGGTACACATCCATGCCGAAGGGCCGGCGTTCTTTGCATGGCTGCCGAAGATGTTTGGGAAAAGAGTTGTTGTTACCGTCCATGGCATTGATTGGCAGCGCGAGAAATGGCAATCAGGACTTGGTTCTAAGTTTATCCACCAAGGCGAAAAAAATGCTGCGAAATATGCAGACGAGGTCATTGTTCTGAGCAAAGGAGTGCAGGACTATTTTAAGGAAACTTATGGAAGAGAAACACACTTTATCCCTAATGGCGTGAATAGGCCGCAGATTCGGGGAGCAAGTCTGATTACAGATAAGTTCGGGCTGAAAAAAGACTCATACATATTGTTCCTCGGTCGTCTGGTGCCAGAAAAGGGGATTCGATATCTGGTTGAGGCCTTCAAGAATGTCAAGACAGATAAAAAGCTGGTCATCGCAGGCGGTTCCAGCGATACGGATTCCTTTATGAAGGAATTGAAAGAACTGGCGAAGGGTGACGATCGGATTCTCTTTACCGGATTTGTGCAGGGAGCGATGCTGGATGAACTATACAGCAACGCTTACATCTACACGCTGCCGTCTGATCTGGAAGGAATGCCATTAAGTCTTCTGGAGGCAATGAGCTATGGCAATTGCTGTCTGGTTTCCGATATTCCAGAGTGCGCAGAGGTTGTGGAAGATAAGGCGTTAATCTTCCAAAAGACGAATGTAGAGGACTTGCAAGAAAAATTGCAAGATGCCTGTGACCATCCTGAAATGGTTATGAAAATGAAGAAGCAGGCAGCTGACTTTATCTGTGCAAAATACAACTGGGATGAAGTTGTAAAGAAAACGATGAAACTGTACAGGAGATAATAATAGATGAGAGTATTGATAATAAATAAATTTCTATATCCAAACGGTGGATCAGAAACCTACATATTTAAGCTGGGTGAGGCGCTAGAGCAGCACGGACATGAGGTTCAGTATTTCGGTATGGAGCATGAAGGCCGCTGCGTGGGCAACCGGGTCAATGCTTATACATCTGGTATGGACTTCCACGGCGGCAGCAAACTGAGCAAGCTGACCTACCCGATCAAGACGATTTACAGCAAGGAAGCAAGAGTACAGCTGCGGAAAGTGCTGGACGACTTCAAGCCGGATGTCTGTCACCTGAACAACTTCAACTACCAGCTGACACCTTCCATCATTCTGGAAATCGTGAAGTGGCGCAAGGAGACCGGAAGAGATTGTAAGATCATCTTCACGGCACATGACTACCAGTTGGTCTGCCCGAACCATCAATTAAAGAACCCTATCACACATGAGAACTGTGAGAAGTGCCTCGGCGGTCATTTCATGAATTGTGTAAAGGGAAAATGTGTTCACGATTCTACTGCAAAATCTATCGTTGGCATGATGGAGGCAGAGTTCTGGAAGTGGAACGGAGCATACAAGTACATTGACAAAATCATCTGTTGCTCGGAGTTCCTGAAAACTAAGATGGACACCAATCCGCTGTTTGCAACCAAGACGATTGCAATGCACAACTTCGTGGAGAAGGTAGAACCTAAAGACGTTGAGAAGAAAGACTACGTCCTCTATTTCGGCCGTTTCTCCGAGGAGAAGGGAATCAACACACTGGTTGAGACTTGCAACCTGTTGCCGGATATTCAGTTTATTTTTGCTGGTTCCGGCCCACTGGAAAACAAGGTCAATCAGCTGAAAAATGTTAAGAATGTAGGTTTCCAGACGGGTGGCGCACTGGACAAATTGATTCGAGAAGCAAAGTTCTCTATCTGTCCTTCGGAAGTCTATGAAAACTGTCCGTTCTCCGTTATGGAGAGTCAGCAGCGCGGCACGCCTGTCATCGGCGCAAATATTGGTGGTATTCCTGAGTTGATCACAGATGGTGTGGATGGACGGTTGTTCACAAGCCGAGATTCCAAGCAGCTGGCCTCGATTATCAGGGAACTTTGGAACAATCCGGAAGAGACGGATAACTATGCAAAGGCGTGTCTGAACCTTGAACGAGACGACCTTGAGGCTTACTGCGACAAACTCGTCCCGATTTATCTGGGGGGGGGTAACCCTTTGTAAGTATCAGCAAATGGACTATGCGCTGTACTTTGGCCGCTTCTCCGAGGAGAAAGGCATTGGCACACTCATCAAGGTCTGCAAGGAGTTGCCGGATGTGCAGTTCATCTTTGCCGGTACTGGACCGCTGGAAGATACCATCAATGGTGTAAGCAACATCAAGAATGTAGAATTCCAGAGGGGTGAGGCACTGGAAAAACTCATCCGTGAGGCACGGTTCTCTATCTATCCGTCTGAGTGGTATGAGAACTGTCCGTTCTCCGTGATGGAATCCCAAATGTACGGCACGCCGGTGCTAGGCTCTGAGATAGGTGGTATCCCGGAACTGATTCGGGTCGGTAAAACTGGTGAACTGTTTGAGAGCGGCAATGCCGAAGACCTGAAAAGGAAGGTCCAGAAGCTCTGGGGTGATAAGAAGCTGTGTGAGCAGTATAGCAAGAACTGCAAAGACATCAGCTTCGATACAATCGATGAGTATTACGAGAAAATTATGAAGGTTTATAGAGGTGAAGCATGATTTATGTTTTATATGATAAACCCAAGAAATTGGAAGATATGTCGTTTTTGACTGCGGCATTTGAAAAAGAGTACAAGGAAATTTATCCCGAGTGGCGCTGCACTTCTATCAAGCAAATGCTCTCAGTGTGCAGTACAACCGTAAAACGTACAAAATCAGGTGACACCATTGTATGCTGGTATGACTTTATGGGAGTGTTGTGTTGGTGGTTGAGTAAACTGACCAACAAGAAAATTAAAGTTATAGCAATCAATATTTTGTTGAAAGATAAAAATACAACGAAAAACAAGGTGGCAAAGTATCTTTATAAAAAGGCGTTGTGTTCAAATTCTTTTGCGGCAACAGTTACGACTGTGGAGTACGGCCGCTATATTAATGAGATTTTGAATACAAAAGTGAATTTTACGCTTTTGCATGATGTCTATCATCAAAATTATACTTTGAATAAGCGAGTAGAAACCAAGGTAAATACGGTTTTTTGTGGTGGTAGAAATGGCCGGGATTGGAAACTGCTATTTGAAGTTGCGAAAAAGCTTCCAAAGGTGACGTTTAATTGTGTTATGCCGAGTGCTCTGAAAGAACAGTTCTTAGGCGCTATGGGGGATAATGTCTGCGTTAAAACGGATATCCCGGAAAGCGAATTTATGGAGTTTTTGTGCGAGTCACAACTTATTGCCATGCCACTGGATACAGAAGCACCGGCAGGATTGACCGTCTATTTTCAGGCGGCTGCAAATAATAAAATGATTATAACATCCGATACGGTTACGACAGAAGGATATTTGTCAGATGGATGCGGAGCCTTATGTAAGAATACCGTAGAGGACTGGGTGGACAAAATTCAGTATTATCTTCTGCATACAAACGATGCAGATATCTGTGCAGCAAAGTTTAAGGATTTCCTTGAGAATGAGTGCTCTGAGGAAAAGTATACCGAAACACTGTGGGGGATGCTTGCGGAATGAAAGAAAGGTATGAAGGAGTAGATGGCTTGAAGGCGTATGCCATTATCGGCATTGCGCTGATGCACATCCTCACAAATGGAGAATATGGGATAGGAGGATTTGTGTTTGAGCAGCTTATTCCGTCTTTCACAAACCTCGTTTTCCTTTTTATGATGCTCAGTGGCTTTGGTATGTGCTGTGGCTATTACCAGAAATTCAAGGATCAGAAAATCAGTGTGGGAGAGTTCTACGCCAAAAGATACAGTAAAATTTGGCCGTACTTCGCATTGCTTTGTGCGCTGGACTTTGTAATGTCACCCAGTAAAAGTGCATTGTATGAGGTCTTTGCAAACCTGACACTTTGTCAGGGTCTTTTGCCGAATATGAACATATCGGTTATCGGTGTAAGTTGGACTTTGGCAGTGATTTTCGTATTTTATCTGTTGTTTCCGTTTTTTTGCTTCCTGCTGGAAAACAAGAAACGCGCGTGGTTGGCACTTGCCTGTGCTGTAATCTACAACTTCGTATGCAGCACATATTTCTTTGATGAAAGCCACATTGCAGATAGAGTGCTAGTGAATTTCAGTGCAAGGACAAACATTCTGTATTGTGCAGTTTATTTCATTGCTGGTGGACTGATCTTCCTCTATCGAAAGGAGTTGTCCGAGCTTGCATCGAAGTACAAAGTTATCGCCGGAGTATTTTTGCTGATTGCTACAGTTGTTTATTTTGCAATAGGTAGTTCTACACTTACAATGTTGTTCTTCTGCGTGGCCGCACTGGTTTATACCATCGGATGCAATCGGGGGGGGGTACTGGTCAATCCAGTCGCCAAGTTCCTTGGCGGTATCTGCTTCGAGATTTACCTGTGCCACATGGTAATTTATCGTGTGCTTGAAAAGTTACACCTTGTTCATCTGTTTGGAAATGGTCTGCTGGCATATATCTTCACAGCAGTTGCAGTTATTTGTGGCTCGGTTGTGTTCTCGGTGTGTGCCAAGTGGTTCTTAAATAAAATCGAAACATTCTTAAAAGAGAGAGTTAGGAGAGTTAATCATGTCTGAAGAAAAGAAGTTAAATGGTACGGTCATCGTCACTTATCGCTGCAATGCCCGTTGCTCTATGTGTAACCGTTATAAAGCACCTTCCAAACCGGAAGAGGAAATCAGCATCGAAACCATCAAGAAACTGCCGAAGATGTATTTTACGAACATCACCGGCGGTGAGCCGTTCATCCGCTCTGACCTGAAGGATATTGTGCGTGAACTGTATAAGAAATCTGACCGTATCGTTATTTCTACGAATGGTTTCTTTACGGATCGTATCGTTGATCTGTGCAAAGAGTTTCCGCAGATTGGTATTCGTATCTCTATCGAAGGTCTGGAGCAGACCAACAACGAGATCCGTGGCCTGCAGAACGGCTACCAGCGTGGATACGGTACGCTGAAGAAACTGCGTGAGATGGGCATGAAGGATGTCGGTTTTGGTATGACCGTCCAGGACAAGAATGCTCCTGACCTGGTTCCGCTGTACAAGATTTCCAACGAGATGGGTATGGAGTTCGCCACGGCTTCTCTGCATAACAGTTTCTACTTTGTTGAGGCAAAAAATATCATCCATGACCGTCCGATGGTCGCAAAGAATTTCGAGAATCTGGTCAACGAACTGCTCCGCAGCAACAGCCCGAAAAAATGGTTCCGTGCCTACTTTAACCACGGTCTGATCAACTACATTTACGGCCAGAAGCGTCTGCTGCCTTGCGACATGAGTTTTGATACCTTCTTCATCGACCCGTATGGCGATGTTATGCCTTGTAATGGTACCAAGGATAAAGAAGTCATGGGCAACCTGAATACCCAGAGCTGGGACGAACTGTGGAACAGTCCGCAGGCTGAGGAAGTCCGCAAGAAGGTTCGTTGCTGCGACCGTGACTGCTGGATGATTGGCTCTGTCAGCCCTGCTATGCATAAGTACATCTGGAAACCTGCTACCTGGGTTCTGGTTCACAAGTTCAAGGCTCTCTTCACCAAGCATCCGTATAGCATGTACGAACTGAAGATTTGCCGTGACTACCGTGATGGCAAGGTCACTAAGGAAGAACTGGACAAGTGCAGCACCTGCGATATGAATTGTGTGATCAACAACGGTCTGAGTGAGGCTTCCAAAGAACAGCTGAAGCATAAGACCGGCGAGGAAATCGTGGATGCTGATATCGCACAGCAGATGGAGACGAAGTAATGAGTGAAAAGACAGCGGCAAGAACAAGAGAAAAATGGGTCGATGATGTAAAAGTTATTGCCTGTATATTGGTTGTACTGGGCCATTTCTTCCAGAGCATGACGAAGTCAAATATTCTGCCTGAAAATGGTTTATACCAGTGGTTCAATACGACAATTTATTACTTCCATGTGCCGCTGTTCTTTATTTGTAGCGGATACTTGTATCAGAAGTACAGCAAGGTAAACAGTGTGGGTAGTTGGTGCAAGAATGTGGCAAAAAAAGCATTGGCACTCGGCGTACCCTATGCCACTTTTACGACTGCTACGTGGGTGCTGAAAAAGGTGTTCTCAAGTAGTGTTAACGACCAGATTGGTGGTCTCGGTGATACACTGTTCCTCCATCCGACTGCTCCATATTGGTATCTATACGCATTGTTTTTTATCTTTCTGGTCACGCCGACTTTTAGCGATGTGAAAGCAGCTGCAGTAGGATTGATAGTTGCGCTGGCTGCAAAAGTCTTGATTTTAACTGGGGGGGGGGGTACAGCATTTACGCTGTATCGACGGTTCTCTCAAACGAAATCTGGTTTGTGCTCGGTATGGGTATTTGCACGTTTAATGTGCAGATGAAGGGCAAAAGAGCACAAGGGACGATATTCGGGTTGCTGTTTATAATTCTGAGCATTGTGGTATATACGGCGGAAATTAGCGGCAGTATGATCTCTTTCATAATGGGATTATTGGCTTGTGTGGCGGTTATCCTGATGGTGGCTGATTTTGAGGAAATGTTCAGTAGGGGTATGGACTTTCTTGCAAAGTACACAATGCCGATTTTTCTGATGCATACACTGTTTGCCGCACCGCTGCGATCTGTTCTACTGAAGGTTGGCGTTACGAATGCTGTGGCACATGTGGTGCTGGGACTTGGAATTAGCTTTGCAGGTCCGATTATAGCTGCATGGATTATGAAGAAAACAAAGTGGATGGAGTTTTTCTTGTACCCGAATAAATTAATTAGAAAGGTATCTTAAGGATGAGACTTAAAGGTAAAGCCAAGGAAATCCTTGGATTGATGCGAGCAAAAATCTTTGGCATAACCGCTGGGCAGAGCGTTTATATTGGTAAGCATTGCAGCCTAAAAGGAAAACACCATATTACCTTGGAAGATTGTGTGACGGTACGTCCATATGCCCAAATCTGGTCGGGGGGGTACAGTGAGAATTGGCAAAGGCTCCGAAATTGGTGAACGATGCCGAATCTCTATTGCTAATTCTTTGGAAATTGGAGAAAAAGTACTCCTTTCTCCAAACGTGTACATAACCGATTGTGATCATGAGTACCGTGACGTAGATGTTCCAGTGATTGATCAAGGAATTGTACAAAGAGGACAGAAAGTATCCATTGGAGAAGGTTCTTACATTGGAATCAATGCAGTGATTGTAGGCAATGTGAGGATTGGCAGACATTGCGTGGTTGGAGCCAATTCGGTGGTTACTAAAGACGTACCAGATTATTGTGTGGCAGTTGGGAGTCCGGCAAAAGTGATTAAGAACATGAAGAATTGATGTAGCGAGGAATATATAAATGAAAGCAGGATTAGTAAGCATTGTCTTACCAATATACAATGTGGAAAAGTATCTTGATAGATGCATTGAGAGCGTTATAAATCAGACATACAGAAACCTAGAAATCCTTCTTGTAGATGATGGGTCACCGGATGATTGCCCTCAAAAATGCGAAGAGTGGGCTAAGAAAGATGGCCGAATAAAAGTTATCCATAAGGCTAATGCAGGACTTGGATATGCCCGTAATACGGGAATAGAAAATGCTTCTGGAGAATACATTTGCTTTTTTGATAGCGACGATTATATTGATCCAAGTACAATAGAAAAGGCATATAATACCGCACAGAAAAACAATAGTGATATGGTTTTGTTTGGCCACTACGATGTTAATGCACAAGGAAAAATCGTCAGAACGTATATACCTACAATAGATAAAGAAAGCTATGTGAGCTCTGAGGTTCAAGAAGTGCTTTTACCTGATTTGGTTTCTGATAATCCTGCAACAGGGAAGAGTACGAATTTATGGTTAAGCGCATGTTTTTGTATGTATTCTATGAAGTTGATATTAGAAAGCAACTGGAGATTTACTTCGGAACGGGACATTATATCTGAGGATGTATATTCATTGTTGCGATTGTACAGAAATGTAGAAAAAGTTACTATAATTCCAGAGGCATTCTATTACTATTGTGAGAATAGTACGTCATTGACACATACGTATAAGGCAGATCGATTCAATAGAATAAAGAGATTCTATAATGCCTGCATAGATGCATGTGATGAACTAAATTATAACGATGAGGTAAAAAAACGCTTTTCGGGTCCATTTATTTCTAATACAATTGCTGCAATGAAAATGATTATTCAAGCGGATATGAGTAATGATAAAAAGAAATCGGCGTTCAAAGCTATATGTAAGGATGAACAACTTCATAAAATAATAAATAGCGTGGAAGTCAAAAAAGAAAAATTTACACGAAGATTGTTGATTTGGTTTTTAAAGGCCCGATTATATAGTGTTTGCGAACTGTTGGTTAGATTAAAAGCATAGAGGGGTTTAAGCGTAAATGAAAAGTAGATTAACAGTTAAAAAAACACATTTGCTATGTGCCATAACGCTTTTACTTACCCTATTTTCTGGACAAAGTTCAAAATTGTTTGGAATATCAGGTGGAGTAGCATATCAATTGTTGTATTACTCTAAATATATATCAGCTTTGTTTCTAGTGGCGTATGCATTATCACGCCCAAGAAAGGTTTCCGATTATGAAGTAAAAAGACTTCTGACAATTCTTTTGCCTCTTGTAGTGTTGATGATAGTGGTAGAATGCTTTGCTGTATTTACAAGTCCTGTGCCGGCAATGTATGGCATAAGATATTGGACTAGATCTTTAGCAGCGTTCTTGGATCGATTTTGCATTTATGCAGTTGTTATTGGAATATGGGAACTGTGTGGAGATGAAGCGATAGAGTGTATTACAAATACTTTTATCGTGGATGAAATTCTTATTTTTATAAGTGCTATTTTTCATGTAGGAGTTGCTGGAATCGTTGAGAGCTTTTTAGGTGCTTTTGCATTTAGTGAGGGTGCATCAAATTATTTTGAAGTTCATGAACTGACTTTTGCCATAGGACTGTGCATTATATATTATTTGTTTTTTGCCGAGAGAAAAAAACATAACACAGGGAAATTAGTCTTTCTTGTTATTTCATTCATTTTGGGATCAAAAAGAATAGGTATGGCAGGCATTGCGGCGGCGGGATTGTTTTCCTTGTTTGTACATAAAAAAGGACTGTCTCGTCGTAAATTGCTTACAATTGGAATAGTTGGTGTTTTGGTCTGCTATGGATATTTGTTTATAGTATATAATAATGAATTCTTTGCAATACTGAATGAACATGGCATCAACAATATGGGACGAGATTTGATTTATGCATATTTTGTCCGAAGAACTAAACTCTCACCAACACAAATGGGATGGGGAATGGCAGGCGTTGCAAAAGTTGTGGAAAATATGGATAGAAGCGAAGTTATGTATATGGCAGCGGTGCGAGGCGTTCATAATGACATCCTTAAAATATATATCAATTTTGGATTTGTTGGTTCTTTGATTTGGTATGCTCTTAATTTGATCTATTTTCCGGTTAAATTTATGAATGAATATGGGAAAAAAGCCGCTACAATATATATGGCGTTGATTCTATATCTGTTTATTACCTATTTAACAGATAATACAGAAAGTTACTTTGTTTGCCAAGTGGCTTTGTTATTGATACCGATAACCGAATATTTGAAAGAAAAAAATAGGAGTGTCTATTGTGAAAATTAAGGAAGCAATAAAAAAACTAATTTACCCTAATAAGTACTGTTCTGAGGCTTATGTTAACTTCCTTCGTCGGGGGGGGGCAAAGATAGGAGAAGGAACAATCTTCTATAATCCAATGAATACTGTTGTTGATGAAACTAGCCTTCCATTTATTGAAATTGGAAAGAATTGTAGAATTACAGCAGAAGTTATTATCTTAGCACATGACTATAGTTATGCAGTTTTACGTCCGGAATATCATTGTATGCCAAGAAAGGCTGGAGTTACAAAAGTCGGTGATAATGTTTTTGTTGGGATGAAGTCCATTATTTTGATGGGAAGTCAAATTGGAAATAATGTTATTATCGGGGCAGGTGCTGTTGTATCAGGAAATATTCCTGACAATGTAGTTGTTGCAGGAAATCCGGCTAAAGTTGTTTGTACGTTGGATGATTATTATGAACGTCAGATAAAACGACTTGATAGTTATGCGAAAATATATTATAAGCGGACCAAGTCATATTTGCAAAGAGAACTAACGGAAAATGATATGAATTGGTATAACCAGCTATGGAAATTTGAAGGAAAGGATCAAATCTATGCTGGAATCAAAGTGGATGGAGATAACATTTCAGAAATTATCAGCGATTTAAAGAATGTTAAGCCTATTTATGAAAGCTTTGATGATTTTAAGAGGAGCATAGATACTTAAAGGAACTTCGATGGAGAATAAATTCAAATACTTATTTAAAAATATTGGCGTTTTGATGATAGCAAACTTTTCGTCAAAAATACTGGTATTTTTACTTGTACCTTTATATACAAGCGTTCTTTCTACTACTGAATATGGTTCGTATGATTTAGCAGTTTCAACGGCTACGCTTCTTTTCCCAATCTTAACTTTAAATATCGTTGATGCGGTAATGCGGTTCTCTATGGATTGTGCAGTCAATAAAAAAACGATTGCAACAATAGGAATGAAGTTTATTTCTATTAGCGCAATTCTTTTTGGAATATGCATGTGGATATTGAAGCGTATAAATCTATTGCCCGGGATCAGTGGCTTAGAAATATACATATTCCTGTATTATGTTTCATATGCCGTTAACCAACTCTTGATCCAATTTTCAAAAGGGTTGGAACGCGTTAAAGACATGGGAATAGCAGGGGTAGTTGGAACCTTTGTGACGATAATAACCAATATTCTATTCTTGTTGGTTTTAAAGTGGGGATTAATTGGATTCTTTTTCTCAAATATTCTGGCTCAACTAATTTCGGCTATTTATTTAGCAATTCGTATTAAAGTGTGGAAGTACATTGATGTAACAGAAATTGATAAAAAAACTCAACACGAGATGCTAATGTACTCGGTTCCTTTGATTGCAACTGCTGTTGGATGGTGGATTAATAGCGCAGCTGATAAATATGTAGTTGCTTTTATGTTAGGGGTGGCCTCAAATGGACTGTTGTCTGTGTCATATAAAATTCCACAGATTATAAATACCCTGCAAGGAATATTTACACAGGCGTGGCAGATATCTGCTGTTAAGGAATATGGCGAAGAGGATACCTCGAAATTTTATGGGAATACATTTTCATCAATTAATTTGCTAATGTGTGCGGCGTGTTCTTTTTTGATTATTCTGTCAAAACCATTGGCTCATATATTATACGCAAAAGAATTTTATGTTGCCTGGCAGTACGTTCCTTTTCTACTGCTAAGTTCTGTGCTTAATTGTGCTTCTGGTTTGTTAGGACCGATATTGGCAGCAAAGAAAGATTCAAAAGCGATGATGTGGTCCGCTATAATCGGTGCTGCCACAAATATTGTAATGAACATCATTTTGGTTTATTTGATGGGGATTCAAGGAGCTACAATTGCAACAGTGATTTGCTCGTATATTATATATGCGGTAAGAAAAAGGGCTGTAGGTAAAGATATTTGGATTAAAGATTATTTTATAATTATAGTAACGTGGATGCTATTATTTGTTCAGGCGTTTGTGGAAAGCTATTTGTCTATTGTCCCTATTGAAATTACAATAATGGCAATCCTGATTGTTATTAATGTAAAAGAGTTAAAAAGAATTTTCTTTAAAATAAAGCATGTGTTTATTCACTAAGGGGGAGTTAGTTATGAGGAAACTAAAACAGATATGGCATAAAATAAAAGCGATTCCATTTATTGGCGACAACTATGAAAAATTGGTTGGACAAAAAAAGATAGAAAGAAAAATGCAGCATCAACAGGAAGAAATACAAAATAATGGTGTTAAGTATTTGAACTTAGTTGAAAACACAATGAACACGTCTGGTGGACTGTACTATGCATACGCTGGGACATTACTTGGAATTGTAAGAGATAAAAAACTCATCAAATGGGATTTAGATATTGATTTTGCAGTGGTCATTACAGAAGATTTCTCATGGAGTGATTTACAAAAGGTAATGGCAAAGTCGGGTTTTAGAAAAATAAGAGAATTCGTATTTGAAGGTCTTGTTACTGAGCAGACTTATCAAGTAGATAAGCTGACAATAGATTTCTTTGGTCAGTTCTATGATGGAAATAAGATGATCCAGTATTCGTATGATAAATTGGATGGAGTTAAGTATTCTTCAAATTCAGAGTATAGTGTTTATCTTGTAACACTTCCGAGGGTAGATAAAACAAAGTATATTGAGGCCGATGGAGTAAAAGTATCTGTTCCTTATAATGCTGAAGAAATATTAGCATCTATCTATAATGATGATTGGAGAATTCCTAATCCGAACTGGAAATCCAACAGTGGAAAATGCAGTACTTTACTAAAGGATAAAATTGCGTATCAAGTTGTAGAATAATCGCATTTGTGCTACGCATATTGTAGTGGAATATATAATGTTTCTGGTATGAGGAGGAGTTTTAAATGTCAACTATTGCTATATTAACTGCTGGTGGAACAGGAACTAGAACGCATCAAGACTTGCCTAAACAGTTCTTGACGGTGGAGAACAAGCCAATCATTATTTATACGCTTGAAGCGTTTCAACAGCATCCTAGTATTGATGAAATCTATGTGTCCTGCTTGGAAGGATGGAGTGCGGTGCTTGAAGCCTATGCAAAGCAATTTAATATTACAAAGCTAAAAAGGATTGTTACTGGCGGTGCGACGGGACAAGAGTCAATTTATAATGGCTTAAAGGCAATAAAAGAAGACAATACATCGACAAAAGATATTGTTGTTGTTGTACATGACGGAAACAGGCCGATGCTTCCACAAGATGTAATAACGGATAACTTAGTAAAACAGAAACGTTATGGATCTGCTGTTACGGTTATTCCGACAACAGAGGTTGTATTTGTGTCTAAGGATGGCATTGAGTCTAATGCTGCACTTAATAGAGATGAGTTATGGAGAACACAAACACCTCATTCGTATAGGTTTGATGAATTATGGGAAGTTCATAATAAAGCAATTGTGGATGGAGTAACCAATATGGCTGCATCATGCTCTTTGATGCAAAAGTATGGCTACACAACATATTTCTCAAAAGGGTCGGAAAAAAATATAAAAATAACTACGATTGAAGATATTGAGATTTTTAAAGCATTGCTAAATGCAAAAAACGATGACTGGATTAAAAAATAAGGCAAATGATGAGATTATTAGATTCTAAGAAGTATATTCATGATTTAAAAAAAGCAGTAGACAGAAATAATTTAAGTATGTTACATGGTAAAACATTTTTTGTTACAGGTGGATTAGGGCTAATTTGTTCTACAGTAATAGATGTCCTTTTAACCTGTGGTAAAACAGGTAAAATATATGTTGGAGCAAGAAACATCGAGCAATTTAAAGATAGATTTGGAAACTTGGATAATGTTGACTATGTTGCTTATGATGCATTACAAAAACCAAATTTGGAAATAGCCCCAGATTATATTATCTGTGGGGCTGGATTGGCTAGCCCCGAGCTGTATACGCAAAAACCAGTTGAAACTATTTTATCTAATTTTGATGGATTGCATAATTTGCTGGAATTTGCAAAACAGAACAGTGTAGAGAGATTACTCTATATATCTTCGAGTGAAGTTTATGGTAAAAAGGATACAAGCGAGTCTTTTATAGAAGGAGTGTACGGAAAGGTAGATATTGATAACATCAGGTCTTCTTACCCAATAGCGAAAAGGGCATCTGAGTTACTATGTAAGGCTTACTGTACTGAATATAATGTGAACTCCGTGATTGCTAGACCTGGTCATATTTACGGTCCTTCTGCCAAAAGAAATGATAAGCGAATTTCTTCGGATTTTGCATATAAAGCAGCAAATGGAGAAAATCTTGTGATGAAAAGTGATGGTTCACAGAAAAGGTCTTATTGCTATTCCATAGATTGTGCAATTCAAATTTTAACAGTTCTTCAAGCTGGAAAGTGTGGGGAGGCTTATAATATAGGACATGACGAAGTAACCACAATAAGGAAAATGGCCGAGATTACTGCAAAGGCTGGACAGGTGAAATTATTAATGGAACTCCCTTCTGATATAGAAGAAAAATCCTTTAACCCAATGAATAATTCGGCACTGGATAATAGCAAAATCAAAAAATTGGGTTATAGAGACACATTTACAGTTGAAGAAGGATTGACACATACAGTGGAAATACTGAAAGAATTATATTGCAGTAAGTGAATTTGGTTTTTTACAAGAGAAGAAATTGAGGTAATTAAAAGTGGGTAAGTATTTTGGAACAGACGGCTTCCGTGGAGAAGCCGGAATTACATTAACTTCTGATCATGCTTATAAAGTGGGGCGTTTCTTAGGTTGGTACTATAACGCATTGCGTGAGCGCAATGGTGACAGCAATCCTGCCCGTATTGTCATCGGCAAGGATACTCGTCGTAGCTCGTACATGTTTGAATACAGCCTGGTTGCTGGCTTGACTGCTTCTGGTGCAGATGCCTATCTGCTGCATGTCACCACGACGCCCTCTGTGGCCTACATCGCCCGCGTGGATGACTTTGACTGCGGCATCATGATCTCGGCCAGCCACAACCCGTTCTACGACAACGGCATCAAGCTCATCGACTGCTACGGCGAGAAGATGCCCGAAGAGACCCTGCTGCTGGTGGAGGATTACATCGATGGCAAGCTCAATGTGTTCGATAAGGACTGGCCAGAACTGCCTTTTGCTCATCGTGAGCATATCGGCTGTACTGTGGATTACATCTCTGGCCGTAACCGTTACATGGGCTACCTGATCTCTCTGGGTATCTACTCTTTCAAGGGCGTCAAGGTTGGTCTGGACTGCGCCAACGGTAGTTCCTGGAATATCGCCAAGTCTGTGTTCGATGCCCTCGGAGCAGATACCTACGTCATCAATAACCATCCGAATGGTCTGAACATCAACAATAATGCTGGCTCCACTCATATCGAGGGCCTCCAAAAGTTTGTTGTGGAGAAGGGCTTGGATGTCGGTTTTGCATACGATGGCGATGCCGACCGCTGCTTGTGCGTGGATGAGAAAGGCAATGTCATCACTGGCGACCATATCCTTTACATTTACGGTTGCTACATGAAGGAGCGCGGCAAGCTGCTGACTAACACTGTGGTCACGACCGTTATGTCCAATTTTGGTCTGTACAAAGCGTTCGATGAACAGGGCATCGGCTATGCCAAGACCGCTGTGGGCGATAAGTATGTCTACGAGTACATGGCAAAGAACGGCTGCCGTATCGGTGGTGAGCAGAGCGGCCATATCATCTTCTCCAAGTATGCAAGCACTGGCGATGGCATTCTGACCAGTCTGAAGATGATGGAAGTCATGCTGGCGAAGAAGAAGCCGATGAGCGAACTGGCAGCACCGTTGAAGATTTATCCGCAGGTGCTTGAGAATGTCCGTGTGACCGATAAGAAGGCTGCACAGAATGACCATGCCGTGCAGGAAGCCGTGTCTAAAGTTGCTGAGGCACTGGGCGATACTGGCCGTATTCTGGTTCGTGAATCCGGCACTGAGCCAGTCGTGCGTGTTATGGTGGAAGCACCTGACCACGACACCTGCCAGAAGTATGTTGACGAAGTGGTCAACGTGATTTGCGAAAAGGGATATAAGGCGTAAAGTCAAGGACGACTCTGGGCAGTAATCCAGAGCCGTTTTGCATAATAGAGGGAAAGTAAAACAAAGAAGAGAGGGATAAACCTATGTGTGGAATTGTTGGTTTTACAGGAAACCGACAGGCAGCACCGATCCTACTGGATGGACTGTCTAAACTGGAATATAGAGGATATACGTAAAAAAGATTTTGGACAGTTCAAATTGCTGTGTGATAGATGGAGGTATTTATAAATTGTAAATTTGCCAGAAATACCAACTTGAGTTACGAAAATAACTATTTGAACACGAAAAATGAAGCAATAATGTTATGTAAAAGGAATGAAATCAAAAGTGAAGAGAAAAAAAGTATACTTCATAACAGTTGTTGTTGGATTTGCTATATGCATGGTCGGAGTTATATTTGGAAGCCGATTGGTATTTCAGCGAACCTGCGAAAGAAGAACTACTCCATGGTCAGATTTAGGTACTGCAGACGATGATGAATATAGAATTCTCATAGATGCATATAAAAAAAAATCAATCAAATGAAACTGTTATGATACAAGCATTTGATAATACAAAACTGATAGGTCATTATTATGAAAGAGAAAAAGGTGCGCCTTTAATTGTGTTTTTTCATGGATTGTGGGGGCACAGTTATTTGGATGGCGTGCCAATATATAGAATTACACAAAAACACAATTGGAATCTTCTACTATGTGACTTACGCGCACAGGGAGATAGTGAAGGGGAATTCTCAACATTAGGAGTGCTAGAAAAATATGATTGTCTTGATTGGGTAGAATGGGCACAAAATCGCTTTGGAGATAAAAATCCTATTTTTCTTATGGGAGTTTCAATGGGAGCATCAATTGTGATGATGAGCAGTGATTTGGAGTTGCCTGATTCAGTATATGGAATTATTGATGACTGTGGTTTTACATCTACATTGGACGTGATAAAGCAGAATAATAACAAGCAAATATCAAAATACATACCCAAAAATCTAGTTCCTACTATGCTTAATGTAGGAACAAAGATTTGGGGGAGTTTTGATTTATCAGACGCAGATGCGTGTAAGGCTTTAGCACATACCGATATTCCTCTTTTAATCATTCACGGTGACGAAGATATGAAGGCACCTTTATCTATGGCTTATAAACTATACGATAGTTGTAATGGTGAAAAGCAGTTATATATAGTTCATGGGGCAGATCATACAGAAAATTATAGAAAAGACCCGGGAGGATATGAGAAAATTGTAACAAAGTTTATTGAAGAAAGGCTCCGACAAAAAAAGTGCCAGACCCCTGGGACTAAACCGTAAACGTAAAATGAACAAAATATGTCGTTCGTTCTTTTTGGTGTTCTCTATGCTTCTCGTTGCAACAATTTCCATGGTAATGTTGCGGCTCGAATGAACAGCATCAATGCAAACAAAGATACATTTAAAATGTATACAGATATGTTTTTGACAGAATATATTATTTTAGCAATCCATCTGAATAGCCAAGGTGCTTTATCGGATATGGTACTGAATAAGGTTAAGGAAAATGCCAATTTGATGGTATGATAGATATTGCTCGTAGACCCGCAGAGTGATATACTTTAGTTATTATAATTGGAAAGAGGTTTGTATCCTATGCCCAGAACAAAAGGTAGCAAGAATAAGCCCAAAACTGTGACTGCTGATTTCGCAACGCAGATTGCAGAAAAGCAGTCCGCAAAGGAAGCGCTCACAGCGGAAATCGCATCTATCACCGCAAACATTGACACTTTGAAGGCTGACCTGAAAGTGAAGAAGACTGCTCTGAAGAAGGCCGAAAAAGAAGTGGCAATGCTGGAAACGAAGAAGGCAAAGGCAGACGCCAAAGCTGCAGAAGAAGCAAAAAAGACAGAAGCGGAGTCCGTTCTGAAAAAGCTGCTGGCCGAAGGCATGAGTGCCGATGAAATCCTCGCAAAACTGAAATAAAACAAGAACCCACAAAATGCCGTGTGTGGAACACAGACTCCTCCGGGAGCTGAAGCGCACACGGTATTTTTTGAAGGCTACAATATAGTTTGTAACGAAAATAAAAGAAATGGAGCGTGAAAAAAATGAATTTATCAAAAATACATCATATTGCAATCATCGTATCTGACTACGAAACTGCAAAGGATTTCTATGTGAACAAGCTGGGATTCTCTGTCATCAGAGAAAACTATCGCCCAGAGCGTAAAGACTGGAAGCTGGATCTGCGTGTTAACGAAAACACAGAGCTGGAGATTTTTGCTGAGGAAAATCCTCCGAAGCGTGTGAACCGCCCAGAGGCCTGCGGTCTGCGTCACCTTGCATTCTGCGTAGACAGTGTGGAGCAGACGGTGAGGGAGCTGGCGGAGGTAGGAATTGAATGTGAGCCAATTCGTGTGGATGATTACACTGGCAAGAAGATGACATTCTTCCACGACCCGGATGGACTGCCGCTGGAACTGCACGAATAATTATGGGAGAGAAAAGAGCATATAAAGCCAGAAAGCCTGGCGGCGGCCGGAAAAAGTTAAAGTCGGAATACGATGCCGGGAAGAATCTGAAAGATCAGATGGATGCGGCTGTGGCGCTCTATGAGGAGGACTGCTCCCTCCAATCCATCGCCGATGTGCTAAACCTAAACCCAATCAAAGTGAGAAAGCTGCTCATCACAGCCGGTGTGTATGAATCAGAAGTGGCGGAGAAGGTACAGGACACGTTTGAGAGGTATCGAAAAACGCAGGACTATAAAACTTCCATTCTCTCAACGGCAACAGTCCTTGACCTATCCAAAGCCTCCGTCACATCGTACCTGCCTTATGAAAAAGGCGTGTACTTTCCAAACACAGCAGATAAAGAGAAAATCAGCGTAGGAGCAGAGCGGCAGAGGAGATACAGAGCGGTAAGAAAACTGAGAACCGAGCCGACAGAAGAGCATCTGTGGGAGGTGGTTCTTCTTTATGCAGGTGTGCGTTTCAAAACGTACTCAGGTTTACCTTTTACCTATGAAATACGAAAAGGCCGGAATGGGCAATACACAAAAGAGCTTTGGATCGACCGCAGGGAGAACAGTAAAAGCCTGGTCTGGAGTTCGGTATTGCTGGCACTGAACAATACAAAAGAGGTGGGAGCAGTGGTGGACCGCCCGAAAGCTCTGGGTGACATCCGAGGTGTGACTTATATTTATGGAATGTTCTATCGGTTTGGACTGATCGATGCGTCGGATGAAGCGAAAGAAAAGATGAAGAAAGCTTTTAATAAATCGTCCTGATACGGATGTGTCAAGGTTACCCGTGCATGAACAACACAATGTTAAAATAGCAATATGTTCACGATGAGCAGGCGCAACACCTGTCTGCCGCAGTATTTTTACTTTATAAGACATCTCTATGGATGACGGTAAGGTTCGATTTTGAACTTTGCCGTTTTTCTTTTTATTTAAAATTATAAATTTTTTCAGAACTGTATTCCAAAACGGCTCTGCGGATTCCTATTAGTGTAGGGGCTTTCAAAATCTTTTGCAAAACTGATTTCCTCTAGTTCTATAAGTGGGAAATGAACAAAATCTATATTCTAAAATTAGGCAGTTCAACAAAATTTGAAAAACTGGTTGCCAAACATCCATTTTAGATTGTTATAGGTAGAGGGGAATGTTGGAAAAATGAATTTTCTTTGAATTCTGCAAAAGCCCGGTTTAAAAACACCCCTTAAAGTTTGTATAGAGTGTAGGGAATACTTTCAAATATTGTGTCATTCGCTGTGGCTTCACTTCCGAAAATCCCTAATTCTTTACAAAGCTACATCGTACTTTGAAAATTGAATGAGCCACCCCAGTAAGATACCTCTGGTACTGAATGTGCATTCTGCGCGTCTTACCAGAAAAACGTCGGAGAGAATCGGGCAGGAACGGGCTGGGACAGAGTGGACGGTAGTTAAGAGCAAGATTCGCCTTTGTATACGAAACCGCTCCTACGGGCGATTTCTCCACGGCGGCATCTTGATGGGGATTGTGCTCCCCATACCCTCACATCGAGCAAAATCACATGATTTTGCCCATTGGTGGCCTGCTACAGCAGGTCACAGCCGGAGTGCAGATGCACTGCCGGGAAAATCAAGTTTTTGATTTTAGAAAGGAGACTCAATGCCAAGAACGAAGAAGAAAGTGAAATCGATCGTAAAGACAAAAGTAATCTCCGCACGAGTAACAGAAACAGTACATGAACTTTTACACCAGCAGGCAGAAGATGCCGGAATGACCCTCTCTGAATTTGCAGCACAGATGCTGATGAAAGGCCGCGTGAATACCTCGTATGTGTTCTATGTTCACCCGGACGAGATCGAAGCAATTACACGGGAGTTTGCCGCCATCGGGAACAACTTGAACCAGATCGCGGCGTTCTTCAACAGCGGCGGTATCCAGTCCCGTGCGATGCAAGAAAACATCAACCATGCGATTTCCTGTATTTTTGAAATGCGGGAGCAGGTCGCAGAAATGGCAGGAAAGAACTATGGCAATCTTAAAGCATATCGCAAGTAAGAGTTCCAACTATGGTGCTGCACTGGAGTATCTGATTTTCAAGCATGATGAGCTTCGGAAAACTCCGATCCTTGACCAGAACGGAAATCGCATCATGCGGGATGAGTTTTATCTGAACGGTCTGAACTGCGAACCCTACTCTTTCGATGCTGCCTGTCAGCAGCTGAACCGCGAATACCAGAAGAACCAAAACAAGGATGAAATCAAAAGCCATCATTACATCATCAGCTTTGACCCACGGGACAACACAGAAAATTGTTTGACGGGTAAACGGGCGCAGGAGCTTGGACTGGAATACGCAAAAGTAAATTTTCCGGGGCATCAGGCTTTGGTCTGTACGCACATGGACGGTCATAATGGCAGTGGCAATATTCATGTACATATCGTAATCAACAGTCTGCGAAAACGGGATGTGCCTAAGCAGCCCTTTATGGAGCGGCCCATTGACTGCAAGGCAGGGTACAAGCACCATGTGACGAACGAGTACCTGAAACACCTGCAGAAATCCCTCATGGATTTATGCCAACGCGAATTTCTGCATCAGGTCGATTTACTGTCACCATCCAGAACGGGTGTGACCGAAGCGGAGTACTGGGCACAGCGGCGGCTGGATGAGAAAAAGCAGGAAATCGAAACGGAAGGATTTACGCCCAACCCGACAAAGTTTCAAACACAGAAGCAGCTTATCCGGGATGCTGTTGCCGCTGCTCGTGAGAAAGCAATCTCGTATGAAGATTTTCAAGACATCCTGCAGGAAGAATATAACATTTTTGTCAAAACACAACGTGGGCATTATAGCTATCTGCCGCCGGAACGGAACAAGTTCATATCGGAGCGTTCTCTGGGAGAAAGCTGCAAAAGAGAATGTCTGGAAGGATTCTTTGTTCAGAACGCCGAGAAGAATCTGCGGTACAAGGAAGAACCCATACTGATCTTTACAACCAGAACCAGGCTACGGCTCGTTGTGGACCTGCAGGAGAACGTTAAGGCACAGGAAAATCTGGCCTATGCGCTAAAGGTCAAAATCAGCAATTTGCAGAAAATGGCTGAAACGCTGGTATGGGTACAGGAGAATAACATTAACGATCTGACAGAACTGAACGATCTGTGTAAAACTGCGCAGGCCAATGCGCAGGCAGCGTATGAACGACTGTCACAGGCAGAGGATGAACTGTACAAAATCAATGAACAGATTCATTATGCGGGGCAGTACCTTTCTACAAAAGAGGTTCAGCAGCAATTTACGAAAGCAATTCTCAAGAAAAAATTCCGTGCAGAGCATTCCAAGGAATTGGATGCCTATGCAGAATCCGTGAAATACTTCCGGGAAGAAAATGATGGAAAGCTGCCATCGCTGAAATCTCTGAAAAAGCGGAAAGAAAAACTGACGCAAGAAATCGCAGAGAGGAAAAAGGCATATGCTCCCCTGAGGGAAGAATCCAGGTGTCTGGAAATTGCATCGGATAATGTGTACAGCATCTTCCGAAAAACCAATGAGATGAAATCCGATCTTGCATGGAAACGCGAGTGGGAGGCCAAAGTCCGCGAAAAGGCAAGGCAGGAGCAGGCTCGACAGGAACAGCGCGAGCGTCAACCGAAACGCAAGAAGCGTAGCTACGATATGAGCCTGTAAATCAGCAGGGTCTTCCACCCCGCACCCCGGAACCCTGTCGGATGCGTAAGCCCACAGGTGGCTTTCCCATTCGGCAGGGACTTTTGAAAACGACTAGGAGGAAGTTTGAGTAAAGAGTACATCAAAGCACAAACCCCACTGCCCGCGTATTTCCCTTATCCGAAATTTCTGCTGCAGATGAGCCTGTCCCATACAGCGCGGCTAACATATGTTCTGCTGCTGGACCGCATGACCCTTTCGCAGAAGAACAGCTGGGTGGATGCACAGGGCCGGGCATATGTGCTCTATCCGCTGGCAGGGCTGGCGGAAGATCTTCAGAGCAGCATTTCCAGTGTCACCCGCGCTCTGCGGGAACTGGAAGCTGCACGGCTGATCGAACGGCGGTCCAATGGCTTTTCCAAGCCAAACCAGGTGTTCCTAAGCTTCCCATCTACTGCGCAGAAATGCACAGTCGAGATGGTCAAAAATGAGCAGCCTGATTGCTCAAAAGTGAGCAATACGGTTGCGCAAAACTGCACACCTAACCAAATAAATAAGAACAACCTAAGATTGAACCAACTGAATAGAACTAAAGAAGCGTATGGGCGATATCGGAATGTTTTTCTGGAAGATTATTCGGAACTGGAAATGGAAATTGCAGAGTTGGATACTCTGATCGAAGACCTTTCAGCCTATATGCAGTCTACAGGCAGGAAGTACGCAGACCATGCGGCGACCCTGCGTAGCTGGTCAGCACGGAAGAAAAGACAACAGAAACCGGGAGCAGGCATCCCGGACTATACCTACAACAAGGAGGAAAGTTTATGACGGAAACGATCCAGACAGCGATGGACAGGCTTATGACGATCTCTGTGGAACCGCAGGACTATGTTGCAGAAGATGGGCTGCTGTACTGCGGCAACTGCAAAACTCCCAAGGAAGCGTTCTTTCCGAATGGCAAAAAACTGTTTGGGCGTGACCGCCATCCGGCTGAATGCCGGTGCAGGCAGGCTACAAGGGAAAAGCAAGAGAAAGAAGAACGTGCAAGGCTGCATTACGAGAAAGTACAGCGGCTGAAGCTGCAGGGCTTTACCGACTGGGCGATGCAGCACTGGACATTTGCAAACGATCACGGGCAAAATCCACAGATGCAGCTGGCACAGCGGTATGTGGCTCACTGGCCGGAAATGCGGGAAAAGAATGTGGGGCTGCTGCTCTGGGGCGGTGTTGGTACAGGCAAGAGTTTTATGGCGGGCTGCATTGCCAATGCCCTGATGGAACAGGAAGTGGCCGTCTGCATGACGAATTTTGCCCGAATCATGAATGAACTGAATAACGCCTTTTCCGGGCGGAATGAAGTCGTGGACAGGCTCTGCGGCTATCCGTTGCTTGTCATTGATGATTTCGGCATGGAGCGCGGCACGGAATATGCGCTGGAGCAGATTTACAACATTATCGACAGTCGCTACCGCAGCCGGAAACCGCTGATCGTTACCACGAATCTGACCTTGACGGAGTTGAAAAAACCGCAGGATACCGCCCACGCCCGTATCTATGACCGTCTGCTGGAACTGTGTACCCCGATTGCCTGCACAGGCCCCAGCATGAGAAAGGATATAGGACAGGCAAAATTGGATTTACTGAAAACACTTCTGGCTTGAATGGGAGGAACGCGATTGCAAGAAAACGGCACAATGAATTGGTTGGAGCAGATCCACCAGATGAAGAACCGGGACATCCGCACGATTGAACAGTCTGAACTGGAGAAACTGCCGCAGGATGCAGTGGGACACGGACTGCCACAGGAGGAAAGGCTGAAAAATCTGCTGGATAAGGTCCGAAATCCTTACTGCTATCTGGACAATGGAATTATTGTAAAGCTGAATTTTGCACCAAGAGGGAGCAGCACACTATCTGAGCGCATTGGCAGGTGCTTTCAGTCTGCCAGTTGAAAAGGCAGAGAAACTTTCGGCGAGCTGCTGAAAAAGCACGCAGAAAAATTTCACACTTTAATGCGATAAAGCACTGGACAAAAGATGATGATTCTGGTAAGCTGTTTGTGGGTAAGAAAATAGGAATGTGCCAACTGAGCAGAACTTGCTCGGTGGGCTTGTTCTACATAGAAAATGTGGAGCCTTTCGCTTCTCTGACGAACAGTATTGCCGATTCGTTAAGGAGGTGGAAGGCTTTTGTTATACCCTGATATCTATTCGCAGAAGAAACCGCAGCAAAATTCAACTCGTTATCGTACAGCTTTGTATTTGCGTTTATCCCGTGAAGATGGCGATAAGACAGAGAGCGACAGTATTGCAAACCAGCGTACCCTGCTGGAAGCCTATACTGCAGACCACCCGGAACTGTGCATCGTGGATGAGTTTGTGGACGATGGCTACTCCGGCTCGAACTTTGAGCGGCCTGCGTTTCAAAGGCTGTTTCAGGAGCTGGAGCAAGGAACCATCAACTGCATTCTGGTCAAAGATTTATCCCGATTCGGGCGAAACTATATTGAAGTGGGACGCTATCTGGAACGGATTTTCCCGGTCATGCGGGTCCGGCTGATTGCTGCGACAGACAACTATGACAGTCAATCTGCGTGGAAGACCAGCGATTCCATCATGGTCCCGATGCGGAATTTGCTCAATGATGCCTACTGCCGGGATATTTCCGTCAAGATCAAAAGTCAGCTTGCGGTCAAGCGGAAACGCGGTGATTTTGTGGGAAGTTTTGCAACCTATGGATACCAGAAGGACCCCAGCAATCATACCAAACTGATTGTGGACGAACTGGCAGCGGAAACAGTGCAAGATATTTTCCGCTGGAAGATCAGTGGCATGAATAATCAGAGCATCGCAGACCGATTGAATGCGAAAAAGGTGCCGTCCCCGGCTGCGCGAAAGCTACAGAGCGGTGCAAAGCTGAGCCTGCATTTCCGCAAGAGCGATGAGCCGCCGTGGTCTGCCAAGGCGGTGGACCGCATTCTGCACAACGAGGTCTATATCGGAAAACTGGTGCAGGGAAAGACAAGGAGACTGGACTATCGCTCCAAAAAGAAAATGAACGTGCCGATGCGGGACTGGGTAATCGTGGACAACACCCATGAAGCAATCATTCCGGCAGAGCAGTTTGAGCTGGTGCGGCGGATTCTGGAAACCGAAACTCGCAGGCCGAACGATGCCGAAACGGTGGCCCTGTTTGCAGGCTTTCTCTACTGTGGGGACTGCGGCAGCCGGCTAGTGCGCAGGTCGGCCAGCTATAAAGGAAAGCGGTATATCTATTATCAGTGCTCCGGCAGCAAGCAGAACAAGGGCAGCTGCACGAGCCATAATCTGCGGGATGAAAAACTCTATAACGTCGTGCGGAACGCGCTTCAGATGCAGATTCAAATCGTGATGGAAGAAGCCGAGTTTGTGGAAAGCATCCGGCAGGCCCAGCAGGAACCATATCGTGTGCGGCGCATCGAACGGCAGATTCGGCAGCTGACAGCAGAAAAGGCCCATACCCAGGGCATTAAGGAAAAACTGTACGGGGATTATGCAGACGAAATCCTCACACGGGAGGATTTTCTGAACTACAACGAACTGTACAGCAAGCGAATCGAAGAGTATGACCGTAAAATCACAGAACTGGAAACGGAACAGAAAAATCTGCAGACTGCCCCGAATGCGTATCCATTTCTGGACGTGTACCGTAAGTATCGGAAACTGGAAGAGATCACCCGTCCGATGGTCGTGGAACTGATTGAGAAAATCGAAGTCTATGAGGGCAATCGGGTAGAAATTACGTTCCGATTCCAGGATGAAATTGCGGACCTGCTGGAAGAACTGCATCAAAAGAAGATGGGGCAGCGTGAAGTATCTGCATGAAAGGAGAGGCTGGACATATGGCAAGAGTAAGAAAGAAGGTAAGTGCGGCGCAGCGGGAAGCGGAGAACGCACCGCACCGTATCTGGAAAACCACAATTTACGCACGACTGTCCGATTTTGATGATGTACTTCGGGATACGGAATCGCTGGAAGTGCAGATTTCTTACATCAAAGAGTATATCAACCACCGGGATGATCTGATGCTGCTGGATGTGTTTGCGGACAAGCGGTGCACAGGGATGAACTTTGACCGCCCGGAATTTGAGCGGTTGCTGAAAGCACTGCAGGAGCGGAAAATCGACTGCATCGTGGTAAAGGACTTCTCGCGTTTGGGCCGCAATTTCGTGGAAACAGGCCAGTATCTGGAACAGGTGTTTCCGCTGTTCGGCGTAAGATTTATAGCCATCAACGATAACTATGACAGCCTGAACAGCCAGAACCGGGATGGGATGCTGGTGCCGATCAAGAGCATGATCAATGAGATGTACTCGAAAGACCTGTCCCAGAAGATCCAGTCGTGCTTTCGCTCCAAGGAAGCGCGGGGAGAAATCTATACCCCGGTTCCGTTCGGTTACAAGAGAAATCAGCAGAATCATTTGGTTCTGGATGAGGAAGTCAGCGATGTGGTGATGCGGATTTTCCTCTTGAAGAAATCCGGCATGAAAGAGCGTGAGATTGCAAAGAAGCTGTCTGCTCAGGGAATCCCAACACCTTTTATACGCCGTTGTCAGTTGGGTTATATGAGAAATACCTCACGGGTAAAGGGCCCTGCATGGCAGCCAGCTTTCGTGACAAAGGTTCTGGAAAATCCGGTCTACACGGGAACCATGGTGTATAACCGCATCGCCTACGATGAAATGTATCGAAAAATCGGAGAAAATCCACGAGAAGACTGGCGGATGGTGCCGGACAGTCACCCGGCAATTATCAGCTGGGAACTGTTTGATGAAGTTTTCGCAGTGCGAGAAACTGAGCAAGCGATCAGGGATGAGCGGAAAAAGTGGTGCAGACAGCGCAGAGAGAATAATCCGAATATTTTCAAAGGCAGAATATTTTGCAAAAAGTGCAGCGAAAAGCTGGTTTGCCATTGGCAAAGTGATGGTTCACTGTATTTTTACTGTAAATTCTGCCATGTTTCCATCTCAGAGAAAGACCTCTGGAACGGCATCCATAAGGAACTGCACCAGCGGATGGAAGAACATAAGAATTTGAAAAAGCTGATACAGAAGAATTCGGGAAATAGCAACCTTGAAACAAAGAAAGTTGCATTGAGCCGTGAAATGGAACAGGTGTCGGGCAATATCGTTCGGATGGAATCGCAGAAGCGCAGCGGCTATGAGCAGTATGTCCTCGGAAAACTTTCAAAAGAGAAATTCTTGGAATTAAAGCAGAACTTGGAAAATGAAATCGTAGAACAAAAACAGGAAAAATCCAAAAAAGAGAAAGAACTTGCGTTGATTCAAGAAGAATTGCGGCAGAAAAAGCAGATCGCAGGAAACACCGAAGTCCTTTTAACGGCAGACAATCTGCAGCAGTATGTAAAGAAAATTGAAGTGGACCGCAGGAAAATTACTCACGCGGAATTTTTACTGTGATGAAAAAGGAGAGCAAAGCAATGAAAGAGAAAATCTATGATGCCCGGACTGGGCTGGAATATGTTTTGGTTGATGATTATTACCTGCCAGCCTTGAAGCTGCTACAGACTCGTCCGGTTGGCCGCTGGGGAATGCTGCACAAGGCGTACCTGAAACTGCGAAAACCAGCCTATTATCAGAGCCTGCTGCTGAGTGGAAAACTGGATACTGTTTTGGCAGACGTGGAAAAACAGGCAGCAGAACGATATGAGGTTTTGATCGAGCAGATGAGCCAGAGGGAGAACATTTCGGAAAAACTGAAAGAAGAAAATCAGATGGAGTGGGTACGCCGTATGAGAAATCTGGAAAATCGTGCAGCAGAAATCGTAAAGGCAGAATTGATCTACACGTTTGAAAGGCGGTGAGCAGCAGATGATCGGAACCTATTACCGGCTTTCTCTTGCGGACGAGGATGTGGGTGCTGATAAGGCTGAGAGCAACAGCATTCAGGGCCAGCGCGGACTGGTAGAGGGGTACATCATAGCTCACCCGGAACTGGCTGCAGAGCCGCGTCAGGAGTACGTTGACGATGGCTACTCCGGCACATCTACAAGCCGTCCTGCATTTCAGCGGCTGATTCAGGATGCACAGGATGGCAAGATAAAAACGATTATCGTAAAGGACTTTTCCCGGTTCGCCCGTGACTATATTGAAGCAGGCGATTATATGGAGCGCATCTTCCCGTTGCTGGGCGTTCGCTTCATCTCCGTCAACGATGGGTATGACAGTGGGATGCAGGCCGGAAACGATGTGCGCGGACTGGAAGTAGCCATCAAGAACATCATCAACGCATCCTACAGCCGGGACCTTTCCGCTAAAATCGCAGCAGCCGACCATGTGATGCAGAAGAAAGGAATGTATCTCGGAGGATACCGCCCATTCGGATTCCTGCCGGACCCGAACGACTGCCATAAGCTGATCCTTGACCCGGTAGCCAGCCAGTATGTGCGCCTGATTTTTGAACTGGCATTGCAGGGCAACAGAACAGGCACCATCGCAAAAATCCTGAACGAAAAGCAGATTCCAACTCCGGCAGCGTATCACGTGGCGGAAAATCATGTGTACAGCGAGCAGAAAGCATGGGACTTGCAGCGCAGCCATTGGACAAGCGGGACGGTTTATCATGTTCTGAAAAATGAGAAGTATAAGGGCACCTATGTGGGCGCGAAATTCATTATGCCGGTTCCCTGTAAGCATCGGGTTCTGCGCGCTCCCTTGGAACAGCAGGTACGAATTGAGGACAGCCATGCCGCCATTGTGACCACGGAAGAATTTGAGCAGGCACAAAAGGTTATTATGCTGCAGCACGGGAATCATCAGACCGGGAACTACACAAAACACCAGTATCCGCTGAAAGGCAAGGTCTACTGCGGCTACTGCCAGAAACTGATGAAATATCGTGTTCTCAAGAAACTCGGACCATCTTTTAACTGCAGATTTTCGGCCACTGCGGTGGACAGCCCTTGCAAGCGAATCCCGATCTCCGAGGAACTGCTGGAACATATCGTCCGAAATGCGTTGACAGCGCAGATAAAGCAGGCGGAACATATACTGGAAATCCTGCACGAACGGGAACGCAAAGCCTTAATCTGCTTTTCCACACTAGAACGGCAGGAAGAAAAGCTGAGTGCAGAAAAGGCAGAGATCGTAAAACTTCGTGTTGCACTGTATGAGCAGTATGCTGATGGAAACATGAGTAAGGAAGAGTTCATCCGACAGAGAGATGCTTACCGAGTGCAGGAAGATGAACGGATGGAGCAGATCCAACGGCTGCGTACCGAGAAAAATCAAGTCTTTCAGCCTGTGAAGAGGGACACCGATCATTTGCAGACTGTCATGAGTACTGTAGAAGAAGCAGGCGATGTGATGCACTTATCACAGAATGTGGTAGAAACCTTTATTGACCGCATTGAGGTTTTCAACGATGAACGCGTGAAAATTCGCTTTACATTTGAGGATGCATTGAACAGTTATGAGGAAAAGTAAGTGCAGCGATTTCTTGATTTAAGGTAAATACAGAATTTCAGAAGCAAAAAATCGAAGGCTCGCGTAAACCACAGACAGCACCCAGGAGAATTCGAGGGTGCGTCTGCAGCTTATGCGGGCCGTTTTATTTTGTGCTTTTTACTGCGAAATAATGTTAAACTCCAAGGCTGACAAGAGTGGCCTTTAACTCCTTTGCCGTGCGGATAATGACAGTCTGTTCAGTTTCATTACAGTCCAACAGCAAGCGATGAATTTCAGAGTTTGCAGAGGAAGATGAATATTCAAGACAGTCGAGCAAAAGCTCATCCGCGGAAACGGATAACGTGTTGGCAATTTTGACAAGAACAGAAAGGCTTGGAACCTTTGTGCCATTTTCGATTTGGACAATGTATTCACGACTGCAGTTGACTTTTGCGGCAAGAACTTCTTGCGTCAGATTCGATTTTGAACGGTAGAAGCTGATTCGTTTTCCTAGAGAAGTACGATTTACGGACATATAGTGATCTTCCTTTCAAATGCCCGCATAAGATACTTTAATTATTTGACTTATAGAGAAATGAATCAAGAGGAACCAAATAGGCAATTTGCATAGAAGTCAGAATTCTTATTTTTTCCCTCTAGCAGAGATGGCTTCTGAGACCAAAATGTGAACCAACAGTTCACATTTTGAGCAACAAGTGAACTGCTGGTTCACAGAAAAAATCATCTGATAAGAGTATAATAAAAGCATGAAATTAAGCTGCGAAAATAAAGTGGGGAAAACGAAATGGAACGGCTGCTGACACTGTATAGCGAAGTTCAATCAACGGATGTACGGTGGTTATGGTATCCGTTTATTGCGATAGGGAAAATCACACTGCTACAGGGTGATCCTGGCGATGGAAAATCTACTATGATGATAAATCTGATTGCCGAACTTTCAACAGGAGGTAAGACCCCGGACGGTTGTAAAATCGGTACACCGCAAAAAGTGATTTATCAGTGCTCGGAGGATGGCGTTTCAGACACGATAAAGCCCCGTCTGGAACGCTGTGGAGCAGACTGCAGGAAGATCGCTTTCATCAATGAAGAAGTCTATAATGGCCTTACATTGGACGATGAGCGCATCCGTCAGGCAATCATTGAATTTCGGCCTCGATTGGTCGTGATCGATCCGATTCAGGCTTATCTTGGCAGCGATTCGGATTTGCAAATCGCAGGCAGGGCGCGGAAACTCATGCGCCGCCTTGGAATGTGGGCTGCTGGTTACGACTGTGCCATCGTTCTGATTGGACACCTTAACAAAAAAGAAGGCTCCAAAGGGCTGTACCGCAGCCTTGGCAGTATTGATGTTGTGGCAGCAGCACGAAGCGTCCTGCAGGTGGAGCGAGATACCGAGAATCCTGATATAAGAATCGTACATCAAATCAAAAACAGTCTTGCGCCTACGGCAGAAGACATCCGCTTTTCCATTTCTGCCGACAAGGGCTTTCGATGGCTGGAATGCAGGCCACAGCTTTTTGAAAAACAACAGCCGGACGCCGAACCTAAATTTGATACAGAGCAACAGAAAGCTGCCTACTGGATCAAGCATTTCCTTGAAAAAGGCGATATGAGCGCAAATGAAATTTATTGCCGTCTGGACAATGAGGGTGTCAGCAAACGAGTGGCGCGGATGGTAAAAACGGAAATGGGAATCCACTGCTACCAGAAGAAGCGGAGATGGTATTGGAGTGTTCAGCTGGAAGAAGGTGCTATGAATGGACCGCAAGTATAAGGTTGGTGGCTATGTGAAACTTGCAAAACTGTGGGAACGCTCTAAGGATGCAGCAGTAGCCTATCACAGTTCCTACTATGCTGAAAAGTTTAGGGATGATGCGGATAAAAGGCTGGTTGGTGTCTATATTGACATCACAGGGAATAAGGAAATTTATAAACGCCCGGAAATGGTGCATCTGCTTCAAGACTGCAAAAAAGGAAAAGTCAATCTGATTTTCTCGCAGACAAGAGCCTACCTTGCAGCAAACACCTGCGATTTCTGTTTTTTGCTGAAATATCTGTTTGATTTGCTGATGCGGGTGGACATTGTTACAGATGATGACGACCAGAGAATTGACACTATTCTTGACGTTGATAGCCAGCGGCAGAGTCTGAAAGAATTGGCTGAAAAATATACATCGATCCGAAGGAAAAATTATCTTGAGTGGAGAATCCGACTGGAACATGAAATGACAAAGGCTGAAAAGAAATGAACGCAGAATACATCCCAGCAGAAAACGTTGAAGTGCTGCCGAGTGGGGCGGATTGGCAGAGCCGACATCTGGAATCTGAAAGGCGAAAAGCAGAGATTCGTGACAGAATCCATAAGCAGACAGAACAGGGGCAGAAAACGGCAAAAGATTACTTTCGTCCGGCAAAACCGACACCGTCGATTTACGACAGCGACCTGAAGCGTGTGGCGGTTTATGCCCGTGTCAGCACTTCCAGCGAAGAACAGATTTCTTCCATTGAAAACCAGACTCTATATTACACCAAAAAGATTGCAGAAACGGAAAACTGGAATTTGCAGGATATTTACAGCGATGAAGGAAAATCGGGTACTTCACTGCGGAAACGGGATGCGTTTAAGCGCATGATGCGAGATGCCAAAGACCAGAAGATGGACTTGATTATCTGTGCCAGCATTTCGCGGTTTGCGCGAAATTTTTCGGATTGTATGACGCAGATTGCAGCATTGAAAACCATGCACCCGGCACATCCCATTGGCGTGTACTTTGAAACTGAAAACATCTACACGCTGAATCCAAGCAGCCAATATAGTTTGGACATTCAAGCACTTCTGGCAGATTGGGAATCGGGCAACAAGAGTCGCCGGATGATCCTTTCGTATGACCAGCGTATTATGACAGGCCAGTACCCGGTGGCCGACCTGATGGGATATCGGCATACGAAGGATGGACGGTTGGTAATTGAGCCGGAAGAAGCAAAGACGGTGCGGTTTATTTTTCTGGCGTTTATCCAGGGCTATAACTACGATCAGATCGCGGCAGTGCTGACACAGAAAAAGCGCAGCACCCTGCGCGGTAGGCAGGAGTGGAACGGCATGATGGTGGCAAACATTATGAAAAATGAACGCCGCTGGGGTGATCTGGAAGCTAGGAAGAGCATTGTGGTAGATTACAAACTGGGCAAGGTCACGAAGAATAACGGCAATCGCTGCTCTGCCTATGTCCCGGAACATCACGAAGCGATTGTTTCCCCAGAAATCGCACGAGCTGCACATCTTGTGGCATCCAGCAGCAAAAAGTGCGGGGTGCAGGATATTGTGGTAATCCGGCAGGGAGCATTGAAAGGCTTTGTGGGTATTCATCCGAACTGGAACGGTATCAATGCCGAAAGCATCCGCAGCCTCTGCCTGAATGCCTATCTGCCGGAAGAAGTGGCCGAACTGAACGATATGACGGAAATGCGGTTTGGAAAGAAGTCGGATATGGCATTGTCATCTGATTATCTGACGGTTTCAGGTACTTGCTTTATCAACCAGAGCAGCCCGGTTATGACAATCTCAAAAAATGGAATCCGTTTCAGCAAGGCTTGCCACACCCGGCTGGACAACTGCGAATATGTGGAACTGCTCTATCATCCGATTCTGCAGGTCGTGATTTTGCGAAAGAGCGATTATGGCTCTTCAACGGCGATGCACTGGCGAGACAACAATGACGTCCATAGTGCCTTTTCAGCCAGAGCATTTTCTGGACTGGTCTTCCAAACATTGAACTGGAAAATGAATTGCCGCTATCAGTGCCGTGGTATCTGCCAGGAACGGGAAAACGCAAAATTCCTGCTCTTTGAGTTGGATGAGTCTCGGATTTTGATTGGGAAAAATCATTATGAACAGGCTGATGGATACGCGATGAACCTGGAATGCCGGCTGTATCGGCATAAGTGGGTTCAGAGCATTACGGCCCGTGATGTGATGGAATCCGGCCAAGTCGTAGAAAATCCCATGATTGGTGCAATTCCAAGCAGAAATGAAGTTCAACGTGAACTGGATGATCTTTTGATGTCGATGTAGGAGGAACTTATAGAATGGAAGAAAAAAGCAGGACGCAGGAACTGAGCGTTCGGGAAATCTCCTTGATTCGTGAACTTGCACAGATACGGAAAGAACATAAAAGAGAACTGGAGTACGAAAAGTTCGATGGCTATGAACTTCCGCCGCGTACACAATTTTCCATGCTGAATAAGCCAGCAGTGAGCATAAAGTATGGCGTTATGAAATTTAATATGGCCTGCATCCGGCTTTTTGAAGGAATCAAGTATGTTCTTCCGATTCTGCACCCAAACAAGAAGCGGCTTGCGCTGATTATGTGCCCAGAAGAGGACAGCGCATCTGTTGAATGGGCACGGCAGAAGGACGAAAACTGGGTGAATAAGGATATTACATCATTGGAATTTGTGGAAAATATCTTCAGGCTCATGAACTGGAATCGGGAATGCCGTTATAAAGTGCTTGGACGGGTGGCTAATTCAGATCAGGGTCTTTGTATGTTGTTTGATTTGGAAGAAGCAATCATGTTCACCCCGAAGCCACAGGAATATACAGATCCGCTTACTGGTGAAATGAAGAAAAAGCAGATGAAATTCTTCCCGGATGCCTATAAGAACCGTATCGGAAAATCTTATAATGACTACATTGCAGATCATCAGATGAACATGTTTGAGGACTTCATTGGGTATCAGAGTTCTACTGTATTGGATGAGCCCGAACGGGAAGCAGGCACTACTTCAATACCGATTCCACAACGTGAAGAATCTGAAAATATACCTTCGCCAGATTTACCGGAACAGCTTGAAAACGTACAACAATCAGGCAATGAGATTGCTGAGAGAGGAATGCAGACATGAATTCGGGACGAATTATGAATTTGCTGGTGACAATTCCGGCTGAAAGTCGGAGGATGAACGTGGGAAAAGATGTTATTCGTGTTCTTGGAAGTCCAGCCTATATCTGCGTTTTGCAGAGGAAAGATCGGAAGGCTATTGCAATCACGCCGTGTGCTGCGGAGCATCCCATGTCCTTTAAGGTCCCGGACAAGCTACTGACCGATGGGCAGTGTCGGATGATGATTAACGGAATACAGTTCATTCAGGTGTTGCTGGAAGCAAATGGTCTGGCGGCAGGAAAAGACCATCAGTTTAAAGGACGGTATGATGCCGAGAAAAATGCAGTTATCATTTCGCTTGAAAAAGATGAACAAAGTGCCCTCTCGCCTCAAAAGTGTACAACTTGACATCACGTCCACTTGGGCGTATAATACGTCCAAATGGACGTGATGAAGGGAGCTAATACTATGAGTGCCGGAATTTTAGATGGCTTTCAAACGATAATTCCAACGGCAGCGGCTGTCTTATCGGAAAGACGACAAATATTAAGGATGACGCAACAAGAAGTTGCTGATCGAGCCGATATAACTTTACGTCAATATCAAAGGCTGGAATCTGGGGAAAGAAATATTTTGACTTCCTCTTTTGGCTTGGCCTGTCGGGTAATTGAAGCTCTTGATATGGATGTTTCTAAATTCTATCATGGTGACTATTACCTTGAAGAATTGAAAACTATTGAAGGCAAATGATTTGGTGACAGGGGAAAACATCAATTTAAATGACGGCATGATGCCGAAAAAAGAGCAATATGGACAAATCTATGCCGAAAAGTTTACATCTGCAAGCTTGATATGCAAAGCGTTTTATGGTAAGATGGAAGCACAATAGGGAGAGTGTACACTCCCGTTGAACCTGTTGCTGAGAAGTGAATGCTGATGGAAAACCAGCTTGCTTATGCGATAACTTAGACGAAGTATAATTCGAGTGATGATAAGGCTGCTAAGAACAGCTGGTCACTAAAACTATATCGAATAAGCAGATAGGCTATACGAGGCTCAATTAGTTGAAAACCGATAACAATAAGAATCCTAATAAGCAGTGAGGCATCTCTATGAATGAGCAATTGCTGAAAATGAATGGCTTATCGGTGGGAATTTTAGATGCACTATCATTTGAGTCGCATTTGGAAATTCCGTTGAAGAAGAACTTGCATTATTTTGATAAGGATTTGTTAATTGCTGAACTGATTTCGATGACTGAGTGGTTGGATGAACAGGAAATCCTTTCTAATATTGCGCTAGACTACAGGGTTAAGAGCTTGGATTCTATACTTTTGAAGTATGATCGTTACTATCCGGATCATCAGACACGAAAAGTGTTTAATGATATTCTGGGCTTCCGGGCTTTTTGTGATAGCTACGATCAAATATTAGAAGAAGAGTTTTCACCGTTCCGGATTGCTGATATGGCAAAAGGAAAGGCAGTGGATGATGGTTACAGGGGTGTCCATGTGTACTATCAGAAAAGTGGAAGACATTACCCCATAGAAATCCAATTTAATACGTTGTTTGATAGGCAATTAAATAACTGGCTTCACGATTATCTGTATAAAAAGAGTTATCCCGTGGAAACAGGGAAGATAATGCGTGAAAAGTATGAAAATGGATTGATTCGGAATGAACATGAATTTAAGGAGGTGCTGAATAATGTGCTATTTGGTAGCAAAAGATCGTAATGCGCATGGTTGTTTTGCTCTAAAAACAACGCATGGGAAGCATCTGGTGGAATTAAAAAGAGAATTGAACAGAGAGGTTGGATATAAGGGAGTACAGCTTGTAACAATCAGCAGACCAACAGCGTATGGTGAGTATGCGCCTTACCACTTTGTGGATACAGAACAGGAATTTCAGACTCTTGTAAAGGGTCTTCGTCCATAAAAATTAAGAGATAAGCCCTACAAGGATCAAATTGGTTCAAAACCGATTTGAAAACCTTGTAGGGCTTATTTATTTACAAAAATTTTTGTTCCTTACTTGACAACCGCATATGGGCAACCAGAGAAAAGCCTGATTTCATGCGGGTTTACGCGGCTTGACCTTTTCACCTCAACCTGTTTCTGCCTGTCATGGTGCGTTACGGCCAGCGTGATTTCAGGTGCTAATGGCTTCTGGTTGCGCTCTATACTTAACCCACCACAGCGAAAGCTGATAGAGCAGAAAACAGAATAAGGAGGTACGAAGGCGAGCCTGCGTATAGATTGTTGCTGCAATCTGTATACAGGCTTGCTGTCGTGCAATAAAACAAACTGGGTTCGGAACTTATTTGGTTGACAATAAATAAAGCAGTGGGGAGCATTGAGGGATGAGGAAGAATAAAATCAGAATACTACATGTGGCACAGGCTGCAGGTGGCGTGGATCGCTACATCCGAATGCTTCTCAAGTATTTGGATAAGGAAAAATTTGAGAATATACTGGTTTGCTCACAGGATTTCCGTGAGGAAGATTATAGAGGATTGGTTGATTCTTTTGAACAGATCGAAATGACCAGAGCCATTGGGGCGAGTGACTTAAAGGCAATTAAAGCTGTTAGAAAACTGATAAGGAAATATAACCCTGATATCGTATATGCTCATTCCAGCAAAGCCGGAGCAATTGCTCGTGTCGCAGATATTGGTCTGAAGAATCACTGCGTATATAATCCACATGGGTGGGCGTTTAATATGCGATGCTCGGCAAGAAAAAAGGCAATGTACACGGCTATTGAAAGGGTGGCTGCACCATTCTGTGATAAGATTATCTGCATTTCGGATGCCGAGAAGCGGTCTGCGTTAGATCGGAGAATCTGCAGAGAAGATAAGTTACAGGTCATCTTCAACGGGGTGGATACAAAACATTCCTTTCAAATGCCCACATAAGTTAATACTATTATTTTTGATTTTTAGCACTATAACAATAGAAAAAAGCCAAATGCATAGCTCAGAATTCGGTGGGTACACCTCTAGCAGTCGTGTATTCTGAGAGCGAAATGTAAACTACTGGTTTACATTTCGATGCACATGTAAACTGGTGGCTTACAGAAAAAAACATCTGACAAGCGTATAATAAAAGCATGAAATCAAACTGTGAAACTAAAGTGGGGAAAATGAAATGGAACGGCTGCTGACACTGTATAGCGAAGTTCAGTCAACGGATGTACGGTGGCTGTGGTATCCCTTTATTGCAATCGGGAAAATCACACTTCTGCAGGGTGATCCCGGCGATGGAAAATCTACCATGATGATGAATCTGATTGCGGAACTTTCAACAGGAGGTAAGACCCCGGACGGATGCAAAATTGGTACGCCGCAAAAAGTGATTTATCAGTGCTCAGAGGATGGTGTTTCAGACACGATTAAGCCCCGTTTGGAACGCTGCGGAGCAGACTGTAAGAAGATTGCTTTCATCAACGAAGAAGTTTATAACGGCCTTACATTGGACGATGAGCGCATCCGTCAGGCAATCATTGAATTTCGACCGCGATTGGTTGTGATCGACCCGATTCAGGCTTATCTTGGCAGCGATTCGGATTTGCAGATTGCAGGCAGGGCACGGAAACTCATGCGCCGTCTTGGAATGTGGGCTGCTGGCTACGACTGCGCCATCGTTCTGATTGGCCACCTTAATAAAAAAGAAGGTTCCAAAGGGTTGTACCGCAGTTTGGGAAGCATTGATGTTGTGGCAGCAGCACGAAGTGTCCTGCAGGTGGAACGGGATACAGAGAACCCTGATATAAGAATCGTACATCAAATCAAAAACAGTCTTGCGCCTACGGCAGAAGACATCCGTTTTTCCATTTCCGCCGACAAGGGCTTTCAGTGGCTGGAATGCAGGCCGCAATCTTTTGAAAATCAGAAACCAGATAGAAAACCCGAATTTGAATCGGAACAGCAAAAAGCGGTCTATTGGATTAAGCATTTTCTTGAAAAAGGCGATATGAGCGCGAATGAAATTTATTGCCGTCTGGACAATGAGGGTGTCAGCAAACGAGTGGCACGGATGGTAAAAACAGAAATGGGAATCCACTGCTACCAGAAAAAGCGGAGATGGTATTGGAGTGTTCAGCCGGAAGAAGGTGCTGTGAATGGACCACAGGTATAAAGTTGGCGGCTATGTGAAACTTGCAAAATTGTGGGAGCGCTCTAAGGATGCAGCAGTAGCCTATCACAGTTCCTACTATGCTGAAAAGTTTAAAACTGATAGCGATAAAAAGCTGGTTGGTGTTTATATTGACATCACAGGGAATAAGGAAATTTATAAACGCCCGGAAATGGTGCATCTACTCAAAGATTGCAAAAATGGTTCCATAAATCTGATTTTCTCGCAGACAAGGGCCTATCTTGCAGCAAATACCTGTGATTTCTGTTTTTTGCTGAAATATCTGTTTGACTTGCCGATGCGAGTGGATATTGTTACAGACGATGATGACCAGAGAATCGACACCATTCTTGACGTTGATAACCAGCGGCAGAGCCTGAAAGATTTGGCTGAAAAATATACATCGATCCGAAGGAAAGATTATCTTGAGTGGAGAATCCGACTGGAACATGAAATGACAAAGGCTGAAAAAAATGAACGTGGAAGGACAGTATAATCCAAAAGACGTAGAGTGTATTCCGGTAGAAAACCTTGAAGTGCTGCCGAGTGGGGCAGACTGGCAGAGCCGACATCTGGAATCTGAAAGGCGAAAAGCAGAGATTCGTGACAGAATCCATAAGCAGACAGAACAGGGGCAGAAAACGGCAAAAGATTACTTTCGTCCGGCGAAACCGACACCGTCGATTTACGACAGCGACCTGAAGCGTGTGGCGGTTTATGCCCGTGTCAGCACTTCCAGCGAAGAACAGATTTCTTCCATTGAAAACCAGACTCTATATTACACCAAAAAGATTGCAGAAACGGAAAACTGGAATTTGCAGGATATTTACAGCGATGAAGGAAAATCGGGTACTTCACTGCGGAAACGGGATGCGTTTAAGCGCATGATGCGAGATGCCAAAGACCAGAAGATGGACTTGATTATCTGTGCCAGCATTTCGCGGTTTGCGCGAAATTTTTCGGATTGTATGACGCAGATTGCAGCATTGAAAACCATGCACCCGGCACATCCCATTGGCGTGTACTTTGAAACTGAAAACATCTACACGCTGAATCCAAGCAGCCAATATAGTTTGGACATTCAAGCACTTCTGGCAGATTGGGAATCGGGCAACAAGAGTCGCCGGATGATCCTTTCGTATGACCAGCGTATTATGACAGGCCAGTACCCGGTGGCCGACCTGATGGGATATCGGCATACGAAGGATGGACGGTTGGTAATTGAGCCGGAAGAAGCAAAGACGGTGCGGTTTATTTTTCTGGCGTTTATCCAGGGCTATAACTACGATCAGATCGCGGCAGTGCTGACACAGAAAAAGCGCAGCACCCTGCGCGGTAGGCAGGAGTGGAACGGCATGATGGTGGCAAACATCATGAAAAATGAACGCCGCTGGGGTGATCTGGAAGCTAGGAAGAGCATTGTGGTAGATTACAAACTGGGCAAGGTCACGAAGAATAACGGCAATCGCTGCTCTGCCTATGTCCCGGAACATCACGAAGCGATTGTTTCCCCAGAAATCGCACGAGCTGCACATCTTGTGGCATCCAGCAGCAAAAAGTGCGGGGTGCAGGATATTGTGGTAATCCGGCAGGGAGCATTGAAAGGCTTTGTGGGCATCCATCCGAACTGGAGCGGCATCAATGCTGAAAGTATCCGCAGCCTTTGCCTGAGCACCTATCTGCCGGAAGAGGTGATGAAACTGAACGATATAGCAGAGATGAGGGCTGGGGCAACACTGGGAAAGGCACTTCAATCTGAATATATGACGGTTTCAGGTACTTGCTTTATCAACCAGAGTAGCCCGGTTATGACGATTTCTAAAAATGGAATCCGTTTCAGCAAGGCCTGCCATAGCCGGTTGGACGACTGCGAGTATGTGGAACTGCTCTATCATCCGATTCTGCAGGTCGTGATTTTGCGAAAGAGCAATCACGGCTTTTCAACAGCGATGCACTGGAGAGATGACAATGACGTCCATAGTGCCTTTTCAGCCAGAGCGTTTTCTGGCCTGATTCTTCAAACGTTGAACTGGAAAATGAATTGCCGTTACCAGTGCCGTGGTATCTGCCGGGGTCAGGGAAATGCAAAATTTCTGATTTTTGAATTAGATGAATCCCGGATTTTGACTGGGAAAAATCAGTATGAACAAGAAAATTGTTCGATGAATCTGAAATGCCGGTTATATCGGAGTAAATGGGTTCAGAGCATTACAGTTAGTGATGTGATGGAATCTGGTCAAGTCGTAGAAAATCCCATGATTGGTGCAATTCCAAGCAGAAATGAAGTTCAACGTGAACTGGATGATCTTTTGATGTCGATGTAGGAGGAACTTATAGAATGGAAGAACAAAGCAGGGCGCAGGAACTGAGCGTTCGGGAAATCTCCTTGATTCGTGAACTTGCACAGATACGGAAAGAACATAAAAGAGAACTGGAGTACGAAAAGTTCGATGGCTATGAACTTCCGCCGCGCACCCAGTTTTCCATGCTGAATAAGCCAGCAGTAAGCATAAAATATGGTGTTATGAAATTTAATATGGCGTGCATTCGGCTTTTTGAAGGAATCAAGTATGTCCTTCCGATTTTGCACCCTAATAAGAAGCGGCTTGCGTTGATTATGTGCCCGGAAGAGGACAGCGCGTCTGTTGAATGGGCACGACAGAAAGGCGAAAACTGGGTGAATAAGGATATTACATCATTGGAATTTGTAGAAAATATCTTCAGGCTCATGAACTGGAATCGGGAATGCCGTTATAAAGTGCTTGGACGAGTGGCTAATTCAGATCAGGGCCTTTGTATGTTGTTCGATCTGGAAGAAGCAATCATGTTCACACCGAAGCCACAGGAATATGCGGACCCGCTTACTGGCGAAATGAAGAAAAAACAGATGAAATTCTTCCCGGATACTTATAGGAATCGCATCGGAAAATCTTATAATGACTACATTGCAGATCATCAGATGAACATGTTTGAGGATTTTATTGGATATCAGGGGTCAGCAGTATTGGATGAGCCAGTACGGGAGGAAGATTCATTTTCAAAAGAGTCGATGTCCCAAGAAAGCGAAATCTCTGAAAATATATTACTGCCGGATTTAGCAAAACAGTCTGAAAGTATAGAACAGCAGAGCGGTGAGATTGCTGAGAGAGGAATGCCAACATGAGTTCTGAGCGAATTATGAATTTGCTGGTGACGATTCCGGCGGAAAGTCGGAGAATGAATGTGGGGAAAGATGTTATCCGTATTCTTGGAAGTCCGGCCTATATTTGCATTTTGCAGAGGAAAGATCGGCAGTCTATTGCAATTACGCCATGTGCTGCCGAACATCCAATGTCCTTTAAGGTCCCGGACAGGCTGCTGACCGACGGACAGTGCCGGATGAGGATCAATGGAGTACAGTTCGTCCAGGCGTTATTAGAGGCAAATGGTCTTGCTGCAGGGAAAGACTATCAGTTTAAGGGAAGGTATGAAGCTGAGAAAAACGCAGTTATCATATCGCTTGAAAAAGATGAACGGGAATGTTAGAAAAGACGGAAAAATCTGGAATACAGGTGTGGCACTATTGAAATATTTTGCTGGCCTGAATTCAAATCAGAATGGGCAATATGGACAAATCTATGCTGAAAAGTTTACATCTGCCTGCTTGATATGCAAGGTGTTTTATGGTAAGATGAAAGCACAATAGGGATAGTATATGCTCCTGTTGACCCTGCTGTAAGGAAGTGAATGCCGATGGAAAATCAGCTTGCTCATGCGATAACGCAGACGGAATACGATTTGAGTTATGATAAGGCTGCCAAGAAGCTGCTGGCCAACAAACAGATTCTGGCGCAGATTATGAAGAACTGCGTGAATGAGTACAGCGCCTGCTCCGTAGACGAAATTGCAGAGAAGTATATCGAAGGAACTCCAGAAGTGGGTACAGTTGGCGTTCATGTTGATGATACAAACAGACCCAAGAAAACTTCTGACGTAATTGCTGGTAGCAATAATGAGGATTCTACGCTGACTGAGGGAACCATCAATTATGATGTTCGGTTCGATGCAATCGCACCAGCATCAGAAGGTTCTGCTGAACAGAAAGATGTGATACGTCTTATTATCAATGTAGAAGCGCAGACCGCTTTTAATCCGGGGTACCCTTTGACGAAGCGTGCAATCTATTATTGCAGCAGAATGATCTCTGCACAGCACGGCCCGATATTCACGAACTCAGAGTATGGGAAAATCCGAAAAGTGTACTCTATCTGGGTTTGTACACATCCAACTAAAGAGTTTCAGAATACTCTGATTCGTTATTCCATTCGGCCAGAGCAGTTGATTGGAAATGCTGTTGAAAAATCAGAAAACTATGATTTGATGAGCGTTGTAACGATTTGTCTGGGAGAGTCGGGTACAGAAAACTATACAGGTATTGTGAAATTTATGGATGTGCTGCTCTCTTCATCCAGAGCAGCTACTGAGAAAAAGGAAATTCTTGAAGAAGAATTTGGCGTTGCAATGAACGAAGATCTGGAAAGAGAGGTGCTTGTTATGTGTAACCTTAGTCAGGGCGTAAAGGCCGAAGGCAGAGAAGAAGGCATTAGCATTGGTGAGATGCGGATGCTGGTGCAGCTTGTTCGAGACGGCGATTTAAAAATGGAACGTGCCGCTGAAAAGGCAAAAATGACAGTGGAGCAGTTTAAGAAAGTGATGGAAAACACTCCACTGCAGGCAGTCTAAGATAAAATCATATAGAGAAAACAGTTAAGCCCTACAAGGCTCAGATCGGTTCGGAACCGACTGAAAACCTTGTAGGGCTTATTTTTTTGCGATTTTTCAAATTTATTTGTGAAAAAAGTTGTCCAAGACTTGACATCGGGCGGCGGATACTGCCTTCCGAAAGATACCAAGCAGCTGCTGGCAAACTATGCAGACGTGCCAGAAAATCTGATTGAAGCTATTGTGGAATCCAACCGTACCCGTAAAGACTTCATCGCCGACCGTGTTCTGAAGCTGGCTGGTTACTACGGCTATGACGAGGACAACGAATACGATGAGAAGCAGGAGAAGTCTGTGACCATCGGCGTGTACCGTCTGACCATGAAGAGCAATAGTGATAACTTCCGCCAGAGTTCTATCAGCAATTTGCAGAAAATGGCTGAAACGCTGGTATGGGTACAGGAGAATAACATCAACGACCTGACAGAACTGAACAATCTGTGTAAAACTGCGCAGGCCAATGCGCAGGCAGCGTATGAACGACTGTCACAGGCAGAGGATGAACTGTACAAAATCAATGAACAGATTCATTATGCGGGGCAGTACCTTTCTACAAAAGAGGTTCAGCAGCAATTTACGAAAGCAATTCTCAAGAAAAAATTCCGTGCAGAGCATTCCAAGGAATTGGATGCCTATGCAGAATCCGTGAAATACTTCCGGGAAGAAAACGATGGAAAGCTGCCATCGCTGAAATCTTTAAAAAAACGGAAAGAAGAACTGACCAAAGAAATCGCGGAGAGGAAAAAGGCATATGCTCCCTTGCGGGAAGAATCCAAGCGTCTGGAAATTGCATCGGATAATGTGTACAGCATCTTCCGAAAAACCAATGAGATGAAATCCGACCTTGCATGGAAACGCGAGTGGGAGACCAAAGTCCGCGAAAAGGCAAGGCAGGAGCAGGCTCGACAGGAACCGCGCGTACGTCAACCGAAACGTAAGAAGCGCAGCTATGATATGAGCCTGTAATCAGCAGGGTCTTCCACCCCGCACCCCGGAACCCTGCCGGATGTGTAAGCCCATGCAGGACTTTCCCATTTGGCAAGGACTTTTGAAAACGATTAGGAGGAAGTTTGAGTAAAGAGTACATCAAGGCACAAACCCCACTGCCCGCGTATTTTCCTTATCCGAAATTTCTGCTGCAGATGAGCCTGTCCCATACAGCGCGGCTAACATATGTTTTGCTGCTGGACCGCATGACCCTTTCGCAGAAGAATGGCTGGGTGGATGTGCAGGGCCGGGCATATGTGCTCTATCCGTTGGCAGGGCTGGCGGAAGATCTTCAGAGCAGCATTTCCAGTGTCACCCGTGCCCTGCGGGAACTGGAAGCCGCACGGCTGATCGAACGGCGGTCCAATGGCTTTTCCAAGCCAAACCAGATATTTCTCGGCGTTCCCCGGACTGCGCAGAAATGCGCAGTCGAGATGGTCAAAAATGAGCAGCCTGATTGCTCAAAAGTGAGCAATACGATTGCGCAAAACTGCACATCGAACCAAATAAATAAGAACAACCTAAGATTGAACCAACTGAGTAGAACCAAAGAAGCATATGGGCGTTATCGGAATGTCTATCTGGAAGATTATTCAGAACTGAAAATGGAAATTGCAGAGTTAGATTCCCTGATTGATGACCTTTCAATCTATATGCAGTCTACAGGCAGGAAGTACGCAGACCATGCGGCGACCCTGCGTAGCTGGTCAGCACGGAAGAAAAGACAACAGAAACCGGGAGCAGGCATCCCGGACTATACCTACAACAAGGAGGAAAGTTTATGACGGAAACGATCCAGACAGCGATGGACAGGCTTATGACGATCTCTATGGAACCGCAGGACTATGTTGCAGAAGATGGGCTGCTGTACTGCGGCAGCTGCAAAACTCCCAAGGAAGCGTTCTTTCCGAATGGCAAAAAACTGTTTGGGCGTGACCGCCATCCGGCTGAATGCCGGTGCAGGCAGGCTACAAGGGAAAAGCAAGAGAAAGAAGAACGTGCAAGGATGCATTACGAGAAAGTGCAGCGGCTGAAGCTGCAGGGTTTTACCGACTGGGCGATGCAGCACTGGACATTTGCAGACGATCACGGGCAAAATCCACAGATGCAGCTGGCACAGCGGTATGTGGCCCACTGGCCGGAAATGCGGGAAAAGAATGTGGGGCTGCTGCTCTGGGGCGGTGTTGGTACAGGCAAGAGTTTTATGGCGGGTTGCATTGCCAATGCCCTGATGGAACAGGAAGTGGCCGTCTGCATGACGAATTTTGCCCGAATCATGAATGAACTGAATAACGCCTTTTCCGGGCGGAATGAAGTCGTGGACAGGCTCTGCGGCTATCCGTTGCTTGTCATTGACGATTTCGGCATGGAGCGGGACACGGAATATGCGCTGGAGCAGATTTACAACATTATCGACAGCCGTTACCGCAGCAGGAAACCACTGATCGTTACCACGAACCTGACCCTGACGGAGTTGAAGAATCCGCAGGATACCGCACACGCCCGTATCTATGACCGTCTGCTGGAACTGTGTACCCCGATTGCCTGCACAGGCCCCAGCATGAGAAAGGATATAGGACAGGCAAAATTGAACTTGCTGAAAACACTTCTGGCTTGAATTGGAGGAACGCGATTGAAAGAAAACGGCAGAATGAATTGGCTGGAGCAGGTCCACCAGATGAAGAACCGGGACATTCGCACGATTGAACAGTCTGAACTGGAGGAACTGCCGCAGGATGCAGTGGAACACGGACTGCCGCAGGAGGAAAGGCTGAAAAATCTGCTGGATAAGGTCCGAAATCCTTATTGCTATCTGGACAACGGAATTATTGTGAAGCTGAATTTCGCACCGAGAGGGAGCAGTACACTGTCTGAGTGCATTGGCAGGTGTTTTCAATCGGCCAGCTGAAAAGGCAGAGAAACTTTCGGCAAGCTGCTGAAAAAACACGCAGAAAAATTTCACACTTTAATGCGATAAAGCACTGGACAAAAGATGATGATTCTGGTAAGCTGTTTACGGGTAAGAAAATAGGAATGTGCAAACTGAGCAGAACTTGCTCGGTAGGCTTGTTCTACATAGAAAATGTGGAGCCTTTCGCTTCTCTGACGAACAGTATTGCCGATTCGTTAAGGAGGTGGAAGGCTTTTGTTATACCCTGATATGAATTTGCAGAAGAGAACACAGCAAAATACAACCCGATACCGTACAGCCTTGTACTTGCGCTTGTCTCGTGAGGATGGCGATAAGACAGAGAGCGACAGCATTGCAAACCAGCGCACACTACTGGAAGCCTATGCCATAGACCACCCGGAACTGTGCATCGTGGATGAGTTTGTGGACGATGGTTACTCCGGCTCGAACTTTGAACGGCCTGCGTTCCAAAACCTGTTCAGGGAGCTGGAGCAAGGAACCATCAACTGCATTCTGGTCAAAGATTTATCCCGATTCGGGCGAAACTATATTGAAGTGGGACGCTATCTGGAACGTATTTTCCCGGTCATGCGGGTCCGGCTGATTGCAGTGACGGATAATTATGACAGCCAATCTGCGTGGAAGACCAGCGATTCCATCATGGTTCCGATGCGGAACTTGCTCAACGATGCCTACTGCCGGGATATTTCCGTCAAAATCAAGAGTCAGCTTGCGGTAAAGCGGAAGCGCGGCGATTTTGTGGGGAGCTTTGCAGCGTATGGATACCAGAAGGACCCCGGCAATCATACCAAGCTGATCGTGGACGAACTGGCAGCGGAAACAGTGCAAGATATTTTCCGCTGGAAGATCAGTGGCATGAATAATCAGAGCATCGCAAATCGTTTGAATGCGAAAATGGTACCGTCCCCAGCTGCACGAAAGCTGCAGAGCGGTGCAAAGCTGAGCCTGCACTTCCGCAAGAGCGATGAGCCGCCGTGGTCTGCCAAGGCGGTGGACCGCATTCTGCACAACGAGGTCTATATCGGAAAACTGGTGCAGGGAAAGACAAGGAGACTGGACTATCGCTCCAAAAAGAAAATGAACGTGCCGATGCGGGACTGGGTAATCGTGGACAACACCCATGAAGCAATCATTCCGGCAGAGAAGTTTGAACTGGTGCAGCGGATTCTGGAAACCGAAACACGCAGGCCGAACGATGCCGAAACGGTGGCCCTGTTTGCAGGCTTTCTCTACTGTGGGGACTGCGGCAGCCGGCTGGTGCGCAGGTCGGCCAGCTATAAGGGAAAGCGGTATATCTATTATCAGTGCTCCGGCAGCAAGCAGAACAAGGGCAGCTGCACGAGCCATAACCTACGGGATGAAAAGCTCTATAACATTGTGCGGAATGCGCTCCAGATGCAGATCCAGATCGTGATGGAGGAAGCAGAGTTTGTAGAAAGCATCCGGCAGGCCCAGCAGGAACCCTACCGTGTGCGGCGTATCGAACGGCAGATTCGGCAGCTGACTGCAGAAAAGGCCCATACCCAGGGCATTAAGGAAAAATTGTATGGGGATTACGCAGAGGAAATCCTCACACGGGAGGATTTTCTGAACTACAACGAACTGTACAGCAAGCGGATTGAAGAGTATGACCACAAAATCACAGAACTGGAAGCGGAACAGCGAAATTTACAGACTGCCCCGAATGCGTATCCATTTCTGGACGTGTACCGTAAGTATCGGAAACTGGAAGAGATCACCCGTCCGATGGTCGTGGAACTGATTGAGAAAATCGAAGTGTATGAGGGCAATCGAGTAGAAATTACGTTCCGATTCCACGATGAAATTGCGGACCTGCTGGAAGAACTGCATCAAAAGCAGATGGGGCAGCGTGAAGTGTCTGCTTAAAAGGAGGCTGTGACTTATGGCAAGAGTAAGCAAGAAGGTAAGTGCGGCGCAGCGGGAAGCGGAAAACGCACCGCACCGTATCTGGAAAACCGCAATTTACGCACGACTGTCCGATTTTGATGATGTACTTCGGGATACGGAATCGCTGGAAGTGCAGATTTCTTATATCAAAGAGTATATCAACCATCGGGATGATCTGATGCTGCTGGATGTGTTTGCGGACAAGCGGTGCACAGGGATGAACTTTGACCGCCCGGAATTTGAACGGCTGTTGAAAGCACTGCAGGAGCGGAAAGTCAACTGCATTGTGGTAAAGGACTTCTCCCGACTGGGTCGTAATTTCGTGGAAACAGGTCAGTATCTGGAGCAAGTGTTTCCACTGTTTGGCGTAAGATTTATAGCCATCAACGATAATTATGACAGCTTGAACAGCCAGAGCCGGGATGGGATGCTGGTGCCGATCAAGAGCATGATCAACGAAATGTACTCGAAAGACCTGTCCCAGAAGATTCAGTCGTGCTTTCGTTCCAAGGAAGCACGAGGAGAAATCTATACCCCGGTTCCATTTGGCTACAAAAAGGATCAGAAGAATCATTTGGTTCTGGATGAGGAAGTCAGCGATGTGGTAGTTCGGATTTTTCTCTGGAAGAAATCCGGCATGAAAGAGCGCGAGATTGCAAAGAAGCTGTCTGCGCAGGGAATCCAGACACCTTTTACACGCCGCTGTCAGCTGGGATACCTGAAAAACACCTTGCGGGTAAAGGACCCAGCATGGCAGACTGTTTTCGTGACAAAGGTGCTGGAAAATCCAATCTACACAGGAACCATGGTGTATAACCGCATCGCCTACGATGAAACGTATCGAAAAATCGGAGAAAATCCACGGGAAAGCTGGCGGATGGTGCCGGACAACCATCCGGCGATTATCAGCTGGGAACTGTTTGATGAAGTTTCCGCGTTGCGGGAAGCTGAGCAAGCGGTCAGGGAGGAACGGAAAACATGGTGCAAACAGCGCAGAAAGAACAATCCGAACATCTTCAAAGGCCGGATATTTTGCAAAGAGTGCGGAGAAAAGCTGGTTTGCCATTGGCAAAGGGATGGCTCGCTGTATTTTTACTGTAAATTTTGCCGTGTTTCCATCTCAGAGAAAGACCTCTGGAACGGCATCCATAAGGAACTGTACCAGCGGTTAGAAGAACATAAGAACTTGAAAAAGCTGATGCAGAAGAATTCGGGAAAAAGCAACCTTGAAATAAAGAAAGTTGCATTGAGCCGTGAAATGGAACAGGTGTCGGGCAATATCGTTCGGCTGGAATCGCAGAAGCGCAGCGGCTATGAGCAGTATGTTCTCGGAAAACTTTCAAAGGAGAAATTTCTGGAACTGAAGCAAGGTGTAGAAAATGAAATCGTATTACTGAAGCAGACAAAATCTGAAAGAGAGAAAGAACTGGTCGTTGTTCAAGAAGAATTGCAGCAGAAAAAGCAAAACGCAGGCAACACAGAGGTTCTTTTAACGGCAGATAATCTGCAGCAGTATGTAAAGAAAATTGAAGTGGATCACAAGAAAAATACTTACACGGAATTTGCGTTCTAACGAAAAAGGAGGACAGACAATGAAAGAAAAAATCTATGATGCCCGGACAGGAATGAAATATGTTTTGGTGGGTGATTATTATCTGCCAGCCTTGAAACTGCTACGGACCCGTCCGATTGGCCGCTGGGGGATGCTGCACAAGGCGTACCTGAAACTGCGAAAACCGGCCTATTACCAGAGCTTGCTGCTGAGCGGAAAACTGGATACTGTTATAGCAAATGTGGAAGAGCAGGCAGTGGAACGATATGAGGTTTTGATCGAGCAGCTGAGCCAGCGGGAGGGCGTATCGGAAAAACTGAAAGAAGAAAATCAGATGGAGTGGGTACGCCGTATGAGAAATCTGGAAAATCGTGCAGCAGAAATCGTAAAGGCAGAATTGATCTACACGTTTGAAAGGCGGTGAGCAGCAGATGATCGGAACCTATTACCGGCTTTCTCTTGCGGACGAGGATGTGGGTGCTGATAAGGCTGAGAGCAACAGCATTCAGGGCCAGCGCGGACTGGTAGAGGGGTACATCATGGCTCGCCCGGAACTGGCCGCAGAGCCGCGTCAGGAGTATGTGGACGATGGCTACTCCGGTACCTCCACAAGCCGCCCGGCGTTTCAGCGGCTGATTCAGGACGCACAGGATGGCAAGATAAAAACGATTATCGTAAAGGATTTTTCCCGATTTGCCCGTGATTACATTGAGGCGGGCGATTATATGGAGCGCATCTTCCCACTGTTGGGCGTACGCTTTATCTCTGTCAACGATGGTTATGACAGTGGAATGCAGATCGGAAACGATGTACGCGGACTGGAAGTAGCCATTAAGAACATCATCAACGCATCCTACAGCCGAGACCTTTCTGCTAAAATCGCGGCAGCCGACCATGTGATGCAGAAAAAAGGAATGTATCTCGGAGGATACCGCCCGTTTGGATTCCTGCCGGACCTGAATGACTGCCATAAGCTGATCCTAGACCCGGTAGCCAGCCAGTATGTGCGCCTGATTTTTGAACTGGCATTGCAGGGAAACAGGACGGGGACCATCGCAAAAATCCTGAATGAAAAGCAGATTCCAACCCCGGCAGTGTATCATGTGTCGGAAAACCATGTGTACAGCGAGCAGAAAGCATGGGACTTGCAGCGCAGCCACTGGACAAGCGGAATGGTTTACCATATATTGAAAAATGAGAAGTATAAGGGAACCTACGTGGGCGCGAAATTCATTATGCCTGTTCCGTGCAAACATCGGGCCCTGCGCGCTCCCTTGGAACAGCAGATACGAATCGAGGACAGCCATGCCGCTATTGTGACCCCAGAAGAATTTGCACAGGCGCAAAAGGTCATTATGCTGCAGCATGGAAATCATCAGGCAGGGAACTACACAAAACGCCAGTATCCGCTGAAGGGAAAGGTCTACTGTGGCTATTGCCGGAAATTGATGAAATATCGTGTTCTCAAGAAGCTTGGCCCCTCGTTTAACTGCAGATTCTCAGCCACAGCGGTGGACAGTCCCTGCAAGCGAATCCCGATCTCTGAGAAATTGCTGGAAGAGATTGTCCGAAACGCGCTGACAGTGCAGATAAAGCAGGCGGAGCATATACTGGAAATCCTGCACGAACGGGAACGCAAAGCGTTGATCTGTTTTTCCGCACTGGAACGGCAGGAAGAAAAGCTGAGTGCAGAAAAGGCAGAGCTCGTAAAACTTCGTGTTGCACTGTATGAGCAGTATGCCGACGGAAATATGAGCAAGGAAGAATTCATCCGGCAGAGAGATGCCTACAGAGTGCAGGAAGATGAAAGAATGGAGCAGATTCAACGACTTCGTACCGAAAAAGATCAAATTTTCCAGCCTGTGAAAAAGGATACGGATAGTTTGCAAGCCGTGATGAATACGGTGGGAGAAGTTGGCGATGTGATGCATCTGTCGCAGAATGTGGTGGGAACCTTTATTGACCGCATTGAGGTTTTCAACGATGAGCGCGTGAAAATTCGTTTTACATTTGAGGACACATTGAAAAGTTACGAAACAGGGTAAGAAATGATATTTGCGTTTTTGGAAAGTTCATGCTACAATAGCTATAGAAGGGAGTGTGGAGGAAATGGTTCTCCAGTACTATGTGGTAGAAACTGCGACCGGAAAACAGATTGAGATCGATATTGAATCGGCAACCAACGAAGACCTGACCTCTACAAAGGAAAAGTGGCAATCTGATTGGACGAGTGAATTTATCCGCGATCCAAAGCTAGAAAAGTATGTAGCGAAAACAGATGCTGGCGAAATTGTAGCATTGGGTGCATATCGGGAAGATGATCACGGAATATCAGTTTTTATTGCGAATATTGAAGCGCATCCTGAGAGTAATCCGACAATTAGCACAGTGCGTAAATACGCAGGTATTGGCCGAATGATGATTGCTTATGGTATTCAATTGTCAATTGATAGTGGGCATGGCGGCATTGTTACCTTTGAAGCAAAAACAGATGAACTATATGATCACTACATCAAAGATTTTCATGCAGTTCCGATTTTTCAGCCACATTCGGGAGGCCCAAAGCTGCTTATGCTAGCTGATGAAGGCGCACAAGAAATTTTCAGTACCTACTTATCTTAAAGATTGGAGGGTTCAGTATGAAAGATCAAGAACTTGAACTGCAGGTTGCTCCTATGAGCAATGATACAATGGAATATTTGAATGTTTTATTTGGCGTATGCAAACGCTTTAAAACAGATTATTACCATGCAACACCGAAGCAGCGTGAATTTATTGATGCAGTGGCTACGCACGAGTATCAGTTAATGAAAGCCCATGAGAAAGGGTTGAGCCGTGCTTCTGTCCCTCCTTTTATGGGAATGAAGCGGAGCGAACGCAGCAATAATATGCCTGCTTGATAGTAAGAGAATAAGCTAACACAATAACTGCCCGCATAAACCACAGACAGCACCCAAGATGATTCGAGGGTGCGTCTGCGGCTTATGCGGGCCTTTTTATTTTGTGATTTTAATACGGATGGATGTTAAATTCCAAGGCTGACAAGAGTGGCCTTTAACTCCCTCGCCGTGCGGATAATAATTTCCTGCTCAGTTTCGTTGCAGTCTAATAAGAGGCGATGTAAATCGGAATCAGAGGAAGAAAGAGAATAATCGAGACTGTCAACCAGTAACGCATCGACAGAAATATGTAGAGCATTGGCGAGATCAACCAAGATTGGCAAACTGGGGGTCTTGACTCCGTTTTCAAGATAGGCAATATATTCACGACTACAGTTGGTCAAATCGGCAAGCTTTTCCTGAGTCATGCTGAACTTTAAACGATAAAAACTGATTCGTTTACCTAAAGCAATGCGATTAACGGACATAGAAAACATTCCTTTCTTACGCCCGCATAAGACATTACCATTATTTACGCTTTTAGTCGTAATAACAAGAAGAGAATAAAGAGTTCAGAGTACATAAGTGTTCACCCTCATCAATCGTGTATTCTGAAAGCAAAATGTAAACCACCTGTTTACATTCTGGAGCACGTGTAAACAGGTGGTTTACAGAAAAAATCATCTGAAAAGAGTATAATAAAAACATGAAATCAAGCTGCGAAAATAAAGTGGGGAAAACGAAATGGAACGGCTGCTGACACTGTATAGCGAAGTTCAGTCAACGGATGTACGGTGGTTGTGGTATCCGTTTATCGCAATCGGGAAAATCACACTGCTTCAAGGTGATCCCGGTGATGGGAAATCCACTATGATGATGAATCTGATTGCGGAACTTTCAACAGGAGGTAAGACCCCGGACGGATGCAAAATTGGTGCGCCGCAAAAAGTGATTTATCAGTGCTCAGAGGATGGCGTTTCAGACACGATTAAGCCCCGTCTGGAACGCTGCGGAGCAGACTGCAGGAAGATTGCTTTCATCAATGAAGAAGTTTATAACGGCCTTACATTGGATGATGAGCGTATCCGTCAGGCAATCATTGAATTTCGACCGCGATTGGTCGTGATTGACCCGATTCAAGCTTATCTTGGCAGTGATTCGGATTTGCAGATTGCCGGCAGGGCACGAAAACTGATGCGCCGTCTTGGAATGTGGGCTGCTGGCTATGACTGTGCCATCGTTCTGATTGGCCACCTCAACAAAAAAGAAGGCTCCAAAGGGCTGTACCGCAGTCTTGGCAGTATTGATGTTGTGGCAGCAGCACGAAGCGTCCTGCAGGTGGAGCGAGATACCGAGAATCCTGATATAAGAATCGTACATCAAATCAAAAACAGTCTTGCGCCTACGGCAGAAGACATCCGTTTTTCCATTTCCGCCGACAAGGGCTTTCAGTGGCTGGAATGCAGGCCGCAATCTTTTGAAAATCAGAAACCAGATAGAAAACCCGAATTTGAATCGGAACAGCAAAAAGCGGTCTATTGGATTAAGCATTTTCTTGAAAAAGGTGATATGAGCGCGAATGAAATTTATTGCCGTCTGGACAATGAGGGTGTCAGCAAACGAGTTGCGCGGATGGTAAAAACAGAAATGGGAATCCACTGCTATCAGAAAAAGCGGAAATGGTATTGGAGCGTTCAGCCGGAAGAAGGTGCTATGAATGGATCGCAAGTATAAGGTCGGTGGCTATGTGAAACTTGCAAAACTGTGGGAACGCTCCAAAGATGCAGCAGTAGCCTATCATAGTTCCTATTATGCCGAAAAATTCAGGGATGATGCCGATAAAAGGCTGATTGGTGTTTACATCGATATCACCGGGAATAAGGAAATTTACAAACGCCCGGAAATGGTGCATCTGCTCAAAAATTGCAAAAATGGTGTTGTCAATCTAGTTTTCTCACAGACAAGAGCCTACCTTGCAGCAAATACCTGTGATTTTTGTTTCCTGCTGAAATATCTGTTTGACTTGCCGATGCGAGTGGACATTGTCACAGACGATGACGATCAAAGAATCGACACTATTCTTGATGTTGATAACCAGCGGCGGAGTCTAAAAGAATTGGCTGAAAAATACACATCAATCCGCAGGAAAGACTATTTTGAGTGGAGAGCACGACTGGAAAATGAAATAACAAAGGCTAATAAAAAATGAATGCAGAATACATCCCAGCAGAATACGTTGAGGTGCTGCCGAGTGGGGCAGATTGGCAGAGCCGACATCTGGAATCTGAAAGGCGAAAAGCAGAGATTCGTGACAGAATCCATAAGCAGACAGATCACTACGAGAAAACGGCAAAAGATTATTTTCGCCCGGCAAAACCAACCCCATCTATTTACGACAGCGACCTGAAGCGTGTGGCGGTTTATACCCGTGTCAGTACCTCTAGCGAAGAACAGATTTCTTCAATTGAAAACCAGACTCTATATTACACCAAAAAGATTGCAGAAACGGAAAACTGGAATTTGCAGGACATTTACAGCGATGAAGGAAAATCCGGCACATCGCTGCGGAAACGCGATGCGTTTAAACGCATGATGCGAGATGCCAAAGACCAGAAGATGGATTTGATTATCTGTGCCAGCATTTCACGTTTTGCTCGGAATTTTTCAGATTGCATGACGCAGATCGCGGCCCTGAAAACCATGCACCCGGCACATCCCATTGGCGTGTACTTTGAAACGGAAAACATCTACACGCTGAATCCAAGCAGTCAATACAGTCTTGACATTCAGGCTCTTTTGGCAGACTGGGAATCGGGCAATAAGAGCCGCCGCATGATCCTTTCGTATGACCAGCGCATTATGACAGGCCAGTACCCGGTGGCCGACCTGATGGGGTATCGGCATACCAAAGATGGACAGTTGGTAATTGAGCCGGAAGAAGCAAAGACGGTGCGTTTTATCTTTCTGGCGTTTATCTATGGTTATAACTGCGATCAAATTGCGGCAGTGCTGACGCAGAAGAAGCGTAGCACCCTGCGTGGCAAGCAGGAGTGGAATGGCATGATGGTGGCAAACATCATGAAAAACGAACGTCGCTGGGGTGATCTGGAAGCCCGGAAGAGCATCGTGGTGGACTACAAGTTGGGCAAAGTTACAAAGAATAACGGGAATCGCTGCTCTGCCTACGTTCCAGAACATCACGAAGCAATCGTTTCGCCGGAAATTGCACGGGCTGCACATCTGGTGGCATCCAGCAGGAAGAAGTGCGGTGTGCAGGATATTGTGGTGATCCAGCAGGGAACATTGAAAGGCTTTGTGGGTATCCATCCGAACTGGAACGGTATCAATGCCGAAAGCATCCGCAGCCTTTGCCTGAGCACCTATCTGCCGGAAGAAGTGATGAAACTGAACGATATAGCAGAGATGAGGGCTGGGGCAATACTGGGAAAGGCACTTCAATCTGAATATATGACGGTTTCAGGTGCTTGCTTTATCAACCAGAGCAGTCCGGTTATGACGATTTCTAAAAATGGAATCCGTTTCAGCAAGGCTTGCCACACCCGGTTGGACGACTGCGAGTATGTGGAATTGCTCTATCACCCTATTCTGCAGGTCGTGATTTTGCGAAAGAGCGATCATGGCTGTTCAACGACGATGCGCTGGAGAGATGACAATGACGTTCATAGTGCTTTTTCAGCCAGAGCATTTTCTGGACTGGTCTTCCAAACATTGAACTGGAGAAGGAATTGCCGCTATCAGTGCCGTGGTATCTGCCGGGGTCAGGGAAATGCAAAATTTCTGATTTTTGAATTAGATGAGTCCCGGATTTTGACTGGGAAAAATCAGTATGAACAAGAAAATTGTTCGATGAATCTGAAATGCCGGTTATATCGGAGTAAATGGGTTCAGAGCATTACAGTTAGTGATGTGATGGAATCCGGCCAAGTCGTAGAAAATCCCATGATTGGTGCAATTCCAAGCAGAAATGAAGTTCAACGTGAACTGGATGACCTTTTGATGTCGATGTAGGAGGAACTTATAGAATGGAAGAAAAAAGCAGGGCGCAGGAACTGAGCGTTCGGGAAATCTCCTTGATTCGTGAACTTGCACAGATACGGAAAGAACATAAAAGAGAACTGGAGTACGAAAAGTTCGATGGCTATGAGTTGCCGCCGCGTACACAATTTTCCATGCTGAATAAGCCAGCAGTGAGCATAAAGTATGGCGTTATGAAATTCAATATGGCCTGTATCCGTCTTTTTGAAGGAATTAAGTATGTTCTTCCAATTCTGCATCCAAACAAGAAGCGGCTTGCGCTGATCATGTGCCCGGAAGAGGACAGTGCATCTGTTGAATGGGCAAGACAGAAGGACGAAAACTGGGTGAATAAGGATATTACCTCTTTGGAATTTGTGGAAAATATCTTCAAAATTATGAGTTGGAACCGAGAATGCCGCTATAAGATACTCGGACGGGTAGCGAACTCGGATCAGGGCCTTTGTATGTTGTTCGATTTGGAAGAAGCAATCATGTTCACCCCGAAACCACAGGAATACACGGACCCGCTTACTGGTGAGATGAAGAAGAAACAGATAAAGTTCTTCCCGGATGTCTATAAGGATCGGATCGGGAAATCTTATAATGATTACATCGCTGGTCATCAGATGAACCTGTTCGAGGATTTTATTGGGTATCAGGGCTCTGCGGTATTGGATGAGCCTGTGCAGGAAGAGAATACAGCGCCGAAGCCACCAATGAGACAGAAAAGCGAACCACCGGAAAATACAGTGCTACCCCATTTGTCGGAACAATCTGTGAATATGCAGCAATCGAGTTATGAGTCTGACGGGAGAGGAATGCCGACATGAATTCTGGGCGAGTTATGAACCTGCGAGTGACAATTCCGGCGGAAAGCCGGAGAATGAATGTTGGGAAAGATGTTATCCGTATTCTTGGAAGTCCGGCCTATATCTGCGTTTTGCAGAGGAAAGATCGGAAGTCTATTGCAATCACGCCGTGTGCTGCGGAGCATCCCATGTCCTTTAAGGTCCCGGACAAGCTACTGACCGATGGGCAGTGTCGGATGATGATTAACGGAATACAGTTCATTCAGGTGTTGCTGGAAGCAAATGGTCTGGCGGCAGGAAAAGACCATCAGTTTAAAGGACGGTATGATGCCGAGAAAAATGCAGTTATCATTTCGCTTGAAAAAGATGAACAAAGTGCCCTCTCGCCTCAAAAGTGTACAACTTGACATCACGTCCATTTGGTCGTATAATACGTCCAAATGGACGTGATGAAGGGAGCTAATACTATGAGTGCCGGAATTTTAGATGGCTTTCAAACGATAATTCCAACGGCAGCGGCTGTCTTATCGGAAAAACGACAAATATTAAGGCTGACGCAACAAGAGGTTGCTGATCGCGCAAAAATAACATTACGTCAATATCAAAGGCTGGAATCTGGGGAAAGAAACATTTTGACTTCTTCTTTTGGCTTGGCGTGCCGAGTAATTGAAGCTCTTGATATGGATGTTTCTAAATTCTATCATGGTGACTATTACCTTGAAGAAGTGAAGACAATGAGAGGCAAAGGGATTGCCAGCAGAAAAAAGTCATCGATTTAAAGGACGGCATGATGCCAAGAAAGAGCAATATGGACAAATCTATACTGAACGAGTAAGAATTGAAGAAAGCGGTACAAAAACAGATGTGACAAGATTGATTTCGGCACGAATGGCTACCGAATTTGAAAGGGGGCTTTATTATGGTAAAAACGAGTGAAATGTCTATGGAACTGAAACAGGAACTTGCATTTACAAAAGAAGAACTCGCAGAACTGGAAGCGGCAAAGAAAATGCCAATCACGTTTGATGCGGATTGCCCTGAAACCACACCTGAGCGGGCGGTTAAATTTAGAAGAGTTAATCCGCCGCGTAACAGAATGGATGCCCATGGAGCATAATCACAATCAAGAAAAGAACGTATAGAGCGCAAGTAAGCCCTACAAGGCTCAGATCGGTTCGGAACCGACTGAAACCCTTGTAGGGCTTATTTTTTTTTGTAAATTTTTTTGTTCCTTGCTTGACAACCGCATAGGGTCAACCAAGAAAAACCACGATAAATAAAGTGTTTCAACGGCTCGACTCGTTCAACAAAAGTGTTTATTTGCTGACAGGCTGCGGAGAAGCTGAAATCCAGAGGTTATAGGTGGGAGGTTTTGGTGCAGCTCTGTTTTGACCCACAAAATGAGCAGCAAGTAAAAAATTAAGGAGAACGAATCGAGCCTACGGTGGATTGCCATTGAGTGATCCGCCGTGGGCTTGTTTGCTGTTTTGTCAAATAAAAAATTAGTGAGGGAGAACAGAACTATGAAAAATTATAAAATCGCTGTGGCCGGCACGGGATATGTAGGTCTTTCGTTGGGAGTGCTGTTCGCGCAGCACCATCAGGTGGTTGCAGTCGATATTGTGCAGGCTAAGGTCGATATGATTAACAACAAGAAATCTCCGATTCAGGATGATTATATTGAAAAATACTTGGCAGAAAAGGACTTGAATTTAACCGCAACGCTGGATGCAAAGGCAGCATATAGCGATGCGGATTTTGTTGTGATTGCGGCTCCTACTAACTATGACAGCAAGACCCAGCACTTTGATACGTCTGCGGTTGAAGCTGTAATCAAGTTGGTTATGGAATATAACCCAAACGCCATCATGGTTATCAAGTCCACGATTCCTGTGGGCTATACGGCAAGTGTAAGAGAAAAGTTCAACAGCAAAAATATCATTTTCAGCCCGGAATTTCTGCGTGAATCCAAGGCTCTTTACGATAACCTGTATCCATGTATCTACATCATGCAGGTTGTTTCGCTCGGTCAGCATCGAGATCAGCTCATAGCAGAGTACCAGAGTGATGATGATTCCGGCAATCGGAACCACCACCGACTCTGATAAGTTCTGAATCATACTGAAAACGCTGCTGTTCCAGTTTTGTGGAGTGCGTCCAACCTGAGCCGCGATCTCACTTGTCTTTTCATTGACATCCGTGAACATCGTACTCATGTTGGACTCCACCATTCCTGTCAGAAGTTCCCGCATCCATTTTTCGATGGCTGCAAAGATATTATCGAACAATGGCGGGAGTACCTCCTATCGCGGGTGCTTAGCCGAACAGACCAGAGAGCAGAGGAATCAGCTGCGTACCGATGAGGATCACGCCGCCACCGCTCATGAGCTGTTTCATCCCCAATTAGGTGTAAAAACTCTGCTCGATGGCGGGCGGCGGCGTACAAAAAATCTATATGGTGTTGTTAAGAGAACCGTCCCGGCGGGACAGGTCAGGCAGTGACCTGTTCCACCTCCGGGATGGGTTTGAGATTAAAATGAATTTCGATCCTGAAATTTATGGAAGTGCTGCTATCTTCCACAAGATCAGGTTCTGAGAAAAAGAAGATTCTGGAAGAAGAGTTTGGCGTTGCAATGAGCGAAGAACTGGAAAGAGAGGTGCTTGAAGTGTGCAATCTTAGTCAAGGCGTAAGAGCCGAAGGTCGTGAAGAAGGCCGTCAGGAAGGCAGAATCGAAGGCATCGGAATTGGCGAGATTCGGATGCTGGTTCAGCTTGTTCGAGAGGGTGATTTACCGCTGGAGCGTGCTGCGGCAAAAGCGAAAATGACAGTTGAGCAGTTTAAGGAAACAATGGAGAACACCCCATTACAGGCAGTGTGAAAACAAAATAGCATAAGATAACGGATAGCCCTACAAGGCTCTGATGATTCAAAGAATTGTCAGAAAAGCCTTGTGGGGCTTATTTTTTTTGCTTTTTTGAGAAATTTTTTGTCCCTATCTTGACATCAGGGGGACTTGCGGCAGTCAGCTCCTCCGCATTTGCGGCACTTTATAGTGCATTTGGAAAATACGATGTGGTGCACATCCATGCCGAAGGGCCGGCGTTCTTTGCATGGCTGCCGAAGATGTTTGGGAAAAGAGTTGTAGTTACCGTCCATGGCATTGATTGGCAGCGCGAGAAATGGCAATCAGGACTTGGCTCTAAATTTATCCACCAAGGCGAAAAGAACGCTGTGAAATATGCGGACGAGGTCATTGTTCTGAGCAAAGGCGTGCAGGACTATTTCAAGGAAACCTATGACAGAGAAACTCACTTCATCCCCAATGGTGTGAATAGGCCAGAGATTCGGGAAGCAAAACTGATTACAGATAAGTTTGGGCTGAAAAAAGACTCCTACATATTGTTCCTCGGGCGTCTGGTGCCGGAGAAGGGCATTCGATATCTGGTCGAGGCTTTCAAGAATGTCAAGACGGATAAAAAACTGGTCATCGCGGGCGGTTCCAGGCACTACTTCAATACCGATTCCGCAACGTGAAGAATCTGAAAATACTGAACGAGTAAGAATTGAAGAAAGCGGTACAAAAACAGATGTGACAAGATTGATTTCGGCACGAATGGCTACCGAATTTGAAAGGGGGCTTTATTATGGTAAAAACGAGTGAAATGTCTATGGAACTGAAACAGGAACTTGCATTTACAAAAGAAGAACTCGCAGAACTGGAAGCGGCAAAGAAAATGCCAATCACGTTTGATGCGGATTGCCCTGAAACCACACCTGAGCGGGCGGTTAAATTTAGAAGAGTTAATCCGCCGCGTAACAGAATGGATGCCCATGGAGCATAATCATAATCAAGAAAAGAACGTATAGAGCGCAAGTAAGCCCTACAAGGCTCAGATCGGTTCGGAACCGACTGAAACCCTTGTAGGGCTTATTTTTTTGTAAATTTTTTTGTTCCTTGCTTGACAACCGCATATACCACAGTCATGTCCATTTTTACAGATGTTTTTGAATGAATTCTTTAACCGTTTTTTCATAAGTGTCAGGATCTTTGCTATAGCTTTCTGCATGACCAGCATCATTGACAATTAAGAGAGATTTTTCACTTCTGCAACTATTATATAGCCTATATTTCTCCTTTCAATATTTCCGACAAATTTTTTTGTCAACTGAATATACGGAGAAAAAGCCTTAGACCGAAAAAATCAGGAGGTATTGCAAGAAATCAAAAAAGCCCTCCCGCGTTTCTTGCAGAAATGCAAGTGCGGAAGGGAAACGAGTTGAAGTAAAAGTGATTTTCACAACAGCGAGTGAATAAAAGATGAATTTTCACTCCGGCCTATTGAAAATCATGAAAATATGAGTATAATATAAGTAAGCTACAATGGAGGTGCTGTATATGCAATATGAAAGCGAGCGCATTGAATATAAATCTCAGATGATCGATGACATTTATAAGGAGGTCATCGCATTTGCAAATACGGACGGCGGCGTGATCTATCTCGGTATTGATGATAAAGGCAACCAGATTGGCATTGACAATGTAGATGAAACCTACACGCGCCTGACCAACGGCATCCGTGATGCAATCGCACCGGATGTGACCATGTTCGTGCGGTATGTCCTCCAGGATAATAAGGTAATTCGGATTGAAGTCGGCGAAGGCAGCTATAAGCCCTACTATCTGAAATCCAAAGGCATGAAGCCCACCGGCGTTTATGTTCGTCAGGGCACATCCAGCGTTCAGGCATCTCCCGAACAGATTCGCCAGATGATAAAAGAATCAGACGGAGATACCTACGAAGATTCCCGCAGTTTGGAACAGGAACTGACCTTTGATGCTGCCAAAACTGCATTCCAGCGCTACGGTGTGGAGTTTTCCGTCGAGAAATACCGCGCTTTGGGCATCACCCAAAACGACGTGTACACCAACCTTGCGCTGCTGCTTTCCGATCAGTGCCATCACACGATCAAAGTTGCCGTGTTCAAAGATGAATTCTGCACAGAGTTTCGTGACAGCAAGGAGTTCGGAGGTTCCGTGTTCAAGCAGCTTGATGATGCGATAAACTATCTTGCTCTGTGCAACAAGACTGTTTCCACGATCAAAGGAGTTGTTCGCACGGATAAGCAGGATTACCCCGAAGAAGCGATTCGTGAAGCTCTGCTCAACGCCCTGGTGCATCGTGATTACGGATTCAGCGGCAGCATCATCATCAATGTGAATGACAGAAAGATGGAGTTTATTTCGCTTGGCGGACTTCTCCCTGGCCTTTCTACTGAGGATATTCGCATCGGCGTTTCTCAGCCAAGGAACAAGAAACTGGCAGAGATATTTCACCGTCTGCGTCTGATTGAAAGTTACGGTACAGGTATTCGACGTATTTTCAAGCTGTACGAAAACTGCCCCGTTCAGCCTAGTATTGAGGCAACGACCAATGCTTTCAAAATTGTACTGCCGAATATGAATGCTGCCAGTGCTACAAGCGAAGATGCACCGGCGACAACTGTCAAAGCCACAGCAGCCATCACCCCTCAGATGAAAACTGTGATGGATTATCTGGCAGAGTACGGCGAAATGACCGACGAAGATCTGCAGGAACTGTTGAACGTCAAAAAGACGAGAGCCTATCTGCTCGCCCGTCAGATGAATGAAAATGGATTGATCGAAATTATCGGCAGAGGCGCGGGTAAGAGATATAGATTGAAGTGAGGGACAATGTATGGCACGTTACAGCGTTAATAACTACACAGTTGAAACATTGCTTTCAAATATAAAATCTGGAAGCATTGCAATCCCGGAGATGCAGCGCCCTTTTGTTTGGGATAGCTCTAAAGTCAGAGATTTGGTGGACTCTTTGTATAAGGGATTTCCAGTAGGATACATCATTGTATGGCAAAACCCAGATGTTAAGCTGAAAGACGGAACAAAGTCCTCTGGCAAAAAGGTTCTGATTGATGGGCAGCAGCGTATTACGGCAATGGCTGCCGCAATAGTTGGGCAAGAGGTGTTGGACGACCACTATAAATGGAAACGTATATCATCAGTACGTCTATCAAGCCCTCCGTCGAGATCTTTGCCAAGCCGCCCCGTTGGATTCCCAAGGCACCTACCCTGCAAAATTATATCACGGTACTGACCCAGAGCGACATTCCCAAGGCGTTTCTCAACAGCTTCCTTACGGGATTGATGGCCGCACTGGCCTCTCTGCTCCTGGGCGGAAGCGCGGGTTATGCCTTTGCGCGTTTCCGCTTCCGCGGCAACAAGGGGCTGTCGCTGTTCATGCTGATCAGCCAGATGCTGCCGCTGACGGTGCTGATGATCCCCATGTACTATATGGAAAACCGCATGGGACTGATCGATACTCGTTTCGGTCTGGCCATGGCGCATCTTGTGATCTGTATGCCGCTGGTCACCTGGATGACGCGGGGGTATTTTAAGAGCATTCCCAAGGAGATGGAGGAGGCCGCCATGGTGGACGGCTGCAATACGGTGCAGACGCTGTGGCACATCATTCTGCCGCTGCTGAAGCCTGCGCTGGCTGCCACCGGCATTTATGCCTTTGTATCCTCGTGGAACGAGTTCGCGCTTGCCAACGTCCTCACCCGTTCGATGTCAAGCCGCACGGTTCCCATCGCGCTGAATGAATTTTCCTCCTTCTTCAAGGTAGACTGGGGGCAGACCATGGCCGCTGCGGCTTTGATCACCCTGCCGGTCGTCATTGTATTTATGTTGATTCAGAAGCAGTTCGTCGCGGGCTTGGCCAGCGGCGCTGTAAAAGGATAACGGAAACTCTGAATAAAATCGCCTTCGGCTGTGAGCGGATCTTTTTCGCCCACTCTTCGGTATTGAAACCGGGAAATACATACAGTATTCCGCCGCTTCCAATACCTCAATTGGCCGAAAAATCTCTCGCTCACGGCTCTTACCGATTTTATCAGAGCTTCCGAAAACTTCCCGGCGGATGCCGGATCATAATAGTAAAGGAGCGCTTAATTATGAGTGAAACAGGAAAGAGACTGGAGCAGCTGGGCATTCAGCTGCCCGTTCGTAACCGTAAGGGACAAGGCGTCGTGGATGCGGTCATCGAAGACGGCATGATGTATCTGTCCGCCCATCTGCCCGTGGATCTGGAGGGGAAGCCCGTGTACACCGGAAAGGTGGGCGCGGACGTGGATCTGGAGACTGCATACCAGGCGGCGCGCCTGTGCGGCCTGAATGCCCTGGCTACCATCAAGGACTACGTGGGAGAGCTGGATCGGGTCGACCATGTGGTAAAGGTTCTGGGTCTGGTGAACAGCGCCGGAGATTTTTCCAGCCAGCCGGCTGTCATCAACGGCTTCTCTGATCTGATGGTGGAGGTATTCGGCCGCCGCGGACAGCACGCCCGCAGCGCCATGGGTGCCTTTGCTCTGCCGATGAATGTCCCGGTCGTCGTGGAAATGATTGCAAAGCTGCGCTGAACGGAGGGCAGAAAATGGATACGATCAACCGTGTGTTTGTAGACGGTGCGGAGACCGAGCCGACCTATAAAAAGAAGAGGGGCATCGTGCTTCTGCGCCGGGAGGGGCAGTATATTTACATCTCCGGTCACGGCCCCGAGGATCAGGTGACGGGCAAGCCTTTGTTTTCCGGCCGGATTGGCAAAGATCTGACCCCGGATGAAGGCCGTCAGGCGGCTCGTGAGTGCGCCATCATCATTTTGGGCGCGCTGAAGGACACGCTGGGGACGCTGGATCGGGTGGAGCGCTTTGTAAAGGTGTTCGCTCTGGTGAACTGCGCCGAAGGATTTACCGATGTGGACGGCGTAATGGACGGATTTTCCGATACGCTGGCGGATGTACTGGAGGAGCGGGGATACCATGCCCGTACCGTAATGGGTACGCACAACCTGCCCAACGGCAATATCCCCTGCGAGGTAGAAGCCATCATCAAAGTGCGTGACTGAGATGGAAGACGGTGCGAAATTCTGGCTGCTGTCTGGTTACAGCGGCGCGGGTAACGACATCGTGCTGACAAAGGTGGACGCGGACGGAACGCTGACTGCGCAGGCAGCCCTGCGCACCGGCGAGAATCCCTCGTGCCTGTGTGCCGGAACCCGGCCCGGTGTTTATTACGCAGGCTGTGAACAGGCCGGAGAAGCCGCTGTACTGCGGCTCTCTGCCGAACCGTCTGGTTTACGGATCGACGGACGGTACGCGGTGCCGGGTACGGAGCTGTGCCATCTGCGCACCGTTGGGGGCGGCGTACTCGGCTGCTGCTACGGCAGTGGGGATGTGTTTTGGATGGAGCCGGGGGGACGTGTGCTTTGGCAGGCGTCTCCGGCACCCGGAGGCCACGCCCACTGGGGCGAGGTGACGCCGGATGGGGATGCCTTCGTCTGGGCGGATCTGGGCGCGGACAGCGTCTTTTTCTGCCGGCTGGATGACGGGCAGCCATGGGGCGACCCGCAAAGCGTTCCGCTTGCCCCGGGCAGCGGCCCCCGGCAGGTCATATTCCTGACGCGGGATCTGGCCGCGGTCATTTTGGAAAACGGCAATGCGGTGGCGCTGCTGCGCCGTGGAAATGCCGGATGGTCGGTGGAGGACACCGTATCCTGCACCCGGGCAACCGGGAAAAACTATCCCGGCGGCGCCTGCCTTGCGCCGGACGGAACACTGTTTGTATGTAACCGGGGAGCCGATACCGTTGCCGCGCTGCGGCTCTGGGACGGAAATCTGCGGTATGCAGGCGAATGGCCTGCGGGAGGCGTGTGGCCAAGGTGGGTTGCCTGCTCGGGGAACCTGCTGTTGGCGGCATGCCAAAAAAGCGGCTGCGTATGTAGTCATATCTGGGACGGAAGGGGTCTGCGGCCTGCGGACACGCTGAAGCTGGAACATGCATCCTGTGCGGTTTTGCTCGATTCCGTCCAGAGGGAGAGATTGGAATGAAACGTGTGATCCCACTAAAGGAGGGTTGGCAATTCGGCGGCTTTGATCCGGATGCTTTTTCCGTAGAAGAGCTGCTGACCGGCCGGCTGGAAACGGTTTGGCGGGATACCTCGGTACCGGGGGATGTCCACACCGAACTGATGCGCTACGGCGTTATCCTTGACCCGGCCGTGGGTACCAATGATGTGCAGACGCTCTGGGTGGAGCGGCAGGTGTGGGTTTATCAAACCCGTTTTTCTCTCGGAAGAGAGGAGCTGTCTGCCTCTGCGCTGGAGCTTCTGTTCGAGGGACTGGATACTTACGCGGACGTCTATGTGAACGGCAGCTTGTGCGGACACTGTGAAAACATGCTGGTAGAACACAGGCTGGATGCAAAACCCTTCGTATCGGAGGGGGAGAACCGGCTGGACATCGTCTTCTGGCCCTTTGGCCGGTGCAGCACCCGGAAAGCGCTTCCGGAGGGATTCTGGATCAACTACTCCACGGAGCGTGCCTATGCCCGAAAGGCCGCTTATCAGGTGGGATGGGACTGGACGCCCCGGGTCTGTACCGTTGGGGTGTGGAGACCCGCGTCCGTGCAAGCTGTATGGAACGGCGTGCTGGACGGCTTGCAGGCGCAGACCGTTTGCATAGAACCGGAGGAAAACCGGGCGGTGCTTCATGTGTGCGCCCAGTATCGGCTGTTTGGAACGGGAGAAGCCCGGGTGCGGTTTACCCTGGAAGATGACTGGGGTCACGCCTGTGCCTGCTGCGAATCGGAAAGCGGAGACGGCAGCATGACGGTGGAACGGCCGCGTTTGTGGTGGACTCACGATCAGGGGCAGCCTTACTGCTATATGCTGCGGGCGGAACTGCTGGATGCGCAGGGGCGCGTGCTGGATTGCCGTCAGCGCCGGGTAGGTATCCGCACCGTTCACGTGGAAGAGCGTGACCCGGAGACGGGGGAAGCCCGGTTCGTGATGGTGCTGAACGGCCGGAGAATTTTTGCACGGGGAGCCAATTGGGTGCCAGCCTCCAACCGTCCGGCTTCCGTGGACAAAGCGCAATATCTGACCCTGCTGCGCCGGGCGAAGCAGGCCAACATGAATGCACTGTGCATTTGGGGCGGCGGCATTTACGAGCAGGATGTATTCTATGATTTCTGCGACCGGGAGGGTATCCTGATCTGGCAGTATTTCATGTTTGCCTGCGGCGAATATCCGGGATTTGATCCGGAATTCGTGGAAAATGTCCGGGACGAGGTGACCAAGGCCGTACGCCGCCTGACCGGTCATCCCAGCATTGCGCTGTGGATCGGAAATGTGGAGTCCCGTATGCTGTGTGAGAAAATCGGATTGCAGCGGCCGATGTACGGACAGGAGCTGTTCGAGAAGCAGATCCCGGAATGGCTGCGGCAGCTGGATCCCAATGCGGTTTACCTTCCCGGCTCTCCTTGGGGAGAGGGGCTGGCCAACAGCATGGCGTCCGGCGACCGGCACAATTGGGACGTGTGGTTCAATGATATCCCCTATACCGATTACTGCAAGGATCTTACCTGCTTTGCCAGTGAGTTTGGTGTTCACGGCGCACCGTCCCGGGAGGTGTTCGAGAAGACCACCGGCCTGCGCGCGCCTACGTTGGAGAGCTTTGAAGTGCAGTATCTCAACCGGGATCAGGATTTGTCACGGATGCGGTATTATCTGAGGGAGTATACGGGAGAGCCGGTGACCCTGAACCGCTATATTGCAGATACCATGCTGATCCAAGCCTTGGCACTGGCCTGTGCCTGCAGCCATTACCGCCATCGGTTCCCTGATTGCGGTGGCGCGCTGATCTGGCAGCTGAACGATTGCTGCGGCGCACACAGCTGGAGTATTGTGGACAGCTGCAATATTCCCAAGGCCGCATGGTATTTTGTACGCCAGGCCTTTGCGCCGGTGGCGGTATATCTGGAGGAATGTCCGGCGAACGAAACCCGGGTCTGGGTGATGAACCACGGCAGCGAGGTGCGGGAAACTCGGCTGAATCTGGAGATCGGCGACTTTTTTGGCACACGGGTGCTGAGCGAAACAATAGAGCTTACGCTGGCACCGGGGGAAAGCCGCTGCGTGCGAACCCTGCGTGCGGGCGGCCGCTTTTATCCCAACGCGATCCTGATGAACCGTCCGCGTCTATACTATCTGGCAGCTGCACTGGAGGGCGAAGCGCGGCCTTACGTCCGCTATTTCGAGCGCCCGAAGGATTTGCTGCTCCCTGTGCAGACACTGGAAGAGGAATGGGGAGACGGATGGGTGAGGGTTCAAACCCGGCACTTTGCCCAGTTTGTACATTTGGAAGGTCTGCTGGAGGGCTTTGAGATCGAAGATAACTATTTTGATCTGCTGCCGGGAACGGAGCGTATCCTTCGCTTTGAGGACCCCTCCGGTCAGGAGCCGCAGGCGCGGGGGCTGCACTGGACATCCCGCAATCCAAAGGAGGAAAACATATGAACGGGAAATTTGACATACTGCTGCGCGGAGGTCGGGTCATCGACCCCGCCAACGGCATCGACGGCGTGATGGACGTGGCGATCAAGGATGGAAAAATCGCGGCGGTAGGATCTGTGCAGGGAGAAGCCGGGAAGGTGCTGGATGTCTCCGGCTGCATCGTGACACCGGGACTGGTGGACATGCATTGCCACTGTTATCCGTTCTTCCCCCATGCGGCGGACAGCCTGCCCACGATCCACCCGGATGCGCATATGTTCCAGCAGGGCGTAACTACCGCCGTAGACGCAGGCACCTGCGGCTGGCGTGATTTTATCCGCTTCAAAGAGGAGATCATCGACAAGGCCCGCGTGCGTGTATTTGCCATGCTGAACATCGCCTCCACGGGTATGGTGCATCTGGACGGCGAACAGGACTGCCGAGAGTTCCACCCCGCACTGGTGGCGCAGATGGCGAGGGCCTTCCCCGGCGTTGTGGTGGCAATTAAGACGGCGCACTACTGGGTAGGGCTCCCCTATGACGCCGACCATGCGCCGTGGGCATCGGTGGACAGCATGGTGGAAGCCGCTGAGTTGAGCGGCCTGCCCTGCATGGCGGATTTCCAGCCCAACGGCCCCGAGCGCACCTACCAGGATCTGGTGCTAAAACACCTGCGCCCCGGTGATATCCATACCCATGTATATGCCCAGCAGTTCCCCATTCTGGATGAGAACGGCAAGGTGAACGACTTCCTGTTCCAGGCAAGGGAGCGGGGAATCGTGTTTGACCTGGGACACGGCGCGGGAAGCTTTTGGTTCCGGAATGCGGTGCCTGCCCTGCGGCAGGGCTTCTACCCGGATACGATTTCCACTGATCTGTACCTGGACAACGTGGCGGGGCCGGTGATCGGACTGCTTCATGTGATGTCCAAATATCTCAGCATGGGAATGCCGCTGCCCGAGGTGATCATGCGCACCACAAAGCGCCCTGCGGAGGTGCTGGGGATGAAGGGCGTTGGCAATCTGTCCGTGGGCGGATGCGCGGACGTGGCGGTGCTGCGTACCGTGGAAGGGCCGGTTCACTTTGCCGACAGTGGTCATGCCAGAATGGCGGGCAATGTGCGGCTGGAATGCATGGCCACCCTGCGTGGGGGTGACATCGTGTATGATCCGTATGCCCTCGCCATGCCGGATTGGGAGACGGCGCCCGCGCCGTATTGGACAGCTCCGGGCGTGCTGTAACGAAATCCTTTGACGACCGCAAAAACGGCTTTCAGTTCTAAAATAAATGTTGGGGTCAGGCGTTATGCCTGGCCCCAACATTTATTTGTGGAAAATGGCTATGCCACCACATCCCGTTTGGTAAGAACCGCATCGGCGGCCAGGAGAAATACCCCGAGGAAAACGGTGCAGCTCAGGAAAAAGCCGGGGAGCTGGCCGGTCATGACATCCTCTGGTAAGCGCTCAATAACCCCCCGCCTAGCATTTCCCCCACCTCTATGAGATAATATCCCAAATCTCAAGTTGCTGAGTCTCAGCTATTTGAGAAACTGAAAAATGGGGTGATCAAATTGGAGACATTCTTGCCGTTCGGGATGAATACCGGCAAATCCAATGGGCGGCGGTAATTCAGGAATGCAAGGCCAGTGGGCTGACGAAGAAGGAATACTGCATCCGACATGGGCTTTCGGAAAAGAGCTTCTATTACCGGCAGAAAAAGCTTCGCACGCAAATTGCGGCCTCCGCACCGGAACTGGTACCGCTGGAGATGGCCTCGCCTGTTGAGGAGGAACTTCAAATCCGGTATCGTGGGGCCGAATTGAAGCTGCCGTCCGGCGTAGATATGGATGCCGTTGCGGCGCTTTTGCGTTCCGTTCCGTTCAATCGCTATGATGGACCTGACCAAAGTCCGCAGCTACTACCTTGCCTGTGGCTACACAGACCTCCGTCTTGGAATTGACGGACTGGCCACTGTGGTGACTCAGCAGCTTCGCGTCACGGAACAGCCCCGGGCTGTCGGCTTCCACTGCGCCCACGTGGTCGGTGTCCTGATGGGTGATGAGGATGTGGCGGATGGACTTGGGGGCGATGCCCAGCCAGCCCATTTTCTCCTCCAGCCGGTCGTAGTTGTAGCCCGCGTCGATCATGATGGTGGTAACGCCCTTGCGGTAGAAGAAGATATTGCCACCCACTCCCGGACACAGGCGACGTTTTCATCAATCCAGCCGGTGTTCAAGGGCTTGAAAATCTCCTTGCCACGGTACATTTTGCTCATTTCTTTTTTCTGAAACTCGGTTGCTTTTTTTGACATCAGAATCCCTCCCGAAAGCGCTCTTTATATGGTTAGTTAATGCTTACTGTGGAAACATTGTAGCACAGTGAAACGCGGTTTTCAATAGGAAATCCGCATTTTTCGCCGGAAATGGCGCTTATCCGCAGGGATGCCGGGATTCCCGGAGAAATTTCCGCGGGGGTGTCGATCTTTGACGGATTTTAGGGAGAAAAATCCCTTGACTTATCCGCGGACAAAGACCATAATAGTGGGGTGCTAGGAAGGATAGAAAAATATACCTTTGCCAGATTTACCGGGACAGCTTGAAAACGTACAACAATCGGGCAATGAGATTGCTAAGAGAGGAATGCCGACATGAATTCTGGGCGAGTTATGAACCTGCGAGTGACAATTCCGGCGGAAAGCCGGAGAATGAATGTTGGGAAAGATGTTATCCGTATTCTTGGAAGTCCGGCCTATATCTGCGTTTTGCAGAGGAAAGATCGGAAGGCTATTGCAATCACGCCGTGTGCTGCGGAGCATCCCATGTCCTTTAAGGTCCCGGGCAGGCTACTGACCGATGGGCAGTGTCGGATGATGATTAACGGAATACAGTTCATTCAGGTGTTGCTGGAAGCAAATGGTCTGGCGGCAGGAAAAGACCATCAGTTTAAAGGACGGTATGATGCCGAGAAAAATGCAGTTATCATTTCGCTTGAAAAAGATGAACAAAGTGCCCTCTCGCCTCAAAAGTGTACAACTTGACATCACGTCCACTTGGTCGTATAATACGTCCAAATGGACGTGATGAAGGGAGCTAATACTATGAGTGCCGGAATTTTAGATGGCTTTCAAACGATAATTCCAACGGCAGCGGCTGTCTTATCGGAAAAACGACAAATATTAAGGCTGACGCAACAAGAGGTTGCTGATCGCGCAAAAATAACATTACGTCAATATCAAAGGCTGGAATCTGGGGAAAGAAACATTTTGACTTCTTCTTTTGGCTTGGCGTGTCGGGTAATTGAAGCTCTTGATATGGATGTTTCTAAATTCTATCATGGTGACTATTACCTTGAAGAATTGAAAACTATTGAAGGCAAACGATTTGGTGACAGGGGAAAACATCAATTTAAATGACGGCATGATGCCGAAAAAAGAGCAATATGGACAAATCTATGCCGAAAAGTTTATATCTGCAAGCTTGATATGCAAAGCGTTTTATGGTAAGATGGAAGCACAATAGGGAGAGCATACACTCCCGTTGAATCTGTTGCTGGAAGTGAATGCTGATGGAAAACCAGCTTGCTTATGCGATAACTCAGACGAAATATAATTCGAGTGATGATAAGGCTGCTAAGAACAGCTGGTCACTAAAACTATATCGAATAAGCAGATAGGCTATACGAGGCTCAATTAGTTGAAAACCGATAACATAAGAATCCTAATAAGCAGTGAGGCATCTCTATGAATGAGCAATTGCTGAAAATGAATGGCTTATCGGTGGGAATTTTAGATGCACTATCATTTGAGTCGCATTTGGGAATTCCGTTGAAGAAGAACTTGCATTATTTTGATAAGGATTTGTTAATTGCTGAACTGATTTCGATGACTGAGTGGTTGGATGAACAGGAAATCCTTTCTAATATTGCGCTAGACTACAGGGTTAAGAGCTTGGATTCTATACTTTTGAAGTATGATCGTTACTATCCGGATCATCAGACACGAAAAGTGTTTAATGATATTCTGGGCTTCCGGGCTTTTTGTGATAGCTACGATCAAATATTAGAAGAAGAGTTTTCACCGTTCCGGATTGCTGATATGGCAAAAGGAAAGGCAGTGGATGATGGTTACAGGGGTGTCCATGTGTACTATCAGAAAAGTGGAAGACATTACCCCATAGAAATCCAATTTAATACGTTGTTTGATAGGCAATTAAATAACTGGCTTCACGATTATCTGTATAAAAAGAATTATCCCGTGGAAACAGGGAAGATAATGCGTGAAAAGTATGAAAATGGATTGATTCGGAATGAACATGAATTTAAGGAGGTGCTGAATAATGTGCTATTTGGTAGCAAAAGATCGTAATGCACATGGTTGTTTTGCTCTAAAAACGACGCATGGAAAGCATCTGGTGGAATTAAAAAGAGAATTGAACAGAGAGGTTGGATATAAGGGCGTACAGCTTGTAACAATCAGCAGGCCAACAGCGTATGGTGAGTATGCGCCTTACCACTTTGTGGATACAGAACAGGAATTTCAGACTCTTGTAAAGGGTCTTCGTCCATAAAAATGCTGTACGTGGGAGCAGTGTATTTCAGTTCAGGCGATTGGTGTGTGCTGGAATAATACCATCTGTAGTCAGGTTAAGCCCCCGAATTATGAATAAGAAGATAAGCCCTATAAGGCTCAAATTGGTGTAAGAACCGATTGAAAGCCTTGTAGGGCTTTTTTTTTACAAAAATTTTTGTTCCTTACTTGACAACCGCATAGGGTCAACCAAGAAATACCACGATAACTAAAGGGTTTTGACGGCTTGAGTTGTCCTTCAAATGTTTTATTTGTTGAAAGACTGCAAGAAGCGGGAAATCCTGAGGGTTATATGTAGGTGGCTTTTGGAAGCTCTGTTTTGACCCACAAAAAGGAGCAACAAATAAAGATTGAAGGAGAGTTCAAGCCTACGGTGGATTGCCTTTGTGCGACCCGCCGTAGGCTTATTGCTGTTTTATAAAGAGAAAAGTGAGGAGAAATATGAAAAAATACAAAATTGCAGTGGCTGGAACTGGATACGTTGGGCTCTCCCTTAGCGTGCTACCATGCCACTAATGAGAGTGACTACATCAGTTGGTACGATTTCACAAAAAAATCCACCGTCAGGCTAGATGGAAGACGGAAGTCCTGCCAGTGACCACGGCGGAGTATGGTCTGAGCATGGCTGCTCGTTCGTTCAATAGTCGTTTGGATAAGAGCAAGCTGGTGGAGGCAGGCTTTACTCCGCTTCCGACTTGGCAGGATGCACTGAGCCGTTACCTGAAAGAGATCGAGCAGTAATAGAGGAGATAGAAGAAAATGGGACAGATTAAAGTTGAGAAAAATGTTGGTGGTATTGAAGGGCTTTATGTGATTGAGCCTGCTGTTCACGGTGATGCTCGTGGCTATTTCATGGAAACCTACAACGAGAAAGATATGAAAGAAGCTGGAATTGATATTCACTTCGTGCAGGATAATCAGTCTATGTCCACTAAGGGCGTTCTGCGCGGTTTGCATTTCCAGAAGCAGTATCCGCAGTGCAAGCTGGTACGCGCTGTGCGTGGTACTGTGTTTGATGTTGCGGTTGACCTGAGAAGTGATTCTAAGAGTTACGGCAAGTGGTATGGTGTGACTCTGTCTGCTGAGAACAAGAAGCAGTTCCTCATCCCGGAAGGCTTTGCACATGGCTTCCTGGTTCTGAGTGATGAAGCAGAGTTTTGCTACAAAGTCAATGACTTCTGGCATCCGAATGATGAAGGCGGCATGGCTTGGAACGACCCGGAGATCGGCATTGAATGGCCGGAGTTGAAGGGCGAATACAAGGGTAGTGCAAGCGCAGAGGGATACACGCTGGAAGATGGTACTGCACTGAACCTGAGTGATAAGGATCAGAAGTGGTTGGGACTGAAAGACACTTTTAAATTTTAAGAACACAGGGGTAGGAAGAATGCAGTGGGAAAACGAAGTACAACACGTATTTCTGGTAGGAGCTAAGAGCTTAGGTGCATATGGCGGATTTACAACATTATCGACAGCCGTTACCGCAGCAGGAAACCACTGATCGTTACCACGAACCTGACCCTGACGGAGTTGAAGAACCCGCAGGATACCGCTCACGCCCGTATCTATGACCGTCTGCTGGAACTGTGTACCCCGATTGCCTGCACAGGCCCCAGCATGAGAAAGGATATAGGACAGGCAAAATTGAACTTGCTGAAAACACTTCTGGCCTGAATGGAAGGTATGCGAATCTCCAGGTGCGATTCATTGGCTGGAATACTGTTGACGGATGCTGGCGGAGCTATTTTTACAGGGACTATTGCCTGCTGTTCCATGACTTTCCCGGCTGCCTCATCCCTTAGCAGCGCCTGCCAGCGCATGAAGCTGGAATATGCAATTCCGTTTTCAGAACACCATTCACGGTTGGTTTTCCCGCTATGAGCACATTCCTTAATTAGGGCCAGATAATGCTGCTTTTTTAAGCTGTGATATTCACCCGCCATTTTTCACTCCACCTTTTTAGATTCTTAGACTTCTCAGAATCTATTGTCGTACTTAATGGAGTTGATTTCTAGCCGGGGGATTATTGATCGCATACGATGTACTTTTCTGTACCCAGAAAAATCGCCTTGAAAATTGCCATTTTGTATTGGAACGAACGCACTTTTGTGGTAATATTAATATGGGTTCTTCTACATAGGCGATTTACAGAAAAATACACATTTTGACAAGTAGAAAGTTAAATTATACAGGAGGGGCAGATGGAAAAGGAAGGAAAAGATGTTTACCTTATTCAGACAATGCTATTTTCATTAATATCTGCATGCATTATATTCGGATATTTTATTTTTAAAAGTGGAGGATTTTTCACAGTCGTTGATGATTTTAATGCACAGCAATTGCCATTTGCGACTGCAGTGTGGAACGTGCTTCATTCAGGCGATGTAGGAGAATGGAGCTGGAATATAGATTTAGGATCTTCTTTTATTACTACATTTAGCTTTTATGATTTGGGAAGTCCGTTTATTTGGTTGAGCCTATTGGCTCCAAGAGGTGTGTTCCCATATCTGGCTGGCTTTTTGTATATTATCAAATATGTAACTGCTGCAACAACAGCGTATCTTTATCTCAGACTTTTCGTTGATAAGCATCAATGGGCAGTGATCGGAGCACTTGTTTATGCGTTTTCTGGTTATCAAACGACAAATTTGGAATTTTTTCATGGGGGAATCTAAAATGAGGTTGTTTGATAAATTGTGGAATTGTTTTATGCTTTCCTTTAAAAAGGTAGATGCAGGAGACAACTTAGTTATCTACGGGAGACTCTATGTACATGGTAGAAAAGGCGGGGTAAAGATTGGAAATAATTGTATGTTGATGTCTAGTGAAAATGTCAACCCTACATCAGGCATGAATCATATTCACCTGGTGGTAGGAAGTGATGGTACACTCGAAATCGGAAATCGTGTTGGAATAAGTCACGCGAATATTACAGCATATGATAAAGTTGTAATTGAAGATGATGTTTTGATTGGATCTGGAGTGAAAATATGGGATACCGATTTTCATCCAATAGATTATACAGAACGGATAAAATCAGAGGTTGATGGAACAACGAAACCAATTGTTATACGAGAAGGAGCGTTCATTGGAGGCTGCTCAATAATATTAAAGGGTGCTGACATTGGAAAGAGAGCAGTTATTGGAGCAGGCTCAGTCGTGACGGGTAAAATACCAGATGATGAAGTCTGGGCAGGAAACCCTGCAAGGTTTATAAAAAAGCTAAAAAATGAACTGGTTGGAGAACGCGATAATGAATGACCAAAAGAACGCCTCAATTTGCATGAAAGAAGAGAGTTATATGACGAGTGGGAAATGTGAAATACTTTTTTCAATCATAACAGTCTGCTTTAATGAAGAAGATACGATTAGAAAGACTATTGAGTCTGTCCTAAATCAGACATTCTGCAACTATGAATACATTGTGTGTGATGGCGGTAGCACAGATGGAACATTAAAGATTGTTGAGTCATATAGAGCGGCATTTGAAAATAAGAAAATTCGATTTATTGTCCATTCGGAAAAAGACGGTGGAATTTATTTTGGTATGAATATCGGCGTGCGACTTTCGAATGGCGCATATTTAAATTTTTTGAATGCGGGTGATCAGTTTCATGATGATGAGGTACTCTCTAAAATAAGTCACTGTATACAAAAGGATAATATAGATATTTTGTATGGGGATATTATTAAAATTGAAAGAGGTTATGGCAAGAAAGAGATAGGCAGCCTACAAACAATAGAAAAGGGGATGTCTATTTGTCATCAGGCAATGTTCATTAAATCAGAGCTAATGAAAGAACATCCGTATAATACTCACTATAAAATTGTGGCTGATTATGATTTTACATTATCAATGTGGAAACAAGGTAAAAGGTTTGTGCATATTGATGAGATTGTCGTCAACTTTAGAGCAGGGGGAGTAAGCACAACTCAAGTTGAAAGAATTACAAAAGAGTATTGTGAGGTTCAAGAAAAGGAAGGCATTGCATTCGATTATCGAAATAGATTTGTCACAACAAATAAAAATTTGAAACATGAGAACATCAAGAAGAAAATTCCATTTTTTATGTGGGCTATATATAATCGCGTGCGTGGAAGGAAAAAATATTAATAGTATAATATAATTGGAGAGGACGACATAATGAAAGTAGCAATTGTTATAAATGAATTAAATATACGAGGAGGAACACATAAACAAGTTCTGAGGCTTTGTGAATATTTGGAAGAACAAAAAATTGAAATGCTTTTATTAACAAAGTATTATGATCCTGAAAAGACCTATCCAGAGTTTGAAAAGTACCATCCAGTAAGCCTGTATGACACATTTGAGGAATTTCAGAAGCATAGAAGCCTATTTGACAAGATCAGAAGCACTCGGCGATTCTTGAAGATGGTTCCAGATGATTACGAAATCGTTAATATTCATGACGGTGGTTTGCAATGGATTACCTGTCTTGCAACATTCAGAAAAAACACGAAAGTGGTTTGGCAAATCAATGATTTGCCAAGTTGTTTCCGTGTTGGCGTTGGTAAGAGGGGAGAAACAAGAAAAAGTGATACGGTGCAATGCCGATTCAACAGCTGGATTGCAAGCCGGGTAGATGCAATCACGGTCAATGTTACTAAAAACAAAGAACGGGTTGAGTCTTGTATGGGAAAAGCCGCTGATGTATTTTATTGCGGAGTTGATGTAAATGGTGCTTTGAAGAAACACGAATACCATAATGAAATGAAACATCAAGTCAAGTTGTTGTCGACAGGCGTGTTTTTCAGTTATCGCAACTATGAGACACTTGTCCTTGTGGTTGATTATCTGCGCAGCAAAGGATATAAGGTAAAGCTAGATATTATTGGAAGTACAGACAAGGATAAAGATTATGCGAATAAGATTTTGGCTCTAATCAAAGAAAAAAAGCTTGAAAATGATATTAAAATCTGGGGGCAGGTAGATGAAATAACCTACAATACCCTTTATAATCAGGCGGATATCTTTGCGTTTATTAATATTGACCAGAGTTGGGGCCTAACAGTCTTTGAGGCAATGAGTGCGGGCATTCCTACGCTTGTATCGAACAGCGTGGGGGCAATTGAACTGCTCCATAATGGCGAAGACGCAATCATCGTAGAACCTAAAGATGTCAGAGAAATTGCAGATCAGATGATTGCCTTGATGGAAGATGGAGAGTACTATAATCGTATTTCCGAAAAGGCGTATAATGCAGTGAAGGATTATACATGGGAAAAACTGTATTCGTCGAAGATGGTAAAGCTATTTGACGAACTGTTAAGGAAATGAATGGAGAAGGAAGATAGGGTATGAAATATCTGATTCTTGGTGCCGGCCCCGCAGGCTTAACACTAGCAAATAAACTGAAGCAAATGGGGATTACTGACTTCTGTGTCCTTGAAAAGGAAAAAACTGCTGGTGGTTTGTGTCGTTCAGCAGATGTGGATGGCTCGGCTTTTGATATTGGTGGCGGTCATTTTCTGGATGTTAGACGTCCTAAGGTAAATGAGTTTCTTTTTGGCTTTATGCCAGAAGATGAGTGGAACAAATTTACCAGGGACAGTCGGATTGTTGTAAACGGGAATGTTGTAAATCATCCGATAGAGGCTAATATCTGGCAGATGAAAATAGATGACCAGGTAGATTATTTGAAGTCAATCGCTGCCGCTGGGTGCAATGTCGGAACAAAAATGCCGGAGAACTTTGTAGACTGGATTTATTGGAAACTTGGGAATCGAGTTGCACAAGATTATATGATTCCTTACAACCAGAAAATGTTCAGTAAAGAACTGAATCAGTTGGGAACATATTGGCTGGAAAAGCTTCCAAATGTCAGCTTTGAGGATACACTGCGTTCCTGTCTGACCCATAAGCCATATGGTAAACAGCCGGGTCACGCTGAGTTTTATTATCCGAAAGAATATGGTTATGGGGAATTGTGGTTGCGCATGGCAGATGCTATTCGTAATCAAATCGAATATAATAAAGCCGTTAAAAGTATCGATTTCAACACGCATGAGGTGCGCGCAACCGATGGAAGCAGCTATACTGCGGATGTGATCATTACCACAATTCCATGGCCAGAATTCTCGGGATTGATTGGAATGCCGGAAGAAATCAAGCATAGTATTTCAAAATTGAAATATAGCTCTATCCAAACGGAATATTTTGAAGAAAATCTGGATACACCTTGCCATTGGATATATTATCCGGACCCGAAGCTTCCCTACCACCGAATTTTGGTGCGGCACAATTTCTGCGCCAACAGTAAGGGGTATTGGACGGAAACAAACAGCGAAAGAATTTGTATGGAAGAACCGAACAACAATTTCAAGTACCTGAACCAGTATGCTTATCCATTGAATACAGTTGAAAAACCGCAGATCATGAAGGAACTTCTTGCATGGAGCAAAGAGCATCATGTGATTGGCTTGGGACGCTGGGGTGAACACCAGCATTACAACTCAGATGTTACTGTTGAACTGGCGATGAAATTGGCAGATGAACTGACTGAGCAATAAGGAGTTCGTATGAGCATAAAAAAATATTTGCGCCAGATTTATAACAATTTGCGAGGTAAGGCGGTACTGGAAAATGTATTTGAAAGCAATTATGAAAAAAATTGCTTGCTATTATATGTAAAAAAGCCGTTTGAAACATCTGAAGAATCTGCTGCACATCAAAACTTATGGCAGACGAAGGAAATTGCACGGCTCATCAATGGTCTTGGGTACAATGTTGATGTGGTAGACTATAGTGATGATATTGTTTGGCTACATAAAAAATATGATGCAGTATTTGACATTTGTGTCAGAGATAATCCGATATATAAAAGAGCGCTGAAGAAAAACGCAAAGAAAATCGTCTATTTTACGGGTAGCGAGTCCGTTTTTGCCAACAATGCGGAGCTAAAACGCATAGACGATTTATATGTCCGCCGCGGCGTCAAACTGCAGCCGAGACGTCAGGCGCCACTGATCAGTAAAAGGGTGGAAGAGTTTGACGAGGCAATAATCATTGGAAATGATTATAACCTTGCAACATACAATGACTTTCGCCTTCCGAAAACATTTGAAGTTCCTAACACGGGCTATGATTTGAGTGTTCATTTTGATCGAGATAAGAAAAAGACAAATAGTTTTCTGTACTTTGGAAGTGCAGGAAGTGTACACAAGGGTTTGGATCTGTTGCTTGAAATTTTCGCAGGAAAAGATTTCCCGTGTAAACTGTATGTGTGTGGAAACATAAAAGGGGAAGCGGATTTCTGCAAGGCTTACGAGCAAGAATTGTACCATACCCCCAATATAAAGCTTGTTGGTTTTGTTGATGTGCTGGGGGAAGAATTCCAAAAACTTTATGACGAGTGTGCTTATTCACTTATGCCCTCTTGCTCAGAAGGGATGGCTGGATCGGTTGTGGCGTGTATGTCTGCAGGTGTGATTCCTATCTGTAGTCGAGAATGTGGCTTTGAGGAAAACGAGGTTATTACACTTCAAGACTGCAGCAAAGAAACAATCCAAAAAGCAATTCTGGATGCTTCCCAACAAGATATGAATTGGATCGAAACAAAAAGTGATGAGATGATTGCGCTGTCGAAGACAAAATATTCGCGGAACGCTTTTACGCAGGAGATGGGAAAGGCGCTGCGAGATGTCTTGTGACATGAAGGTGAGATAATGCACATAAAAAAGATAGATAATTATCAGAAAAATGTACTCATGAATTACATCGTCAAAATTTTTGGAATTGTAATTTCTCTGTTGAGTACACGCGTTACCATCAATTATCTCGGAAATAACCTTTATGGTCTTTGGGTGACGATTGCCTCAATTGTTTCCTGGATGAGCTCCGGAGATTTTGGCATTGGAAATGGACTGAGAAATCAGTACGCACAGGCTTATGCGCAGGGGGATAAGCCCCGGCAGACAGCACTGATTGCGACAGGTATGAATACACTTTCTAAGATTGCCGCTTTGCTGTTGTTCGTGGGCTGTGGTCTGTGTGAGGTGCTGATTGGCTTTGGCGTAATTCAGCCGGAGCTGCGATTCCCAATGGATATTACGGTCGCATTTTTCTGTTTGAATCTTGTTTTGAGCGTAGTACAGACAATTTCTTACGGACAACAAAAAAGTTGGTATGTTTCGCTTGCGGGTACAGGCATGACGGCCTCAGCGTTGGTTGTCGTTCTACTTTTGAAAGTGATGAATGTGCCAGCGGATTTGGTGCTGTTTGCTTTTGTTCATGGTGTGTGCTCGACCGTTCCAAACGTCGTTTTAATATTCCTGCTGAAAAAGAAAGGAACGGATATTCTGCACTGCGGTATTCGGCGAAATGCAAAGAGAGAACTTCGCAAGGATATTGTGGGCGTGGGAATGAATTTCTTTGGAATACAGATTTGTTCAATCGTTCTTTATTCCACGGATAATTTAATTATCAATTATCTGTTTGACGGAGAAGCTGTGACAAAATATTCTGTTATTACGAAAGTTTATGATACGGGACAGAATTTGTTTGCAATTATGTTGATTGCCTTGTGGTCTGCGGTGACTTATCAATCGGTGAAAAACAATATGGACTGGATCAAGGGTCAAATAAAAAAGCTTCTTATGGTTTGGTGCATATATGTGGTAGGTGTCATTGGTGTGTCGCTTCTGTTCAATCCAATTGTAAAAATCTGGATCGGCGCCAAGGCATCGTATTATGAACCGGCGCTTGTCGCATTGTTTGCTGTATATGGTATTACAATTTCGTTCTCGGCTATATTTGTTAATGTGATTAACGGATTGAATCAAATCAAGCTTCAACTAATCGTTTCTATTATAGGCGCAGCGATAAATGTTCCGCTTTCTGTATTTTTTGCATCGAATCTGGGGATGGGAATATTTGGTATCAAACTGGCGACGCTGGTTTCGGCTATATTGACGGCAATCGCTATTCCGATTCAAGTGTGGTTCCTGTTGTACAAGAATAAGGAAGGAAACTAGAATGTGAGCAGAAGGAAGGATTTGTTTATCCAATTATCAAGAATAATCGCATGTCTTGGTGTGTGTGGCGTTCACATTGGATATGGATATGAGGTTAAAGGTATAGGGGGAGTACTATCTGTAGGAAGATATGGTCTTTTTGTTTTCTTTGTGTTGAGCGGATTTCTTGCTTGTATGTGGAATGGAGAAGACAGGCGTACCTATATTAAGAAAAAAATCATACGGTTGGCTCCAATATATTACATGTCGCTTGTTTTCTGTTATGTCATTCACAGACTAATCCTTTGCGAAACTCATGGAAATGAGGCGAATTGGCTTCGCTACATATTGGGGTTGAATGCATGGCTACCGGCGGAGGACATCTTTTGGAAAGGAATGCACGCAAACTGGTATGTAAGTGTTGTATGGGGGTTTTATATTATTGTTGCTTTTCTTTGGAAAAGAGTTAAAAGAACAAATGATGGATTTCTGTACATAGCATTCTTGATTTGCAGCGTGTGCTCTATTGTGATAAAGCAGCGGGATGCGATGTGGTCGGTAAATGGCTGGTGCTATTTGCAATTTTTTATTTTGGGAATGATAGCACATCAGGAGCAAGAGAAAAAGAAATTGATCGTACTGCCGATTATAGCAATTTTATGTGTTGCAATAAAGCCGTCTTATCACACGATGACGATTTTCCTGTCCGCAATATATTCGCTGGCTTTAGGGTGGCTTTCGGGAAAATTTCAGCTTGATACAACGAATAGGACAGGAAAGATTCTGAGCCACATAGATGGTTTGACATACGCTGTTTTTTTGGTGCATCCATTTATTATTGACTTTGCCATAGATGGAATTTTAGCGGTTTGCGTAAATAAGACCGTGGCAATTGTTGTGACATGCACAATTATTATTGGTTTAGCGGAAATTGTCCACTGTTGTTTAGAAAAGCCGATTCAAAAATATTTAATGGATAAAGTCGGATGAAAAGTGAGTGTCATAAAAATGATGGGGCTATGGTATCGGCGACACTCTTGAAAATGCACAGATGACAGTAAAAAGATTAAAATCTTGATGATGGGAAAGGTTGATAGGATGAAAATTGCAGATGCAGGTATCGGCTATGTTGGTCTATCCATTGCTATCAAGAATAGTCGCATGTTTTGGTGTGTGCGGTGTCCATGTGGACATGGATATGAGGTTAAAGGAATAGAGGAAAGGGCAGTATCTGCAGGCCAGAGGCCATGAGATTGCTCTGATCCCCCAAAACTCTAAATGGATTCGCTGGTTGAAATTGTGTCGAATGTGTGATAAAATATACTTAACTTTACTATTATTTTGTCGAAAAGCACCTGCTTGGCAATGTGGCACATGTGCGGTTTGAGTGTATCGGATTTGCTGTTGTGCGCTAATTGATGCACATTTTCTGATTTTTTTGCTAATGCAATATGTGCTAATTTTGCAACCAAGGAATGCGGAAGTACAAACCACAGATAGAAATTTCTGCGTGCAGAAGATAAAATGTGAGAGGAGCTACTCGTTTAAGGGGATAACATGGAGAACACGATGAAAAACCGCACAATGCTGCGGGCAGTAAAAATGCTGAATATTGTCAATGCGACCGCAGTTTTTGCGGTTGCATGGTATGTGTTCTATGCAGATTTTATAATGGCTCCATTCTACAGGAGAGGAAATTTTGTTGTCATTGCGATTTTTATGGTGCTGTATAGCTTGTACGGTCGGGTGTATGATGCATTTAAAGTATCATTGTATCGCATATCGGAAATGGTGTACTCCCAGGCATTGGCAGCTTTCTTTTCGGATGCAGTCATGTATGTTATCATCTGGCTCTTGAATCAAGACAGGCCTAAAATTTGGCCGTTGGTACTGTGCTTTACTGTGCAGTGTCTTGTGGCAACTATGTGGTCATACACGACACACCAGTGGTATTATCGTGTTTTTCCACCGCGTAGAACTGCAATTATTTATGATTTCCGTCCGGGAATGGAACAGTTGATTGAAGAGTATGGCTTGCAGAAAAAGTTCAAAGTCGAGAAAATTATTGCAGTAAGTGACTTTTTGAAACAAGATATGACAGAATTGAATGGGATACAAACGGTATTCCTGTGTGGTATCCATAGCCATGAGCGTAATCTGATCTTGAAACGGTGTGTGGCAAAGGACATACAGGTCTATATGTTGCCACGCATTGGTGATGTACTCATCAGCAGCGCAAAGCAACTGCATTTGTTCCATCTGCCAATTTTACAGGTCACGCGGTACGACCCGAATCCAGAATATGTCTGTATTAAGCGTATTTTTGATGTTATTGTTTCTGGTCTTGCATTGCTGGTTCTTTCACCAGTGATGATTGCAGTGTCGATTGCGATTAAAGTGTATGATGGTGGGCCGGTGTTTTATAAGCAATGCCGATTGACCAAAGATGGAAAAACTTTCATGGTACACAAGTTTCGCAGTATGAGTGTTGATGCGGAGAAAGACGGTGTGGCTCGCCTTTCTACGGGTGACAAAGACACCCGTGTGACACCGGTAGGTCGCTTTATCCGCAAGGTGCGCCTTGATGAGCTGCCGCAACTGTTGGATATTCTGAAAGGCGACATGTCTATCGTTGGTCCGCGTCCGGAACGCCCGGAGATTGCAGCTCAGTATGAAAAAGAATTGCCCGAGTTTGCTTTGCGCCTACAAGCCAAAGCAGGGCTGACAGGCTATGCGCAAGTTTATGGGAAATACAATACAACTCCCTATGACAAACTACAGATGGATTTGATGTATATTGCACACCCAAGTGTTGTGGAGGATTTGCGCATTATTTTTGCTACTATTAAAATACTGTTTATCCCGGAGAGTACCGAAGGGGTCGAAGAAGGGAAGACAACAGCAGAATAAAGAGGCAAGTCCATGGAGAAGATCAAGGTTTCTATTATTACGGTGGCGTTTAATGCGGAAAAAACAATTTCGCGCACAATAGAGTCTGTGCTGAATCAAACATATCCGGATATAGAATATCTGATATTGGATGGTGCTTCTGTTGATAAAACGGTTGATGTGGCGCAGCGCTACATGAAGGCGTTTTGCGAAAAAGGGTATACCTATCGAATTGTGTCTGAGCCGGATCAGGGCATGTATGATGCACTGAACAAAGGAGCAAAAATAGCACAGGGAAAATTAGTTGGGCAGATTAACGCAGATGATTGGTACGAATTGGATGCAGTTGAAACCATGGTTCGGTTATATGAGAGAGAAAAATATGATGCGGCATGGGGGAGTATCCGTATTAAGAAAAAGAATGGCGACCTGATAAAGCATGCTAAAATTGGGAAATTGTGGACTACGACTGGCTGGTGCCACCCAGGTATGTTTAGCTGCAGAGAAACACTACTGGCGTTTCCATACCCATTGGAAAGTATGTACGATGATTTTGATTATATCACTGCGGTACATCAGTCAGGGAAAAAAATTGTAACAACGGATCATATCATTAGTAACTTTAGCTTCGGTACGGGTGGTATGAGCACACAAAAGAGCCTTAGTGAAGCTATGCGAAGGGTAGGTATTACATACAATATTTATCGCAAATACGGTATGAGTCGTATGTACTGGTTCCTGAGGGTCGCTACGGAGCTGGCAAAATACTTGGTTGCTTAAGAAATAGAAAAGAGTAAGATTTATGGTTGATTTGAAAGAGTTTCACGAAGTACTGCTGGATATTCTGCTGGAGTTTGATCGAGTCTGCAGAGATAATGATATTCAATATTCGTTGGCATATGGTACGATGCTCGGGGCTATTCGTCATAAAGGCTTTATCCCATGGGACGATGATGTGGATGTCGTAATGGATCGTAAGAATTATAATCGGTTCTGCGAAGTCTGCCCGAAATCGCTTCGTGATGGATATTTTTTTCAAAGCAAAGATACTGAACCGTTGTACCCATATAATATCAGTCGTCTGAGAAAAAATAATACGGCAATGATATATCCGGAATGGAAAGACTCTGGCATTCATCAGGGAATTTATATTGACATTTATCCAGTGGATCGAATCCCTGACAACAAAGTGGCGCATGCAATTCAGAAATTTTTTGTTATTCTGCTTACACCAGTGCGAATTACCAGAAACCCTGTTATTTATATGAATGGTTGCTCTAAGCGTTTCGGGAAGGCACTGTACATAGCTAAAAATATGCTCTACTATGTGGTGAGACTTTTCCCTCGAAACATCTGTGATAAGTTGGAAATGCACTATATTACGAAATATGACGATAAGCCATGCAAATACTCTGGTATTATTTGTGAAGGTGGTGTTTTACTACGCCCGGATTATGGGGTACAAACTTTTGATACAGAAAGCCTACAACATTACAAGGAGGTTGACTTCGAGGGGCACAAACTAATGTGTATCGCAGATCCGGAAGATATGTTACAACGCTGGTATGGTGATTACATGAAGCTGCCACCCAAAGAGAAACAGGTAATGTTCCACCAGCCGGAAGCATTTGACACCCAAAAGAGTTATAAGGAATACGTATAAATGGGGAAAAAAAAGTTACTATACATAAATAATTTTGAGGCACCGTATCGAGTGCCCTTTTTTAACCTTCTGGGGGAAAAGTTTGATTTAACATTGGTGCTGACACAGCGTCCTGAAGATAGAAAGGATCGCAATGCGAAGTGGTTTGCGCACACAGAGCGAAACTATAAAGTGGTTTACCTGAATACCACAAAAATTGCAGGTGTGAGAATTGCTTTTGATATCAGAAAAATGCTGATGGACTACGAGCTGATCTTTATGGATATGTATGGTAATCCGACAAATATGTATGCGATCTTCTGCATGAATCGAATGAAGAAGAAGTTTCTACTTTCGGTGGATGGGATGCTTCCCAGAAAGCATGAGAACCCTCTGGTATATATGGTGAAAAAGTATTGCTTGAAGAGCCCAGAGCTCGTGATGTCACCAGGAGAGAGTGTGGATTCATGTCTAATGCACTATGGGGTCCCAAAGGAAAAAATAGTACGATATCACTTTACTTCCCTGTTGAAAGATGATGTTCTGGAACGGTTGCCTAATGATGAAGAAAAGCGGCAATTACGTATACAGATTGGCTTGAAAGCAGAGTAGTGCGGAGGTTCCTGCGATGACAAAAGTTGTGGTGTCAGTCGGACAGTTCATCCACAGAAAAGGGTTCGATGTTCTGTTGAAAGCGTGGGCAAAATGTTCGCCGGAAAATGTCCTTTACATTATCGGTGCTGAGCCAACGGAAGAGTATTTGGCGCTAAAAAATCAACTTGAACTGACAAATGTCTTTTTTGTTGGATTTAAGGCCAAAGAAGAATTGAAGCAGTATTACCGAGCGGCAGATTTGTTTGTACTTCCCACGCGAGAGGATATCTGGGGATTGGTTGTAAATGAGGCGATGGCTAATGGCCTTCCGGTTATCACTACAAATCGATGCGTGTCAGGAATCGAACTGGTGAAAAATGGCGTGAACGGCTATATAGTTCAAGTAGACGATGTGGAAGAAATGGCAAATAGGATACGAACGGTACTTGAAGACAATGTGCTGCGGCATTCGATGGCTGAAAACAGCTTGGCAACAATTCGTGACTGGACTGTAGAAAGAATGGCAGAGGAGCATTGCACATTGATGCAGAGGTTTCTAATGGAGAGCGAATGAAGAATAATACAATGCAGTACCGCAATCTACTAGCGTGTCTAGGTATTGTGCTGGCGATTGACGGGATTGGCTGTATGGCTGTTGTGAAAGGCCTACTGGACTATAATATACGCGAACTGTCAATTGGTGTGGTTATTGGTGCGGTGCTATTGATGGCAACTGGACAGTGTTGCACGCAAATCCAGAAAACCACATGGCAAATTAGACTAATTGGTCTGTATAGTTTGGCAACACTTGTATTGGCGTTCTTTTCGGGTATAGGATTGATGGAGTCTGGAAGTGGCTTCGTGTATCAGGGTGCCTATTTTGTGGAGATAATACTTCTTTGGAATATGCGTAGAGATGGCAACCTTGAAAACTATGTTAAAATTGGCTTTTGGGTTAGTGGCGTTTTTTGCATTATAGAACTTGCACTACTGATGGTACGGGGGTGCGTTCCTTATTTCAACAATTTTTACTCGTTGCACAAAAATGTGAATATGGTGGATATGGGAACAAGAATTTTCCCACCACTTTTTAACACTTTTTACGATTCGAGTTTTGTAAACCCCTTTGACAAGATGGCAAAAAGCTGGTTGTTTACGGACATTCTGTTTGACCGTGAGGCAACAGGAACACTTGCTTACGCTACGTTTGTTTTTGCGGTTGCCTATCGTGCAAATAAGAAGCCAACCAGAATATGTAAGTATATTGTGCTGTTATCATCTGTTGCTGCGATTGCAGTTTCTTCACGCAGAAGTATCTATATGGCGGTTATTCTTACGCTCATTCTGCATGGAAAAAACATGCATGTTATGGCGTGGGTGCGTAGCCATAAGCGGCTTACTGCTATTTTGGTGAGTGGGGGAGTGGTGTTGCTCACATGGGCTTCCATTTCAGTGCCAATCATTCGTGATTTAATAATGGTGGTTGTCACAAAATTTTGGAACGGCCTAATAACAATGCTTGGACTTTCTAAGGCGGATGCATCAGCATCTATGCGATTTGAATCCGCTAGCTTGGCATGGAATAGTTATAAGGAATCAACGATGCTGCAATTCTTGTTTGGTAGAGGATATATGCATTCTTGGGTGGATATGCCGTTCTTTCAAGCATTTATTGACCTAGGCGTTTTTGGCGGAATTGTGTTCTCGATTATTATGTTTGTTGTGCCGTTGAAATATCTGTGGAAAAAAACGAATTCGGCTGCTGTAATGGCGGCACAATATTTTACAGTGCTATCCATGATAGAAGGACTTTTCAACAGTTTCCCCTATGGAAAGTTTTTCTCGATCGTATTACTACTAATGGCGAGCGATTGGGAAAATAAGAAGATGGAGGTGGCATTGTGAAAATCGTATATATAGACACCAATCTGGCAGGACACCATATTCCGTATCTACAGGGACTGGTAGGTTTGGCCGATGAATCAGTTGCAGTGTTGCCTGAAAGAATCCCCCATTTTGCTATGCGTCAGCGCGTGTGTGCATTCCCAACAGCCCCCAAAAGAAAACTGTCTGACTTTGACAGGTGGATACGAGCAGTGAAAACAATCGTGGATGAAGAACAGCCTGATATTGTCCACTTCTTGATGGGGGATGACTTTTACCGTTTCTTTGGTTGGAGGCTGAGTTGTTTTTCTGCCTATAAAACCATTGTAACATTGCATTGGCTGCGCAATGGCTTATTTGGAACACTTAGCACAAAGTGCATTGCAGGTGCAGTAGATACGATAGTAATACACTCCGATTACTTGAAATGTAAATTGCAGAGTAAGGGAGTCAATAATGCTGTCCATGTTGAGTATCCTAGATTTCAAACGCTGGCATTTGAGCCTAAGAAGGCAAAGGCATACTGGAATTTGAAAACAGATATACCGGTTATTGCTTGCTTGGGTAATACTCGCTATGACAAAGGAATTGATATTCTATTGAATGCACTGAGCAAGGTAAAGGTTCCCTTCCAGTTATTGGTCGCAGGGAAGAGTGCCTATTTTGATGTAGACTTCATTCAGAAGAAGATTGCGCTCTATCGAGATAGTGTACGGTTGCATTTGGAGTATCTTAGTGATGAAGAGATGGCTTTGGCCGTTTCGGCGGCAGATTTGGTTGTATTGCCGTATCGGAAAGTCTTTGATGGTGCCAGTGGGCCAATGGTGGACGGAGTAGCACTTGGAAAAGTGATTGTTGGGCCGGATCACGGCAATCTTGGGTATACAATTAATAAGAACCATCTTGGATATACTTTTCACTCCGAAGATGAAGTCTCTCTGGCGCAGGCGATAGAGAAAGCTCTGCTAGAACCGTTTGAAAAAGACAGCGTCTACAAGGCTTATCAGCAGGCATTAAATTTGGAACATTTCCGAAAAGGCTATGAGCGGGTCTATGAGAAACTGAGATAGAAGTGAGTTGGAATCGATTTAAAAAAATGCGTTGGTGCTAGTTGGTTGTGCCATAGCGAACTAGGGTGTCAGAAAGATTGGTGTTGCCAAAAACAATGAGTGACAATGTCTTTCGCTGATTTTATTCACTTACTTAGGATTACAGCACATCCGCCAGAAAGAAATGTTGATACATTCTCTCTGGAAATTATTTACTAGAACTAATGGAGAGGTAGCATTATGGTTTCCATGCGAAGTGTATTCGCGTATTTGTGGAGTTATCCCGAGCGGGTTGTCTATTTTTTGGTTTGCTGTGTGTTGGTATTTCTTCTGGCTCTAAAAAAAAATAAGCCGGAGTTTAAAAGTATACGGAATCTCCTTGTTATACCGTCACTGGTTCTGATTGTTATGTTTCTAAACCCGGTTTCAACTCATTTTTTGGTGCCCAATGTGATGGAGACTCGCATTCTGCGCTTCTTCTGGATTGTTCCTGCCGCATTGATTATGGCATTGGTCACGGTGGAACTTGTTACAATTCCCAAAAACAAGGTCGGTAAGATACTGGCAGGAGGCATTGTACTAGGTGTTTTTGCAGCACAGATTAATAGATTTAGCAATCTTCGTTCTTTAAGGGAAAAAGAAACACCAAACTGGTATAAGATACCGGCATCCGTGATAGAACTTACGGATGATATCATGGCAGATGATTCAATAGAGCAAAAAGTCGCGATACTACCTCACCCGTTAAACCTTTGGGTGCGCCAGTATCGAGCAGAGGTGCAGCTACCGTTTTCTTGGAATGACACGGATGAATACTTTCCCAAGGTGGATGAGTTATATGACTTTATGAACGGCCTAGAGCCTTTTGATGTGACAGAATTTGGTGCTGTTCTGGAGGATACCCCTTGTAACTATGTAGTCCTTCCGGAAAGTTGGATTCAGGGAAGCGACCTGCATAGCTATGGGTTTGAAGAACTTGCTCGTGTGAATATGGGGGCACCGGAGGATGTTGGTGTCTACGATAGAGAATACATTCTCTATCATCGTAAGGAGGCGGTAAAGTGACGGTTCTGCGCTGCGGGATAGTTCTTTTCATTGTACTTGTCCTGTCCCCTTTGGGGATAGGACAACTTATTACATCTGGCCGAGCAAGAGCTGTAACATGGGCAGCAGGGTTTGGATTGAGTACGGCGGTTTTTGAAATATTGTGCCTTGTTTTCCATGGGATGCTGTGGAGTTTGCGTCTTATGGTTGCAATTTGGTGTATAATATGCGCAGTGTTGATGCTTCTGGGCTTTATAAAGGTGACGAAAGCAGGACAGTTGCGTAAGCCAGAGTTGGTTCTAAGAGCAAGGGGTTGTACAGAATGGCTTCTACTTGCTATGGTAGTGTTGATTACGATGCTACTGACAGGGTGCACTGTTTTCGGTACGATTTATATAAACTGGGATGATCAAACCTACTGTGCTACAGCGGTAAGCTCCCTATTAACAGATACTGTAAACAGGGGAAGCATAGAAGCTGGAAAGCTGGTGCCAGCTTTTATTTATGATAAGCAGTATTCACTCCCCAACTGGCCGATCTACAACGCGATGTTGGCACTGTTGATGGGCGTGCATCCAGCTATTGTCTATAGGACGATTCTGCCTTTATTTGAGATTCCATTGGCAATGCTAGTTTTGGGGCTGTTTGCAAGGTGCTTTTGGAAAGATAATCGCGAAAAAATATTACTTACAGTTTTATTCGCTCAAATGCTGATCCTGATGACTGCAGAAAACATGCCCGGCACCAGCGCAGAGTGGTGGCTTGTGGTGAATTGCTGGACGGGAAAATCGTTGGCAGGAAGTATTGTGATTCCGTTAGTGCTTTTGCTTCTTGTGCAGTTGGAAGAACCCGCCGATGCCATACTAAGGCAGGATATTTTTGCAGCACTTATTGCGGTTTGCTGGGGAAGCTGTTTGATTTCTGGAACCTTGTTTATAATGATTCCAGTAGAGGTGGGAATTTGGGGTAGCTTATATGTTTTGCGGACAAAGCAATGGCAGGAACTGCCACTGCTTATAGTGGCGGCAGTTCCTGCGGGTTGTTGTATGTTGTATCAGTTTTTATGACACTGTGAGAAATTACGAAGAGTATATGCAAACGATTGCGTGGTTCAAACAATCCCACGCTTACTGAATGATGTTGGCTATGCACATTTGTTACTATGATCAGATGTGTGTCTACGAATGTTGCAAAAAAAATCCATGATAGTTGCCGGAGCTAATTAGCTCCGGCTTTTTTCATCTGAGGGTCCTTAAATCATAATGCAATCTATGTTTGAATAAAAATCGCCTATTACTTTGCATATTCTATTTGATACATTGCTGTCAACATATGCCAAGTTGCGCCCGCTTTCTATTGCTCTAGCAAATGCAACAAGTTCATAACGAATACCTTCACCATCCAGTTGATAGAAATATCTCTTGTTCAGTGAAGCGTCTTCATAACGAATCTCAAAATAGTCTGTTTTCCACCATGGGGCGGGGACATAAATATATCCTTTTGTTCCCGAAATAATTAGTGCACCTTCTGATTTGACGCCTTTTGCAACTGTTGCAGACGCAACTGCGTGATCATAAAGGAAGGTGATTTTTGTAAACTGGTCATGACCTTCATCGTCAATATGGGAAACAATATTCTTGGATTTGTAGTCATTCCCCAAGAGGTTGAATATCGGAAGCATTGCCGTGGGGCCCCAATCGCAAATGCTATCCCACGCATCCTCTGCAATCGATCGTAGACTAGTACAGGTAGCGTCAACAGAATAGATTTCACCGATTTTTCCTTCTTTTGCCAGCAAGAGCAATCGTGAATATGCGGTGGCGTAAGCAGTTTTGAGCGCATCCATCAAAACACAGCACATTTTTTCCGCTAATAGAAAGAGTTCTTGGCTTTGTTGCTCGGTTAATGCAACAGGCGGTTCGCATAAGACATGTTTTCCACATTCTAGTGCTTTCTTAATCTGATCATAGTGGTGTTCAGGTGTGGAAACAATATAGACTGCATCTACTTTTTCGAGTAGTGTGTCATAACTGGCAGTTATAAATGGAATCTCTTCGAAATACTTGGGGTCACTTGAACAAACACCAGTAATCTCCAATCCATTTACAAACTGAGACTCCTGAATATACTTTTTTGCAATATGAGAGTCTCCAATTATTCCCAACCGGACTTTGCGTTCTTCCGAGCGGATTTCGGAACTAGAAACACCTTCTGTACGTTCCAAGTATACTACTTTGCAGTATTCTTTCAAGTAATCAAATTTTCCGGCCCAATCCGAGCCAACGGTAAAAATGTCTACGCCATATCTGCGAATATCATCAATTTTTTGTCCCTCGTATTCTTCGACGATGATTTTATCCGCAAGACCAGTAGCACGTACTGCCTCAATGCGCTCCATTAAGGACTGCTGTACATTGATTTTGCCTCTTGTCTTATCGAAATCATCGGCTGTTACACCGACAATTAAATAATCACCGAGTTCTTTTGCTCTTTTAAGCAATCGAATATGTCCATAATGGAGCAAGTCAAATGTTCCATATGTTATAACTTTAGTCATATAGCACTCATTTAGCTTTCTTATTTGTCTATTTTTAACAATGAATCCATAAATCGTTCCATATACTGTTTTTCACCGATAGAAACTCTCAAACAATTTCCAAACTCACCAACATTAGGATATTCTTTAATGAGTATTTTCATTTCATTTTTCATTCGATCAACTATGCGTCCTGCATTGGTCTTTGGTTCGATGAACAAGAAATTCCCGGCTTCTCCTTTGTGTCGATATCCATTTGCATCCAAACTGTTCAATAAATAAGTTCTTCCTTCGTTAAATTTGGCTATCAAGCCGTCAACCATCCCGGGTGTTGTGATGATTTTCTCTGCAAATAGCAGGGCGAAAGCGTTTGTATTATGTGGCGTGCAAAATTTTTGAACAAATTTGATGTCTTCTGGATTCCCTACTACATATCCTAAGCGGCAACCAGCCATTGAAAAGAGCTTAGAAAATGTTCTAGTGACGAGGACTCTTCTATTACCCAGAGCATACTTTATGAACGTCTTAGGGTAGAAATAATGATATGCTTCATCAATCAGAAGCGTGATTTCTTTCTCTTGGCAGGTCTTGAATAACCTTTCGAATTCTTCGTCAGTATAAACATTTCCCATAGGATTGTTGGGATTCAGAAGAATAAGCATCTGCGTATCATCGGTTAGCTCTCGCTCGATGTTATCAATACTAATAGTTAAATCGTCATTGTACGGAACTTTCACAAAATTCCTGCCATACATTTCTGAGTATATCTGGAACATGAAATATGAGGGTACAACGCCTACAATTCTGCCATTAGGAGCTGTAAATGCTTGTATCACATAACGAATAGCTTCTGCTGAACCGTTTGTAATACAAATATTAGAGATATCTGTTCCAATATAATCTGCCAACACCTGCGTGAAGTGCAGTGTTTCTGGGTACTGTGCTATCATCTGTGGAGTGACTTCGGTTAAAACCGTTTCAACAAACTCTTGGGGCAACCCGCCTGGATTTTCATTTAAATCCAAGCGAAGATATCCTTTTCTTTCGTTTTGGTCAAAGATTCTAACTAAGTTTTCTATATTGTGATTTAGGTAGTACATTTTGCGTTCCTCCAATTCAAGCGCGGTTGCTTTGTTGTTGGTGTGTTACAGAACCAAGAAAGAGATGATCTTCCCTTTCGCCAAAAGCGCAAAAAATAAAATTGCGTTTAGGTTTAATATATACATAACTTTTACACCATCTGCGCGATTTAATAACATTTGCTTTAAAACTTGGATTTCAGACTTCAATCTCGTTGCGCGAGGTGCTTGGTATAATCTCAAGCGCCGACACAGAAAATGAAGTGTACTGACTACCAGAATGAAAGTCAATGCATTATTAAATTCTACTGTAATAGGGGGGCATGCTGTAGCGGTACTTGTGCCCAAAAGGCGAGAGTTGTGCAGTAATGTAAAATCATTTATGAGGACATATACAAAATTCCTATTATTCCTATGATACCATGAATCTTGTGCTCTTACAAGAAAAACTCATTCAGAAAAGCTCGGACCTAGAGTTTTATAATCGTGAAAAAGGCCGGAAGGCCTTGAACCTGACCGAAAAGTACAAAAATAAGAGTGCTGGCAATGAAGAAAACAAGCCCAGCGGAAAGAGAGCAAGAAAATGTTGTATCAGGTTATTGGCGTTGAGCGCAAAACTGGCGATTTCACCCCGCGTGATGGTTCCAACCGTCAGATTCACTATGACAACCTCGTGTTGCACAGTGTGACCCTCAAGCGTCTGGTTGGCTGTGCCGGACAGAAAGCGGAACAGTGCTCCATCAATCTGATTACAACTTTGGGAGAATTGTTATGCTTGTTGTCCTCTTCTTCATTATGGGAATTTGTGAGGGCTATCTCCTCGTTCTGTTTGAGAATCATGTTAAAACACAACGCCGTGATATAAGCGTTTCCACCCGTGATGAGATTAGCGATAAAACGAATTGTAGTTGAATCCGTGTATTGGCATATAAGTAATGCTGTTAGTGTCAACGCAAAACTTCCGTAAAACCAATTTGATGGTTTGCCCTCGAATAGTTCTTTTCCATACAGTGTATTGAACCATTTAGGGATTACCAGTCCAATGGTGTTTGCCACTAAGTTTAGCAAGATACTATTTAGCGGCGTCCAGTATCTGATGTAGCTTTTCGCTTTCAACAGGCGAATCTGTAAATTCCCGTGTGCTGCGGCGGGTGAAAATTGCATTGACAGCATCCATGTTCTTATTCCTCCGAATCGTAAAATTGGTATTCTTCCTCGTTGATGGGAATGTCCCATGTATGCAGCAGGCTGTCCAAAAGTCCCGCGAGCTGCTGCTTTTTCCGCTGCGGCATCGCAGCGAACAGCTCATCCGCATAAGCCTGCCGGTTTTGCATCGCCTCTATCGCGGCCTTTTTGCCCAGCTCGGTCAGCTCCACATCCACATTCCGCTTGTCCTGCTCGTTTTTGCAGCGGGAAATCAGCCCGGACTTCTCCATGCCGTCCAGCTGCTCACTGAGGGTTGCGGAGCGGCGTCCGGTCAGCTCGATCAATTCCCGCTGGGTCAATGCGCCATATCGGTTCAAAAGAACCAACAGCCGCCCCTGCCCACGGAACTTTTCCTGTGTCTGCATGAGGTGAGAGATCTGGTGCATCATCCCCAGCAGGCGCAAATTCAGTTCGTTGTCCATGAGATCACCTCGAAAAATCATTAGGAAACTTGTGATTGGATTATAGCACCACGATTTTCACTTTACAAGGGTCCTAAAGAAAAAGTTGGGAAAAATCTCAAAAAATCGTTTGAAATCGAGTTTCAAATTTGATAAAATAAAGCCATACAAAGGTATCATGAGAGTGCATCCGGTGCGGTGGGCGTTGGCGGCAGACTGGCGCGCACAGGCTGTTTGTTCACTGATCATCTCTCTGAAAAAGAGCATCCGTTCTGACCGGGCGGAGGCTGAGGAAGGTGAAATCAATGAAGCGCGTAAAGGCAGCATGCATCTTGCAGACACTGGTCTTTTCACAGAAGGACGATTGCGGTCTGACCCATGAGCAGCAGCTCAAAGTCAACCACGACGAAGTGAGCCGTTAAACAATGCGGTATACTGAAAGCGCAAGGAGGGATAATCAGTGAGTTATTCGGATGAAACACTCAGGCGTCCGCGCAAGGTGGCCTTCTACGGGCGCGTTTCCACGGAGCTGGAAGCACAGACGGCAGCGCTTAAAAGTCAGATGGAATGGTATCATAAGCTGGCAGCGCAGTACCCGAACTGGTTAGTTGTGAATCAGTATGCGGACGATGGCGTGACCGGAACCGTGAAGGAAGTGCGCCGGGCTTTCATGAAGATGCTGTACGATGCCAAAGAGGGCAAGTTTGATCTGATCGTGACGCGGGAGGTCTCGCGGTTTGCCCGCAATACCGTAGATACGGTGGAAACGGTGCGAGAGCTGCGGCAGTGCGGCGTCGAAGTGTATTTCGTCATGGAAGATATCTGGACGATGGAAAGTGACGGAGAACTTCGTCTATCGATCCTGGCTTGCTTGGCACAGGAAGAGAGTCGGAAAATCAGCGAACGATCCAGAGCGGGGCAGCAGGTAAAAAGAGAACGAGGTGAACCGTCAGCACACAATGCGTTGTTTGGCTATGTTTACGATAGGCAGCATCTTGAAGGATGTGGCCGAGCTGGAGAGCGCAAAACAAGAAGGCCTTGTAGTAGAACGAGCCTACAAAGCCTTGCGCAGAAGCTATGACACAAAAATTGATCAGGAATAGGCACTGCCGTCGAGACTTCGGGTGCAACGGCAGGTATTGGGCAGGGGGGATATGTTCACCCGGAGAGGCCCCTTCCCGGATGAAAAGGCAGCGGGAAATTTTTGGGCGCATTTGTCCCCGAAACTTTTGCCATGCTCCTAAAAAGCCAGTGCATCCTCGATTACATCGTTCAGCTGGCGCGGGTCAAGCTGGCCTGCGGTACAGCGGTCAGCCAGGTCGGCGGCAAAGCTGCGGGAAGTTGACACATCCGCGATAAGGCAGACCTTCTGCCTCTGGCCGGCCTCAAGACGCAGGGCAAGGATGCCAAAGGTGGTATAGGGGCCTGTTTCGGGGGTGGACAACTCTTGGCGGACAGCGCGGTAGATGTACACGATTTTCACCTGCTTTTTTTGAATTGTTATACGATATGTACAGGAAAAGATTGACAATAAATGGAAAAGAATGTAAAATGGTTACATCACCGGAAGATGATGGAATATCGGCTTTTTTCACTATACCACATCCCGGTGTACAAAGTACACAGCCAGTGACCGGGAAGTTTGGCGGTACATTATGCGCCGCCTGCCACAGGGCTCCCCGGCGGCGATTTGCGTTCAAAAGAAGGGGAGTTGGAAAGTATGGTCGAACATCGAATACGCGTGGCAGAGGCAATCGCTGCAGCGCGTCAGGACGCAGGGGTTTCGCAGCGTGCCTTGGCGGAACGCCTCGGTCGGGACAGGCGCACGATCCAGAAATGGGAAAAGGGCGAAATGAAGATCACGCTCGAGGATTTTCTGGATATTTTCGATGCGCTGAAGATCCCGGTGGAGGCTTACTCCAAGTGGATCCGCAACCCGGAGCTGTTCCCCCGGGGCCTCGATGACATTCGCGGCTTTTCCACCGACAAGAAGCGCAGCGCACTGGCAGACTACTACGAGCATCAGGCCTCGCCGCTTGAGGTCGAGCAGGAATATTACTTCCTGTTTGCCAACCACGGCAGCAGCTGTGACGGTATGTACCAGCAGTGGATGGCAAACCTGATGACACCGCTGCGCGACCGCAAACGCATCTGCGGCCAGATCATCGACAACTACAATGAGGCCCTGGCCACCGGCGCCATCACCGACCCGGACGCCCCGCAGCCCAACATGGATGTGCTGCGGGCCTGCTACGAGGCCAGCTCCCAGAGCGTGCAAAACGGAGACAACGGCTACGCGCTGTCCGGCCTGAAAGCAGCGGAATAAAAACCGCCCCCTCTGCGTACAATCTGCGCAGGGGGCTTTTTTGTATGTCTGAACTTGTGCGCAGGGTGCGGGCGCGGGATAAATTCGGCGCGCTGCCCACCTTTGATGTACCGTTTCTCATCCTTTTGCTGCTGCTGCTCAGCTATGGGCTTATCATGCTGTTTTCAGCCGGGTATGCAGTCGCGCTCTACCGCCGCGGCGATGCCTACACCTACATCCGCCCGCAGCTGCTGTTTGCGGCGCTGGGGGTGGCGGCCATGTACGCGGCCAGTCTGGTGGACTACCATATCTGGCACCGGCTGGCCTGGCCGGTGCTGGCCCTGGCGCTGGCGCTGCTGACGGTCGTTCTCTTTATGCCGGAGTACAACGGCTGCAAGCGGTGGATCGTGCTGCCCGGGCTGGGCACGCTGCAGCCCAGCGAGATCGCAAAATTTGCGGTGGTGCTGGTGTTTTCCCATATTATATCGCTGAATCATGATCGAATGCGGTCGTTTTCCACCGGTGTGCTGCCGTTTGCGCTGATTCTGGGCGTTGTCACGGTGCTGATGCTGCTTGAGCCGCACCTCTCCGGCACGCTGCTCATCCTCGCGATCGGGGCGGTGCTTATGTTTGTGGGCGGTACGGGGCTGCGCTGGTTTGCGCTGGCGGGGGGCTTGGGGGCGGCGGCCATCGCGGCAGCGGTGGTGCTGCTGCCGCAGCTGGTGCCCTATGCCACCGACCGGCTGGCATCGTGGCGGAACCCATTTGCCGACCCGCTGGGGGAGGGGCACCAAACCATCCAGAGCCTGTATGCCATCGCGTCCGGCGGGCTGGCCGGGCTGGGGCTGGGCAACAGCCGCCAGAAATACCTGTATGTGCCGGAGCCGCAGAATGACTTTATCTTCTCGATCCTGTGCGAGGAGTTGGGCTTTATCGGCGCGGCGCTGGTCGTGGCGCTGTTTTTGCTGCTGCTTCTGCGCGGCATGTCCATCGCCGTGCGGGCGCGGGATAAATTCGGCGCGCTGCTGACAGTGGGATTTGTGGTGCAGGTGATCCTGCAGGCAATCCTCAACATCGCGGTCGTGACGAACACGATCCCCAACACAGGCATCAGTCTGCCGTTTTTCTCGTCCGGCGGCACAAGCCTGCTCATGCTGCTCGGCGAGATGGGCATCGTCCTTTCGGTGTCGCGGCAGACCGACATGGTGTAAGGCTGCCGGATGGATTTCCAGTTTTTCCCACCATAAACATTTCACACTCCCACGGTTGAAACCGCGGGAGTTTTGTTTTATAATTATACTGCATTTTTGTGTGAAAGAGGTGCCGTATGGCGAACCCGCAAAACCAGAAGCCGCCCTTTGCCCTGCGGGCACTGGGGGCCTTTGCAATCACATTGGCGGTGCTGTTTGCGCTGCTGCTGGCGGCGTATGCCCTGCCCGGCGGGCCGGTGCGCGACCATGTGTATACTTCCGCGCAGACGATCGCCGAGGAAGGGCTGTACCCGGAATACTTCGGCTTTAAGCTGTTCCAGATGGACAACTACACCGACACCGTCATGCTGTTTGAGGCGGCCTCCGCCGATGAGGCCCCGCCGCTGACGGCCATGATGACGAACACGGCCTACAATGTCGATAACTTTGAAACACTGGCCGAGGACCTGCAATGGTACATAGAAAAGGACTGGAGCACAGGCGCGCAGCGCACCGATGCGCCCGCGCTGGTGCCCTTCTCCTACGCGCGGTACTGGCACGGCTATCTGATCTTGCTGCGACCGCTGCTGCTGGTCACAACGATCACCGGCGTGCGCATCGTGCAGTATGCCGTGCTGCTGGCGCTGCTGGCCGCCGTGCTGTGGCTGCTGCGCCGCCGCTGCGGGCTGCGGGCCTGCCTCTGGTTTGCCGTCAGCCAGCTTTTGGTCACGGTGTTCTGGGTGCCGCATCAGGTGCAGTATTTTACCTGCTTTGCTCTTGGCTACGCGGGCTGTGTCTGGGTGCTGGCAAAGCCCCGCCGCAGCGATGCCCTCTGCCTTGCGCTGCTGGTGCTGGGGGCGGCAACGGCCTTCTGTGATCTGCTGGTCACGCCGATCCTTACGCTGGGGCTGCCGCTGGTCTGCTGGCTGTTGGAGCCGCAGCAACGCCTGCGCGCCGGTCTGCCGCAGTGCGGCGTTGTGGTGGGCGGCAGCCTTTGTTGGGGCGTGGGGTATCTGCTCTGCTGGGCGTCCAAGTGGGTGCTGGCGGGGCTTGTCACCGGACAGAATGTCATTGCCGATGCGCTGCATCAGGTAGGGGTGCGCACCGCCGCCGATACATGGCACGGCATGGAATTAACATGGAGTAATATTTTTGCATTTGTATACAATGCGTTGAACGAGCGGCGACTGCTCTGGCCGCTTGCCGCCGCCCTTGTGCTGCTGGCCGCGCTGTTTGTGCTGAGCATCCGCGGCAGGCAGCCGCTTATCCGTGCGCTGCCGCTGCTGCTCTGCACCCTGATGACTCCCGCGTGGTTCATCGTGCTGCGCACCCACAGCATCCAGCACGGCTGGTTCACATGGCGCGCGCTGGGGCTGACGCTGTTTTCCGGCATGGCATTTTTGTATTACAGCTGCGACATCCGCGCCGTGGGGCGGCGCATAAAAAGGTAACATCCGCAGAGGATAGGGGAAAGTAAAAATGAACGAATTGAAAACGAAAAGCGATACACAGGCCGGGGATGCCCGGCCAAAGCAGAGCCGCTGGCGCCGGCTGCCCAAGGGCGGCCGCGCGGCCGTGGTCGCGCTGGGCATCGCGGTGCTGCTGGCGGTGGCGGCGTTCCTGTATGTCAACGGCAAGCTTGACCTGCTGCGCTACAATGACGGCAGCGTCAGCGAGATGGGCGAGATCGGTGCCGAGGAGGATCAGGATCTGGACGGCACCGGCCTGACCCACACCGAGGCCGATATGGCCGTGCCCGAGGGCAGCCCTTTTGCCGACGAGGATGTGCTGAATATCCTGCTCATCGGCACGGACGAGCGCACCGAGGCCGTCAATGACGCCGATGCCTTTACCCACCTGAACCAGCTCGACGGCACGGAGGATACGACTGAGTTCAGCGATGATGCCCGTGCCGACAGTATGATCCTCGTGTCGATGGACATCAAGGATCATGTCATCCGCCTTGTGTCGATCGAGCGCGGCACCGGCGTGCCGATCCTGCTGGACGGCTATGAGGATCAGTACGACTGGATCACCCACACCTTCCGCTACGGCGGCCCCAAGCTGACGATGAAAACGGTGGAGGAATGCTACAACATTGAGGTGGATCACTTTGTCCGGGTCAACTTCAACTCCTTTGTCCAGATCGTCAACGCCGTGGGCGGTGTCGATATCGACATCACCGAGATGGAGGCCAAGGCCCTGAACTGGGAGGTGCCCTCCAACTCGATGCTGATCGTCAACCATGTGGACCCCGGCCTGAACCACTTTGACGGCTACACGGCGCTGCAGTACGCCCGCCTGCGCAAGATCGACAACGACTGGAAGCGTGTCGAGCGCCAGCGCACTGTCATTAAGGCCGTGCTGGATCAGGTCAAAAACGCCAGCGTCGTGGAGCTGGACAACCTGCTCAACACGCTGCTGCCGCTGATCCAGACGAACTTTACCAAGACCGAGATCGCTGCACTGCTGGTGCAGCTGCCGGGCTTTCTGGGCTGTGATGTGCAGCAGATGTCGCTGCCGCTGCAGGGCACCTACGGTGTGCGCACCGGCATGGATAACCGCCTGATGTATGACCCGGACTGGGTGGTGAACATCAAGGCGCTGCAGGATTTCCTCTACAACGACAAGACCGCCGAGGAGGTCATTGCCGCCACGCCGGAGACCGCCGCCGCAGAGGCCGCGGGTGAGCTGGTCATCGCCACCCGCGAGACCGCCGGCGCGGACGACCCCGTTGAGGTATACAACAACCGCTACCTCCATCGTGTGGATATGACCTACCCGCTTGATGCCTCGGACTTTGGGCCGGATGACTACCGCGTCTATCTGGCCGATACCGACAACCTGCGCGGCAGCGAGCTGCGCGCCGCGCTGATCGACCGGCTGTACAGCACCGGGGTCCGGGTGCTGGGTGTGCCCGATGGCGCAGCCGCCGGTATGCTGCTGGACGACTACCTGCAGACCGGCAATGCCGCAAGCCTGAACGGCTACCTGACGGCGCTGCCTGCGGCGGAGCGCGACAGCGCCCGCACCCTGTGGCAGCAGGTCCGCACCAGCCACCCCGGTGCCCTCCATGCCGTAGGGCTTGGGGCCGATGTCCGCCGCACAACGGTAGCGCGGGCGCTCTCGGTGCTGGCTGATAACAGCAGCAAGGCCCCTGAGGAGGAGATCACACAGGCCGTGCAGGCGATGCGCAGCGGCACGCCAGCCGATGCCGTCTACTGGTTCAAGGCCGCAATGGCAAAATATCCCCGCCAGATGGAGCGGTTCCTTGGAGGAGAGTACGCCAAGGCGACCCGCCTGTATTACGCTCTGCAGGGCACGCTGAACATCAGCAGCCCGGAGGAGCTGCCGCTCTACGATGCCAAGCAGCTGCTGCGCAGCTATCCGGAGGACGGCATCCTGCTCTTTACCGATGAATCCAGCGCAATGCAGCAGGAGGGCAGCATGGCCGCCGCACTGCAGGCAGAGCTGGATGACCAGCCGCGTGAGGAGGATGAGGAGCCGGATAAGGTCTGCTCCATCGCGGCTGTCTACGGTACATGGAGCAACGCCGGCAGCTTTACCCCCGATGAGACCGAGACGGCTTGGGATGCCGACAGCCTGACCGAGTATCTGGGCAGTGATGCGCTGCGCGGCAAGGACATGCTGCTGGCGCTCGACGGGGAGGACAGTCCCTACCTGCGCAAGCGCTGCCTGCTGAAGGATGCCGATGCCCCCGTGGGCGAGCAGGTGCAAAAGCTGTTTGTACTGGATAAAAACAACATGGCTTCGCCGGAAACTGCGGATGCAGAGTAAAGGCAACACCGCACAATTCCCGCCTAACGGCTTAAGCACCGCTCCGGCGGATCTCCGCGCCAAGAGCCGCCGCAAGCGGCGGTTGCGCTCCGAAGCGCCTCGCTGCGGCTCGGTGTGCGGCACGGCATCTGCGTTGCCAAAATGCTCGATAATACACAAAGTATTATCTGCGCTTTTGGCTTAGCATCTGCCGCACCTCGCTCGCCGTATCGGCACTTAGAATTATGAGGTATTGCCTAAAAAATGAAATTGGGTGTTGACAAACGCCCGCAGGTGTGGTATAAATGCTTTAAACCAATGAAGCGAAAGTAAAACAGACGGCGCAGTCACAGAGAGCCCCCGGGGCTGGGAACGGGGCACAGAGCGGGTCTGCACAATGGTTCGCGGAGGGCACGGGGAAACGGAGTGATCCGCAGTATCCGTTGACGGGCAGCTCCCGTTACAGAGCAGGGGAATGTTGGTTCCCTACAGAGTGGCCGCGATACATAGCAGCGGCAAGCAAGGTGGCACCACAGATTTGTTTTATCTGCCCTTGCACAGGAGAGATTCTGTGCAGGGGCAGTTTTGTTTTCAAGCATGAGGGGAGAGGGAAGCATGAAAATGAGCCTGATGAAAGAACGATGGCAAGCCTGAATTTGTAAAATGAGTCCGCAGACCTATTTGCGCAGGGGCGGTCAATGTCCGCCTCTACAACCACAACATTACCTGTTTTACAAATAAAGGAGAATTTATCATGAAAAAGTTTGTTGCTGTTCTGTCCGCCGCCGCTATGATGACCACGCTGGCCGCCTGCGGCTCCACCGCCGATACCACCGCTTCTTCCGCCGCTGCCGAGGCAACTGCCTCCGCCGCAGAAAGCACAGCCGATACCGCTGCCAAGAGCTACAAGGTTGCCATTGTGCAGCAGCTCGACCACGCCAGCCTCGATGAGATCCGCGTGGCTATTGAGAAAGAGCTGGACGCCAAGGCTGCCGAGAAGGGTATTGCAATCGAGTACAAGGACTTCAACGGCCAGAATGACGCCACAACGCTGAACCAGATCGGCACGCAGGTCGTCTCTGATGGGTATGATGCGGTCATCCCCATCGCTACGCTGGCAGCCCAGTGCATGACCACCGCCTGCGAGTCCACCAAGACCCCGGTCATCTATGCGGCGATCTCCGACCCCGCTGCCGCCGACCTGACCGACATTGACTATGTGACCGGCACCTCCGATGCGCTGAACACCCAGTCCATCATGGATATGATGTTTGCCGTGCAGCCCGACATCCAGACGGTCGGCCTGCTCTACTCCAACTCCGAGGCAAACTCCGCAACCCCCATCGCCGAGGCCAAGGCCTACCTCGATGCCAAAGGCATCTCCTATGTTGAAAAGACCGGCAATACCAACGATGAGATCATGACCGCCGCCTCCAGTCTGGTCGGTCAGGTCGATGCCGTCTTTACCCCGACCGACAATGTGGTCATGGCAGCAGCCGCTGCTGTTTCCGAGACGCTGACCAAGGGCGGCATCCCGTTCTACGCCGGCGCGGACAGCTTTGTCACGGCAGGTGCCTTCGCCACCTGCGGCGTAAACTATACCGAGCTGGGCACCTATACCGCCGATATGGCGCTGGAGGTTCTGGAGACCGGCACTGTGCCTGAGTACCACGTCATGGACGGCGGCATCATCACCGTCAACACCGAGACCGCCGCCGCGCTGGGCATTGACTACAGCGCCTTCAACAAGCTGGCCGGTAAGGTCGTTGAGGTCACCACGGCGGAATAAACCCTCCGGGAAGAGACCGTAGGGGCGCATTCTATATGCGCCCGGGATGCCTGCGCAGCCGCAGCGTCCCGCGGGCGGATATGGAATCCGCCCCTACATTGTTGTATGATAGACTGTACCATTACTTTTAGAGAGGAAGTTACCCTATGTTTACCGTTGCCACCGTGCTGAATGCACTGGAGCTTGGCTTCATCTACGCGCTGGTTGCGATGGCGCTGTTCCTGAGCTTCCGCGTGCTGAACATCGCCGATATGACGACCGACGGCGCTTTCACACTGGGCTGTGCCGTCTCGGCCACCGCCGCTGTGGCCGGCCACCCGTTTTTGGGGCTGCCGCTGGCCATGCTGGCCGGTGCCGCCGCAGGCTTTGTCACGGCGTTTCTGCAGACGAGGCTGGCAGTGCCCTCCATTCTGGCGGGCATCATCACCAACACGGGGCTGTACACGGTAAACCTTGCGGTTATGGGCTTTTCCTCCAATGTGCCGATGCTCAAGACCGTGACCATCTTTACGGCGGCGCAGGGCGCACTTGGCGAGGGTGCCCCCGCCAAGCTTCTGGTCGCAGTGGTTATCACGGTGGCCGTCTGCGCCCTGCTCATCGCGTTTCTGGGCACCCGGCTGGGCCTGTCCATCCGCGCCACCGGTGATAACCCCGACATGGTGCGCGCCTCCTCGATCAACACGGCCTTCACTGTCACAGTGGGGCTTTGCATCGCCAACGCCATGACGGCGCTGTCCGGTGCGGTGCTGGCGCAGTACCAGCGCTCTGCCGACATCAACCTTGGCACCGGCATGGTCGTTATCGGTCTGGCGTCCCTCATCATCGGCGAGACGCTCTTCGGCCGCGGCGGCATGTGGGTCAAGGCTGTGGCCGCCGTGGCGGGCAGCGTGATCTACCGCTTTATTATCGCGCTGGCACTGCGTGCCAATGTCCCCTCTGAATGTCTGAAGCTGATCTCTGCCATCATCGTGGCGCTGGCCATCGCGGCACCGGCGCTGCGCGCCAAGGCAGCCTTCCGCCGCCGCCGCGCCCATGCCGGAAAGGAGGCCGCCCGCCATGCTTGAGCTGAAAAATATCGGTAAGACCTTCAATCCCGGCACCGTCAATGAGAAGGTGGCGCTGCAGGGGGTGGATCTCCATTTGGCGCAGGGAGATTTCGCCACGATCGTCGGCTCCAACGGCGCGGGCAAATCCACGCTTTTCAACGCCATCGCCGGTGAGTTCATCGCCGATACCGGCACGATCACGCTGGACGGCAAGGATATCACCTTCCTGCCGGATTTCAAGCGCTCCAAGGCTATCGGGCGGATGTTTCAGGATCCGCTGCGCGGCACGGCTCCCCACATGACGATCGAGGAAAACCTCGCGCTGGCCTTTCTGCGGGCGTCCGGGCATACCTCGTCCTTCTCGCGCATCTCCCGCAAGGACCGCGCGCTCTTTGCCGAAAGGCTCTCCGAGCTTGGCCTTGGGCTGGAGGATCGGATGAAGCAGCCGGTGGGGCTGCTCTCCGGCGGGCAGCGTCAGGCGCTGACCCTGCTGATGGCGACCCTCGTCACCCCCAAGCTGCTGCTGCTGGACGAGCATACCGCCGCCCTCGACCCCGCCACGGCGGATAAGGTGCTGGAGCTGACAAAGAAGATCGTGGCCGAAAACCACCTGACCTGTCTGATGATCACCCACAACATGCACGATGCACTCACCCTTGGCAACCGCACGCTGATGATGGACCACGGCCGTATCGTGCTGGACATCGGCGGCGAGGAGCGCGCCCACACAACGGTGGACGGCCTGCTCAACCGCTTTGCCGAGAATGTCGGCCATGCGCTGGACAATGACAGAATTTTGCTAAGCAAAGAGGTATAAAAAACCGCCCGCACGATGAAAAATCGTGCGGGCGATTTTTTACGGTTACGCGGTAGGGGCCGGGCATGCCCGGCCCGGCAGTATAAGGCGAGTGAGCGTCTGCGGGAAGGCCGCGGGCCGCACATGTGCGGCCCCTACGACGCTGCTTGCCGGTCTGTAGGGGCGATTCCATATCCGCCCGCGGAGGGGTCAAGACCCCTCCCTACAAGGCGAGTGAAAAAGGAGTGCTGTAGGGGCGAACATCGTTCGCCCGCTTTCACATCTCTGCCAAATCAAAGCGATAGATCGTGGTGGAGCTGTAGGGCTGGTCGGGCAGCAGCGTGGTATCGGGGAAGTTCGGGTGGTTCGGTGCATCGGGAAAATCCTCAGTCTCAAAGCAGACTGCATCCCGCGCGGCGTAATGGGCGCCGTCCTTGCCCTCGGTCACGGGCTTCAGGAAGTTGGCTGTGTACAGGTGCATACCGGGCAGGGTGGTCAGGACCTCCATGCGGATGCCGGTTTCGGGGCCGACTGCCCAGGCGGCGTGGCGCAGGCCGCTGTCACGGATGACATAGCACTGGTCGTAGCCGCTGCAGTCGGTCAGCGGCTTGAAATCGGCACCGATGTCCAGCCCAAGGGTCTTTTCCTCGGTAAAGTCCATCGGCGTGCCCTTGACCGGCAGCTTGCGGCCGGTCGGGATGCTCTGCGCATCGGCCTCAAGGTAGGCATCGGCGTCCACTGTTACGCGGTGGCCCAGCGCACTGCCGCTGGTGTGACCGTTCAGGTTGAAATAGCTGTGGTTCGTCATGTTGCAGACAGTCGGCGCATCGGTCGTGGCGGTGTAGCGGATGACCAGCCCGCTCTTGGCAAGGCTGTAGCGGATCTTCAGCTCCAGATTGCCGGGGAAACCGTCCGTCCCGGCAGGGCTGAACGCCGTCATCGTCACGCTGTCGGTCTCGCCGGGGGTCAGCGCAACATCAAACAGCGTGTGGTTGAAGCCGTGCAGGCCGCTGTGCAGGCAGTTTCCGTTCTGGTTGGGTGTCACATGGACGATCTCCTCATACAGCGGGAACTGCGCGCCCGCAATGCGGTTGGCAAACCGGCCCACGGCTGCGCCCATGCTGTCGGTGTTCAGCTCATAGTCGGCGGCGGTGGGGTAGCCCAGCACGACATCCACAGGGTTGCCCTTGCGGTCCGGCACAAGGATGCGGTGGATGACAGCGGCGTAGCTGAGCAGCTGTACCTCAATAAACTCATTCTTCAACACCGCCAGCTTGACAGTCTGGCCGGTGGTGGACTTGCCGAAATCCCGGATAGAAACGGACATGACAGAAGCCTCCTTTATTTTTCAGCATCGGCGGGGATGCCCTGCGCGACCAGATCCTCGCGCACACTCTCGGCCACGCTGCCGGTGCCGTAGTTCAGCATACGGTTTACACGGCTGACGGTGGCGCTGGAGGCACCCGTCTCCCGGCGGATCTCGCTGTAGACCTTGCCCTGCAAAAGGCACCCGGCCACGGCATAGCGCTGCTCCATCGTGCGCAGCTCTGTCACGGCACACAGGTCGTCAAAAAAGCGGATGCATTCCTCAAGCGTGTTCAGTCGCAGGATCGCCTCATACAGGGCGGTATTACGTTCATTTTGCTGCATAGCGTTCAGGCGCAGGTCGTGCGCCGACCTCTTTCTTTGTAAAATTTGCATTTGTTTGCAGTTGGTATCTCCCTACATTCTAGCAAATTTGACCAAGCAAGTCAATACTCTAAAGTGCGAAAGTAATGCCAAAACCGCTTGCATTTAACACCAAATTGTTGTATTATAGAAGTACTGACTTTATGGGGAGAATCGTATGCCGACTACATTGCTGATCGTCTACCGCGTGCTGGGCACGGTGCTTTTTGCACTGGCCGCCGCCGCGATTGTGGAAAAATACCGCACCGTGCGCGGGGCTGTGCTGCTGCCTGCCCGCGTACTGGAATGCCGCAAGGCCGGCTCCACCAGCCCCGGCGCGGCAGCCGGCGGCTACCGCTATCTGGTGGAGCTGCATGCCAACGGCCGGAGGCTGGAGATGGAGACGAACGACTCCTTCTGGTTCAGGCATGACAAGGACAAGGGCAAGATCATTCAGGTCTGGTACAACCCCAGTGCCCGCTGTGTTGAGCGCAAAAGCTGGGAGACCGAAATATTCTCGGCATTGCTGGCCGGTATCGGTGCGGCGCTGCTGCTGATCCGCTGAGGTGACTATGGATTGGATACTGTATCTGCTGCTGGCGCTGGCCGCAGCGGGGGATATTTTGCTGGCTGTGGTGCTGGCAAAGGTCATGCGTAAAAACGCGGGACCGGAGCAGAAAATCGACACAGCGGACGATTTTGTCCGTGCCGTGACACCGGTGCTGCAGAGCGAAACCGACCTGCTGGCCGAGCAGCTGCGTGCCATGCAGGGAGAGAGCGCCCGCACCACAAGCGCAACGCTGCGCGACTTTTCCGCCGTGCTGGCCGAAAATCAGCGCCAGAGCGCAGCCAATAGCACCGCTCGGCTGGAGGCCATCGACCGCGCCGGGGCAGCCCGCCAGCGCGCGGCCAACGATGCCCTGCTTGCCCAGCTGACGATGATGGAAAACCGCCTGAAAAATCTGGAGGATTCCAACGCTACCCGGATGGACAGCGTGCGCGGCGCGCTGGTGCAGGGGCTGAATACGATCCGTGCCGACAACAACAAAAAGCTGGATGAGATACGCGGCACGGTCGAGGAAAAGCTGCAGGACACGCTGCAGCAGCGGATCAATGACTCCTTTAAGACGGTCAGCGCCCAGCTGGAGCAGGTCTATAAGGGTCTGGGAGAGATGCAGAACCTCGCCGCCGATGTCGGCAGCCTCAAGCAGGTCCTTTCCGGGGTAAAGACCCGCGGCATACTGGGCGAGGTGCAGCTTGGCGCGATCCTTGAGCAGATCCTGGCCCCCGGCCAGTATGAGGAAAATGTGGCTACGGTGCCCGGCAGCACCAACCGCGTGGAATTTGCGGTCAAGCTGCCGGGGCAGGGCGGCCCGGTCTGGCTGCCCATTGACGCCAAGTTCCCCGGTGATACCTACGCCCACCTGCAGGCAGCGCAGCAGCGCGGCGATGCAGCCGCTGTGAACGCGATGCGCAAGGCGCTGAACAATGTGCTGCGCGCTGAGGCAAAGGATATCCATGACAAGTACATCGAGGTACCCTACACCACCAGCTTCGGCATCCTGTTCCTGCCGTTTGAGGGGCTGTACGCCGAGGTCGTCTCCAGCGGCGTGACCGAGCTGCTGCAGCGCGAGTATCAGATCACGGTTGCAGGCCCCTCCACGATGGCGGCACTGCTCAACGCTTTGCAGATGGGCTTCCGCACGCTGGCGATCCAGAAGCGCTCCGGCGAGGTCTGGACGATTTTGGGTGCGGTTAAGACCGAGTTTGAAAAGTTCGGCACCGGCCTGCAGCAGATGCAGCGCCACCTGAACCAGACCGGCTCCGATCTGGAGGAGCTGATCGGCCCGCGCAGCCGCGCCATCACCCGCAAGCTGGAGTCAGTGCAGCAGCTTGACCCGGATGCCGCCGCAGAGCTATTGGGCATCGAGGAGTAGGGGAGGCGTATCCCTGTCGGGCTATGTGCCGTTATTGCATTGCTAAAAAGTTTATAGAGCAGTAGGGGCGGCATATATGCCGCCCGCCGCCTTGCGCCGCCGCCCTCTGCCCTTATTTATAGCTTCTTCCAAAATCACATCTTCCGTAGGGGGGCGGATTCCGTATCCGCCCGCCGCTTTCCCACAAATGGCCATTTGCTGTACACGGCAGGGCCGGGCATGCCCGGCCCCTACAGTGTGGTTGTTTGCTTTCCACGCTGTCATTTTCGCCAGAATCCGCCCCCGCAAGGGGGCTTTTTCTATGCCGCTGCCCACTTTACACGGCGGGTGCGCTGTGGTATACTGAATAAGTTATTGAACAGTCAACAACATGCGGCGCTGCCGCACGCCCATAAAGGAGTTACTGCCATGATCCGTATTGTTACCGATTCCGCCGCCGATTTGACCGCAGCGGAGCTGAACGCCCCCGGCGTTTTTGTTGTGCCGCTGTCTGTCACCTTTGCAGACGGCACCACCCAGCTTGATGACGGCACGATGACGAAGGATGAATTCTTCGTCCGTCTGGCAGAGGACAGCAAGCTGCCCCGCACAAGCCAGCCCAGCCCGGCCAGCTTTATACAGGTGTATGAGGACGCCGCCGCAGCGGGGGATGAGGTTCTTGTGATCACCATTGGCCAGAAGCTGTCCGGCACCTACCAGTGCGCGCATCTGGCCGCCGCCGATGTCGGCCTGCAGGCGCATATCGTGGACTCCGAAGCGGCTTCGCAGGCTGAGGCGCTGCTCGTCCGTGAGGCGGTGCGCCTGCGTGATGAGGAGGGCCTGACGGCGGAGGAGATCGCCGCTGTGCTGGAACAGTTCAAGAAGCGGGTGCGCATCGTTGCCGTGGTGGACAGCCTCAAGCATCTGCAGAAGGGCGGCCGGCTGCCGGCAGCGGTGGCGCTGGTGGGCGGCGCACTCGGCATCAAGCCGGTGCTGGCCCTGCAGGACGGTGCCATCAAGCTGGTGGACAAGGGCCGCGGCCGCCCCGGTGCGCTGGTCGCCATGTTCAAGCAGCTGGACACGCTCGGCGGTGTTGACCCGCGCTACGGCTATACGCTGCTCTACAGCGATAACAAGCAGCTTATTGCACCGGTACACCACTACATGCACCAGAATCTCCAACTGACCGGCGGCCGTGTGGCCCAGCTTGGCCCCACTATCGGCACCCATGTCGGCCCCGGTGTGGTCGGCGTGGTGTTTGTAGCGAAGGAGTAACAAAATAAAATGTAGGGGCGAGCAATGCTCGCCCCTACAAATTGAGCTTCTCTGTTCGGAGAAGCTTTTTTATTTTCCGCTGAAAAACTTATTCAGTGCATACACCCCCAGCACCAGCGCGCCGAGGACGAGGAAGATCCCCGCCATACCGGCGCAGAGCATCGAGAGGGTGACGGGCAGCAGAGCAGTTGACATGGCGCAAGCCTCCTTATACATAACCGTTCATCAGGGTCAGGATCAGGCCGCCGGCGATGACCGATGCGATCTGGCCGGAGACATTGACGCTGATCGAGTACATGAGCAGGAAATTCTGGTTGTCCTCGGCCAGACCCATCTGGTTGACAACACGGCCGCTCATCGGGAAGGCGGAGATGCCCGCCGCGCCGATCATCGGGTTCAGCTTCTTGCCCTCGGGCAGGAACAAATTCAGCAGCTTGGCAAAGAAAACGCCGCCCGCCGTGTCAAAGACAAAGGCCACCAGACCCAGCGCCAGAATCAGCAGGGTGTCGGGGCGGACAAACTTGTCGGCGGTCATCTGCCCGGCCACGGTCAGGCCCAGCACGATCGTGATGAGGTTGGCCAGCACATTCTGGGCCGTCTCGGACAGGGCGTTCAGCACGCCGCACTCGCGCAGCAGGTTGCCGAACATCAAAAAGCCGACCAGTGCCACGCTGGCGGGGGCCACAAGACCGGCCAGCACAGTGACAACGATGGGGAAGAGGATCTTGGTCGTTTTGCTGACGCTGCCCTTCTGGTAGGGCATCCGGATCCGCCGCTCTTTCTGGGTGGTGCAAAGGCGGATGACCGGCGGCTGCACGATGGGAACCAGCGCCATATAGCTGTAGGCCGCCACCATGATAGCGCCCAGATATTTGCTGCCCAGCGTGTTGGCGACAAAGATGGCCGTGGGACCGTCTGCCGCGCCGATAACGGCGATGGAGGCTGCGTCAGGCAGGTCGAAGAACAGCCCCGCCAGCACGAGTGTGACAAAAATGCCGAACTGCGCCGCTGCGCCGAACAGCATCAGCCACGGCTTTTCCAGCAGCGGGCCGAAGTCGATCATGGCACCGATGCCGATGAAGAGCAGCAGCGGGAACAGCTCGTTGGACATACCCGCGTCAAAAAGCGCGCTGATCAGGCCAACGGTCTCGCCCTGTGTGATGGCGCCGGACATCGGCAGGTTGACGAGGATCGCGCCGAAGCCCATCGGCAGCAGCAGGCTCGGCTCCATTTTTTTGACGATGGCAAGGTAGATCAGCAGGCCGCCAATGACCCACATGACCACCATCTGCCAGGTGAGGTTGCCGAGGTTTGCGAACAGCCCGGCAAAGGTTTGCAGGATTTGCATAAGCTCCCTCCCATGGGTTATGGGCGGCAGGGCAAAATAAAAAGACCCCTGCCGCAGAAAAAACTGCGGCAAAAGTCTCAGAATTGCAGTATGCCCCGGAGCCGCATCGGACGGCTCGTGGTGACGAAGCGATACGGCGCGGTGACCCGCGTCCCTTACTCCCTTTTACCTACCTGACATTATAACGCAGGACGGAAGAATTTGCAAGAACAATTTGGCGGCAAAAGAAAGCAAAAAAGCCCTCAGTACACCGAGAAGTAGCCGATATGCTCCGGCTCGTTGTCCTCGACCAGCACCGTGAAGCCGCAGGGGTTGACCTCGGTGCTCTTGCCGAAGGCCTCCTCCGCGATCAGGTGCGGGCCGCGGTTCAGGATGATCTCCGCCGTCTGGGTTTTGCCCACGCGGCGGTAGTGCAGCACATCGCCCTCGGCACGGATCAGCTCAAGCTGCCCGCCGTCAAAGGCATCGCAGCTGCGGCGCAGGGCGGCCAGCGTTTTCATCGGGCCACGCAGCCGCTGCTCGGTGGAGTTCCAGTCAAAGAACGCCCGGTTGAAGGGGTCGCGGTAGCCCTGCATGGCAATTTCATCGCCGTAGTAGATGCAGGGCACGCCCGGCAGGGTAAAGATCATCGCATAGCCCAGCAGCAGGCGGCGGATGGCGCTGTCCATCTGGCCGGACGGGATGCAGCGCTTGCTCTGCCAGTAGCGGTTGCGGCCGTTGCAGGGCTCGCCCGCAATGGCGGTGATGGCGCGCTCGGTGTCGTGGGTGGATAGGAAGTTCATTGCGCAGTCCAGCGCCGGGGCAGGGTAGTTCTCGCAGATCTGCATCAGCTGGTCGGCCACGGCAGCCACGTCCGCGCCATGCAGATAGTCCAGCGTCGCGTTGCGGAAGGGATAGTTCATCACAGCGTCGAGGCCGTGCCCGCGCAGGTAGGTGCGGCGCTGGCCGAAGGCCTCCTTCGTGGTGGCGTCCTCCCAGACCTCACCCAGCAGCAGCTTGTCCTCACCGTGGGCTTTGACGGCAGCACGGATTTTTTCAATAAAGCTGTCAGGCAGCTCATCGGCCACATCGAGCCGGAAGCCCGAGGCACCCAGCCCCAGCCAGGTGTCAATGACGCCGCCCTTGCCGCAGATAAAATCCACATAGGAGGGCGAATCCTCCTGCACCTCAGGCAGTGTCTCAAAGCCCCACCAGCTGCGGTAGCCGCAGGGATAGCCCGAGTCAAAGTCGTACCAGCTGCGGTAGGGCGAGCTGCGGTCGCGGTAGGCACCGCCCGGGCCGTAGCGGCCCTCGCGGTTGAAGTAGACCGAGTCCGAGCCGGTGTGGCTGAACACGCCGTCGAGAATGATGCGGATGCCCTCTCTGGCAGCGGCGGCGCAAAGGGCGCTGAACTCCTCGTTCGTGCCCAGCAGCGGGTCGGCTTTGAGGTAGTTGGCCGTGTTGTAGCGGTGGTTGGCGTGGGCCTCAAAGATCGGGTTCAGGTAGATGCAGGTCACACCTAAATCGCGCAGATACGGCAGCTTTTGCTGGATGCCGGCAAAATCGCCGCCGTAGTAGTCCATGTTCAGGTAGCCCTCGCTCTGCTCAGTCGGCCAGAAGTAGGGCTCACCGGTCTTGTCGGCGCGGTAGATGCGGTCGGCGAAGGGCATCTCCTTGCCGGGGTTGCCCTCGCAGAAGCGGTCGGGGAAGATCTGGTACATCGTGCCGTTTTTCAGCCAGTCGGGGGTCTTGAAGTCCGGCTCATACACGGTCAGCTGCCATTCCTGCCCCTCGGTCCAGCTGAGCACACCCTCGCCGCCGGGGGTGCGGTAGATGCGGCGGAAATCGGTGTACAGGTCAAAGTGGTAAAAGTACAGCCCCGAGGTGGTGGGTGTTACGGTCAGCGTGAAGTGGTTGATGTTGGGCGTCTGCCCGGTGAACTCCATGCGGTAGTGGACAGGGGATTCCCGGTCCTTGGTCAGCACCAGATGCGGGTCAACATAGCCGAGGTTTTCGGGCACCGTCAGGTTGAAAGTCACAGCCTGCCCGGCGGGAATTGCCCCGAACGGGGATTTGCAGGCGGAGTCGAGGCTGTTGTAGAATGTGTGGGACATAAAAGTCTCCCCTTTATGTTAGCGTAAAGCCTTCCCCAGAGGGGGAAGGTGGCCCGGAGGGCCGGATGCGGGCGGCGCTGTCGTGATTGCCCTTGAACGGGCAGCTGCTGGAAGTTCGCCCCTCATCAGTCACCTTCGGTGACAGCTTCCCCCAATGGGGGAAGCCTATGCAAAAGGCCGTGCCCTGTGAAGGGCACGGCCAAGATCAAGTAACAGAATTATTTGACGGGAGTGGCGCCCCAGATGTCACGCGCATAGTCCATGATGGAGCGGTCTGCGCTGAAGATACCTGCGTTGGAGATGTTCATCAGGCTCATGTGGTTCCACTTCTGCTTGTCGCGGTACAGCTCCTGCAGATCGTGCTGGGCACGGCGGTAATCCTTGAAGTCCGCCATGACCATGTACGGGTCAGAGTTGCGCAGGTTGCTGGTGACTTCGCTGAAGTTTTCGCCGTTCCAGCCCTTCTCCAGAAAGTCCAACACGGCCATAGCGGTGTTGTCGCCGCTGATAAAGGCGTTCGGGTGGTAACCCATGCCCTTCAGCGCGTTGACCTCGGGGGTCAGCATGCCGAAGATGATCTCGTTCTCGTGGCCGGCGGCATCGGCGATCTCAACATTCGCGCCGTCCAGCGTGCCCAGCGTGATCGCGCCGTTCAGCATGAACTTCATGTTGCCGGTGCCGGAAGCCTCGGTGCCGGCCAGAGAGATCTGCTCGGAAACCTCGGAGGCGGGCATCAGGCGCTCAGACAGGCTGACGCAGTAGTCCTCGAGGTAGACGATGCGCAGCTTGCCGCGCACGGCGGGATCCTCGTCAATCAGCTTGCCCAGCTTGCAGATCATGCGGATCATCTGCTTGGCCATGTAGTAGCCGGGGGCAGCCTTGGCGCCGAAGATGTAGGTCTTGGGGGTGAACTCGGCGTTGGGGTTGTTCTTCAGGTACAGGTACTCGGCCGCGATGTTCAGGGCGTTCAGGTGCTGGCGCTTGTACTCGTGCATGCGCTTGACCTGACAGTCGAAGATAGAGTCGGGGTCGATGACCTGACCGGTGGACTTCTGCAGATAGTTGGCGAACAGGACCTTGTTCTCGCGCTTGACCTTGGCGGCAGCAGCCTGCACGGTCTTGTCGTCCACGAACTTCTCCAGCTTCTTCAGCTCGGAGGCATCGGTCTTGAAGCCGTCGCCGATGGTCTCCTCCAGCAGGCTGGTCAGGCCGGGGTTGGAGGCCAGCAGCCAGCGGCGGTAGGCAATGCCGTTGGTGACATTCTTGAACGCCTGCGGCTTGTACAGGAAGTAATCATGGAAGACGCTGTCCTTGATGATCTCGCTGTGCAGCTTGGAAACGCCGTTGATGGCGTGGCAGGTGTAGGCGCAGATGTTGGCGGTGCGGACCTGATTGTCGCCGATGATCGCCATGTAGTCGATCTTGCCCTGATCGCCGGGGAAGGCCTTGGCCAGATCGGCGCGGCAGCGGCGGTCCATCTCGCAGACGATCTGCCAGATGCGGGGCAGGGTGTTGCGGAAGATGTCCGCATTCCACTTCTCCAGCGCCTCGCTCATGACAGTGTGGTTGGTGTAGGCGAACACCTTGCGGCAGATGTCGAAGGCGGCGTCCCACTCATAGCTGCACTCGTCCAGCAGGATGCGCATCATCTCGGGGATGGCAACGGTCGGGTGGGTGTCGTTCAGCTGGATGGCAACCTTGTCAGCCAGATTGTCCAGCGTGCCGTACTGGTTCAGGTGGTTCTGCAGGATGTCGGCGATGGACGCAGCAGAGAAGAAATACTGCTGGCGCAGACGCAGGATCTTGCCCTCGGTGTGGTTGTCGTTGGGGTAGAGGATCTTGGAGATCAGCTCTGCGGAGGCAGAATGGCTGATGGCGGTGTTGTAGTTGCCGGCGTTGAAGCTGCTCATATCAAAGCTGGGGGCCTTGGCCTGCCACAGACGCAGCTTGGAAACACCGTTGGAGCCGTAACCGGCCACATACATATCGTTGGGCACGGCGATGACAGAGTTGTAGTTCTCGTACTTTACATGGTGGAAGCCACCCTCCCACGTCTCGATGGCCTGACCGTCAAAGCGAATCTCCTGCGCCTGATCGGGGTGGCTCTTGATCCAGACCTGACCGCCGGGCAGCCAGTTGTCGGCAGTCTCCTGCTGCCAGCCGTCCACGATCTTCTGCTTGAAGATGCCGTACTCATACAGGATGGAGTAGCCGGTGCCGGGGATGCAGTCGGTAGCCATGCCGTCCAGATAGCAGGCGGCCAGACGGCCCAGACCGCCGTTGCCCAGGCCCGCATCGGGCTCCTGCTCATAGATAGTGTCGATCTTGACATCGGCGTCGGCCAGCACGCTCTCGGCGACTTCATTCAGGCCGAGGTTGAACAGGCTGGTGCGCAGGCTGCGGCCCATCAGGAACTCCATGCAGAGGTAGTAGACCTGCTTCTTGCCCTCGCCCAGAACCTTGGACTGGAACTGCTTCTGACGGTCGGACATGATCTGGCGGGTGATCATGGCGAGGCAGCGGTAGATCTGATCGGCGGAGGCCATGTCCAGAGTGACATTGCACTCGCTCATCAGCTTGTCTTTGAGCAGCTTCTCAAATTCACGCTTTGTGTATTTCAAAATCGTTCTCTCCTTACTTCTTTCGATATAGCTTGGGAATACTGATTTTTGCGCTTGTATTTCGTGTGCCTACAAAAGCACACTATAGATTATAACGGTATTTGCCCGTGTGCGCAAGTCAAAATTGCCTGTTTACAGCTTTTTTATACAATTCCGTCAAAAAGGGCTTTTGTAAACTGTGGATTTGTATTATAATAATGGCATGATTCTGCGCCGTCACTGCAAAAAACGCGCGCAGACCGGAAGGAGTATGATTATGGGTATGGCAACCTCGAAAGTGCGGCTGAACATCTGCGGCTCGAGTTATGTGGTCAACACAAGCGAGAGCGAGGATTACATGCAAAACCTCGCTGACCGCCTCAATCTGGACATGAACGAGCTGATGGCATCCTCGAACTCTGTCTCGATCACGACAGCAGCGGTCATGACGGCCCTCAACTACCGCGATGAGCTGGAAAAGGCCAGCGGCAGCGCCGATAATATGCGCCGCCAGATCAAGGATTATCTGGAAGATGCAGCCAGCGCCAAGATGGCTGCCGAGGAGGCCCGCCGCGAGAATGTGTCGCTGAAGCGCCGCATCGACGAGCTGGAGCGCCGTCTGCGCCGCAATCAGTTCCCTGTGGAGGACGAATGAGCCGCCCCGAGATTCTGGCCCCGGCGGGAAACCGTGAGATGCTTGGCGCCGCTGTGTTCAGCGGCGCTGATGCTGTTTATCTGGGGCTGACCGGCTTTAACGCCCGCCGCACGGCGGGCAATTTCACCCCGGAGGAGCTGCGGGAGGCCGTGGCTTTCTGCCATGCGCGGGGTGTCAAGGTCCATGTGACGCTGAATACGCTGGTCTATGACCGGGAGCTGGCAGGGCTGGCCGATGCGGTGCGCGCCGTGGCTGCGGCCGGGGCGGATGCCGTGATCGCCGATGATCTTGCCACGGCGCAGCTGGTCAAGAGCATCGCGCCGACGCTGCACCTGCACGGCTCGACCCAGATGAGCGTCCACACACCGGAGGGGGCAAAGGAGCTGGCTGCGCTGGGCTATGACCGGGTCATCCTTGCGCGCGAGCTGTCGCTCGATGAGATCCGCGCCGTCTGCGAGGCCAGCCCCATCGAGGTCGAGGTCTTTGTCCATGGGGCGCTCTGCATGGCCGTGTCCGGCCAGTGCATGATGAGCGCATTTCTGGGCGGGCGCAGCGGCAACCGGGGCGCCTGCGCAGGGCCCTGCCGCCTGCCGTTTGATGCAAGCCCCGGCCTGCGCCCGGGTCAGCCGGGCCGGGCCTGCCACCTGAGCCTGAAGGATATGGACTACATCCCGCATCTGCGGGAGCTGATGGACGCGGGGGTTGCCAGCGTGAAAATTGAGGGCCGCCTGCGCACGCCTGAGTATGCGGCGGCGGTCGTCACGGCCTGCCGCGCCGTCTGCGCGGGGCAGCCCTACGATGAAAAGCTGGTGCGGGACATCTTCTCCCGCTCGGGCTTTACGGACGGTTATCTCATGAACCGCAATGACGGCAAAATGTTCGGCGTGCGCACCGAGGCAGATGCCGAGGCTACCCGTGCCGCCACCCCGAAAGCACGCGAGCTGTTCCGCCGTGAGCTGCAGCGCGTGCCGGTGCGCTACACCGTCAGCGGCGGTGTGGAGGACGGCGGCGTCAAGCTGACGGCCGCCGATGCGGACGGCCATAAGGTCAGCGTCTACAGCGCCGATGAGCCGCAGCCCGCCCAAAAGGACCCGCTGCCCGGCGTTGAGCGCGCCCTCGGCAAGACGGGCGGCACGCCGTTCGTTATGGTGGGGCTGACCGCCGAGGCAGGGGAGGGGGGCTTGGGCTTCCTGCCTGGCTCCGTCTGGAACGAAATGCGCCGTGAGGCGCTGGACAAGCTGCTGGAAAAGCGCAGCGAAGTCCGGCCACACGCCACGCAGGATATAACGCTGCCCGCCTACCCGGCGCACACCGTCGGGCAAGTCCCGGCGCTGGCTGCCCGCTTTGCCAACGCGGCCCAATGCCCGGCGGACGCTGTGGAAAAGCTGAAATACCTGATTTTCCCGATTGCCGAGGCGGAGAGCATCCCCGCCGCATGGCGCGGAAAAACGCTGCTGGAGCTGCCGCGCGTTATGTTCGGAAAGCTGGAGCAAAAGACCGCCGCCCGGCTGGATGCCCTGCAGGACGCAGGCTTTGCAGGTGCGGTCGTCAACAACCCCGCGCAGCTTCGCCTTGCGGACGGCTGGACGCTGTACGGCGGGCTTGGTCTTAATGTCACAAACCCGATGAGTGCTGCCCGCTATGCGGCGCTTGGCATGCAGGGCATGCTGCTGCAGCCCGAGACTGCCCTGACCGCCATGACGGCCATCGCCCCCGGTGTGCCGACGGCGGCGCTGTGCTACGGCCACCTGCCGCTGATGCTGACCCGTGCCTGCCCTTTGCGCAATGTGCGGGACTGCGGAAAATGTCAGGGCGGCGGTACACTGCGCGACCGCAAGGGCCGCGACTTTACCGTGACCTGCTCGGCCCCCGGCGGGGCCGGTGTGCGCACGGTGTACAACCCTGTGCCCCTCTATATGGGCGAGCGCCTGCGTGAGATGCCGGTCGATGTGGCGATCGCAGCCTTTACCACCGAGACCCCGGCCCGCGCTGCCCAGATTTTGGCAATGCTTTTGGACGCCCGCCCGTTTGACAATGAGTTTACGAGAGGGCTATACTATACCAATAACTAAATAGATAAAAGATAATAGATAATAGATAATAAATGATGTGAAGTTTTTGCCCGCAGGGCAAAAACGAAATTTTGAGCGGCGCGCAGTGCCGCGATCCACCAGATTTTTTATCTTTTATCCTTTATCTATTATCTTTTTTGGAGGCTCCCATGACCCCTACTGTGAAATACAAAAAATTAGACCCCCGCGCGGTCGTGCCGACCTATGCCACCCCCGGTGCGGCGGCGGCTGATCTGTGCGCACTGCTCGATGCGCCGCTGACGCTGGCCCCGATGCAGCGCACGCTGGTGCCCACCGGCCTTGCCATTGAGCTGCCGGATGCAGGGTGCGTTGCCCTCGTCTACGCCCGCAGCGGCCTGTCCATCAAGCACGGCCTCTGTATGGCAAACGGTGTCGGCGTCATTGACAGCGATTACCGCGGTGAGCTGCGCGTGCCAATGGTGAATCTGTCCAACGAACCCTATACCATCCAGCCCGGTGAGCGGGTCGCCCAGCTCTGCATCGCCCCCGTCTGGCAGGCGGCCTTCACGGCCGCCGATGCCCTGAGCGATACCGACCGTGGTGCGGGCGGCTTCGGCTCAACGGGAAAATAAAAAACAGAAAGGCTTCCCCCGCGGGGAAGGTAATTTTACCCTAAGGCGGCTTACTTAGGCACACTTCGACACACCCATCTGCTTATAATAAACGAGAAAGGAAGCACACCATGGCTCTGATCCTTGCCTCCGGCAGTCCGCGCCGCCGTGAGCTGATGTCCCTTATCACGCCCGAATACACCGTGATCACCAGCGAGCTTGACGAAACGAAGATCGCGGCGGATTCCCCGGCCCAGCTGGCCAAGGCGCTTGCCACCGCCAAGGCCCGCGCTGTGGCCGAGGAACGCCCCGATGACATCGTCTGCGGCTTTGATACGGTGGTCGAGTGTGAGGGAAAGGTGTTCGGCAAGCCAAAGGACGAGGCCGATGCGGTGCGGATGCTGCGCGCCCTCTCCGGGCGGGAGCATCGTGTCCACACCGGGGTCTGCATCTGCTGCGGCCGCCGCGCGGCAGCAACGGTGGAGACAACGATCGTCCATTTTTCGCCCATTGACGAAGCGGATCTGCTCGCCTATGTGCGCACGCCTGAGCCCTACGATAAGGCGGGCGCCTACGCAATTCAGGGGCATGCAGCGCTGTGGTGTGCCGGCATCGAAGGGTGCTACTACAACATTATGGGGCTGCCGGTCCACCGCACGGCACAGCTGCTGCGGGAATTCCAATAACGCCGTACAGCCCCGCAGACGGGGGACTGTATGGGAAGAATCTGCAACTTTTTTACATGCTTTTTCGGGAGAATACACGCTATGTTTACCAAAGACATCGGCATTGATCTGGGTACCGCCAACACACTGGTCTATATGAAGGGCCGCGGCATCATCATGCGGGAGCCGAGCGTTGTCGCCGTGGATCCGCGCAGCGATGAGCTGCGGGTGCGCAGCGTCGGGCATGAGGCCAAGGCAGTCATCGGCCGCGCGCCGGGCTCCATTGTGGCTGTGCGCCCGCTCAAGGACGGCGTCATCGCCGACTTTGATATTACGGCCGCCATGCTGCAGAGCTTTATCCGTCAGGCCTGCGGCAGCACTCTGCTGGCCCGGCCCCGGGTCGTTATCTGCGTGCCGTCCGGCGTTACCGAGGTCGAGCGCCGCGCCGTGCGTCAGGCAGCCGCCAAGGCGGGCGCGCGGCAGGTCACGGTCATTGAGGAACCGATGGCTGCCGCCATCGGCAGCGGCCTGCCCACCACCGATGCAGTCGGCAGCATGATCGTTGACATCGGCGGCGGCACGGCGGAGGTGGCTGTTATCAGCCTGTCGGGCATTGTGGCCAGCCGCAGCGTCCGCTGTGCGGGCGATGCGCTTGACCAGAGCATCATCGCATTCATCAAGCGCAAATACAACCTGCTGGTGGGTGAGCGCACGGCCGAGCAGATCAAGATCGAAATCGGCTCCGCCTGCCCGCAGGACCCCGAGACCAGCATGGAGATCAAGGGCCGCAACCTCGTGGACGGCCTGCCCAAGGATATTCTGATTCGGTCGGAGGAGGTCCGCGATGCAATGAGCGAATGTCTGCTGCGCATCGTGGAGGCCATCAAGGATACGCTGGAATGCACCCCGCCCGAGCTGTCCAGCGACATCATCGACCGCGGCATCATGCTTTCGGGCGGCGGTGCACTGCTGCGCGGGCTGGATACCCTGATCCAGAACGAGACCGGCATTGATGTCCATATCGCCGAGGCCCCGCTCGACTGCGTGGCGCTGGGCGCCGGGGCCGTGCTGGATAACCCCGAGCTTGCCGGCAAGCGAAAAGAAGAGATGAGCTATCTGTAAAATCTCCAGCCTTCTCCCCTGGGAAGAAGGTGGCCCGCGGGCCGGATGAGGGGCGGTGTTGCCGTTATAGCGCAATAATGGAAAACCTGCCCCTCATCAGTCCGCTTCGCGGCCAGCTTCCCCCATAAGGGGGGAAGCCTTTCCTTTTTCCTGCCAAACCGCCGAAAAAAAGATTGACAAACGGCGCGATTCCAGCTATTATTAAGTTGTTCGCATCTTCCCGGAGGAATACCATGCCCTTGCCAAAGTCTATGATCGAGGCGGAGCTGCCCGCCCGCGCACAGCAGGGGGATGAAAATGCGCTTGCCGCGCTCATCGCCCGCATGATGCCTGCCATCCGCAAGGGAGCCGCCGACTGTACGGCCCCGGGCTTGGATTTTGACGATGCTGTGCAGGAGGGGCTGATCGGTCTGTTCCGCGCTGTGCGGGAGTATGACCCCGCAGTTGGCCCGACCTTTGCTGCCTTTGCTGCGGCAAGCATCCGCCATGCCCAGCAGGACGCCCGCCGTGCCGCGCTGCGCAAAAAGCATGCGCCGCTGAATTTCAGCGTGCCGCTGCCCGATGCACAGCAAAGCACCGACACCCGCCCCGGACCGGAGGAAATTGCCATCTCCGGCGAACAATATGCCGACACGATGCGCCGTATGCAGACCGAGCTTTCCGAGCTTGAGCGCCGGGTGCTGATGGCCGGACTGGAGGGCAGGACCCCCGCGCAGACTGCGCAGGAGCTGGGCCTGCCTGCCAAAAATGTGGCCAATGCTCTGGCCCGTGCCCGCCGCAAGCTGCGCGGCGGCCAAAACCCCTAGGATTCAGGTGATCTGCCTGCATCATATATCAACCTGCCCCCAGTAGCGCCTAAAATCAGTTCAGTTGGTCCATTCCCATTGCGTTGTTTTAGATTCTTCCGCGGGCAAAATAAACACAGAGGAGATACCCACTATGTTCGAAGACAAGACTTTGGTATGCAAGGATTGCGGCAAGGAGTTCGTTTGGACCGCCGGCGAGCAGGAGTTCTACGCCAGCCGTGGTTTTGAGAACCAGCCCCAGCGCTGCAAGCCCTGCCGCGATGCCCGCAAGAACTCTACCCGCGGTGAGCGCCAGATGTTCGACGCTGTCTGCGCCAGCTGCGGCAAGACCTGCAAGGTTCCCTTCCAGCCCCGCGAGGACCGTCCGGTCTACTGCAGCGAGTGCTTTGCCAAGATGAAGGAGAACGGCTGATTTTACGCGGTTTCGTGTAAACTGAGTTGAATTTTTTCCATTCCGCGCCCCGGCCTAACCGCCGGGGCGTGGTTTGTTATGGGGGACGGACGATGACAGTGAAACAAAAAACGCAGCGCGCAGTATGGCTGCTGGGTATCGCGGCGCTGGTGCTGGTGTGGTGCAGCAAATCCTCACCCCTGTATGCTTTCAACGACTGGATGGACGCAAACATTTTTTTCACGATGGGCAAGTCGATGCTCCACGGCAGGGTGCTGTACCGGGATGTGTTTGACCACAAGGGTCCGGTGCTGTATCTTCTCTATGGGCTGGCCGCCTGTGTGGATGATACCGGCTTTGGCGGCGTGCTGCTGCTGGAGACAGCGGCCTTTGCGGCCTTTCTCTGGCTGGGGCTGCGCAGTGCTGAGGTGATTTGCGGCCGGGCGCTGCACCCTGCATGGACGGCACTGCCCGCTGCGGCTGTTGCCGCCAGCCGTGCCTTCTCCCACGGCGGCAGTGCCGAGGAGTTGCTCCTGCCTCTGCTGGCGGCGGCGCTTTTTGGCGCTGTAAGCACCCTGCGGGCATCCCGCCCCATGCCGCTGCGCCGTGTTGTGCTGCACGGCTTTTTGGCAGGGTGCGCACTCTGGCTCAAATACACGGTGCTGGGCTTTTACCTTGTCTGGGCGGTGCTGCTGGCGGTGCTCTATCTGCGGCGCGGCTGGCGCGGGCCGCTCGGCCGTGCCATCGGGGCTTATCTCGGCGGCATGGCGCTCGCTACACTGCCGTGGGTCGTCTACTTCGGCGTGCAGGGTGCGCTGGGGGACTGGTTCACCTGCTACTTCTATGATAACATCTTCCTTTATAAGGGGGAGGGCGGCGGTGCGGCGGCGCTCGCACAGCATCTCTGGTGGGCGGTGCGCGATGCCCTGTCTGCTGCGGTGCTGCTGGCGGTATTTCTGCTGTGGGCAGCGCTTTGCCGGCCCGCTACGGCGGGAGCTGTGGCGGCCCTTGCGGCGGGGCTGGCCTTCACCAGCCTGATGGGCGGGTATCTCGTCTACTACGGGCTGGTGCTGAGTGTTTTTGCCCCGCTGGGGCTGGTGCCGCTGATCCTCCTTGTGGAAAAGTGCAAAGCCCCCGCCGCCGCAAAGCGCCTTGCACCGGCAGCTGCCGTGGCGCTGGCGCTGGTCTGGTGCGTGACGCGCAGCCCCAACCGGGCCTTGCGCTGGCGCACGGCCGACAGTATGCCGCAGCGCCGCTTTGCCCGGCAGATCAACGGCGCAAGCCTGCTCAACTACGGCACGCTGGACGGCGGCTTTTACACGGCGGCGGGCGTGCTGCCGCCCTGCCGGTATTTCTGCGTGACCAACATGCCGCTGGATGACCAGTGGGCCGAGCAGAATGCCCTGCTGGCAGAGGGGGGCGTGGACTATGTCGTGGCGCTGACCGGGGATCTGGGCACGGCGTTCCCGCGCTATGCGGTCGTGGATCAATGCAGCTGTGATGGCGGCGAGGGGCTGCTGACATGGTATCTCTATAAGCGGCAGGCATGATTTGCGTTTTTTGCCTGTGTGCTGTATAATGGTACACAGGCAGCCCTTTGCGCTTCTGCCCCTGATTTCAGCAGATATGACTCTGCACATTGCCAGAAAGGCGGACTATGAAAAAAACACTCACGCCCCGCCGCGCAGTCTGCGGTCTGCTGGCGGCGCTGGCCGCCGCAGCTGCGGTATGGCTGCTCTGCCGCTGGGTCGGCTATGAGCTGCAGCTCCGGCTCGGCGATAAGCAGCAGTTTGAGATCGTCAACGATGACTACAGCCAGATTATAGATGTCCCGGACGAGGGTCTTGTGCAGACCTTTCCGCTCAAGGCAGGGCAGAGCATCTGCGGCGTGCGGCTGAATTTCAGCACCCACGATGCGCTCTATAAATGCGGCATGGTCATGGTGGATCTCTACGATGAGAACGGCCAACTGCTGGGGCAGGGCGCCGGAAACTTCCTGAATATCTTCAACGACAGCTTCACGGCGTTCGCTTACGGCGGCAGCTACACGGCCGAAAAGGACGAGGTGCTGACCCTGCACATCTACAACGAGGTCGCGTGGGACGGCCCGCTGGGCCTTTGGGCCAGCGAGGGCACGGTACCCGGTATGCCGTTGTATGCCGGAGATACTGCACAGGACGCCACGCTGGCGCTGCAGATCATGACCGACAGGTCAGCCGACTGGCCGACCCGGCTGGCGCAGAGTCTGGCGCCGCTGCTGGCGGCGGCCGCCTTTGCCGCCGTGCTGCTCTGTGTCTGGCGTGCCCCGGCGGTGCTCTATCTGGCAGTGGTGGGTCTTGCCTGCGGGCTGGCCTTTGTGCGGGTCACGCCGGCGCTGACCGCCCCCGATGAATACACCCATCTGGCCGCCGCCTATGAGCAGGCCAGCCGGTGGAACGGGCAGACCACCGCCGATGAAAACGGCCGCCTGCTTGTGCGCGCCTGTGATGCGCCATACTTTGGCACCAGAACGGGGGACATCGGCATCTTCGCCTACAAGCAGGCCGAGGCTGTCATCGAGCAGGCGCAGAGGTCCGAGCCCGCCGACCCGGCACTGACCGTGGTGAGCGAGGCAAAGGCAGGGCAGGGCAGCGGCAGCTATCTGCCGCAGGCGCTGGGCATCTGGCTGGCGCGGGCGCGCGGTGCGGATTTTTACACAATGCTGCGCGCCGGGCGCATCTGCAACCTGCTGTTTTATCTGGCGCTGGCGGCGCTGGCTGCGGCGCTGGCCCCGGCCGGGGTGCGCGGGCTGCTGGCCTGCGTGGCGCTGCTGCCGATGCCGCTGCAATTAGCGGGCAGCCTTTCGCCCGATGCCTCGGTGCTGGGCACGGTGTTCTGCTACACGGCGCTCTGCCTGCGGCTCTGCGGCAAAAAGGCGGCGCTGTGGGAGAAACTGCTTCTTGTTGTGCTGGGCGGCATTGTCGGCCCTGCCAAGGCCATCTATCTGCCCGTGGTGCTGCTCTGTTTTGTCATACCGGCGGATAATCTCGCCGGGCCGCAGGAATATGTCCGAGGCCCGTTTGGACTGCGTGTGCGCTCCGGGCGGCTGATACAGGCGGCAACGCTCGTGCTGGCGGGCGGCCTGTGGCTGACCGCCAACCTCGGCGCGCTTGCCTACGCCGCGCGGGATGTGAGCCGTGCCGTGCTGGCGGCGGGCGCTGCGGCGCTGGCGGTCATGCTGGTGCTTGTGCTGCGCCTTTACGCATGGGCGCGCACCGATGCCCGCAGACTGCGCCGGTTGCGCCGGGGGCTGGCGGCTGCGGCTGCCGCTGCGGTGCTGGGCGGCGTGCTTGCGCTCTCCCGCATGGGCGGCGGGCTGGACCCCGATCAGCTTTTGATGACGAACCCCAACGGCGATTCCATCTGGACCTTCTCGCTGGGCTATATCTGCCGCAACCTGCCCGCCACGGCGAAGCTTTTGCTGCGCACGATCCCCGAGCAGGGCGCGCTTTGGCTGCAGGGCGTTTTGGGTACCACGCTGGGTGAACCGATCGTTTACCGCCTCGATGTAAGCTGGCTGCTCGGCGTTGGGCTGGTGCTGGCACTGCTGGCGGCGGCGCTGCCTGTGCAGGGCGAGCAGCCGCCCCTTGGCCGCCATGCGGCATGGGGCACGGCGGGCATCATCCTCTGCGTTGTGGCGGCGTCCCTTGTCGTGGCGCTGAACTGGACCCCCATCAACTACCAGACGCTTTTCGGTCTGCAGGGCCGCTACTGGCTGCCCGTGCTGCCGCTGGCGCTGGTGCTCTGCAAGCGCGCGGGCAATGTCAGCCTGCGGCGTAATGCTTCCCGCGGGGCGGCGCTGGCCGTCACCGCCTGTACACTGTTGACCCTGCTGCAGGGCTTTGGCCTGTACGCCAGCTGGCAGCCGGTATCATAAAAAGATAACAAAACCCGGATAAGGAGAACCATCTTATGACTGTTACGAAGAACACCATCATTGCCGAGATCCTGAACAATGACCCCACCCAGGGCTGCGTGCCCATCTTCCTGTCCACCGGTATGCACTGCCTGGGCTGCATGGCCTCCCACGGTGAGACTGTCGAGGAGGCCTGTGCCGTCCACGGCGTTGACGCCGATGAGCTGGTCGCAGAGCTGAACGATTACTTTGCACACCAGTAATGCACCGCGGCTGGACGCCCGCCTTGCCGCAGCCTTCGACTTTGTACGGCCGGGGCATGTGGCGGCGGACATCGGCTGCGATCACGGCAAATTAAGCGCCGCACTGGCGGGCAGCGGTCGCTGCCCGCTTGTTTTGGCTTGCGACCTGCGCCCTGACCCGCTGCAGAAGGCCCGTGTGACCTGCGCGCCTTACGGGGAACGGGTGCAGTTCCGGCTCGGCAGCGGCCTGCAGGTCCTCGCCCCCGGCGAGGCCGAGGAGATCATCATCGCCGGTATGGGGGCCGAAACCATCATAGAAATTCTGGAGGCAGCCCCTTGGGTGTTTGACGGGCGGTACAATTTGGTGCTGGTGCCTGCCACCAAGCACAGCATCCTGCGGCGCTGGCTGGCCCGGCGCGGCTTCGCCCTCAAGGCAGAAACGCTTTGTCAGGCCGCGGGCCGCTGGTACGCAGTCATGAACGCGCAGTACACCGGCGCGCCCTCTGAACCGAACGGGCTGTACTGCCTGACCGGTCTGACGCAGGGGCAGCCCGGCTGCGCGGATTACTATGCCAGCCAGAACGCCAAGCTGAAGAAATACCGCCTCGGCCTGCCGGACGGCGCAGAAAAGGACGCGGTAGGGGCGCTTATCGCGGAATTGGATAAGCTGGCGGCAGGGTGAACATTCACGGGCGGATATGGAATCCGCCCCTACGGGCTCCACTTGTAGGGGCGGATTCCATATCCGCCCGCAGGGTGTTGCCCCGCATACAAACTTTTTGGAGGAATTATCATGTCAGTAACGGTACGGCAGATTTTAGGTCTGCTGCAGGCGGCGGCTCCGCAGGAGCTGGCCCTCAGCTGGGACAATGTCGGCCTGCTGGTCGATGCGGGTAAGCCGGTGGACGGCGTGCTGACCGCGCTGGACATCACCCCCGCGGTCGTGCGGGAGGCGGTCGAAAATGACTGCCAACTAATTGTCAGCCACCATCCGGTCATCTTCCAGCCCATCAAAAGTCTGGCCGCCGATGATGTGCCCGCGCTGCTGATGAAAAACGGCATCTCTGCCATCTGCATGCACACCAATCTCGATGCGGCCCCGGGCGGCGTCAATGATACGCTCTGTGAGATTCTGGGTATTGCCGCCGAGGGGCGCGAAAGCTTTGCCGAGGGCTGCGGCCGCATCGGCACTACGATGCCCACCACTGTGGAGGCGCTGGCAAAATTCTGCGCCGACACGCTGCACACCGGTGTCAAATATGTCAACGGTGGCCGGGCGGTCACCTGTCTGGCCGAGGTCAGCGGCGGGGGCGGCAGCTACCTGCAGGAAGCCATCGACCGCGGGGCGGACTGCCTTGTCACCGGGGAGGCAGCGCATCACATTGCGCTGCTGGCCAAGCAGAAGGGAATCGGCCTTGTGGTTGCAGGTCACTGGGGCACCGAGCATGCCATTGCCGATGTGCTGGCTGCGCTCATCGCCAGACAGTTCCCCGGTTTGACTGTCGCCCACGCTGAGGCTGATACCGATCCGTATTGCTATTTGGCCTGATAAACGCATTTTTACTTTTATAAAAGAGGAAACATCCATGTCCTTAGATGCCGCAACGCTGGCGCTGGTCGCCGGTGAACTGAAAAACACCCTGCTGGATGCGAAAATTGATAAAATTTTTGAGCCGACCCGGGACGAGGTGCTTATCACGCTGCGCACCCGCACCGAGACCCACCGTCTGCTGCTGTCGGCGCGCAGCGGCTCGGCCCGCGTCTGTCTGACACGGGAAAGCTTTGAAAACCCGCTCACGCCCCCGGGCTTCTGCATGCTGCTGCGCAAGCACCTGACAGGCGGCCGTCTGGTCGAGCTGCGGCGCGAGCCGGGGGACCGCATCGTCTATTTTGATTTCCGCTGCACCAATGAGATGGGCGACCTCGTCACCAACACGCTGGCGGTCGAGCTGATGGGGCGGTACTCCAATCTGGTGCTTGTCCAGAACGGCCGCATCATTGATGCCCTGAAGCGGGTCGATTTTGACGACAGCGAGGTCCGCCAGCTGCTGCCGGGCCTTGCCTACACGCTGCCGCCCAAGCCTGCACGGCCGGACTTTTTGGAGACGAGCGCCGCCGCCATCGTGGCGGCTGCCTGTGAGAAGGACCTCCCCGTTGCGCAGGCCCTCGGCAAGACGGTGGCCGGCGTCGGCCCGGTCGTTGTGCGGGAGGCCGCCTGCCGCGCACTGGGCGAAACACCGGCGTTGGCCTGCGATTTGACCGCCGAGGAAAAAGCAAGGCTGGCAGCGGCCATTGACGAGCTGAAGGAGGAGCATGCCCGCGGCGGCATCCCCACGGCGGTGCGGCTGCCCCAGCCGGACGGCGCACCCAAGCCGGTGGAGTTCAGCTTCTTTGTGCCGCAGCAGTACGGCAGCGCAGCGATTTTGACGCAGTACCCCAGCTACAGTGAAATGCTCGAGGACTACTACGCCACCAAGGACCGTGCCGAGCGTCTGCGCCAGAAGAGCCGCGAGCTGTACAAGGCTGTCCACAATATGTACGACCGCGCTGTCCGTAAGCAGGCGGCCCGCAAAGAGGAACTGAGCCAGTCTGCCAAGGCCGACACGCTGCGGCTGTACGGCGAGCTGCTGCAGGCAAACCTCTGGGCGCTGCACAAGGGCGACCGTCAGGTCACCGTGCAGAACTATTACACCGGCGAGGATGTGACCATCAAACTCGATCCGCGTCTGGGCGGCATCGAGAACGCGCAGAAGTATTTCCGCGATTATAAAAAGAAGCAGACCGCCCACGCCATGCTGCAAAAGCTGCTGGTCGAGGGCGAGGCGGAGATCGAATACCTGCGTACCGTTCTGTATGAGGTCGAGTCTGCGCCCGGTGAGATGGCACTGAACGAGATCCGCGCCGAGCTGAAAAGTCAGGGCTATCTCAAATACTACAAGCAGCGCGACCGCAAGCAGAAGCCGGCGGATTTCCTGCGGTATACCTCAAGCGACGGCTTTGAGATTCTGGTCGGCCGGAACAATTTGCAGAACGATAAGCTGACGCTGCACACCGCGCGCGGCAAGGATCTGTGGTTCCATGTGCAAAAGGCTCCCGGCAGCCACTGCGTTGTCATGAGCCGGGGAGAGGACATCCCCGACACGACCAGACAGGAGGCTGCCGAGCTGGCCGTGCTGCATTCCAGCCAGAACGGCGGTGCAAAGGTGCCGGTTGATACCACCGAGGTGAAGAACATCTGGAAAGCCAACGGCGCCAAGCCCGGTATGGTCCTGTACGAGGTCTACACCACCGTCTACATCACCCCGCGCGCCGGGCTGGAGGAGCAGCTGAAACGGAAGTAAATATTCCATCAGCGCACGGTAGGGGCCGGGCATGCCCGGCCCTCGGCTTTCCCGTAAGCGGTCGTCTGCCGTACAGCTGCGGGCCCTACAGGACTTCTTTGAATGAGGTACGTGTTATGAAAAAATGTGCTGCAATTCTTGTATCCCTTGCCCTTCTCACCGCCTGCTCTGCCGCCCCGGCGGACAGCGTGTCGGCAACCCCCGTGCCGACAGAAACGCCCGCGCCCACGGTAGAGCCGACTTCGGAGCCGACGGCCACCCCGTCCCCGACGCCCGCGCCGACGATGGCGGTGTATGATGAGGTGTCGTTTGACGATTGGCGGGGCAGTGCAGACTGCACGATGCCGGACTACACGTTCAGCGCACCGCATAAGCCACAGCCGCAGCAGGGCGAAAAAGTTGTCTGGCCCACCGAGGGCGTGACGCTCCGTTACTCGGCGGATTCGCTGGAAGAAGTGGCGGAGATTTTCCACACGACGGTGGAAAACATAAAAGAGCTGAACCCGGACTGGCAGGATAATTATAGCCGCAACGGCGGACGCTACTGGGACCTGAAAGTGCAAGCTGAGCCCTACACAGTGCCTGAGAACAATGTCGTCACCGTCACAGTCAATGCGCCGTGGGTAGAAGGCTACTACGACCGCACAGAAGTCAGCGATGTTCCTGCTTCGCTGGATAAGCAGGCCCGGGCTGCGCTGGCCTCGGCGTATTACTTCCAGTACCATTGGTTTGGGATGCATGCGGGCTTTATGCCCTATGAGAAACTGGACGAGCCGGTCGGATTTTTCAACTATCGCGCGGCGGACGGCGCGTTTTACACAAAGTTCTCGGAGTTCAGCGATTTTCTGCACACGGTCTACTCCGATGTCTGGGTGGACGATATGCTGAGCATGGACCCCGCGCCTTTTGCGGAAGGGGAGAGTGGCACAATCCTGACGATCGATGGTGACCGCGGCAGTAATATTGCTTACTGCGGGCATGTCTTTACCGAGCCGGAATTACAGCCTGACGGCAGCCTTACATTTTATCAGGTCGTGCTGACTTGTGAGAGCGAGGACTTCGCGGGCTGGGCAGGGGATGACCCTGTTGTGCCTGATACAGCCACGCTGAGCCCCGTCCGCCTCATCCCCACCGAGGACGGCTGGCGGGTGGACGCGCTGGAGCTGCCCAACTGAGTTGTAGGGGCCGGGCATTGCGGGGTTGTGAGCGTAGGACCACGGTTGAGTGGAACGAAACCGGGGCGCGAACAATGTTTGCCCCTGCGGGGCAAACAACCGCACGAGCGTGTTTGCTTGCAAACTGTCGGCGCTCGTTGTGCGCCGACAAGCGCCCGACCCGCGGCCTTCCCGCAAATGACCGTTTACCTTACAGCTGCGGGCCGCAGATGTGCGGCTCGTACAGAACCGTAACAATTCCCTTACAAATTGCCCACGAATCCAGCAAACTTTCCCCAAAAACCATGCACTCTGTTGAAAACCCTCTCAACAAACGCTAGTTTCGGCATAACGTAAAAATTTCTCAAAAAAATTTTATAAAAATGCCAAAAAACACTTGCAACGCCGGGAAACGTGTGCTATAATCTTACTTGGCTGCGGAAGGCTTGTGCAGATAAAACAAGCTGCGCAAGCCGCGATATGCGTTGATGCGGGAGGTTGCCGCCATATAGCCGAGAGGCTGGCGGGTTTTTCCGCGGAGTATGTCCGATCTTAGAACCGGGCGAAAGAATTACGGAAACAAAGGGATATGTACGCCACTGCATTCTGCGGTGCGGACCAATGTTCACCTTACTTTGTAATGATTCTTTCCGGGAGAACTGTGTAAAACGGTTCACCGGATTTTGTCATGCGAAAAGGTTGAACACCCGGAAACGTGTGTAATTTATCGGCTCGCCTAAGGCGCAAAATTTTATAGGAGGCGAATGCAATGGCAGTCAAAGAAAAAATCAGAATCCGTCTGAAGAGCTACGATGCATCCCTGATCGATGCTGCGGCACAGAAGATCGTGGAGACCGCTAAGCGCACTGGCGCTCGCGTTTCCGGCCCGATCCCTCTGCCCACCGACAAGGAGGTCGTCACGATCCTGCGCGCTGTCCACAAGTACAAGGACAGCCGTGAGCAGTTCGAGACCCGCACGCACAAGCGTCTGATCGACATTCTGAAGCCGTCCAACAAGACGGTCGAGGCTCTCATGAGCCTGCAGCTCCCCGCCGGCGTTGACATCGAGATCAAGCTGTAATCGAGTTTCTACATTATAATGGCCGATACGCGCGGCCGTGATCCGTGAACGGTCGGCGTGTAATGAAAACACGGTAAAGCACCATCTCGCTGCAATGCAAACAGCGGAGAGGTCATGTTGATGGGAAACCACCAACCAATAACCTTTACAGGAGGACAAACACAATGCAAAAAGGTATCATCGGCAAGAAGCTGGGCATGACCCAGCTGTTCGACGCCAACGGCAAGGTCGTTCCGGTCACCATCATCGAGGCCGGCCCCTGCACCGTCGTGCAGAAGAAGACCGTTGAGTCTGACGGCTATCAGGCTGTTCAGATGGGCTACGGCGAAGTGAGCGCCAAGAAGGTCAACAAGGCCGCCAAGGGTCACTTCGACAAGGCTGACGTCGCTCCCAAGCGCACCCTGCGTGAGTTCCGCTTTGATGACATCGCTGCCGTCAACGTCGGCGACATCCTCAAGGCTGATGTCTTCGCAGAGGGCGACAAGGTTGACGTTGTCGGCACCAGCAAGGGCAAGGGCTATCAGGGCGTTATCAAGCGCTTTGGCCAGCACCGCCTGCGCGAGAGCCACGGCACCGGCCCTGTTGCACGTCATGCCGGTTCTAACGGCTCCACTTCCAGCCCGTCCCGCGTGTTCAAGGGCAAGCGTCTGCCCGGCCACATGGGTGCGGTCCGCGTGACCGTTCAGAACCTGAGCATCGTTAAAGTCGATGCTGAGAACAATCTGATCGCGATCAAGGGTGCGATCCCCGGCCCGAAGGGCTCGGTCGTGACCATCCACGACAGCGTGAAAGCGTAAAGGAGGAAAACACAATGGCACAGTTTGATGTCGTCGATATGAACGGCAAGAAGGTTTCCACCGTTGAGCTTTCCGACGCCGTGTTCGGGATCACCCCGAACGAGAAGGCTGTCCACGAGGCAGTCGTCAACTTCCTGGCCAACCAGCGCCAGGGCACCCAGAACACCAAGATCCGTAAGGAAGTCCGCGGCGGCGGCAAGAAGCCTTGGCGCCAGAAGGGCACCGGCCACGCTCGTCAGGGCTCCATCCGCGCTCCCCAGTGGACGCACGGCGGTGTTGCTCTGGGCCCCAAGCCCCGCAGCTACTACTACACCATCAACAAGAAGGTCAAGCGTCTGGCTCTGCTCAGCGCCCTGTCTGACAAGGCTGCCAACGGCAACATGATCTTGGTTGACAAGATCGCCGCTGACGAGTACAAGACCAAGACCGTCGTTGCTTTCCTGGCCGCTGTCGGCGCAGGCAAGAAGAACCTGATCGTCAATGACACTCTGGACGCCAAGTTCGTCAAGAGCGCCGCCAACATCCCCGGTGTCAAGACCGCCGCTACCGGCATCAACACCTACGATGTTGTCAACGCTGACAAGCTGATCCTGAGCGTTGACGCTGCCAAGAAACTTGAGGAGGTATATGCGTGATGAAATTCGCACAGGACATCGTTCTCGCCCCCGTCATCACCGAGAACTCCATGGCTGGCATCGCTGACAAGAAGTACACCTTCAAGGTCGCTACCGACGCCACCAAGATCGACATCGCCAACGCTGTTGAAGAGCTGTTCGGCGTGAAGGTCGCCAAGGTCAACACCATCTCCGTGCGCGGTCGTTACCGCCGTCAGGGCATGCACGCCGGCTACACTGCCAAGAGCAAGAAGGCCATCGTCACCCTGACTGCTGACTCCAAGGAGATCGAGTTCTTCAACTCGATGGTCTGATGACCTGACAAGCCGCAAGGCTGTCACCCAGAACCCCGCCGAGGGGTTCGCTTATGGGGATATGACCCCGATAAAAATTCATAAGATAACAACAAGGAGATCAACATGGCTATCAAGAAGTACAAGCCGACTACCCCCGGCCGCCGTGGCATGACTGTTACTGATTACAGCGTCCTGTCCAAGGTTGACCCGGAGCGCAGCCTGCTGGAATCCAAGAAGAAGCATGCCGGCCGCAACAACACCGGCAAGATCACCGTTCGCCATCACGGCGGCGGCAACCGCGTCAAGTACCGTGTCATCGACTTCAAGCGCAACAAGTTTGATGCCCCTGCCACCGTCAAGACGCTGGAGTACGATCCGAACCGTTCTGCCTTCATCGCCCTCATCGAGTATGAGGATGGCGTCAAGAGCTACATTCTGGCTCCCGATGGCCTGAAGGTTGGCGACACTGTCATGGCTGGCCCCAACGCGGACATCAAGCCCGGCAACGCTCTGCCCTTCGAGAACATCCCCGTCGGTACCATGATCCACAACATCGAGCTCTACCCCGGCAAGGGCGGCCAGCTGGTCCGTTCCGCTGGCGTCATGGCTCAGCTGATGGCTAAGGAGAATGGCTACGCTCTGGTTCGTCTGCCCTCCGGTGAGATGCGCAACGTTCGTCTGAACTGCATCGCCACCATCGGCGTTGTTTCCAACCTCGACCATGAGAATGTCAACCTGGGCAAGGCCGGCCGCAAGCGCCACATGGGCGTCCGCCCCGGCAGCCGCGGTGCTGTCATGAACCCCTGCGATCACCCGCACGGTGGTGGCGAGGGCCGCGCACCCGTTGGTCATTCCAGCCCGCGTACTCCGTGGGGCAAGCCCGCTCTGGGCCTGAAGACCCGCAAACACAAGGCCCGCAGCGACAAGTTCATTGTCAAGCGCGCCAACGGCTAAGGGAGGTTACTGAACAATGTCTAGAAGCACTAAGAAGGGCCCTTACGTTCTGCCTTCCCTGTACAAAAAGGTCGAGGCTATGAACGAGGCTGGTAAGAAGAGCGTCGTTAAGACCTGGAGCCGTTCCTCCACCATCTTCCCCGAGTTCGTCGGTCACACCTTCGCCGTCCATGACGGCCGCAAGCATGTGCCCGTGTACGTCACCGAGGACATGGTTGGCCACAAGCTCGGCGAGTTTGCGCCTACCCGCAAGTTCACCGGCCACGTCGGCGCTAAGACCGCTGGCAAGTAAGAGAGGAGGAACATCGAATGGAAGCACGGGCAATTCTCCGTTACGCCCGCATTAGTCCCCGCAAGGTTTCGATCGTGATGGACCTCATCCGTAACAAACCGCTGGACGAAGCGCTGGCTATCCTGCAGTACACCCCGAAGGCCGCCTGCGAGCCCCTTCTCAAGCTGGTGAATTCTGCTGCCGCAAACGCGGAAAACAACTTCAACATGGATCGCAACAATCTCTACGTCGCAGAATGCTACGTCTGCCCCGGCCCCACGCTCAAGCGCATCATGCCTCGCGCACAGGGCCGTGCATACCGCATCCTGAAGCGCACCAGCCACATGACTGTTGTGCTGAAAGAGAAAGAGTAAGGAGGTAAACAAATGGGCCAGAAAGTCAATCCCCACGGCATGCGCGTGGGCGTTATCAAAGATTGGGACAGCCGCTGGTTTACCTCTAAGCAGGCATTCGGCGACACCCTGGTCGAGGATCACAAGATCCGTAAGACCCTGAAGAAGCAGCTGTACGCTGCCGGCGTTCCCAAGATCGAGATCGAGCGTACCGTTGATTCCCAGACCGGTGCCCCCCGCGTGAAGGTCAATGTCTTCTGCGCAAAGCCGGGCATCGTGATCGGCAAGGGCGGTGCTGAGAGCGCCAAGATCGAGAAGCAGCTTGCCAAGCTCACCGGCAAGGCTGTCAACCTCAACATCATCGAGGTCAAAGGCACCACCACCAATGCTCAGCTGGTTGCTGAGGATGTCGCTTCCCAGCTCGAGCGCCGCATCGCGTTCCGCCGTGCCATGAAGCAGGCCATCCGCAACGCCATGCAGCCCCGTGACCGCAGCGCTACCCCCGCAAAGGGTATCAAGGTCACCTGCTCCGGCCGTCTGGCTGGCGCTGACATCGCCCGCGTTGAGAGCTACCACGAGGGTACCATCCCCCTGCAGACTCTGCGCGCTGACATCGACTACGGCTTCGCCGAGGCCAACACCACCTATGGTAAGGTCGGCGTCAAGGTTTGGATCTACAAAGGCGAGATCCTGAAGGGCGCCAAAGCCCCCGCCAAGAAGGAAGGAGGCAAACAGTAATGTTACTGCCGAAGCGTGTTAAGTACCGCCGCGTTCAGCGCGGCCGCATGACCGGTAAGGCCATGCGCGGCAACAAGGTCAACCAGGGCGATTACGGCCTGGTCGCTCTCGAGCCGGCTTGGATCACCTCCAACCAGATCGAGGCAGCCCGTGTTGCCATGACCCGTTATATCAAGCGTGGCGGCAAGGTCTGGATCAAGATCTTCCCCGATAAGCCCGTTACCGAAAAGCCCGCCGGCACCCGAATGGGTTCCGGTAAGGGCAGCCCCGAGTACTGGGTGGCTGTCGTTAAGCCGGGCCGCGTGCTCTTCGAGCTGGCTGATGTCAACGAGGAGACCGCCCGCGAGGCTCTGCGTCTGGCCAGCCACAAGCTGCCGATTCGCTGCAAATTCGTCAAGCGCGAGGAGCTTGACACTGTAAAGGAGGGTGACGCTGAATGAAAGCCACTGAACTGCGCGAAATGACCGATGTCGAGCTGAACAAGCAGCTCAAGGACCTGAAGGCCGAACTCTTCAACCTGCGCTTTCAGCACGCCATCAACCAGTTGGACAACCCCATTCGCATCGAGGCCGTTAAGAAGGACATCGCCCGCGTGATGACCGTCCTGGCTGAGAAGAATGCCAAGAACGCTTAAGAGGGAGGGTAAAGCATGGAACGTAATCTGAGAAAGACCCGTGTGGGCGTCGTTGTCTCCGACAAGATGGACAAGACCATCGTTGTCGCTGTTAAGGACAGCGTCCAGCACCCTCTGTACAAGAAGATCTTGAAGCGTACCAAGAAGTTCAAGGCCCATGATGAGAACAACGAAGCCGGCATCGGCGACCGCGTTGAGATCATGGAGACCCGCAAGATCTCCAAGGACGTCAACTGGCGTCTGGTCAAGATCATCGAGAAGGCAAAATAATCAGCCTGGTACTTTGAAAGGAGGACCTGAAAGATGGTTCAGATGCAAACTTATCTCAAAGTGGCCGACAATACCGGTGCTAAGGAGTTAATGTGCTTCCGTGTACTGGGCGGTACCCGCAAGAGATACGCAAACATCGGTGACATCGTGGTTTGCAGCGTCAAGAAGGCTGCTCCCGGTGGCACTGTGAAGAAGGGCGACGTGGTCAAGGCCGTCATCGTCCGTAGCAAGCACGGCCTGCGCCGTGACGACGGCTCCTACATCCGCTTTGATGAGAACGCCGCCGTCATCGTCATGGCTGACAAGAGCCCCAAGGGCACTCGTATCTTTGGACCTGTCGCTCGCGAGCTGCGCGATGCCGGCTTCACCAAGATCCTGAGCCTGGCTCCGGAATCGCTGTAAGGAGGTTTTAATTAAATGAACAATCTTCATGTTAAAACCGGCGACAACGTAATGGTCATCTCCGGCAAGGACAAGGGCAAGACCGGCAAGGTTCTGCAGACCTCCCCCAAAGAGGGCAAGGTCATTGTCGAGGGCCTGAATATGGTCACGAAGCACGTCAAGCCCCGCCGTCAGGGCGAGCAGGGCGGCATCGTTAAGGCCGAGGGCGCTATCTACGCCTGCAAGGTCATGCCCGTCTGCCCCAAGTGTGGCAAGGCCACCCGCGTGGGCCATTCTGTCAAGGACGGCAAGACCGTCCGCGTTTGCCGCAAGTGCGGCGCTGAACTGTAAGGGAGGAGTACACAATGGCACGTTTGAAAGAACAGTATGTCAACGAGATCGCTCCGGCCCTGAACAAGAAGTTCGGCTACAAGAGCGTTATGCAGATCCCCAAGCTGGATAAGGTCATCATCAACGTTGCAGCTGGTGAGGCTAAGGAGAACGCCAAGGTCATCGACGCCATCGTCGCAGATCTGGGCCTGATCACCGGCCAGAAGGCTATCGTCTGCAAGGCCCGCAAGAGCGTTGCAAACTTCAAGCTGCGCGAGGGCATGCCCATCGGCGCAAAGGTCACCCTGCGTGGTGAGCGTATGTACGAGTTTGTCGACCGCCTGTTCAATGTCGCGCTGCCCCGCGTTCGCGACTTCCGCGGTATCAACGGCAACTCCTTCGACGGCCGCGGCAACTACGCCTTCGGCCTGAAAGAGCAGATCATCTTCCCCGAGATCGACTTCGACAAGGTCGATGCGATCCGCGGCATGGACATCTGCTTCGTCACCACCGCCAAGACCGACGAGGAGGCCAAGGAGCTGCTGAAGGCTCTGGGCGCTCCGTTCGCAAACTAAGGGAGGGAACTGTAAATGGCTAAACTTTCTATGAAGCTCAAGCAGCAGCAGCCCGCCAAGTTCTCGACCCGCGCTTACAACCGCTGCAAGATCTGCGGTCGTCCCCACGCTTACCTGCGCAAGTACGGTGTCTGCCGTATCTGCTTCCGTGAGCTGGCTTACAAGGGCGAGATCCCCGGCGTCAAGAAGGCTTCCTGGTAAGCCCTTGATTGCTTCTGTCTGAACGAATAACAACACTCTTAAACACAACCTAAGGAGGTTAGTGGCATGCAAATCACCGATCCTATCGCGGACCTGCTGACCCGCATCCGCAATGCTAGCACTGCCAAACACCCTTCCGTGGATATCCCTGCATCTAACCTGAAGAAGGCGATCTGCCAGATCCTGGTTGATGAGGGCTACATCAAGGGTATGAAAGTGACCGAGGACAACAAGCAGGGGACCATCACCCTGACCCTGAAGTACCAGGAGAACGGTACTCCGGTCATCGCCGGCCTGAAGCGCGTTTCTAAGCCGGGCCTGCGCATTTACACCAACTGCGAGGATATGCCCAAGGTCATGAAGGGCCTGGGCACCGCAATCATCTCCACCTCTAAAGGCGTCATGACCGACAAGGCAGCCCGCGCTGCTCATGTCGGCGGTGAAGTTCTCGCCTTTGTGTGGTAAGAAAGGGGTATAGACAATGTCGAGAATTGGAAGAAAACCCATCGTCATTCCCGCCGGTGTGGAAGTGAAGGTCGATGCGGCCGAGCACACCATCACTGTTAAGGGCCCCAAGGGTACCCTGCATTCCAAATTTCATCCTCTGATGACTGTTGCTGTCGAGGGCAATGAGATTTTGGTTACCCGCCCCAATGACGAGAAGGAGGCACGCAGCCTCCATGGCCTGACCCGCACCCTGATCCACAACATGGTCGTCGGTGTTACCGAGGGCTTCCGCAAGGATCTGGAAATTCAGGGCGTTGGTTATCGTGCCGCCAAGCAGGGCAGCAAGCTGACCCTGACCCTGGGCTTCTCTCATCCCGTTGAGTTCGAGGACACCGATACCATCAAGATCGAGCTGAAAGATGCGCTGCACTTCAGCATCACCGGTATCGACAAGCAGGAAGTCGGCCAGTTCGCTGCCGAGGTCCGCGGTGTCCGCCCGCCCGAGCCGTACAAAGGCAAGGGTATCCGCTATGTTGGCGAGTATGTCATCCGTAAGGAAGGCAAAGCCGGCAAGGGTAAATAATAGGAGAGGAGAAACATTATGGTCAACAAGGCTGATAAGAACGTTGCTCGTCTGCGCCGCCACCGTCGTGTCCGCGGCAAGATCAGCGGCACTGCTGCTCGTCCCCGTCTGGATGTTTTCCGCTCTGCCAAGCACATCTACGCTCAGGTCATCGATGATGAGCAGGGCGTGACCCTGGCCAGCGCTTCCAGCATGGACAAAGATTTCAACGCTTACGGCGGCAACATTGATGCTGCCAAGAAGGTTGGCGAGAACATCGCCAAGAAGTGCCTTGAGAAGGGCATTACCGAAGTGGTCTATGACCGCGGCGGTTTCGTTTACCACGGCCGTGTGCAGGCTCTCGCTGAGGGTGCCCGCGAGGCCGGTCTGAAGCTGTAAGGAGGGAGAAGATACAATGGCCATGCAGAGAAGACAAGAAGATGACGGCATGATCACCAAGGTCGTCTCCATCAACCGCGTTTCCAAGACCGTCAAGGGCGGCCGCGTCATGAAGTTCGCTGCCCTGATCGTCGTCGGCGACGGCAAGGGCAACATCGGCTACGGCGTCGGCAAGTCCGGCGAGGTTCCCGAGGCCATCCGCAAGGGTGAGGGCGCTGCCAAGAAGAACATGCGCAAGGTCTGCCTGAAGGGCACCACCATTCCTCACGAGATCGTCGGCGAGTTCGGCGCAGGCCGCGTCCTGATGCGTCCCGCTGCCCCCGGTACCGGCGTTCTGGCCGGCGGTCCTGTCCGTGCCGTGCTCGAGTGCGCCGGCATCAAGGACATCCGCGCCAAGAGCCTGCGTTCCAACAACCCCATCAACGTCACTGCTGCTACCTTCGCAGGCCTGTGCGGCCTGACCGACGCCGAGAGCGTCGCTGCAAAGCGCGGCAAGACTGTTGCCGAGATCCTGGGCTAAGGAGGGTACTACAATGGAGAAAGTTACCATTCGTCTCGCCAAGAGCCTGATCGGCCGCGGCAAAGAGCAGATCGCCGTTGCGCACTCCCTGGGCCTGAACCGCCCCGGTGAGGTCACCGAGCAGCCCGACAACGCGGCTACTCAGGGCAAGATCGCCAAGATCGCCCACCTGGTCGTTGTGACCAAGGCGTAATGCAAGGAGGTGCAAGCATGAAACTTCACGAACTGAAAGCTTCCGCTGGTGCCCGCAAGGCCGTGACCCGCAAGGGCCGCGGTGCTGGTTCCGGCAACGGCAAGACCGCTGGCTTCGGCCACAAGGGCCAGAAGGCCCGCAGCGGCGTCAAGAAGGCCGGCTTCGAAGGCGGCCAGATGCCTCTGCAGCGTCGTCTGCCGAAGCGCGGTTTCAACAACATTTTCGCAACCAAGTATGTTACCATCAAGGTATCTGACCTCGAGAAGTTCGAGGCCGGTTCTACCGTTGATACCGAGGCCCTGCTGAAGGCCGGCATCATCTCCAAGACGCTGGACGGCGTCAAGGTGCTGGGCAACGGCGAGCTGACCAAGGCAATCAATGTCAAGGTCGCTGCTTATACAGCCTCCGCCAAGGAAAAAATCGAGAAAGCGGGCGGGAAGGCTGAGGTGATGTAAGGTGTTTGAAACCTTCCGTAAAGCATGGAAGATTGAAGATCTGCGCAAGCGTCTTCTGTTCACCCTTCTGATCCTCGTCCTGTTCCGTCTTGGCTGTGCGATTCCTGTGCCGTACATCAGCGCAGGCGCACTGACCTCGATGTTTGCCGGCGGCACCGGCGATATGCTGGAGTATCTGAATATGATGAGCGGCGGCGCTCTGAGCGAATGCACATTGTTCGCTCTGGGTGTGCAGCCCGCCATCAACGCCTCCATCATTATGCAGCTGCTGGCGGTAGCCATTCCGTATCTGGAAAACCTCACCAAGGAGGGTGAGGAGGGTCAGCGCAAGATGCGCCGCATCACCAACTATGTTGGCGCGGGCATTGGTCTGATGCTGTCCATCGGCTACTACTTCATCATCCGCAATATGGGCGCTCTGTCCTACACGGAGGGCTTTGCGGGCATCTTCAGCGCGGTTGTCATCGTGTTGGCCTTCACAGCAGGCTCTCAGCTCTGTGCTTGGATGGGCAACCAGATCGACTCCAAGGGTATCGGCAACGGTATCTCGCTGATGATCTTCGCAGGCATCGTGGCCCGCTGGTCCAGCATCTACACTGCTACGACCAACATTCTGGCCCGCGCCCAGAACGGTGAGCCGTTCTTCTACATCATGCTGCCCCTGCTGCTCGTTCTGGCACTGGTCGCGGTCATCTTCGTCGTCATCCTGACGAACGCCGAGCGCCGCATCCCGGTCCAGTACGCCAAGCGCGTTATGGGCCGCAAGATGTATGGTGGTCAGGCCAGCTACATCCCCATCAAAGTGAACATGACCGGCGTTATGCCCATCATCTTTGCTTCGACGCTGTGCAGCCTGCCCGGTCTGATCTTCCGGTTCATCAATCTGGATGCTGCTTCGCATCCGGCGCTGTACGCTTTCTTCAGCGTGTTTAACTACAACAGCGTTCTTTACCTCATCGTTTACGTGCTGCTGATCGTCGCGTTCAACTACTTCTACGTTGCGATCCAGTACAACCCCGTGGACATTGCCAACCAGCTTCGCAAAAACAACGGTACCATTCCCGGCATCCGTCCGGGCAAGCCCACCAGCGATTTCATCACGAAGACCCTGTCCAAGATCACTCTGATCGGCGCGATCTTCCTGGCTATCGTGGCTGGCTTCCCCATCATCCTCGGCAACATCACCGGCAC